>JAAYVG010000045.1 GCA_012517285.1 Elusimicrobiota bacterium
AAAAGTAACCGCGTAGGTTACTTTTGGTTAGCAACAAAATAATATTAAAATATAATCATAAATTTATCCAAACCCGAAGTAACCTACGCGGTTACTTCGGGTTTGGAACGGTTAGTCTATAAAATTGTGGGCAAAGTCAGGTATTTCAGTATTAGAAAATGCTAAATACGCATCAAATCACGTAAAATGTTATCGAAGAATAAGTAGAAAATCAATCAAAATATTACCGTTCTATCTTGCTTAACTGATGTCAGTCTGGCCTGCGGTAGGAATGGCGGGATTACAAAAACACTCTCTTTTACATCCTTTTAGGTTTTAAGGTTATTATTATCTTATTACCTGTGTTGTTAACCTTCCCGTCAAGTTCTGCTATATCGGACAGTTTGCTTTGTATGCTGTTTAGAAGGTTTTCCCCCAAGTCTTTATGCTGCATTTCTCTCCCACGAAACATAAGAGAAACCCTTACTCTATCATTTCTTTTTAAAAATTCTTCCATATGTCTTATTTTTGTATCAAGATCATGCTGAGCAATTCTCGGATTTATTCTGATCTCTTTTAATTCACTTTCCCTCTGCTTTCTTTTGTTCTCTCTTTCCTTTTTCTCTTCTGAATATAAAAATTTATTAAAATCCATTATTTTACAGACTGGTGGGTTTGATGTTGGTGATATCTCAACAAGATCAAGACCAGCTGATCTTGCTATATTAACAGCTTCATATGTTTGCTTAACCCCTAACATCGTTCCATCAGCAGCTATAACACGAACCTGTGGAACTCTTATCTGATTGTTAACCCTGTATCTTTTTTCTATGGACAATTTATCCTCCTTTTACTTTTATTTATAATTGTATGTTTTGATTTTATAAAAAAGGTGAGCAACATATTAAAATAGGATTTTACATAATAGTATCATCATATAATTATAATACAAGTTTTTATTTGATTAGTCAATAAAAAACTCAGATGTCATTTCATTTTCTTAAGTTCTAAATGAACATTGAAATCTTTTTTTGAGTAGTTAGAAAGCGTATCCACAAAAACCATAATTATTTTATACTCATTAGTATCAAATTCCTTTGCATTGACAAGGTCTGACGAGACAATTTTAAATGACTTATCTATCGCAAAAATCCTTATGGCTATTCTTGCACCGTTTATGTTTTCCGTGTATGAAAAAAGATATGTGTCATCATTCTTTTTTGTTAAAGCATCAGGCTTGCTTCCTATAAATATGGCTGATGAATAAAAGTTATTATCATATTTTTTGTTGTTGGTAATCTCAACATAAAAGTCATTGTCACTTACTTTGTTATACCTTGTCTTTAAAAGGTTGCCATCTATATCATAAAAGTTTCCTAATGGTATGAAATCAATTCTTGCTGAACTCCCTGATGTTATATATGCCATCAAACATTCGCCACTGCTTTCAACAACAAACATTTTGAGATTGACCTTAAAAAACCAAAGAGTTGCTGACTCAATTAGATGATCAATAAAATTCTTTTGAAACACTGAATAAGCAAGTTTTAATAGGCTTTTGTTTATAAGATCGAACTGCTCTATGTCTATATTCTTTGTAATATTGTCTATCTCAGATATTGTTAAAACTGTTTCATCGGTCATATTCTTTGCAATATTTAAGTACTTTAATGCTTTTTCGTTTTCATTGAGCCTGCTGTAAAGGAGATAGAGTTCATAGTATCCCTTAAACTTATAATCCTCTTCTGATACTCCTATTAGTCGTTGAACCGTTGTTATTGCCTGTTCATATCTTTTTTCAATAACCTCAAGCCTGTGTCTATAATCAATTACTCCTTCCTGATATGGAAATTTTTTTTCTAACTCATCAATTTCTTCTCTTGCCTTATCCAAGTTGAAAACTTCCCATAAATAATGTTCTGTCAGCATGATATCTAATAGAAAATTGTTTTCATTATTTTCTTTTTTTAATTCAATACATTTTTTAACAAACTCCTCGCTATTTTTTGTTTGATGCATTAAGAGCACAACATTTGCAAAGTTTTTAAAATCATCAAACTCTAATAATTTTCTGTAATACTCTTCAGCATATTTTGATGATGATCTTGCAATCAGTTGATATATGAGAGGTTCGGTGTATTTCTTTGAATAGTTTAGCGCATAATCAATCCACTTTTTATCATCTTCAAGGTTTCTTATTATTATCTCTAACTTTTCATTATCCCTTTCGTTTATAAATCTTTTTCTATTATCCTTTAGCAGTTTAATATTTGCTTCTATCTTTTTAGCAAAACAAAATCCATGAGTTTTTATTATCATATAAACTATGTAGTTATCAAGATTGAATGGATTTAAATACAATGCTTCCTTTATATATCCTATTGACTCTGAGAAATTTATCGAAATATATGACTTAACAGCCTTGTTCAAATATTCATTTGATATCTCTTTATCAGTTTCTGAAATATTTTGGTCTTTTTCTGTTTCATCTGAGAATATATCCCTTATGTTTGTTATTATTCTGTTAATCCCGCCGCTTTTCCTATGTGATCTTATTGCCTCAGATACATCCTTCATTGTTTCATACCTTTCATCAGGATTTTTTGAAAGCATCTTCATAACTATCTTTGAAACTGACTTTGGAATAGAATCATTCAACTCGTCAGGAGGTTTCACATCACCTTTTATTATGCTGTTTACTATATATCCAGGGGATTCGGATGAGAGGTATTCAAATGGATGGGTTGCTGTTAAAAGCTCATAAAACACAACACCGAGCGAGTACATATCAGATTTAACCGTAGGTTTTCCCTTTGAAAAAATCTCTGGAGCGGTGTATTTTATAGTGCCTAAAAAATTTTCCTGAGTGGTTATGCTGTTTGAGCTTGAAAACTTAACAAGCCCGAAATCAGCCAACCTCACCCCCTTTCTTGATATAAGTATGTTTGATGGTTTGATATCCCTGTGAATTATTCCAATATTGTGCATCTCGTAAAGTGCATCTGAAACAGAGGATATAAGGCTCAGCGAATTGTCCAGCCATTTGCTATCCTTTAAAGGAAGATTATTGAAGTTTTGAAGGAAATAGTTATCATAGCCATTGACAACTTCATCTAAATAACCAAACTCCTTCAACTCTTTTGGGCTGTTCTCTTTTAGTATTTTTATTCTGTTTATGACATCCTGAAGTGATTTTCCTTCTATGAACTCCATTACAAAATAAGGAATCCTTTTCCCCTCAATCTCTGTCTCACCATATGAATAGACATTTATTATTCCCGGATGGTTTATTTTTGCCATCGCAGACGCTTCCTTCAAAAATCTTTTTTTTCCGACAGCAGTGAGGGTGTTTGGGAGCATAAACTTTACAGCGACTTTTCTATCAAGCGAGGTATCATAACCCTCATAAACAACACCCATACCACCCTCGCCAATCTCTCTTACAAGTTTTATCTCACCTATTTTTTCTATGTTATAAATCATTTTATCTGATGGTTATTGTTATTATCGCTTATCTGTTGTTTTTCTATATACTCTATATAAAAAGAGTAATTATTTCCTACCTCATATATTTTTGATGATATAACATACATAGATGCTGAATTAAAGTTATTTATCTTTTCATTCATCGCCTTTTTAGCATCACTTTCAAAATCAAAGCTCTGTGGATTGTCATATCTTTTGATCAAAAATTCTTTCCCAGCAAAATTTCCAAACCTGTATATATTTTTAACAGCATAATCTATAGCAAATGACCAGTCATTATCTATTTGGTATGCGTAGTTATGAACAACAGAAATTCCTGCTTTTGTAAAAGCATCAATTCTCTTTTTCCCTTCATTTAAGGCATTGTTCTCAAAAGGAAAAGTTTCCTCTGATCTGTAGTTTTCTATTATATATTCAGGTCTCTCTGATATCTTATTCAACTCCTCTGTTTTTATCAGATATGTTATCTTTATTGAATAGTTCCCATCATCAGAAGGAACTACGCTTCCTGATACAGCATTTATTCCTGATTGTTTTAGAGTGTTTATAATTCCATTTATGTTTTTTTTAGCATCACTCTCAAATGTATATTTGCCATAAACAAAATCTTTAAACATTGCATAGTATGTCTTTGATCTTTTTAAAATATTGTTAACTGAGTATATTATTTTAAAAGAATATTCATTCCCCTCCTCTGTTGTTTTAGAATCTATCACCTTCAATGGAGAATTTTTAAACCTTCCAGCAGAGTTTGATAACTCTGTCTTTGCTAAGTTCTCGTTCCAGTATGTTTTTTGAGGAGTGTATTCCTTGATTAAAACAGAATTAAGTGAATCAGTATTTTTTAGCTCAGGAAGATATTCTATTGTAAATGTATAGTTGTTTCCCTTTTCTGAAACATTGCAACCCATAATAGAAATCCCATAGTTTTTCAGTATGCTGCTTCTGTTATCACACTCCTTTTTAGCATCGCTTTCAAATGTAAACTCCTCATCTGTTGAATATATTAAGATGTCCCTTGAAATGCTGCTGTCTATGGTTGCAGTAGCTGTCGGTGTTTCTTTTAATTTAATCTCGCTGCCTTTTACATCAAGATTTTCAGTCGCAGCCAAAAATGAGCATATATACAGGCTTGTAATAAAAATAATAATTTTTTTCATATAACCCTCCGACTAATCAGAACTCAGATGACAGATATCAGAGGTTAGAAGAAAAAAACTTATACAACTCTTTATTTGATTAACCTCTTCCCTGTCACTTCTATATTTTCTTAATTATATTTTACTTAAAAAAAAATAAAAAGTTAAATAAATATATTAGTATTAGAATACTAATATAATAGGTCTTTTTTCCTATTTTGATATGAAAACCAATATTTAATCTTATTAGGTCCTTAGCTTATTGAAAAAATCATAATAATTATATAAAATTATAATATAAAGATATGCATTACAAACATGTTTCACTTGGGAAACAATTATACATATAAAAAAGCAGTTATGATGTTGTCGTTTTTTATCTTATGGAGGTAAGTATGAAAATAAAAGGTATAGGAGTTTTATCTGTGTTGTTTTTGGTGGCAAACGTTTATGCCCAGACTGAGGCATATGGTGATTTAAACATTAACAGGAACGCTTTTACAAATTTAAGCGTCTCAGAGCCAAAACCTGCTATAGAGAGCAGTGTTAAAGATAATTTTGTATTAAAAAATAATACAAAATTAAATAAATCGTATGCTACAAGAATTGGGACGATAAATGGAACAATAGGTAAAGGACAGGTTAATATAACAATAAACAAGATAGCATGGACAATAACAGGCAATATTTCATCAAAAGAGGTTAAGATTAAGATTGATAATGATAATATGTTAATAAATGGAAATATAGGTAACGATTCTATTAATGTTAATTTTAAGTGGTCTCCTGAAGCAATATCAATGGAAGGAAACCTTGGACAGTCGCCATTAGAATATAATCTTGTATGGAAAAATGGCGAATTGACTGGAATATATAATAGCTTGCCTGTAAATCTTGCCTTTGATATGAAAGAAGGCGTTGCTGGTGAAAATATAGTTAATATAAAGGGTAATCTAAACAGTGCTGATGTCAACTTGGTCTTTGATAAAGTATCGGGCGATCTTAAAGGTCAGATGAACAACGCTTCTGTAAGTCTAAAGCTTGTTAACTGTGATCTCTACGATTTTATCCAGTACTTCTTTGTTTTCGTAAAATAAAGGATTGAACTATTTACATTGGTAAATCTGTAACATTTGACTGAGGAGTTTTCTTGGTGGAAAACTCCTCAGTTTTTTGTGGAGTAAAAACTATAAACCAATAACTATGGGTCACTGAAAAAGCTTAGCGGTAGGGGTTTAGGACAATAAAAAAGATTAAAATTGAGGTTAAGAGGAAAGCGACAGATCTCCATCTAACCAAACTCGAAGTAACCTATGCGGTTACTTCCGGTTCTTTCCTAAACAACCGGATAAATAAACGACTATTAAATCTGTTTACATCACGATGAATCCGTTTTCATCCTGATGATTAAACCAAATAACTTTTTTAGTGCTTCCTGCAATGTTTCTTATCTGTAATCTTGTTTATAAAAAGTTTTCACGTGAAAACTTTATTCAAATATTGTAGGTTACTTCCGCCCCTTCTTTCAAAATAAGTAAACAACCAGATAACCAAACAACTAATTTATCTGTTTACATCCCGATGAATCCGTTTTCATCCTGATGCTAAATTTGACTTTATGCCTTTTTTTATCTATAATTTTATTATAAAAGTTTTCACGTGAAAACTTAAGGGAGTGTTATGTCTGAAGTTATATGCATAGCTAATCAAAAGGGTGGTGTTGGAAAAACTACGACTGCTATAAACTTAGCAGTTGCTCTTGCAAGCTTTGACTTTGAAACGCTTGTTATAGATTTTGATCCTCAGGGTAATGCCACTTCTGGCCTTGGCATAGAAGTAAAGAATGGTATCAAAACGATATATGATGCTATATCTGAAACTGTTAAGATTGAGGATGCAATAATGCAGACATCAATAGAATGGCTTGATATACTCCCAACAGATCATAACTTAGCTGGGGCTGAGATAGAGCTTGTAAGTGAGTTTTCAAGGGAATCAGTGCTTAAAAAAACTATTGAACCTATAAGGAATATGTATAAATTTATAATCATAGACTGCCCTCCGTCATTGGGGCTTTTAACTGTTAATGCACTTAACTCTTCTAATAGTATTATTGTTCCTGTACAGTGTGAGTATTATGCTATGGAAGGTCTTGCTTACTTTACATCAACAGTAGAAAAGATAAAACAGGCATTGAATCCTGAGTTAAAACTTGATGGAGCTGTTATAACGATGTTTGACTCAAGAATTAATTTAGCCAATCAGGTTCTTGAGGAGATAAGAAAATTTTATGGTGAAAGGCTTTATAAAACCGTTATACCAAGAAATATAAGACTTGCTGAGTCTCCAAGCTTTGGTCAACCAATATTTATTTACGACCCTACTTCAAGAGGAGCCAAGGCCTATAAAAATTTGGCAGTAGAATTTTTGTCAAGGCGGGGACTAAGTGCGGATGATTATAGTAAATCTGAGATATCTATGACAGATGAATTTTTGATGGATTAAAATGATCAGTGATAAGTTAAGAGACAAACGAGAGGATTAAGATCTTAGAAAACAGAAGTCGGGAGACATAAATCAGAATTTAAGGGAACTCATTTTGACTTTTGTTCCTGATGTCAGAGTTCTGGTTTTATTGGAGGAATTATGGCAAAGAAAGCGCTTGGAAGGGGAATAGATGCCCTTATATCGAGGGTTAACGAAAATCAAAGAGAAGCTGATATAATAAATAAGATATCTATTGATGATATAATACCAAACAAATTTCAGCCAAGATACAACTTTGATGATGATTCAATAAGAGAACTTGCTCAATCAATAAAAGAAAATGGTCTTGCCCAGCCAATAATAGTAACAAAGATCAATGAAAACAAGTATGAAATCATAGCTGGTGAGAGAAGATTCAGGGCATGCAAAGAATTGGGATGGACCGAAATAGATGCAATAGTAAGAAACAATATAAGTGATAATAAGAAGCTTACAATAGCTCTTGTTGAAAACATACAGAGAGAGGACCTAAATCCTGTTGAAAAGGCTTTTGCATATAAAAGAATGATAGATATGGGGATGAGCCAGAATGATATTGCAGAGTACTGTGGAAAATCGAAGGCATCAATATCAAATACGTTAAGAATACTTGAGCTTGAAGATGATATCATAGATGGATTAAAAAACAATATTATCACTGAGGGGCATGCAAGAGCTTTGATGCAGATACCAGATCTTGAGGAAAGAAAGAAAACATATCAGAAGATAATATCGGAAAAACTTAGCGTTAGAGATGTCGAAGATATTGCAAAACAGTTTTATTCAATAAATAATTTGGATGGTTCTAAAAAGCGTCAGAGTATCAAAAAAACTCCTGAAATAATTGAAATGGAAAAACATTTTGAATCAAAATTAGGAACAAAAGTGGAGATTAAACCAATTAATGAAACATCTGGTAAAATAATTATAAATTATTTTTCTTTTGATGATTTTGAAAGAATAAAAAATAAATTAGCAGATTGAAAAACAAAGTAAATAAATGAATAATTGGACAGCAAAGTGGCGGATAGTGGTCGTGGTAAGAAAATAGTTAGCGGATAAATTTTTTTTTATTTTTTATTCCGACACAGTCTTTTGATATCTGATTTATGTTTTATTGGAGGGCAATATGCATTTTATTAAAAAAGTATTATTTTTTATATCTTTTTTATGTTTTTTTACCGTTGTGCTTTTTTCTCAGGAACAGAAATCATATAAATTTCCGCCAGTTAAGTATGTGTCTATCGTTGAAGATTTAAGCGAGTATTATTTATATGCTAACGGTGGTTTTCATGCTGATTGGTACATAGGTTTTAATAATGCGTGGATAGTAAAACTTCCACCAGTTGATACCACAGGTTACATTGATGCCTATATAGGTGTTAAGATTGGAAGAGCAAAAAACAAAAGCTATCCTGATTCTTATGACCTTGAGCCTACGGAAGGCAAGATAATGGCTTCTATATCACAGAGTCCGGTATTTCCAAGCCAATCGTATGTAGTTGCAGAAAATACTGATATTCCTATGGAACCACTTCAGGGTGAAGCTGTAAAAAATGTGACCAGTTCAAAATGGTTCTGGAGTGAAATTCCATTGAACAAGCTTTCTTCTAATAAGGAAAATTATATAGCAGTATGGGCTCAATCATCAAGTTTTATTGATTCTTCAAAGGCTCCTATTATCGCTGCTGCATATCTTGACGATGGTCTTGAAAATGTCTGGGTGAATCATTTAATAAAGGGCTCTCTCCCAACAAATGAGTCATCACTTGATACTCCCATATCAGGAATAAAACCTGCAATAGTAATAAAGTTAATTTCTGAAAATGATTATAAGGTTGTTGTCAAAAATTTTAAGTATAATGATATCGGTAATAATTATACATTTAACTGGAATGTTATAGGAACTGATATATCAAAAAGTTGGATTGAAATTTCTTATGACAGGCTTGAATGGAGAAAATTCAGCGGTTATATTTACGAAGCTCCGTATTTTATATCATTTTTAAGATCAGATATGCCAAAGGATATATTTTATTTAAGGGCATGTGCTAATGATATATATGAAAACACAGGATGCTCAAACTATATAAGTATGAACTTGATAGTTAAATAAGCTATACAGTCAATTGGATATAATAATTTTTGTATTATAAATGGTAAAATAACTGCTGGATATGTTTTTTATAGGAGGAATTATGAAAAAAATTTTGATACTTGGTGGAGCTGGTTTTATAGGATCTTATATAACAAGGGAGTTGCTTGAAAAGGGTAACAAGGTAACGGTTGTTGATAATTTTAGTAAGTATGGTTTTCTGGAACATGATTTTTATAGTAATAAAAATTTTAAACTTATAATAAAAGATGTAAGGCAGATGTATCCATTAGAATTTAAGGGATATGATTATGTTTTTTGTCTTGCTGCGCTTATTGGTGGGATAAAATATTTTCATAAAATTCCATATCAGATATCAAGGGATAACAATCAGATAATAGCACATTCCATTGATTCAATACTTGCTGTAAACCATGATGCAGTTTTTGTCTATTTTTCATCATCAATGGTTTATGAAAGAATGACAAAACCTGCTATTGAAAAGGATGCAACAAATCAGATTGTTCCATTTACAAACTATGGTATGCAGAAATTGTTTGGTGAGTATATGGTTAGGGGGGCCAATACTGAGTTTGGTCTTAAATATCTTATAGTAAGGCCATTCAATGCTGTTGGGAGTGGAGAGCTTCCTAACGTAAAAAAGGATGGAGAAGTAGATTTCGGAATGGCTCATGTCATACCTGATTTTGTATACAAGGCTATGATAATGCAGTCTCCGTTTGAAATATTTGGTGACGGAAAACAGGTAAGGACATTCACCCATGCAAAAGATATATCAAGAGCCGTTTCTATGATGATTGAAAAAAACATTATCAACGATGATTTTAATATATGCGGCAACAATACGTTTGAGATGGGAATATTAGCCCAAAAGATATGGAAGAGAATAAATCCTGATAAAAAATTTCCTGGGTTTAAACATCTTCCAGTTCCACCATCTGATGTAAGATTTAGAATAGGGGTATCAGAAAAAGCTAAAAGAATTTTTGGTTTTAAGCCAGAATATAAAATAGATTATATTATTGATGATACATATAATTTTATAGCTAAAAATATTAAAATTAAAAATGGGAAAAATTAGCAACTCATCTTTATACAAAAAGATTGATAGTTTTTTTGAAATAGGTAACTTATGGGGCTGGATTTTTATTTTACTCCCCCCAGTTATAGTTGCTTGTTTAATAAACATATATGGGGTTAATGTTTGTCAGGGGGATCAATGGGCCATAGTTCCTTTCTTTGAAAAATTTTTTACAGGCACTTTGCATATAAGGGACTTATTATTATTTCATAATGAACACTGCATATTTTTCCCGAGATTATTTATGCTTTTATCAGCGAAGGTGTTTCATTATAACACAATGTTTGAACTATTTCTCAGCTGGTTCTTTCTCGTATTATCTTCTATCATAGTATTCAAAGTTATTAAACAGGAGATAGGAGAAAGATTTAAGATTTCCCATTTTGTACTTATTTCTTTTTTAATATTCAATCTGAGACAATGGGAGAATATGCTTTATGGTTGGCAATTTCAGATTCCTATGTCTGTATTTTTTGTTGTACTTGGGTTTTATCTAGTTGAAAAACAAAATAATATACTGTTTATCATATCCATTCTTGCTGCTATAATATCATCCCTTTCCTTCGCCAATGGAATAGGCATCTGGTTTATAGCCATTTTGGCTCTGATTATCAATCAAAAAAAAGAAAAACCTAAAATATATATATGGATTTTTTCAGGATTTATTATTATTATTTTTTATCTTTTAGGATATTCTAAACCTGTTTCTCATCCTTCGCTGTTCTCATTTATTAAAAATCCTATAAATTTTTTATTGTATTTTTTTGTATCAGTGGGAAGCCCTTTAACAACAGAAAAATATTCGGCATTGATAATAGGGGTGCTGTTGTTTCTTATGTATATGTATTTTATTGTTAAATTTTTTAAAAATAAAAAAGATTCCTCATTTTTTCCATTAGCTCTTATTTTCTTCTCATTATTATCATCATTTATTATATCAGTATCACGATCTGGTTTTGGTTTTCGGCAGGCAATCGCTTCAAGATATGTTACAATAACAGTTTTTGGTGTTGTCGGTTTATATATTTTAATTATAAAATCTGTGGTTTTAAGAAAAAAAAATATCGTCTATGGTGTTATAATGTTGTGCCTGATTTCATTTGAGATAATAACCTCTTACGTAAATTTTTTTAAATGGACTGATGTATACAATAAAAACATTAAATTTGCTTATTTGTTAAAGACTTATAAATATCAAAATGAAAAAGTTTTTATTCCCGATATTGAACAGATATCATACCTGAAAAATATAGATATATCAATATATCAAAAAATCTTATCAGGTTTTAAACATACTCCTCAAATGATAAATTCTTTAGCCCCGGTGTTAGAAAGATATAAATTGAATGTTTTTTATACTGTAATAGATTTTACGAATATGAATTATCTCGGCGAAGAAGACAACTTTATTATAAATGGGATTGTCAAAACAGGTGATGGTTATCAGATAAAAATAAATCCTGATGAAACCGATAGTGTTTTTATATCAGGATTTTTTTTAAAACAAGCCCATGCAAAAGATGTTGTTATGGTGCTGGATGAAAAAAATGAGATACCTGTTTTTTATTATCCAGTTGTAGATAATTTAAAAAAGAAACTTTGTAATCATCAAAATTATTATGAATTTTATGTAAGATTTAATTCAATTTTACTAAAAAAAGGATTTCATAATATATATTTTAAAACTATTACTGATGATAATAGGGGTTATTACAGATCAAAAAACATAAATATAAAAGTTGTATAATAAAATTTAGAATTATTATTTTATATTTTTATATTAAATTGGCGAGAATCTGTTGGAGGATTTATGTTTCAATATGATGTTGTTGTTATTGGAGGCTTTGGACACGTTGGCCTTCCACTTGCTATTTCGTTGGCTGATGCTGGTAAGAGGGTTTGTGCTCTTGATATTAACAGAGATGTGATGGATAAGATCAATCATGGAGAAATGCCATTTATAGAATATGGTGCTGATAAAATATTAAGAAAGGTTTTAAAAAATAAAAGGCTTTCACTTTCAATAGATGCTGGCGTTATATCATTAGGCCAAGCTGTTATAATAGTGATAGGGACTCCTGTTGATGAACATCTTAATCCTGAGTTTGAACTTATAAGAAAAACGATGGAATCATATAAAAAGTATTTTGTAAATGGGCAACTAATAATTTTAAGAAGCACTGTTTATCCAGGAACAACTGATATGATAAGCAGATGGTTTAAAGATAATGATATAAATGTGGATGTTGCATTCTGTCCAGAGAGAATAGCAGAGGGATATGCAATAAAGGAGTTAAGGGAGCTGCCTCAGATAGTTTCTGCTGTCACTGACAGAGGATTTAAAAAAGCAAAAGAACTTTTTTTTGATCTTACAACTGATATAATAAGGTTGAAACCTGTTGAAGCTGAGCTCGCAAAGCTTTTTACAAATGTATGGCGATATATAAAGTTTGCTACGGCAAACCAGTTTTTTATAATAGCAAATGATCACAAGGCTAATTTTTATAAAATATATGAAGCAATGACATATAACTATCCAAGATCCAAAGACCTTCCCCGCCCAGGTTTTGCTGCAGGTCCATGTCTTTTTAAAGATGCAATGCAACTTGCAGCCTTTAATAATAATAATTTTTATTTAGGTCATGCTGCTATGCTTTTAAATGAAGGACTTCCAAACTATATAGTAAACAGATTAAAAATATCACACAAGCTTCGAGAGATGAGCGTTGGTATCCTTGGTATGGCCTTTAAGGCTGATGTGGATGATAAGAGGGAATCTCTTTCATACAAGCTTAAAAAAATACTGAGTTTTGAAGCCAAAAAAGTTTTTGTAAGCGATGTTTATATAAAAGAAAATGATTTTGTTTCTCAGTATGAACTTATAAAGAAATCAGATATAATAATAATAGCCTCTCCACATAAAGAATATAAAAAAATTAAATTTCCAAAAAATAAGATTGTGGTTGATATATGGAATATTTATGGTTTGGGGTGTATTATATAAACTCGTATGCTGAGCATTGTCTGTCCTGTATATAATGAAGCCGAAAACATAGAAAAGCTTTTCAATGAGATAGATTTAAAAATAAAAACTCATTCAGAGATTATTGTCGTTTATGATATGGATGAGGATACAACAATTCCTGTAATAAAGAGAATATCAGGTAAATATAAATCAGAGATAAAGTTGATAAAAAACTTTTATGGCATTGGAGTTCTCAATGCAATAAAAACAGGATTTGATAACGCCAATGGAAGTGCTGTGCTGGTTGTGATGGCTGATCTCTCGGATGATCTTAGAGTGGTTGATGAGATGTACAGGCTTGTGAATGATGATGGGTATGATGTGGTCTGTGGCTCAAGATATATGAGAGGAGGAAAACAGATAGGTGGACCTTTTATAAAAAAAACACTCTCAAGGCTTGCGGGTTTATCTCTTCATTTCTTAACAGGAATAAATACTCATGATCCAACAAACAGTTTTAAAATGTATAGCAGAAGTTTTATTGATAGTATAAAAATAGAAAGTGACGGTGGTTTTGAGGTAGGAATAGAGCTTGTTTCAAAGGCATTTGTTATGAACAGAAAAATAACAGAACTTCCATCGGTTTGGAAAGATAGGACATCAGGAAAATCAAGGTTTAAGATGTGGAAGTGGATGAGTAAATATTTAAAATGGTATTTTTATACATTTAAAAAATTTTTTAATAGTTCTGTATCCTTAATCTAATCAAAATAATTTTTATAATATCCTAATTTTAATAGTTTATTTTTTAAAATTCTTATTTTATATTTTTTTGAAGTTGTGATGGAATTGGTTCCAATATATCTATTTCCCGACTCCTGCATTTTTTTATTAAGTGCTGCTAATCAAAAGTCACCTATGCGGTTACTTTTAGTTCTTCCTAAGCAAATAACAATAAACTGTAGTACAAATGGACTTTTTCAGTGCCCCCCTAACTATTTCTAATTTTGTAAGTCAGATGAATTACAGATTAATTTTCACTTTTTCAGGCTCATCTCCTGCCTGTGACGAAGCGGCTTTGGCAGTCATCTCGTATTAGATAATTCTGGGGGTTGACAAATATATAACGTTATGCTATACTAATATTGTAATCAACGTTAGAAAAATAACGTTCTTTAACTTAAACATAAAATTAAAGGTTAATAAATAAACAGGAGGGTTTATGAAAAGGATAGTATGTGTTGATGATGATAAGGATATACTTGAAACACTTGAGGTGATTCTTGAAGGAAGAGGGTATGAAGTTTTTACAGCTACAAATGGCAAGGATGGTGTCAGGCTTGTAAAGGATAAAACACCTGATCTTGTGATAATGGATGTTATGATGGATGATTTCACTGATGGATTTCATGCAGTGTATGATATAAGAAAGGATGAAAAAACAAAATATATACCAATAATGATGCTCACCTCTGTTAATAAATATTCAGATCAGAAGTTTTCAGAAAAGGATGGGGAGTACCTACCAGTTGATGCTTTTATAGAAAAACCTGTAAAACCAAAAGAATTTATAAAAAAGGTTGATGAACTTATTGCTCTTAAAAAAGAAGATATCAATGTTGATGGGAGCAAAAAATAATTATGAGAAAACCCAAGCATAAAACTGTAGAGCGATTGCTTAAATATCTTGAGTATGTCAAAAAGAAGATGAATGATGGAAATATGTCTGTATTCTCACACGAGCTTGCAAAATATGTTGGAGTTAGCCCTGCTCAGGTAAGGCAGGATCTTATGGACCTTGAGATAAAGGGAACTCCCCAGTCAGGATATTCTGTTGAAGAGTTTTTTAATGCAATATGTTCACATCTGAAATGTGAGAGGAAAACAAAGGTTATACTGATAGGAGTCGGGAACCTTGGAAAGGCCATACTCTCATATTTTCTTAAAAGAAAATCAACTCTTGAAATAGCGGCTGCTTTTGATAGTGATGCTCAAAAAACTGGAAGAATATTTTCAGGGACTCCAATATTAAATATAGAAGAGGTTGAAAAATATATAAAGAGAGAAAGAATAAAGGTTGCAATAATAACGACACCTCAGGAATCTGCCCAAAGAATAGCTGATCTCCTTGTAAGAGCAGGTATAAGAAGTATTGTTAATTTTGCTCCTGTTATGATTCAGGTTCCTGAGAATGTCTTTGTGGAGCAGATAGACATAACACTATCAATAGAAAAGGCTGCTTATTTTGCAGATGAAACTCTGGAGGCTAAATGAAAACCTGTGCAAAAAATGTATTAAAAAAGTTTAATTACACAAGAAGGGATTACCTTATACCGGTACTGCAGGAGGTTCAGCAAACCGATGGGTATATTTCTATGGATGCTATTAAAGAAATAGCCAAACATTTCAAGATTTCTTCAAGCAAGGTGTATGGGGTTGCAACATTTTATAATCAGTTTAGATTTGAACCAAAGGGCAAATATCATGTAATGGTTTGTCGTGGAACAGCCTGTCATGTAAAGGGTTCTTTATCCTGTCTTAATATGGTTGAGGAAATTTTGAAGATAAAGGCTGGGAAGACAACAAAGGATGGACTGTTTAGCATTGAAACAGTTGCATGTATGGGAGCATGTGGACTGGCACCAGTTGTTAATATCAATGGTGAGTTTTATGCATCAATGACACCTGATAAATTAAAAAAGCTTATTGATGATATAAAGAAAAAGGAGAGCAAAAATGGAAAAGAATGAACTTTTAAAATTTATAAAAACACTTCCTGAGTTTGCATCGGAAAGATTTATAAACTCTTTTTTTGGTAAAGATTTTGATAGAAATTTTAATGAGTTTACAAGAATAAATCCTAAAAAACCTGTTATATTTATTGGGGCAGGAACCTGTGGGCTTGCCGCTGGTGCAGGAAAGGTTGAGGAAAAGGTTAGGGAGTATCTCGGTGAAAAAAAGATAGATGCAGAGATAGTTGATGTTGGATGCATTGGATATTGTGCAGGTGAACCACTGCTGGATATAATGCTTGAGGATAGAAATAGAATAAGCTTTCAGAAGGTAAGCGAAGCAAATGTTTATGAAATAATGGATAGTATTTTTAATAAGAAGCTGCCAGCAAAAGCAGTTTTGCTTGGACAGTTTGATGGTCCAAATCCATGGGATAAGGTTCCATTTATAAACAAACATCCATTTTTTGCAAAGCAGAAAAGGTTTGTTTTAGAAAACTGTGGTATTATAAATCCGCTGTCTATATATGAGTATGTATCACGTGGTGGTTATGTATCTTTTTTAAAGGCAATAACAACAATGAGACAGACTGAGCTTTGCGATATGGTTGAAAGGAGTGGACTCAGAGGTCGTGGTGGTGGTGGATTTCCTACAGGAAAGAAGTGGAAGTTAGCGCTTGAACAGGATTCCCATGAAAAATACATCATATGCAATGCTGATGAGGGAGATCCGGGTGCTTTTATGGATAGAGCTGTTATAGAAGGGGACCCACACAGAGTGCTTGAGGGAATTCTTATCGGGGCATATGCTATAGGAGCATCAAAGGCTTATGTTTATATAAGAGCAGAATATCCTCTTGCTGTAACAAACCTTAAAAAGGCTATAGAGGATGCAAGAGAAAAAGGGCTTATAGGTGAAAATGTTTATGACAGTGGTTTTTCAATAGATGTGATTATTAAAATGGGTGCTGGGGCATTTGTCTGTGGTGAAGAAACTGCACTGATGCACAGTATTGAAGGCAAGAGAGGAATGCCAAAACCGAGGCCACCTTATCCAGCTGTTAAAGGTCTTTTTGATAAGCCGAGTGTAATAAACAATGTTGAGACCTTTGCAAATATATCCACTATAATAAGAAATGGATGGGAGAGCTTTGCTGCTATAGGAACAAAAAACTCAAAGGGAACCAAGGTTTTTGCTCTTTCAGGAAATGTGAAAAGAACAGGACTTGTTGAAATTCCTATGGGAATGACAATGAGAGAGATAATATTTGATATCGGTGGTGGAATTGAAAATGATCTAAAGTTTAAGGCTGTCCAGATAGGTGGACCATCAGGTGGATGCATACCGACTGAGAAAATTGACACAGAGATAGACTACGAATCACTAAAACAGGCAGGTGCAATAATGGGCTCTGGTGGGCTTGTAGTTATGGATGAAAGAACCTGTATGGTGGATGTTGCAAAATATTTTATGAACTTCATAACAAATGAGTCCTGTGGAAAATGTGTTCCATGCAGGGAGGGAACAAAGAGACTTCTTGAAATACTTGAATCAATAACAAGAAATAGGAAGGAAGAAAAAGGTAGTGAAGCACTTATGAGGTTTAAAGGAATAATTGAGCTTGAAAATCTTGCAAATGTTATAAAGGATACAAGCCTTTGTGGGCTTGGACAGACTGCTCCAAATCCGGTTCTTTCAACACTAAGATGGTTCAAGAATGAATATGAGGCTCATATATTTGAGAGAAAATGTCCGGCTAAAGCCTGTATCAATATGCTTGAATACACTATAAACACGTCAAAGTGTAAGGGATGCACGCTGTGTGCTAAGAACTGTCCTTCAAAGGCAATAATAGGGGAGACAGGAAAATCACATTATATTGTAAAAGAAAAGTGTATTTCCTGCGGAAGCTGCAAAAACGTATGCAAATTCGGTGCTGTTGAGGTGAATTAAAAAGGAGAGTATATGCAAATAACTGTCAACGGAAAAAACATAGAAGCTAATAGAAATGAAACAATACTTTCAGTTTTAAAGAGAGAGGGTTTTGATATACCAACCCTCTGTCATATAGAAGGGATGCAGCCATCAGGGGCATGCAGAATATGTGTTGTGGAGCTTGAGGACAGAGGAACACTTGTTCCAAGCTGTTCATATCCTGTGGCTGAGGGGATGAAAATAAGAACACATTCACCGAAGGTAATAAATGCAAGAAAAACAATAATTGAGCTTTTGATTGGTTCTCATCCTGATGATTGTCTCTACTGCGACAAACAGGATAGCTGTGAGCTTTTGAGCCTTGCAAGAAAGTACGGCGTCAATGAAAAGAGATATTCAAAGATATCCAAAAATTTTCCACGAGATGTATCAAGCCCATCAATCACAAGGGATCCAAAGAAATGCATCCTCTGTGGAAAATGTGTAAGAGTATGTGAAGAAGTTCAAAATGTTGCCTGCATAGACTTTGTCAGAAGAGGATTTAATTCACATATAGGACCTGCATTTGATTATTCACTTAACATATCATCCTGTGTCAACTGTGGACAGTGTGTTAACGTATGTCCAACTGGAGCACTTCTTGAAACAAACAATATAAATCAGGTGATAAAGGCCTTGAGCAGTGGCAAGTTTGTTGTAGCACAGCATGCTCCTGCTGTGTCAGTATCGCTTGGTGAGGAGTTTGGTCTTACAGCGGGAAAGGATGTTGATGGTATGATGGTAAGTGCTTTGAAAGAGATTGGTTTTAAGGCAGTCTTTGATACATCGTTTGCTGCAGATCTTACAATAATGGAAGAGGCAAGCGAGCTTGTTGATAGGATTAAAAATGGTGGGACCACTCCGATGTTTACATCATGCTGTCCTGCTTGGGTAAAATATGTTGAAACATTTAACCCTGATATGATACCAAATCTCTCAACATGCAAGAGCCCTCATCAGATGCTTGGTTCTATAATAAAATCAAGCTATGCTCAGGAGAATAAGATAAAACCTGAGGATATAGTTGTTGTTTCGATAATGCCTTGTACTGCAAAAAAGTTTGAGATAAAAAGGCAGGAGATGAGAAACAAAAAGGTTGATGATGTTGATATATCACTCACAACAAGGGAGCTTGCAAGGCTGATAAATATATTTGGTATAGATTTTAAGAACATAAAGCCATCAGTGGCCGATATGCCTTTTGGAAAAAGAAGTGGTGCGGGTAAAATATTTGGTGCATCTGGTGGCGTATGCGAGGCAGCACTTAGAACTGCATATCATTTGATAACAGGAAAGGAGTTAGGAAAGCTTGATTTTGAAAGTGTTAGAGGACTTGAAGGAATTAAAAAGGCAAGTGTTGAGATAGAAGGAAAGAACATAAAGATCGCTGTAACAAGCGGGCTTGGAAATGCTTCAAAGCTTATTGAGGAAATAAAAAATGGTGAGAAATATGACTTTATTGAAATTATGGCATGTCCTGGTGGTTGTGTGAATGGTGGTGGACAGCCTTTTCCAAAGAACAAAAAGAATGTATTAGAAAGAATGAAGGCTCTTTATGAGATAGATGAAAATGAGGAGATAAGAACATCTCATTCAAACCCTGCAATAGTTGAACTTTATAATACTTTTCTTGGAAAACCACTGGGAGAAAAAAGTCATCATCTTTTGCATACAACATATTCTAAGAGGACAACAGCTGATAGATAAATATGAACAATGAAACACTTATATATACGGAAAAAGAGCTATGTAAAACATGTTACACCTGTGTTAGAGGGTGTCCTGCAAAGGCTATAAGGATATATCAGGGACAGGCTGAGGTTATAAAGGAAAGGTGTATAAACTGTGGGAATTGTGTGCTTATGTGTAGGCGAGGTGCAAAAAAGGTTAAAACTGATGTTGAAAAGGCAGTTGAGTTGATGAAGTCAGGATCAAAGATTGCAGTGTGTGTCGCACCAAGTTTTCCAGTTGAGTTTGGTGATATAGGTGCTATGAGGTTTGTTGGTATGCTTAGAAAAGTCGGGTTTGAGTATGTTTGTGAGGTAGCTTTTGGAGCTGATATAGTTTCTCTTCAGTACAGAAGGCTTGTCAATGAAAACCCTGATAAAAAATATATAAGTTCAGCTTGTCCAGCTGTTGTTAATTATGTAAGGAAATATTATCCTTCACTCGTTAAAAATCTTGCTCCAGTGGTTTCCCCAATGATAGCATCGTCAAGGGTTATGAAAAACTTTTATGGTGATGATATAAAAATCATATTTGTTGGACCGTGCATAGCAAAAAAAATGGAGATCCAGAATTACACATCATCTGTGGAAATAGCATTGACATTCAAGGAGATGAAGGAGGTATTTAATAGATTTGGAGTTTCTGAGGCGAACTCAGTTGACTCATATTTTGATCCACCATATCCTGCAAAGGGTGTGCTTTATCCGATAGGAAGGGGACTCTTAAATGCAAGCGAATTTGAGGATGATATACTGAGTGGCAGATTTATGTCTGCATCAGGCCTTGAGAACTTTACAGAGGCTTTAAAAAATATTGAGAAGGGAGACATAAAGTCACAGTTCATAGATCTTCTCTGTTGTGATGGATGTATTATGGGACCTGGAATCTCTACAGATAATTCCAAGTATTCAAGGGAGGAGATGGTAAGGCTTTATTCAAAGGATAAGTATTTCAATATGAAGATAAATGACTGGGAGGAATGGATAACAAGGTTTAGGGATATGGATTATTATGTGGAATATACTCCCGAGGATCTCAATGAGTCACAGCCTTCAAAAGAAGAAATAAAAAAGATGCTTGAAAAAATGGGCAAGTATAGAGTCGAGGATGAGCTTAACTGTGGAGCATGCGGGTATTCAAGCTGTGTTGAGCATGCATCAGCTATGATAAAAGGGCTTGCAGAGAGTGAAATGTGTTTACCATATACAATAGAACAGCTTAAATTAACAGCTGATGAGCTAAAGGAATCCTACAACCAACTTTCAAAAACTAAACAGGCACTTGTTCAATCAGAAAAATTAGCAAGCATGGGGCAGCTGGCAGCAAGCATAGCTCATGAGCTTAACAATCCACTTGGAATAATTATGCTTTATTCAAAGATTATGCAGGAAGATATAAAACCTGATAATCCTATATATAATGATGTAAAGGTACTTGTTGAGCAAACTGAGAGGTGCAAGAAGATAGTTTCAAGTCTTTTAAACTTTGCAAGAAAAAACAAACCGATTTTCAAAAAAACTGATATATCATTGCTTATAGAAAATTACTTAAAAATATTTGAGAAGAAGGATAATATAAAAATAGATTTTTCCGGTGAGGGAAATGTGTTTTCAGAGGTGGATTCGGATCAGATAACACAGGTTCTTTCAAACCTTGTTACAAATGCTGTTGAGGCCATGCCGGGTGGTGGAACTATAAAAATAAGGGTTTATAAGGATGGTAAAAATTCAGTTTTTTCAATATCTGATACTGGGTGCGGTATAAAGGAAGAGAATATGAAAAAGATATTTGAGCCATTCTTTACTACAAAGCAGATTGGTAAGGGAACGGGGTTGGGTCTTGCTGTATCATATGGAATAATAAAGGCACACAAGGGCAGCATAGAGATAAAAAGTAATGCAGATCCTAATAAGGGTCCAACAGGAACAGAATTTATTGTCAGGCTTCCCTGTTTAGAAACGGCAGAGAAGTCAGTAAAAACTGATGTTTTAAAGCATATATAGAGGAGAGGATATGGAAGAAAAAAAATTTAAAATACTTGTTGTGGAAGATGATGCTGATATGATGGAACAGATGGATATGTACCTTACCAGCAGGGGCTATGATGTAATAAAGGCTTACACACAGAAGGAAGCTGAAGAAATAATAGACAGAGAAAGCTTTGATGGTGCAGTACTTGATCTTATGCTTGAAAACCCTGATTCTGGATTTATTCTGAGTCATAAAATAAAGAAATCTTTTCCTGAGAGACCTGTCATAATAATAACATCTGTTACAAAAGAAACAGGAATATATTTTGATAAAGAAAATGATAATAACAACTGGATAAAAGCTGATGTGTTTTTACAAAAAGAGCTTAGATTTGAACAGGTTGATGCTGAATTAAAAAAGAGGCTGGTAAAATAAAATGGATGAAAAGATATTTAAACTGAATATTCTTGTGGTTGATGATGAAGAAAATATGTGTATGGGTGTTAAGAGATGTCTCGCTAATTATATGGTTGAGGATAAGGACTTTGCAGACAAGATTGTTTTTGATGTTTCCAGTGTTACAAATGGAACTGAGGCAATAGAGTTTATTTCAAAAAACAAACCCGATATAGTGCTTCTTGATTACAAGCTTCCTGATATGAACGGGCTTGAGATCCTTGAAAAGTTTTCAGGTTCAAATTTTATAGCTATTATAATAACTGCTTTTGCCTCAATAGATGTGGCTATAGCTGCAACCAAAAAGGGTGCTTTTGATTTCCTTGCAAAGCCATTTGCTCCTGATGAGCTAAGAGAAGTTTTAAGAAAAGCAGCAAAGACTGCATTCATTTCAAAAAAAGCAAGGGCACTTGAAGAGGAAAAAAAGAGCATAAGGTTTGAGTTTATATCCATATTAGCTCATGAGCTTAAATCACCGCTTGCAGCTATTGAGGGATATTTAAGGCTTGTGGATGAAAGAATAAAGGGAGATGACTTAAGTGCATATGACTCAATGATATCAAGATCAATAGAAAGGATAGTTTCAATGAGAAAGCTTATAATGGATATACTTGATCTCACAAGGCTTGAATCAGGAAGGGGAAAGAGAGTTATTGAAAATATTTCACTTAAAGATATAACTGATTCTGTTGTTGATGGACTTAAACCATCAGCAGAGAAAAAGAATGTTTCCATATCCATTGATGTGGATGATATATCAATAAATGCTGATAAGACTGAGATGGAGATGCTTTTATCAAATCTTTTAAGCAATGCGATAAAATACAACAAGGAAAATGGAAGTGTAAATCTTAAAATAAAAAGGGATGCCGATTACATCAACATTGAGTGCAGTGATACAGGCATAGGTATGAAAGAGGATGATGTAAAAAAGCTTTTTAATGAGTTTGTAAGGATTAAAAATGAGTATACGAGGAACATAGAAGGCAGTGGACTGGGGCTTTCGATAGTTAAAAAAATAGTTCTTCTTTATAATGGAGAGATAAAGGTTGAGTCTGAGTATTTAAAGGGAACAAAGTTTATTATAAAAATTAAGCCACAGTTAGCTGTTGAGGCAAAGTGAGGTTATATGGAAAAATATGACTTGAAAGAAAACATGCTGGATTTTATAGATAGGCAAAAGATACTTTCGCTTATAAAAGATGAGAAAACTCCAACAAAGGAAGAAGTAAGGGATATAATAAAAAAATCTATTGAGGTCAGTGAGGCACTTGATCTTAGTGATGTAGCAAAGCTTATAAAGGTTAATGATAAGGATATGCTTGAAGAGATATATCAGGCAGCAGCTGATGTGAAAAAAAAGGTTTATGACAACAGGGTTGTTACATTTGCGCCACTTTATGCATCAAACCTTTGTGTCAACAACTGTTTATACTGTGGATTTAGACGTGATAACAAGGATATAATAAGAAGAACACTTTCACAGAAGGAGATATATGAGGAAGCAAGGGTTCTTGCCGGTGATATAGGTCATAAAAGGCTTATATTTGTTGTTGGAGAACACCCTGCAAGCGGTGCTGATTATATAGCAGACTCACTTAAAATAATATATTCTGTAAAGGTAAAAACGAAAAATGGTTATGGCCAGATAAGAAGGGTTAATGTAAATGCAGCTCCAATGAGCGTTGATGATTTAAAAAAGATAAAGGCAGCTGGCATAGGAACCTTTCAAGTTTTTCAGGAAACATATGACAAGGAGCTGTATTCAAGACTCCATCCGAAGAACACTCCGAAGTCTGATTTTAACTATCGCCTCTATGCTCTTCACAGAGCGTTTGAGGCAGGCATAGACGATGTTGCAATAGGAGCACTTTTTGGACTAGGTGACTGGAGGTTTGAGGTGCTTGGACTTGTTCAGCACGCAAAGGAGCTTGAAAGAATCTTTGGAATAGGGCCTCATACTGTATCATTTCCTCGCCTTGAAAGAGCTAGTGGATCAGAGCTTGTAGGAACAGCTGTATCAAATGATGATTTTAAAAAGCTTGTCGCAATACTAAGGCTTTCAATACCATACTCAGGAATCATTGTAACATGCCGAGAAACACCAGAAGTTATAAGATCAATAATACCATTCTGTACACAGAGGGATGCCTCAACAAAGATAGGGATAGGTGCATACAGTGAGAGAAAGAATTCTCAAGAACTTAACAGACAGCAGTTTGAGTTGGGTGATACAAGAAAGCTTGATGAGGTTATAGGGGAACTTGCTGATATGGGATATATAACATCATTTTGCACATCAGGCTATCGATGTGGCAGGACCGGTGATCATATTATGAAACTTCTTAAATCAGGAGTTGAATCAAGGTTCTGCAAGCTTAATGCAATACTGACATTCAGAGAATGGCTTGACGATTTTGCAAGTGATGAGGTTAAAAAGAAGGGTGAGAAGCTTATAGAAAAGGAATTGGATGAGGTTTTAAAGGATAATAAAAGATTTACTCCTGAGATGAAAAAAACACTCACAACATACTATGAAAAAATAAGAAGTGGAGAAAGAGATCTTTCCTTTTAATTAATAAGATGGAAAAATCTGAAATCATTGAGCTGTTAAAAGGAAATCCTGCTGAAACAGGGCTTTTTAAAAAAGCTGATGAAGTAAGAAAAAAATATGTTGGCGACGATATATATCTGAGAGGACTGATTGAATTTTCAAACATATGCCATAGAAACTGTCTTTACTGCGGGCTCAGAAGGGATAACAAAATTATACACAGATATTTGATGTCCGATGATGAAATTTTTGAGGCTGCAGTTCTGGCTAAAAAACTTGGATACACTTCAATAGTTCTTCAGAGTGGGGAACCATTATCATTTAATATAAAAAAGTTTTTAGAGCTTTTAAAAAGAATAAAAAATGAAACAGGGCTTATTATAACCCTTTCCATGGGTGAGCTTGAAAAAGAATATTATCTTCTCCTTAAAGAAGCTGGCGCATCAAGATATCTTATGAGGTTTGAGACATCTGACAGAAATCTTTACTCATATCTCAAGCCTGATTCAAAATATGAAAAAAGATTTGAATGTCTGAGCTGGCTTAGAGAGCTTGGATTTGAGGTTGGCTCAGGTATTATGGTTGGACTACCGGGGCAGAGTGTTGAGAGCATAGCAGATGATATAATGCTTTTTGATAAACTGAAGATTGATATGATAGGGATAGGCCCATTTATCTCAAATCCAGAGACACCGCTTAAAAATTTCAACAATAACAATTTTGAGCTTGCAATAAAAACTCTTGCAGTAACAAGGATAGTCTGTCCTAAATCAAACATTCCTGCCACATCAGCTATGGAAGCCCTTGATGATAATGGTAGAGAAAAGGCACTTATGGCTGGAGCAAATGTGATTATGCCAAACATAACTCCATATAATTTTAAGGATAAATATATCCTTTATCCCGGCAAAAGCATTTTTGATGATCCCTATGAGTATTCAGTTTATCTCAAGAATCTTATAGAAAAGCTTGGAAGGAAGTGGGGAAAAGGACCCGGAAACTCACGTGTTAAGGAGGGCTTATAAAAGAAAAAACACCAAAATCAATGCGTCTTCATATAGGAATATTTGGAAGAACAAACACCGGTAAATCAAGCTTTATAAACTTTCTGACCGGTCAGGATGTATCAATAGTGTCTGAGATTAAAGGGACAACAACTGATACGGTTGAGAAAACTATGGAGCTTTTGCCAATAGGACCTGTTTTGATAATAGATACGGCAGGCATAGATGATATAACCGATATTGGAGTAAAAAGAGTTAAAAAGACAAAAAAAGTTTTTGACAGAACTGATTTTGGAATAATTGTTAGTGAAAGCAATGTATGGGGTGAGTGGGAGGAGATGATAGTGGACGAGTTCAGGAAAAGGGAAACACCATTTATATGTGTTATAAACAAAATTGATATGGTTCTGCCTTCTGATAAATTTATTTCAATGCTTGATGAGAAAGGAATAAAACATATATCAGTTTCATCAATAAAAAAAGAGAGTCGTGATGAGGTGCTGAACAGAATAAAATCATTCATAGGCACTCAAAATAATGATAAGACAATCATCAATGATATACTCTCAAAAAATTCAACAGTTGTTCTCATAATACCCATAGACAAGGAAGCTCCAAAGGGAAGGATAATACTTCCACAGGTTCAGGTTTTAAGAGAACTTCTTGATTACGGCCATACAGCAATAGTTACAACTGATAAGGATTATGAAAGATCGCTTTCAAAACTCGCTCAAAAGCCAGAGCTCGTAGTCTGTGATTCTCAGGTTGTAAGGCTTATGGTTGAAAAAACTCCTCATGATGTTAAGTGTACAACCTTTTCAATATTGTTTTCAAGATTCAAGGGAGATATGTTGAAGTTTGCAAGAGCCGCAGCTCATATAGAATTGCTTGAAGATGGTGACAGAGTGGCAATACTTGAAGCTTGCAGCCATCATCCTGCTGATGACGATATAGGAAGATTTAAAATTCCAAAATGGATTTCTGAGAAAACAGGTAAATGTATAAGTTTTGAAGTGTTTTCAGGAAGAGATTTTCCTGAGAATTTAAAAGAATACAAACTTCTTATCCACTGCGGAGCATGCATGGTAAACAGCAAAGAGGTCCTAACCCGGCAATCAAAGGCTTATGAGTTTGATATACCAATGACAAACTATGGCATGGCTATATCAGCTGCAAACGGATGCATAAAAAGAACACTTGAACCGTTCCCTGAGGCTGTTAAAGCATACGAGGAAGAACTTTTAAAATAATATTGCAACAACCATTTATTTTTTTATCTTTCTTTTGACAATAAGATGGCTCGTATCAGTATAACTAGACAATGAGATGACTAAATAACTTTCTTTGATTTGACTTGATATATTTTTTATGATATAATTTTTTTATGACTGAATGGTCAGTCATATAAAATATGAACAGATCAAAAGATATAAAAGAATCTAAAAAAAGATTTATACTCAAAGCGGCGGCCAATATACTAATAAAAAGAGATTTTGATAAGATAACAATTGATGATATCGCTGAAAAAGCTGGAGTGGGCAAAGGAACAGTTTATATATACTTTGAAAATAAAGAAGATTTGCTTATCTCTGTATTTGAGGATATGATAAAGGATCTTGAAAACTCTATAGCAAGTATAGAAACTGTAAAACCTTCTCTTTACTTAAAAGAGGTTATAAGAGAGGAGTTGAGATTTCTTAAAAAGAACTGTGATGCAACAAGTAAGTTTTTGGTTCATAAATATTCACTGGTTAAGTTAAGGGTCGGTTTTAAAAAAATTTTTAAGGATCATCTGAATTTTGTTGCAGGGTTAATAAAGGAAAGGATGACGGATCTTGATATAAGAGGAAACGATTATTTGGGATTTACTATGAATATGTTGTTTTTATGTAAGATGTATCAGACAAAAAAATGGCTGACGGGTGATAATAAAGATCTTTTAACATATTCGGATGAGATAAGTGAAATTTTATTAAAAGGATGGAGTGTTAGATGAAACTACTTATAACTTTATTATTCTTCTTCGGTGGTAATATCAATGCCCAGAGCACAGCAACAACTCACGTCTGGACGCTTGATGATTGTTTGAACTATGCTCTCGAAAACAATCCTAAGGTTAAGGCTGCAAAGGAGAACATAGATTCTGTTAGGTATTCTAACTATGTTGCAAAATCTGAGTTTATACCAAAGATATTTTCTAATTATAATTATCTTAAAAACAGCAATGCAATGATTCCTACTGTTAACTCTGATGATGCCTACACCCTTAGTTTAGGTGTGAGCGATACACTTTATTCATGGAAGTTATCTCCAACATTTAAGGTAGCAGATATTAGTCTTGATATAGCCAAGGCAATCTATAACAGTGAAAGAAATACCCTTGTTTTTAATGTTAAAAAAGGTTTTTATGCAGCTCTGCTTGCTAGTCAGGTTTATAAAATAAATATGGCTGCTGAGTCTGTTGCAAGGGATAACTATGAGACCACAAAGGCTTTATACAATGAGGGTAAGGCTTCAACATTTGACGTTTCCACGGCAAAGGTTAGATGGGTTGATTCTGAGGCTGCTCTTATCTCATCTGAGAATAATTTAAGGGTTGTAATGGAGTCATTAAAAACTCTTTTAAGCCTGCCTCCTAATGAAGATATGGAGATAAAGGGAGAATTTGATGTTTCTACAAAGACATTTGTTCTTGATGATAGCATAAGGGATGCCCTTATCTTTAGACCTGAAATAGTTCAGTCAAAAAAAGCAGTAGATCTATCCAATCAAAATCTTAAGATTGCAAACTCTGGCTTTCTCCCATCGCTTACAGGAAGTTTTACATACTCATGGTCAAGCCCTGATGCAAGCCTTGATTTTAGTGGTCAATATAATAACTCAGTTCTTCAGTTTGCTATTTCAATACCACTCTTTGACGGCGCAGCTTCTATAGGTAAAAGAAATGCTGCAAAGAGTGAGATTAAAAAATCTGAGATGGGATTGAGAGCTATAATGGATAGTGTTGTGATGCAAACTAAACAATCATATTACTCCATAGAGAGCAGCAAAAAATCTCTTGAGGCTCAAAAAGAAAATGTCTCTACAGCTGAAGAAAATCTTAAGATTGCTCAGCAAAGATATGCACTTGGCTTCCTTTCACACTTGGAGCTTAAGGATGCTGAGCTTTCCTTGATCTCAGCTCAAACACAATTTGTTCAGACATCATATGATTATAATGTTGCGATAGCATCATTTGAGTATGCAATTGGTCTTCCGTACAGACAGTGATCAGTGGGCAGTGTTCAGTGGTCAGAAAAGACAAAAAGCAACAGTGATCAG
>JAAYVG010000046.1 GCA_012517285.1 Elusimicrobiota bacterium
CGTTTACAGACCTTATTCAGGTATGCTCACTCCTCGTTCCTCGTCTCGCCCGCCTGCCTGCCGAAGCTGTTTCAGCGTAGGCAGGCTTAAAAAATTGGCTAATTTATAGCTCAAATAGACTTTTTCAGTGACCCCTAAATAGTAAAGAAGAAAGTTTGTTTAAAAGATAATATGGACATAGATATTTATAAAAAGTATCTTAAATTGAATAATCAAGATGATATAGTTGATGAATTTATTAATACTCTTATAGATACAAATCGCGGATATAAATTTTTTGTTGATTGGAATAAAATTAAATCAAATGTAGAAAAGTATAAAATTGAATTAAATATATTGAATTCACTTATAGGTAGTAAAAATTTTGAAAAAGATCTTTATAATTTGATTTCTAAGTATCCTGAAGTTGTTCCTGTTATTCCTGTTTTAATTGCTGTAAGAGAATTAAAATTCAAAGTGATGAATGATTTTTCAATTTCTGACTTAAGTGTTATTGAATATGATTTTAGAAAGTTAGAAAGAAATGAAGAAGAAATAAAAAAGTTAGTTGATTTCTGTGTTAAGACAGGTATTAAATATATGTTTGAAAACATTGCAACCAAATCACTTATAGACTATCTTTCAGGTATTGAAGTTGGTATGGATACAAATGCCAGAAAAAATAGAAGTGGTAATGCGATGGAATTAGCTTTGATTCCTTTTTTAAATAAGATTGAAAAGGATAATAAGGGAAAATACCAGATTTTATTTCAAAAAAAGTTTAAATATCTAACTAAGAAGTTTGGTATTAAAGTATTAAATAACATTAAAGATAGGAAAGCTGATTTTATCATTTTAAAAAATTCCCAAAAAGTTATTAATATTGAAGTCAATTTTTATTCAGGCGTTGGTTCAAAACCTCAGGAGATTGTAGATTCTTATATAACAAGGCAATCAGATCTGGTAAAGAATGGTTTTAAGTTTATATGGATTACAGATGGATATGGCTGCTGGGCAGGGCAGAGAAATCAGATACAGAAAGGGTTTAAAGAAATTGATTACATATTGAATACAAATTTTGTTCGTATGGGAATATTAACAGATATACTGAACATAATGTGATTGTATGATTAAATTACAATAAACTGTAGTACAAATAGACTTTTTCAGTGCTCCCCTATGTGTAATTTTTTTCTCAATGATAGAATTTCCAAAAAGTCAATAATACTGATGTAGTGCCCATGAAAAAAGGATATTTTTTAAATTCCCCTATGAGAAAAGTTTTTTTAACTAAAAAAATGCGGAAGTCGGGAAGAGCCTTGATAAAGTATTGAATAAAAGCGTTGTAACCTGTCCAACCTACGAAGTTGGACAGAGGTTTTAGTTTGAAACCACTTCAACCGCGTAGGTTACTTCAGGTTTGGAACATTTTTTGTTTTGTTTCACAGATTGGATCTGAAAATTTATTTTTCAAAACATTCTTTTATAGTATTTATCAGTATTTCTTTCTTAAATAAATTCAATTCTGTCTTATCCTCAAGGAATCTTTCAACATCTTTTATTGCCATAATCATATCAACATTTGATAGCTTTTCTATCAGAAAATCAGCTATATTATTATCGTTGAGATGAGGATTTTTCCCTGAAGTCTGTTTTATTGCATTATTAAGCATATTATAATTTGGTTTAATTCTCTTAGTCAAATACCATAAAAGATCATAAATATCCCTTCCTTTTGTATATCTTCTTGCTATACAACTATGAATTTTACCAGCGAACATTGAAGATATATCATAATGACATACAGCAAAGATATATTTCTTATTTACAACAGAATTTTTCACAAGCCACCCATCGGGTGGGTTAACGTCAACTTCAATCTTGATTGAAATATTCTGTTCCTTATGTCCTGATAACCCTAACATAAGCGGCAATCCAGAAAATTTTATAAAAACAGAATTTATTGTTTTCCCATTTTTTTTAGAGGCAAGAGCATCAAGACCGTTTAAATGGAAACCATTCACAACACAATAAACTATCTTTTCAAAATCATAATTATTAGGATTGGAAACTGAAAAATCAAGATCCTCAGAAAATCTTCTGAGCCCGTAAATTATTCTAAGTGCTGTTCCACCAACAAAAGCGATATGCTCAAAAATATTGTTATCAGAAAGGAATTTAATCGCCATAATCTGCAAAAACTCCCTTGTTATATTAACCTTTTTTTCTAAACTCATATCAGCTGTAAATTGCTGCTTGATAAGTTCAATCATAAATCCTCTTTTATCATTTCACACAATATTTCGGCTATCGCATTCATTTTTTTTATTCCAAATAACCTGAAATAAAATCTAATTTTATCCTGATTGAGAAAATTCAAATTTTCAAAACGATATGATTCTAATAATACATCCTTAAGATTGATTAAAGAAAACCTACCAATATTTAAATAAATAAAATCCGCCAGGGCTTTTTCTGATTCGGCCATAAAATATTCAAGTCCATTATCATCCTTCTGGCATAAAAACCCACGAAAGAACTCAGGTTTTATCTTTTGATAAATAAAATTTCCAAACTCACCGGTAAAGCGTGAAGTTTTTCTTGTTGTAACAGATGTGATATCACTGACCATCTCAGGAATTATTCCGTAATAATTCAAAGCAAACTCAAGACTGACATAAGAAGGTTGATAAATCTGTCCTGCTAAAAAAACATGGCTGGGTTCTATCCTTCTATCATTTTTCCCTAAGATATAAAGCCCCCGTCTAAGCTGAATAAGAAGTCCTTTCTTACACCATCGTTCGATCTGATTATAATCGGAATATCTGGCAGCTGTTGAATTAAAAATAATCTTTGATGGTATAACAGTCAAATCCTTAAATCTTTCTTTAAATTCAATAAATTTCATAATATTTCTATAATTAATCAAAAATAGTTAATTACAGAAATATTATAACAGAAAGAATGAAAGAAATCAAGAGATTTTAATCCATTTATTCTTAGCACTTATGCTTCATTATTCATCAATAATTTTTATGTCAGTGAGAGGATGGAATAATTTCGTCCAGCGGTTTTTAATACTTTTGTTGTTTTATAAATCTTCCCTTTCTCTTTTTTAATCTGTAAGTTTTAATATTCCGCAGTGCTTGGCAGATATAAATTAATTGATATAATATTAATATGGAAACCGTAACAATGAATGATGCTGATACCCCTCTGATGAAACAGTATAAAAAGATAAAATCAGAGTACAGCGATTGTATTCTTTTTTTTAGGCTGGGTGATTTCTATGAGATGTTTAATGAGGATGCAAAATTAGCATCAAAGATTTTAGGGCTTATGCTCACAAAAAGGCAGCAGTCGCCGATGTGCGGTGTTCCATATCATTCGGCACTTACATATATTTCAAAGCTTATAAATCAGGGCTTTAAGGTTGCGATATGTGAGCAGGTTGGTGATGAGGATACAAAAACAAAGCTCTTTAAGAGAAAGGTTATAAGGGTTATAACACCGGGAACAATAATAGAAGAAAACCTTTTAAACTCAAAATCGAGCAACTATCTCTGTGCTCTCGTTGTTGATATAGTTGGTTGGGGGATGAGCTGGCTGGATGTTTCAACAGGCGAGTTCTATTCCATTAATAATCTTGATGATAAAAATTTTAACGATCTTAATTCTCTGATATCAAGGGTTTCACCTAAGGAAGTAGTTGCAGATAGTAAAACAATAAAATTTTTAAACGATAACAGAATAAATTTTTTTAGGGATAATATATATGAGTTTCACTGTGATTTTTCAAGCGAGCCAGCATGGTCAAACGAACCAGTCTGGCAGAACAACAAGCTTGCATTAAAGGCATCAATGCTTGCCCTTTCATATATAAAATCTGTACAGCCAGAGATAAATGCTGAGCTAAAGCCATACTATTATGATGATAATAAAACTCTAAAGCTTGATGAAAGTGCCATAAAAACACTTGAACTTGTTGAGCCTGATTACGATGGTGGACATTCATTATTTGATGTGATTGATAACTCAAAAACAGCTATGGGCTCAAGGCTTATAAAAAAATGGATTTTAAACCCACTCTATGACTATTATCTTGTCAACAAAAGACTCAATGCTGTTGATTATTTTTATCAGAATGATGAGGCTGTGGAAAAACTCTGGGATGAGATATCAAGGATAGCAGATATTGAAAGGGTTAGCGGAAGAATAATAAATATGACAACAACCCCGGCTGATCTCATTGGTATAAAGAATGCAATAAAAAGATTAGATGATATAAAAAAGCTGCTCAATGAAAACGGATTTGTCAGTGTTATACCTGAGGTGGTAAGAAAGATAAACTCACTTGATACACTTAAAAATCTTTTCAAACTCATAGATGAGGCGATAGATGAAAACTCGTCATTGAAGGTTGGCGAGGGTGAGCTTTTTAAAAAAGGATATTCAGCTGATTATGATGAGCTCAAATCACTTATTTCAAACTCACAGGGCATAATATCAGGTATTGAACAGAGCGAGCGAGAGAGAACTGGAATATCATCGCTTAAGATAGGATATAACTCTAACTTTGGATATTTTATAGAGATAACAAAGGCAAACATATCAAAAACACCTGAAAACTATATAAGAAAGCAAACACTGACATCATCTGAAAGATTTATAACCCCTGAGCTTAAATCAATAGAGGAAAAGATTTTGAGTGCAAGTGAAAAGATAAAAAAGCTTGAGCAATCGCTTTTCAGAGAGATCAAAGATCAGGTTTTGTTATCGCTTGATGAGCTTATGGAATACTCATCCTGCGTTGCTTACATTGATGCCATCTGTTCGCTTGCATACACTGCAAGAAAAAATCAGTATGTAAGGCCTGAGATAGTAAGCGATGATATAATAGAGATTGAAAATGGCAGGCATCCTGTTGTTGAACAGTTTTTGCCACCTCAAAGCTTTGTGTCAAACAATCTTAACTTCAACGAAAATTTGAGAAGCATCATACTCACCGGTCCAAATATGAGCGGTAAGAGTGTTTATCTAAGGCAGAATGCACTAATAGTGATTATGGCTCAGATGGGATCATTCGTTCCTGCTGATAAGGCACGATTGGGGCTTGTTGATAGAATAATGACGAGGATAGGCGCTCACGACAGGCTGGTTCGTGGTGAGTCAACATTTATGGTTGAGATGAAGGAGACAAGCAGTATATTAAAGCTTGCAACAAAAAAGAGTCTCATACTTCTTGATGAGGTTGGAAGGGGGACATCAACCTTTGATGGGATAGGAATAGCCTACGCAGTTCTTGAATACATACATAAGAATATTGGCTCAAAGGTTTTGTTTGCCACACATTTTTTTGAGATAACGAAGTTAGCTGAAAAATATGACGGTGTAGAAAACTTCAACATATCAGTAAAGGAATGGGTAAACTCAAAGGGGAAAACTGAGATATCATTTCTTCACAGGGTTGTAAAGGGCTCGGCTGATAAATCATACGGGGTACATGTTGCTCAGATTGCAGGACTACCTGAGGAATGCATTAAAAGAGCGAGAGAAATCCTAAACAAGCTTGAAACGAGGGAGATAGATTTAAACACAACTACAAATGTTCTTCCACTTTTTTCATCAAATCCACTGATTGATAAAATAAGAATGATTGATTTAAACAAACTCACGCCTCTTGATGCATTAAACATATTGAACGAGCTCAAAAAAGAAGCAGATGAGTAAGTTTTGTTCTTTATTATTTGTAAAAAAATTACACATAACTCATTTATTAAAAAAAAGAAATCTCATTTATCCCCATTGTATTAAACCAGTCTTTTAGGGCGATAATTTTTCCAATCCCGCTTTTATTTCTTCTAATACAATCTGAGATTGACTAGATACATCAGCATTTGAAGTCATGTCGGTAACTTTCTCAAATGCACTACCAGGATTGGTAACCAGTTCAGCCTTGAGTAAAACTCTAATGCCATCATTATTTTCTATCAGAGTAAAGGTTATTCTGCTTTCTGGAACAGTATCATATTTGGAACCAAAGAGAAGTTGTGCCCCAAAACTGGTATTTTTTTGAGCAAATATAAGCAGGGAGTCACTTTGAGACTTAAGATCCCACCCTTTAGAAATCTCCCGATTTATTATTGCTTCAGAAACTTTCTTTTTTGTGGTCCCATAAATGGTCACTTCTGGCTTGCCTGATTGGGTATTAAATCTAACCGGAGCAGTCATACAACCTGCTAAAATACTGGCGGAGATTAAAATAACGATAATTTTTTTATCCACAAATGCCTCCCACTCAATGTTTTCACAATTTGCCAACTATAAAAGTATATTAAAAATTTTAAACGGATTCAACAAATTTTTCGTATAAACAATTTAAAAGTTTTATAGACAATGCCGGGATGATGTATTAAACTATTATTATTTCCCGACTCCCGCAATTTTTTAATAAAATTAAGGTATGTGTAATTTTTTTTCCTCAATGATAGAATTTCCAAAAAGTCCGTAAGGCCGATGTAGTGCCCATGAAAGAAAGGGTATTTTTAAAATTCCCCTGTGAGAAAAAATTTTAAAACTAAAAAAATGCGGAAGTCAGGAAGAGCCTTGATAAAGTATTGAATAAACGTTATAACCTGTCCAACCTACGAAGTTGGACAGAGGTTTTACTGTTTGGGCTCTTCAGTGCTCCCTAAATAACTAAACAACCAGATAACTAGACAACCAATTTGTCCGTCTTCATCTGCTGTCTTATCCGTTTACATCTCGATGATTACATACTGACTCAGTTATTTTTTACGGTATGGCTTTTCTTTGCAAGACGATAAAGCATGTATGCTATTGATAGATAAAGCACTGTTGAGAGTATAACCTCAAATGTTGGATTACCTATCTCAGGGTTTCTTACAACAAGATATCTATCCACCTTTAAAACAGCAAGTCCGGCAATGAATATTCCCATAAGGGCATCGCCTGCTATAAGCCCTGATGAGAAGAGTGCTCCACCATCGTTTTCCTCGTTAACCTTTTGTTTTCGTTTTACAATGTATGATATAAGTCCACCAACAACTATCATTGGCCAGTTGCTTATTGGAAGGTAAAGCCCTATTGAAAAAGCAAGGGCTGAAATTCCTATCAGCTCGCATATAAGCCCTATAGCACCACCCAATATCAGCAAAAACCATGGGAGATTTCCACCAGTTGCTCCTTCAACAAGCTTTGCCATAAGCTGTGCCTGAGGGGCTTCAAGAGGATTTGGGTGTTCGGGTGTTGGACTTCCAAAACCATATGCCCAGAAAAGCAGAAGGAGTATAAAACCTGATCTAACACTCGATACGAGAAGTCCTGAAATTTGAGCAAGCTCTATCTTCCACGGCGTTGCTCCAACAAGAGCTCCGCATTTAAGGTCCTGTGAAAGGTCGCCTGATGTTGATATAGCTATGCAGACCACAGCCCCTGCCATAATGGCACTTATTTTCGCAGTGGCTGGATTGTGTCCCATAAGCACAAAGACTATTGTCATAAAAAGAAGTGCTGTTATGGTCATACCTGATACAGGTTGATTGGTGGTTCCAATAAGTCCAACCATCCTTGCACTCACAGCAACAAAAAAAACTGAGAATATAACGACTATAACTGCCTCTAAAAAACTTAGGTCAAAGACAGGGGTAAGCCATAGTATTAAGAAGAGTACAAGAACTACAAAAAATATTATTGTTATTGGGATGTCCTGCTCAATCCTTAAAAATTTCTTTGAGATCTTGGCTGAGTTAATTGAGATTATGTGGAAGAGAAAGCCAAGAACAACAGCACCCACCCCGCCCATAAGGAGAACCCTTACTATTATTCCAAAAACCAGTCTCGTTGAGTTAGACCACCCTTCGGGTCCTAAATGCAATGGTGTATCAAGGCCGAACATACCTATCAATGCCCCTAATATTGCAGCAGATATAACTATTGACCTATGCTCATAATCCCTTTCAACTGCTGCCTCAGTTTCACTTGATGACTCTCTTTGCTGGAATAGTGCCTTAGATGTTTGGATGAGTGATGAAAATATCTCTGGCAAGGATTTTATTATGCTTATAAGTCCACCAAAAGCAACCCCACCAGCACCTATATATTTGATGTAGTTAACTCTTATGTCTTCAGTTGTCATCTGTGCTACAGGTATGGTTGCAGGAAATATTGTAGCGTTTGAGCCAAAGTAATTGATGAGTGGTATTATAACCCAGTATCCCAGTGCTCCTCCTGCAAACATAACAAGACTTATCTTTAAACCAACTAAATATCCTACTCCAAGAAAAAGTGGTGATATCTCATAACCAAATCCTGCCTTATTAAGGCTTGGAAATGACCAGTTGAAGACATCCTTCATAAGCTTCATTGCACCAGTAAAAAACTTAAAAATCCCACCGATAAACATGCCTATAAAAACTGGTTTTGCACTTGCTCCTCCTTTATCACCAGCTATCAAAACCTTTGAGCATGCAGTTCCCTCAGGAAAAGGAAGATTCTTGTGTTCTTTAACAACAAGTGAATGTCTTAAAGGGATCATTATCATCAATCCCATAAGCCCACCCACAGCTCCTAAAAGGAAGATTGTTGAGTTTTTAAACTCGCCACCCAAAAATATTATTGCTGGGACCGTAAATATTATTGCAGCAGCGGTGGACTCACCTATTGAGGCAAATGCATGGACTATGTTGTTTTCAAGTATTGTTGCATCCCTTTTAAAAAATTTTGGGAGTATTATCTTTAAGACTGCCATTGATATTATGGCTGATGGGATTGAGGCAGAGACTGTCATTCCTATCTTTAGTCCTAAATATGCGTTTGCAGCATTGAATATGACAGAGAGAATAAGTCCTAACATTGCTGCCTGAACAGAAAACTCAGCAATCTTTTTGTTTTCATTCACATAAGGATCAAACTCATAACCGCTCTTTTTAAGTTTATCATTCATATATGCTCCATAAAAATAGGGTTCACTGAACCTAATTATAAAAACCAATAAATATTTTATATAATATATTTAAGGAATAATAAACAAATTTTCCGTATCTTACAAGCTTTGATGGTATCCTTTAAAGCCTCAAGACTACCATTAAGGCAATGTCTTTCCTTATGTAAATGGAAAGCGCGGTAGGCTCTGCCCATCTATAGGGCTTATCACAAAGAGATGGAGTTAAAATAAAAACATTGCGGAGGAAAAAGGTTATGAAAAGATTCAGTAGATTATGTCTTGTAGTTATGTTATCGCTTCCAATGAAGGCTTATTGTGGTTTGATGGATAGCGATCTTGTTGCGGAGTTTAAAAACAATATTGAGCTTCAGGTAATACCTGATGTCGTAGCTCCTGTGAGGGATGATGGTGGATTTATAACGCTCAGATCAGATTATTTTCCAATAGACAAAAAAGCTGTTTATGTTTATGAATACACATCCACTGAGTTTGATGGAGTAAAAACTGTAAAGATTGAATTATTAAACTATTCTCAAAAGGATAATTTATCTAAGTTTAAAAAAACAGTGATCTATAATAATGACTCATCTGATGAAGTTTATGAAGTCTATATCACTGCTGATGGCGTTTATTCTACGAATGGACCGCTTAGCGATCGAAGGATGGAGTTTCCAATACCAACTGTTGTTGGTGCTGTATGGAACAGGGACAGAAGTTCTAACACTGTTTCATCATTAACTGCAAGGATCAAACTTCCAGCAGGAAGTTTTTCAAACTGTCTTAAAATTACAACTAAAATTGCTGATGGTGATGCTGGCATATCAAAGAGATACTATGCTCCTCAAATAGGTCTTGTTTATGAACAGATTATGGCTGAGGACTCAGAGCATACATTAAAACTTGTTTCATATCAAATTGAGTAATTGAAACAACTTTCTGCTTTTTATTATAAAGTTATATTTGTAAATCAATGTTTTAAAACAATAATGTATAATTTTATTTAATGGCAAAAAAATATTCAATTAAAAGATATAAACCTAAAAAAAGAAAAAGAAAACTTGCTGTAACCAAAACAGCAAATAACAGAAGCCTCCTTCTCTTTTTATCTTTTCTGTTTTTCTGTTTTTTTTCTATTTATCTTGTTAACAATCTTTCAAGTTTTAAGCTTAAGAAAAATATTATTTTTTCAAATGTGATACAGAATGTGGATGCTGACTTGAATGATGAGTTAATAAATAGTGATATCAAATCATATCTTACCAATTATAAGACATCTGTTTATGATAAAACGCTCGGCGATAAGATTTTATCATATATCAATCTAAAATATCCTTTTATGAAAAATTCAGATATAAGTTTTAATCCTGTAACAGGCAGCATTAAGGTTGAGGCAGAGCCTATAAAATCTATAGCATATATGGAAAAAAATACAGTCAGGTCTTATCTGCTTGAAGACGGTAGTGTCGCCAGCTCCTCCTATAACCCTGATGATAATATTGTAAGAGTAGAATGTAATGATGAATGTCGCTTTGACAGTCAGAGGATAGATTTTATAAAAAAAATTAATAGTTATAAGAATGACTTTCAAAATATGTACATCAGCTTTGATAAGAATATTGCCTATATTAATTCTGATGATGTTTCAATTGTATGGGGTGATAACGAATTGTTTGATGAGAAGATAAAAAAGGTAAAATATATAATAAATGATGTTAAGTCAAAGATGAATGTTCCTTTTAAAATAGATTTAAGGTACTTTAATCACGGAAAGGCTATTGTTGCCCCCAAAGGTTCTTAAATTTTGTAAAATAGTAGTAGTAAATATTGATCTGTTCGTTTTCTGATTTTATTAATGTTTTTATGAGGCATATCTTTTTGCTCTGGAGAAAATATGGATAAGGATGATATCATATGTTCGCTTGATATAGGAAGTGATAGTCTTGTGTGCGCTGTGGGTAAATTTACACCTGATGACAAAATAGAGCTGTTATATGCTGCTTCAAAAAAATGCAAGAAGGGAATAAAGGGTGGAGTGGTCATAAACATTGCCTCACTTTCAAATACCTTGAGGGAGCTCATGGATGAGGTTGAGTCTGAGGCTGGTATCAGGATAACTGAGGTATATGCGGCTGTAAGGGGTTCTCATTTAGAGTCGCTCAACAATCAGGGAATATACAATATAACAAGGAGTGACAGAGAGATCATAACAGAAGATGTCTATAGTGTTATAGAGAACGCTAAGACCATACACTTGAGGAATGAGAGAGAAATAATCCATGTGATTCCACAAAACTTTTCTGTGGATGGCGAAAAGGGTTTTGAAAATCCTGTTGGTATGGAGGGAAATACCCTTGAAACAAGTGTTCATATAATTACAGGCAATATTTCACATCTCAATAATATTTCAAAGGCTATTGCTAACTCTGGCTTTAACATCAGCGAACATGTGTATCATATCTATCCTTTGAGTGAGGTCGTTTTAAGTGAGGAAGAGAAAAAATTAGGTTGTGCGGTCATAGATATAGGTGACCAGATAACATCCATTGCAGTTTATTCTGATGGAAAGATAAGGTTTTCAAAGGATATCCCTCTCGGAAGCTATTTTATAACGCATGATATTGCACTTCTTGCCCATGTACCATTTGATGTTGCTGATAGTTTAAAAGAGAACTACGGTTATGCTATTAGCTCTATGCTTGATAATGACTCTGAGATAGAAGTCCTTTCTATGGATAAAACTTCAAAGAAGAAGATAAATCAGTCAACGCTGATTGATTATATAAAACCGAGGGTTGAAGAGCTGCTTGTTGAGATAAAGGAGATAATAGATAAAAATAAGGTGAGTATGCCAGAGCTTGAAAATATAAATGCTATAATTTTGACTGGTGGTGGCTCAATGCTTAAAGGTATGGATAAGGCATTTGAGAAGGTGTTTAATATAAGCGATGTAAGGTATGGTAGAGTCAGTGATGAGTATGTCGTTATAAAGGATAAAAAGTATCTGAATCAAAAATACACGACAGCAATAAGTCTTTTGTGTTATCCTATTTTTATAAAACCTCAAATAGAACAGTTTTCAAACAATGTTGGGTCAAATGGTTTTATTCAGTTTTTGAAGTGGGTTAAAAATATTTTTTCATAAAGAGATATTTATGGATAATTTTAATGTAAAAGAAGCAACTATAAAGATAATAGGTGTTGGTGGAGCAGGTGGTAATACCATAGATAACATCTATGCACATACATTTAAGAATGTGGATCTGATAGTTGCCAATACCGATGTCCAAGCTTTAAAACGAAATCATGCCCCGATAAAGATTTCGCTCGGTGAAAATCTTACAAGAGGCTTAGGAGCAGGTGGAGACCCTGAAAAAGGTATGCGAGCTGCTAAAGAATCATTGCCAGATATAGAGGATTGCCTTAGAGGGGCGGATCTTATCATAATAACAGGTGGCATGGGTGGTGGAACTGGTACGGGTGGAATTCCTGTAATTGCAGAGGCTGCAAAAAAACTTAATAGTCTTGTCATGGCAGTGGTGACAAAACCCTTTAAGGGAGAGGGGAATTTTAAAGTTGAACTTGCAGAAAAAAGCATAGAGGAGCTAAAGCCTAATGTTGATGCGATGATCATAATTCCAAATGATAGACTTTTAACCCTTTCATCAGATATAACAAGCAAGGATGCATTCAAACAGGCTGATAATGTCCTGATTGAAACTTTAACAGGCATCACCGACATAATAACGACAGCATCAACGATAAATGTTGATTTTGCTGATATAGAAAGTATATTGCGAAAATCAGGAACAGCACTCGTTGGAATAGGAAATGGGAGTGGTGTTAACAGGCATATGGAAGCGATAAAGAAGGCTCTTAACTTTCCGCTTATAGAAAATGCTGATATACACAATGCAAAGGGGCTTATATCATTTTTTAAGTGCAACGATAATTTTAAGGCAAAAGAACTTCAGGAAGTGATGGATTTTTTGAATAAAAAGGTTTCAAATCCGAGTGTGAAGATAAAATTTGGTGTATGCCTTGATAACTCCTTGCCTGAAAGCGATATATCTATAACACTCATAGCCTCTGGCTTTGGTTATGAAAACAATGGCCTTGATGTATCAAGAAAACATCTTTTAAAGATGGATGTTGAGCCTTGCATAGAAAACACTGAGGTGGAACAGACTGATAAGATGAACATAAATAAGCCAGCATATCTCAGAAGGAAGACATCAATACTGGATTGATTATGGTAAATTTAAATGTATTATTAAAGATAATGGTTCAAAACAACGCAAGTGACCTTCATATAAAAAGTGATTCTCCTGTTCATTTAAGAATCAATGGCAGACTTGTCCCGGTAAAGGATTCAGTCTTTACTGCTGAACAGATTGAAGAGCTTGTAAAACCATTTATGGCAGGAAGAATCAAGCAGATATTTGATGAAAACCATGAGGTTGACTTTTCTTACGAGATTGAAAATCTGGGCAGGTTTAGATTTAACTATTTTCTTCAGAAGTTAAAACCATCTATTGCAATAAGGCATATACCATTTAAAATACCATCCTTTGAGGAGTTAAAACTTCCTGTTCAGCCTCTTAAAAAGCTTGCTTCAAATGACAGAGGGCTTATTCTCGTTACTGGAGTAACCGGGTCTGGTAAGTCTTCAACGCTTGCTGCTATGGTTGAATACATAAATCAGAATTCTGACTCACATATTATAACAATAGAAGACCCTGTAGAATTTTCATTCAGTGATAAGAAAAGCATAATAAGTCAGAGAGAGATCGGGAGCGATACCAATAGCTTTGTTGATGCTTTAAGGGTTGCATTAAGGCAGGACCCTGATGTGATAATGGTTGGAGAGATGAGGGATCTTGAAACGACAAAAGCTGCGATAACTGCTGCTGAGACAGGTCATCTTGTTCTTTCAACGATGCATACGATGAATGCTGTACAGACAGTTTCAAGGATAATAGATCTCTACCCACCACATCAGCAGACTCAGGTTCGTCTTCAGCTTTCAGAGACCTTGAAAGGAATAGTATCGCAGAGGTTGCTTGCCTCATCTAAGGGTGGAAGAATAGTTGCGATAGAGATAATGATAAACACACCACACATAAAAAAGCTTATAGCTGATAATAATCTTGATGCTATAGCACAGGCTATATCCAAGGGTGGTTATTATGGTATGCAAACTTTCAATCAATCACTTGTTAATATATATAAATCAAATTTAGCATCGCTTGATGATGTTCTTGCCTCTGCATCAAATCCTGATGATGTTCTGCTTGCTATAAAGGGCATAGAACAGGAAACTAAGCATGAAGGAATTGAACCATAGTAAAATGATCTGTTTGTATCAGATCTTTCTATAAATTTTTTTGATAACTGGAGGCTTTATGTTTGCTGAGGGATATATAGGCATAGCAGGAATAATAGGTGTTGGCAAATCCACATTAACAGTTGAGCTTGCAAAGGCGTTAAATTTTGAACCAGTTCTTGAAGAGGTAAGTGGCAATCCTTATCTATCTAAGTTTTATGAGGATATGAAGGGATATGGAACCATGATGCAGATATGGCTCTTGAACCATAGATTCCGTCAGCACAGAGAATTTGTTGCAAGGATAAGTCTCGGTAAGATAAATGGAGTTGTTCAGGACAGAACAATATGGGAGGATACTATATTTGCAAGGATGCTGAACCAGCATCCTGAAAAGGTTATAAGCGATCTGGATTACAACACATATCTTGACCTGTTTGATAATATGGTGCTTCGCGAGCTTGTTTTTCCCCAGCTTCTTATATTTCTTGATTGCAGCGTTGAAACAGCTATGAAGAGAATCAAGATGCGAGGCAGAGAAATGGAGAAGACCATAACACTTGATTACCTTAAAAGTCTTCAGGATAACTATTATCAGTTTGTAGAAGAGATGGAGACTGCAGGTGTGAGAATTTTAAGGATAGACTGGGAGACTTTCAAGCCAACAAAAGAGGTTGTGAGGCTTGTTAACGAGTATTCGCTTAAACCATCAAGCTTTACAAAATGGGTTAGACCACTAAGAAAATCCCCAGAGGAAAAGGTTGTCAAGGTTTGATATGAGAAAAAATGGAATAATAATAGCCATAGATGGCCCTGCTGGTGTTGGAAAATCAAGCGTTGGAAGGGATGTTGCCTCAGAGATAGGATATAAGTTTATAAGCAGTGGTAAGATGTATAGAGCTGTGGCATGGCTTTGTGTTAAGAATAAGATAAATCTGAATGATGAGGATTCTGTGCTTCTTGTCGCTCAGAAAAATCCAATCACATTTTTAAACAGTGGTGATGTGGAACCTGTCCTTATGGTAGGAGGTACAAAGCTTCAAGAAGAGCTATATGATGAGAATATAGCTGCAGCAACGAGCTATGTATCAAGGCTTAGAAAGCTAAGGAATTTTCTTGTTGAGGAACAGAGGAGAATAGGCAGTGATGGTGGAATGATAATGGAGGGAAGGGATATAACAACAAATGTTTTTCCCGATGCTGAACTTAAAATATATTTAGATGCATCGCCTGAGGCAAGGGCAGAGAGAAGGGTTGCCCAGCTTAAGGGAAAGGGACTTGAAGCAAACTATGATGAGATTCTTGGTATGATAAAAAAAAGGGATGAGCAGGACAGCAGAAGGGAGTTTAATCCGCTTAAAAGATCTGATGATAGTATATATCTGGATTCAACATCATTATCAAAGGAAGAGGTAGCAAATAAAATCATAGAACTTTATAAGGCTACTGTTAAAAATCTCAAAAAATGAAAGACTTCTCTTGTTTTATAGTTCGTGTATTCTTAAGATTATTTTACACAGTTAAAATAATTGGTTTTGAGAATTTACCTCAAAAGGGACGGATAATCGTAGCATCAAATCATATATCCAATATAGATCCTCCTGCTATACTTTCATTCATAAACAAGCTTAGAAATGATACAACAGCTCTTGCTAAAAAAGAGCTCTTTGACAAACCATTTTTAGGATGGTTCCTTAGAAAGATGGATATGATAGATGTTGATAGAGAAAATGCTGATATATCTGCAATAAAAAGATCTGTGAGGGCACTTCAGGCTGATAGATGCCTTCTCATATTCCCTGAGGGCACGAGGGCTAAGGATGGTGAAAAGCTTCAGCCAAAGACAGGAATATCGTATCTTGCAAAGAAAACAAAGTCTAAAATTTTGCCTGTTAGAATTTTTAATGACAAAAACGGGTTAAAATTAGGTAAAATAATAATAGTATTCGATAAACCTGTCGATACAGATATGTATAACTTGAATGATAAAAAAGTCTTTAATGAATTCCCAGAGATCATAATGAATAAAATATTTTCAATTAAAATATAGTTAAGGAGTACTTATGGAAACAAACGAAACAGAAAAAAAACAAGAGATAGAAAACAACCAGGATACGGAGATTAATGACGATTTGAACGCTATTCCACAACCTGAGGAACTTTTAGATAATAGTGATGATAATGTTATTCCTCAGAATGATACTGCCCAAGATGAAAATGATATAAGCATGGATGAGCTTTTAAAGATTGAAGAGGGAATATCTGAAAAGCTCTCCAGCGGAGAGCTTGTGTATGTTAAGGTGGTTGATGTTAGAAGTGATTATATCTATGTTGATATAGGCCAGAAGAATGAGGGACTGATTCCTGTCAAAGATTTTGAGGGCTTTAAGCTTCCAAACATCGGAACAAAGATAGTTGCTGTTCTTGATAGAATGGGCAACAGCGAAAGGAATACAATCCTTTCATACAGAAAGGCCAAAGAAAATATTACTATGAAATGGCTCTCCAAGGTCTTCAATGCTCATGAGAGAATAAAGGGAAGAATAGTCAAGCAGGTTAAGGGAGGTTATATTGTGAGCATAAATGGTCTTGAGGCTTTTATGCCACTTTCCCTTTCAGAGTTAGGTGGAGCACCGAGGCATTATCTTCCAGTTAATGCAAAGGTTAAGTTTTATGTGATTGACTTTAATCCTGATAACAGAAAGATCATAATATCAAGAAGAGCGGTTTTAGAAGAGGATGAGAAGGTAAGAAGAGAGGAGATACTTTCTCAAACAAAGGAGAATGATTTTACGAGAGTTGTTGTCTCAAAGATTGTTGACAATGGGATATTTGTAAGATACCAAGGAATGGAAGGATTTGTCAGATTAGAGGATGTTGACTGGAAAAATCCTAAGGAAGAGATAACAAAGTATGCAAGGGGTCAGAGGATAAAGGTGAAGATAATATCAATAGATAAGGAAAAACAAAGGCTTTATTTTGGAATAAAACAGACCAAACCAAATCCTGTTGAACTTTTGAGAAGGAGATTTCCTGTGAGAAGTATGGTTAAGGGAAAGGTTGTGGAACTAAATGATAAAGGGGCTAAAATTCATATAGTTGATGATATATACGGTATTGTAAATGAAGAGGATTACAGCTATGAAGGTGCCCCTCAAAAGGATGAGGTTATAGAAGCAACCGTTACAGGTGTTGAAGCCGAAACATATGAACTGAGGCTCTCCATAAAAAGATACGAACAGTTTGAAAACAGAAAAAGAATAGAGCAGTATTCCAAACAGTCTCCGAGAATAACACTCGGTCAGCTGCTAAAGGATGAGAACAAATAGTTCCTCTGTTTCAACAGAAAAATGTGAAAAAAAAAGTTTTTTTATCCTTTCAAATATTATTGATATTATTTATATCTTCTGATGTCTATCTTTTCCCATCAACAACTCAGAAAACAATATGGGACAGAATAATGGCAGAGCAGAGTGAGCTCAATATTTCAAGAGGAGTTCACTTTATGAATGCTGCTGATTATTCAAAGGCATCAATAGAGTTCTTGATGGCAATAGAAAAAAATCCTTCTTCCATGGCTTATACAATGTATGGAGCATCGCTTTATTGGATGGGTGATAATGAGGGTGCAATATCAAACTATGATAAGGCGATATCAATGGATTCGAACAATGATATAGCATGGCAGCTTAAAGGAATATCACTTGCAAGGGATATGAAGCTTAAGGATTCGCTTGATTGTTTTAAGAAGGCTATGGAAATAAACCCTAATAGAGGTGATGTTTTGATGAACATTGGCTCTGTATATTTTTCATTGAACAATATAACTGATGCAATCTCTTATCTAAAAAAAGCGATAAAGGTTGATTCTTCAAATTCACTCTACTACTATCAATTAGGGCTTATATATTTTAGCACAGGTGATTATTACAAGGCTATAGAAAACTTTGATAGGGCATATTCACTTAAAAGTGATTATGAGGATGCAGCCTTATGGCTTGGAATATCATACGAAAAGGGTGGTGATATAAAGAAAGCTCAGAAGTTTTATAAAAAAGCAGTATCATTGAAGCCATATGATTTTTTTGCAAGATATAAATTAGCTCGGCTTGAAAAAGTACCAAAAAATTTAGAAAATATAATAGAACCATGTTTTGGTCTTACCCGTAATGATGAAAAAGGTGGAATACCACTTCAGATATCTTACTCAGTAAGTAAGTTTGATAGCTCTTCTGATTATGTAAATCCTGCAACAAAATCACTTTATGAAAATCTTATAAGAATAGATGAAAATCAAGATGCTACCGTCAGTGTTGATATAATAGAGATGAAGAATTTTACTCTGGAAAAAAATACAGGAACTGAACTTAAAAAAAATCTTCAATCAAGGTTCAATCCTCTCACGTACAATATTAAATCAAAAACATATTCTGTTTCTGCGAGTAGCCTTGAAGAGAAAAAAAAGCAGATAAAAAAGATTACTGATGACATAAATTCACTGCTTAAAAATGATGCTGATTATAGAATTAATTTTAATATCCAGACACATAATAAAGCTGAGGCAAATGAGCAACAGAAAAATGATTTAACATACATACCGAGAAATGTCGGTAATGATATGGGGCTTTGGATAATAGGAAATCCATGGATAGCTGTCATAGAGGAGGACATTGAAAATTCAAAGAATTTTAAAACTTCTACGGAAAGGATAACTGCTGCACTTGGGATGTTGCTGATAGGAGATATAAGTGGTTCGGAAAATCTCTTTATGGAAAGCGAGTCTGATTTCGAAGTGATTTCATATTTAGGACGTGGTGTCATAAGCTTTTTAAATGGTGATAGAGAGACTGCTATAAAGTACTTTGATATGGCTCTTAAAAAAGATCCATCTAATAAAATCGCTAAAAAAAATATAACGTGGTTGAATGAGAACAAATGAACACAATAAATAATACAAGAAAAATACACTTTATTGGTGTCGGGGGAATAGGGATGAGTGGGCTTGCAGTCATAGCCAGAAGAAAGGGCTATTCTGTAAGTGGCTCTGATATAACAACTAATTATATAACAGAAAAATTGAAAAAAGAGGGTATAAAATTTTTTTTAGGTCATAGAAAAGAAAATGTGAAAGATGCGGCTCTTGTTGTTATGAGTTCTGCCATAAAGCCTGATAACCCTGAGCTTGTAGAGGCTCAGAGGCTTTCAATACCGGTTATGCTTAGAGCAAAATTTTTATCGATGCTCACGTCCAATTCAAAGCTTATAGCTGTGGCTGGAAGTCATGGTAAAACTAGTACAACAAGTATGATAACATCAGTGTTTGAAAGCTCAAACAAACAGTACACTTCTGTTATAGGTGGCATATCCAAGCACATAAACTCAAACATAAAATTTGAAAAGGGAGAGTACTTTATTATAGAGGCAGACGAATCAGATGGTAGTTTTCTCTATTATTCCCCGCTTGTGGTTTGTGTCACCAACATAGATAATGATCACCTTGATTTTTATAAAAATATTGATAATATAAAAAAGGCATTTGTAATGTTTATGAACAGAATTCCATTCTATGGCAGGGCTGTTATCTGTGGTGACGATAAAAATATAAGAGATATAATTCAGTATCTTGATGTCCCATATTACACATATGGATTTCAAAGTGACAATATATGGACGATTAAAAATCTCAGCAATGATAGAGATGGCATAATATTTGATATATATTATAAAAAATCAAAGGAATCTCAAATAAAGCTTAATGTCTTTGGAGTGCATAATGCTTTAAATGCCACATCCTCATATATAGCAGCCAGATATGTTGGGTTTGATAAAAAGGATATAGAAAATGGGCTTTTATCATTTAAAGGTGTTAAGAGAAGGCTTGATCTTATTGGTAGCGTAAACAATGTTCTTTTTTATGATGATTATGGTCATCATCCAAATGAGATCAAAAGCACTTTGAATTCACTCAAAACTTTTTATCCGGATAGAAGACTTGTTGTAATATTCCAACCACACAGATACACGAGAACAAAATTTTTATACAGAGACTTTGCAGGCTCTTTTAATGATGCTGATAAGCTATATGTTATGGATATATATCCTGCAAGCGAAAAGCCGATAAAGGGGGTCTCAAGCAGGCTTATAACTGATACTATGAGAAAGAATGGTAAAAAAAATGTTTATGATTTTACAACATCTATAGATGTTGTAAAGGATATAATGAGCGGTGATATAATACTATCGCTTGGAGCAGGTGATGTCTATAAAACACTTGGTGATATAAAAATAAAATACGAAAACATAGCTTGATGGAGTTAACCTGATCTTTGCTCAACCCGAAGTAACCTACGAGGTTACTTTTGGTATGAAATATCTGTGTTACTAAATAGGGGTCACTGAAAAACTCTAACGAAAGATAATTTTTCCAATGAATAATTGTCTTGATTATAGTAGATTATTGTTTTAAAAGTGCACGATTTTTAGGGTAAGGTTGCAAAAAACCTTGCACTTTTTTATCTTTCTTTTGGCAATAAAGATAATGCTTTTCTACTACGGCTTCGTCAGAATTCGCTTACAGACTACTTTGTAGTATGCTCGCTCGTTCTTCCTCGCCTCATAACGAAAATCATTGCTTTATTGCTCAAATAGACTTTTTCAGTGACCCCTAAATAACGAAATAACAATAAACTGTATAACAAATAAACTTTTTTTCAGCGTTTCCTTATGTTAATATATATTTATGATATGATTATGTAAAAAACTGGAGGAAGTATGTTTGTTATAAAATTATTTTTAGCGATTTCAGGTTTTTTATACTCTGATACCATTTCTACAAATACTCTTACAGCTGGTTCTGTAAATGTTAGTTCTTCTATGGCTCAGATAAATGTTGTTTATCCATGGGAGAAGCAGAGCATTCCCGATGTTTCAAAAACTTTTATTTTTGGAAATGTTAAGCCTTATGTCTCAACAATAACAATAAATGGTAGCATTGTAAATGTCTATAGAAATGGTTCATTTATTGCCTACATACCTGTTTCAAAGGGAGAGTTTAAGTTTAATATAGTTGCACAGAGCACTGCTGGAGTATCAGTATATACAAGAACAGTATTTGTTGGGGATGGAAAAGGGGTTTCAGAGTCGCCTTTGTTTGAACTGATATCACCATCAACATTTACAGATGTTAAAAGAGGAGATGATCTTTTCATATCTGTTAAGGGATTAAAATCAACAACTGTTTATTATGAGATAGGGGATCTGTGCAGCGGTTATCTCACTGAAAAAGGGCAGAGCAGCGGTATATACAATGGGATGTGTTATATAAAAAATAATACGAAACCAGATAAATATTCACTTTCACTTAAATACAAGACTGGCGATAAAAAGGGTGATAAAAAAGTTTTTTCAGATCTTATCAGGGTGATTGAGAGCGATTTTATTATAAAGACATCAACAGATGGAGTTGTATTGAAGAATGATGCTGGTGGTTATGTTAGATTCATTCCAGAAAACGTTGTAATGCTTTCAGATAGAAGGGAGGGAAATAGATATCGTGTTAATCTTGGTGGGAGTAAGCTCTGGGTCAGTGCTGATAGTGTCAATGTTATGGGGTTCAAGACGTCACCATTTTATGCTGAGACAGGAACTGTTGCTGTTAAAAAAAACTCATCTACGAGCGTTTCAGCAAAGATTACCATTTATCAAAATGTTCCATACTATGTATGGGAAGAAAACAGCAGGCTTTACCTTGAGCTTTATTATTCCAATCTTAGAACAAACTATGTTATTTATGATTCAAGTGATGATATAACACAGAGCGTAAGATTCAGTCAGGAGGATGACAATCGTGTCCTTTTTGTATTTGATTTTGATGCTTCTCGTAACCTTTGGGGATATGATATAAATTATTCATCAGACAGTGCACTCAATATAAATTTTAAGTTTAAACCTCTTTTAAAAGATAGTAGTTCTAAACCTCTTGGAGGTTTGAACATAGTTATAGATCCCGGTCATTCTGCAAAATTTTTGCCACCATATGATGGTGCTGTTGGACCTTCTGGCAGTTATGAATTTAAGTACAATCTGGGTATAGCTTTAAAATTAAAAGACAGGCTTAATGGACTTGGTGCAAATGTGATTTTGACAAGGATGACAGATAATGAAAAGGAACAGATCCCGCTTGCTGAAAGACCAAGGATAGCTAAAAGAGTTAATGGTGATATCTATATAAGCATACATAACAATGCAATAGCTGATGGTGAAGATCCATATTCAAAACCACGAGGCTTTCAGATATATTATTATCATTTACATTCTAAAAAACTGGGGGAGAGCATTCATAACAGCTTTGTTAAAAATATCCCTCTTGCTGATGAAGGTCTCAGATATGGTGATTACCATGTTGTCAGACTTACAGCTATGCCGGCGGTTCTGGTGGAAAATGCTTTTATGATACTGCCGGAACAGGATGAGATGCTCTCAGACCCTGATTTTCAGGGCAAGCTTGCTGATTCAATAGCCTCAGGAATTGTTGAGTTTGTGAGGTGATTATGAATTTTTCAGGCATTAAAAAGATTCTGGATGTTCATCTCTATAAAATAAAAGAGATAATAATTGATGCTAAAAATAATAAGCTTGTTAAAAAGGGTAAAATTTTATGTAAAATAAATAGTCTGGATAAAAAAATATGCTTTAGCAGTTTACACATAAGAAATACTGATGGAAGCGTAACAGGAACTGCTATAATATTTGAGGATATGACTGGTGAGTCTAAAACTGATAAGGAGTGATATAAAATATGGAACACTTTTTAGATAAAACGAATTATTTTTTTTCTAATCATTTTGCGCCATCATCTACGCTTTTTATGGTTTTTGGTGGGCTTTCGCTTATAATTTCTATAGTGCTTGGTCTTTTGTGGATATATGCATTTTATGATTGTTTAAAGTATGAAAAGGATAAAAAGACAAGGAACATATGGCTTGCCATAATAATAGCTGGCAAGTTTCTTGGAGCTCTTTGTTATATATTTCTTGAGAGAATAGTTAATAAGGAGTCACTTAAAAAGCCTAACGGTGAAGATTTAGGGCAATAAAAAAAGTTAAGATTAAGATTGAAGTTAAGAAGAAAACGACAAATCTCCATCAAAACAGTGATCAGTGGACAGAAGACAGAAAACAGAGAACAGACAAATAGGGAATTTTCTTAAATTCTGCTTTCTTAAATCCTGTTTCGTGCTTTATGTCTTTTGACCCTGCCTGCCGAAGCCGCCTCGGCGCAGGCAGGCTCAATGGTCAGCAAAACCAAAATAGTGGTCAGTGATTAGTGATCAGTGCCTGCCCTTTCTTTCCTAAATAACCAAACAACTAATTAGTCCGTCTTCATCTTGATGATTAGACTTTTTCAATGCCTCTTTCTTAAATAGTATAATATAATTAGAGAGGTGATTATGAGAATTAAAATAAAGAAATTGAATCCAAACGCTCAGATCCCTGAGAGGGCATACGAGAATGATGCAGGTGCGGATCTGTTTTCATTGGAAGATGTTACTGTCTCCCCTCATAGTCCTGCTCAAATAAAAACAGGTATAGCTGTTGCCTTGCCTCCAAAGACCTGTGGTTTTTTATGGGGTAAAAGCTCCATAGAATCAAAAGGTCTTATAATAACTGCTGGCCTCATTGATGAGGGATATCGTGGAGAGGTTATAGTCTGTGTCTTTAATCTCACAGATAAGATACAGATAGTTGAGAAGAATCAAAAGATAGCACAGCTTGTTGTTATGCCTGTTTATTATCCGAAATTTAAAGTGGTTAAGGAATTACCTAAATCAAAAAGGGGAATCTTTGGCTTTGGCAGCACCGGCTTAAAAAAGGAAACCACAAAGATTACAAATACACCAAAAGAACTGTGATATATGAGAAAGTTGAAGGATATAAAGATTTTTTTAATGGATGTTGATGGCGTGCTTACAGATGGAAAGATGTATTATTTTGTTGATAACAGAGGTATTGCCCATGAGTTTAAGGCATTTGATTCTCATGATGGTATAGGGCTTACAACACTCAGCAAGTTTGGCATAATAACTGGTATCATAACAGGAAGGGAGTCCGAGAGCGTTTATGAGAGGGCAAAGCTTTTAAAAATAAGCTTTGTTTACGAGGGGTTCTTTTCAAAGATGGTTGTTCTTGATGAGATATTGAGTAAGACTTCACTTGATTATGATGATGTCTGTTATATAGGTGATGATCTTCCTGATATACCAATTTTAAAAAAGGTTGGATTCGCAGTATGTCCTAATAATGCTGTTAAAGAGGTAAAAAAAGTTTGTGATTATGTAACAAAGAAAACTGGTGGTAATGGTGCTGTAAGGGAGGTCTGTGAGCTCATATTAAAAGAAAAGAATCTTACCAGCTTGGTAAAAAAAGGCTATGAATATGGAAAATGGCCTGATACTCCTGATAACATAAAAACAGAGGATATACTTTATTCTAAATGGAAGTTAAAGAATAAATGAAGGAATATATAATTGCCTTTTCAAGTGGTATTGTGAGCTTTGCCTCGCCATGTATTCTTCCTCTAATCCCCGGTTATCTTTCAATAATATCTGGATTTTCTGCAAGGGATATACTTAGTGATGATGGAAAACTGATAAGCAGTAAGAAGCTTCTGTATTTTTCGCTTGCTTTTGTTTTAGGTTTTTCAACAGTTTTTACTCTTCTCGGTGCATTTTCAGCCACAGCGGGCGGCTTCTTTTATAAAAACAGACTGATGATAGAAAGGGTGATGGGTGTTTTAATGTTTTTGATAGGGCTGCATATCTCAGGTTTTATAAAAATCAATTTTTTGAACTACGAAAAAAGAAAGATTCATAAATCAAAGGCATCAAGTTATCTCTCAAGCTTTATAACAGGTGTTAGTTTTGCTTTCGGATGGTCTCCATGCATAGGTCCATTTCTTGCGAGCATACTTATGATAGCTTCAACACAGTCCGTAAGCAAGGGTGGCATGCTTCTGTTTGTTTACTCATTAGGGCTTGGAATTCCATTCATAGTTGCTTCGCTGCTCTCAGGTGCTTTTTTTAAGTTTATTTCTAACAATAAAAAGTTTTTTTTCTATCTTGAAAAGATTGCAGGCGTTTTAATAATGCTCATAGGAGTTTTGATATTTTTTGACAGGTTCTCATTGGATTGATATGGCTGAGTTAATAATTGCACTTGACTGTGATATCAAAAGGGCAGAGGAAGTAGTGGAATGTGTTGGTGGAAGGGTGAATTTTTTTAAGGTTGGCCCTGTGATGTTTATCAGATATGGAAGAAGCATAATAGATTTTCTGGTGTCAAAGAATCTGAAAGTTTTTCTTGATCTAAAGCTTCACGATATTCCAAACACTGTTTCAACCGCTATAAAAAACGCTGCTGATATGGGAGTTTATTCAATCTCTGTTCATACACTCGGTGGTTCTGAGATGCTTGAAAAGGCTGTTGCTGTTGCTCGTGGGAGCATAAAGTTATGGGGTATAACTGTTTTAACGAGTATGATGGATGAAGATCTTATTAAGATTGGCATAAAAAAATCTGTTAATGAAGAGGTTTTAAATTTAGCAAAATTAGCAAAGTGCTGTGGGGTTGACGGAATTGTCTCATCAGCCAGAGACCTTGACTATATAAAAAAAGACATATCAGGACTCAAGTTCATAACACCGTCAATAAGGCTTATGGATAGCGGTGATGATCAAAAACGGTTTACCTCTCCCAGCTTTGCTGTTGAACATGGTTCTGATTACCTTGTTGTTGGAAGGCCTGTGATTGAAAGCAATGAGCCGTTAAAGGCTGTTGAAAAAATATTAGAGGAGATGAATGGAAAAAGATAAGATAATAAGTATGCTTGATGAGAGTGGAGCCATTCAAAAGGGACATTTTATACTTTCAAGCGGACTCCACTCAGACAGCTATGTACAGTGTGCACTTGCACTGAGATATCCTGATATAGCTGATAGCTTTTCTTCAGAGCTTTATGAAATGATGAAGAATATTTCACCAGATATAATTGTTTCGCCGGCTATGGGAGGGCTTATAATAGGATGGGAGGTGGCAAGAAAATTCAACAAACCATTTATATTCACTGAAAGAGAAAATGGTGTTTTTAAGCTAAGACGAGGCTTTGGTATAGAGAAAAATGATAGGGTTATAATAGTTGAGGATGTTTTTACAACTGGTAAATCTACAGATGAGGTTGCAAGTGTTGTTGAGAGCTATGGCGGTGTGGTTATTGCAGCCTGTTCTATAATAAAACGGGGAAAGCTGAATCTTAGATTCCCATGCTTTAGCCTTGTAGAGTTAAGCTTTAAGACATATGAAGCTGAAAAATGCCCACTCTGTGCAAATAAAATTCCTGCTGTAGAACCCGGCTCAAGAAATTTGAAAAAAAATATTTAAAAAGGTATAATAAAAAGGGAAGAAGTAATAATAGGGTAATAGGGAAAGGATTGAATCAACTCTGAGCCTTATTCCCTCTTAACCTTGATCTTAATCTGTCGTAATAGTGGCGGGTTGATATTGAGAGCAAGAATTTAAGAAAAAATTTTGTTTTTCTCCATCTTAACCTTAACCTTGATCTTAACCTGCCGTAATTACCTGTCGTAATTGGAGGATTGATATGAATAATACAATAATAAAATTGGATATGCCAAAAAATGAACCAAATCTTACATACGCTCCAAACAGCCCGGAGAGAAAGGAGCTTAAGGAAAAACTCAAAAAGATGAGTTCTGAGACAATAGAGATACCTCTTATAATAGGTGGTAAGGAGATAAGAACTGGTAGAATGGGCGAGGTAAGGTTGCCACACAATCATAAAAAGGTCATAGCTAAGTATCACAAGGCAGGTCCTAAGGAAGTTGAGCTTGCAATAAATGAGGCCATGAAAGCAAGAAAGATATGGTCTGATATGAGATGGGAAGAGCGTGTTAAGATATTTTTAAAGGCTGCTGATCTCTTAACAGGTCCATACAGACAGACTGTAAATGCTGCCACTATGTTAGGTCAGTCAAAGACTCCATTTCAGGCTGAGATAGATTCTGCTTGTGAATTAGCAGATTTTTTTAGATTCAATTCCTATTTTTCAACAATTGTTTACTCCAATCAGCCTTTTTCACCTGCTGGAAATCTTAATTATATGGAATACAGACCACTTGAGGGTTTTGTTTTAGCAGTAACACCATTTAATTTTACATCAATAGCAGGAAATCTTCCAAGCTCACCAGCAATCATGGGAAATACTGTTTTATGGAAACCAGCATCAACAGCGGTTTACTCAGCATATCATATTGCAAAGATATGGGAGGAGGCAGGGCTTCCTGGTGGTGTTATAAATATGGTTATGGGCAGTGGTGGTGATGTTGGCAATCCTGCCATTGATAGCGAATTTTTTGCAGGACTTCATTTTACGGGTTCGACAGCGGTTTTCCAGAGTATGTGGTCAGCTGCTGTGAAGAATATAAGCAAGTATAAGAGCTATCCAAGAATAGTTGGAGAGACTGGTGGAAAGGACTTTATATTTGCACATAGTTCCTGCGATAGAAAGGTTTTGATGACAGCACTCATAAGAGGTGCTTTTGAATACCAGGGTCAAAAGTGTTCCGCTGCTTCAAGAGCATACATACCTGAAAGCGTATGGAATGAGATAAAGGATGAGCTTGTTGAACAGATAAAGTCAATAAAGATGGGTGATGTAGAGGACTTCTCAAATTTTATGAATGCTGTAATAGATAAAAGTGCTTTTGATAACATAAAGGGATATATAGATTATGCAAAGAATTCCTCTGATGCAAAGTTGATTGTTGGTGGTAAATGTGATGATAGTGTGGGATACTTTATAGAACCGACAATTATACTTGCTGAGAATCCAAAGTTTAGGACAATGTGCGAGGAGATATTTGGCCCGGTTCTGACTGTGTATGTCTATAAGGATGATAAGTATGAGGAGACATTAAAGATCTGTGACGAGACTTCCCCTTATGGACTTACAGGCTCAATAATAGCTCAGGACAGATTCGCAATAAACAAGGCTATGGATATGCTTGTTGATGCTGCTGGAAACTTCTATGTAAACGATAAGCCAACTGGAGCTGTTATAAATCAGCAGCCTTTTGGTGGTGCGAGAGCAAGTGGAACAAATGATAAGGCAGGTTCATGGCTGAATCTTATAAGATGGACAAGTCCAAGGGGTGTTAAGGAAAACTTTGTACCTCCTAAGGATTGGAAGTATCCTTATATGATTGAACCGTAATACATGGCAATCTTTTTATGGGAAGGATAGTTGAGTAACTATCCTTCCCATTTTTTAAAAAGACAAATTGCTATTACAGGGGTCACTGAAAAAGTCTATTTGAGCAATAAAGCAATGATTTTCGTTATGAGGCGAGGAAGAACGAACGAGCCCCGATATATCGGGGTAAGCGAGTTCTGACGAAGCCGTAGTAGAAAAGCATTATCTTTATTGCCAAAAGAAAGATAAAAAAAGTGCAAGGTTTTTGCAACATTACCCTAAAAATCGTGCACTTTTAAAACAATAATCTACTATAATCAAGACAATTATTCATTGGAAAAATTATCTTTCGTTAGGCTTTTTCAGTGCCCCCTATTATAGAGGGATGATGAACGCCGATATTAACGATGCTATATCTGACTTTTTAAAGTCTTTTACAAAGGTTATGGTTTATGCTAGTCTTTATGCTGTGGATCATCCTCAGGTAAAGTCTTCCTCTGCCGATGTTATAAGAAAAATTAAGGCTCTTTTGAGTATTCTTTCAACCGATAAAATATTTTTAACAATTTCAGATAATAAATTTCTTATCAATGGTGCCTCACTGTTTACGGTTGATAAGCTTCCTAACTCCTTATTGCATATATATAGAGACTGTCATATCGATACAATCATTATAAGCTCAGATGTATCTGAAAATGAGATTATAAAATTTTCTAAGATATCTGCGTCAAAAAAAGACCCTGAGACCTTTTTGTCAGAAAATTCCATAAAGAATATTAAGCTTTCAAAGGATGTTTATGTAAAGGCTAATGTTAAAAAGAGCATATCGGTTGATACTGCAGATATAACCTCTATTGAATCTGATATAGAAAATCAGAATTTTATTGAAAGTCTTAAAAGCATTGTTTCAAAGCTTACTACTAACTCGGATCTTCAACAAAGGATTATTGATAACCTGATAAAGAAGTTTAAAAGGGAAGTTGAGTCTGCTATAGAAACAGCAATCAAAGAAGTAAAAATTGAAAAAAACAGGATTAAGAACGATTATACAAGAACTGAAAGCATAATAGCCAATATAGCTGGTAGTGAGATAATGGTTGATAAAAATGGGAATATTATAATGGCCTCTGCAAACGCTCATAACATAACAGGTAAGGAGCTTAAGGATATAGCAGGTAAAAAGATTTTTGATATAGTGAATCAGGATGATAAAATAATAAATATTGCTGAGGAAACCAAAACGGTATCTGATGAAAACATAAACAGCAAGGTTATTACTAAGGGTAAAGAGGATATTGTTAATAGCCTAAAAAATTCAACAGCAATAATAAAAAATGAAGAAGGAAAAATAATTGGTACTGTTTCAGCTCCATCTGATATTGTAAAAATGAATGAGGTTGAGCAGTTGAAAAATGATTTTATATCCTCAGTAACACATGAGCTGAGAAGCCCGCTTACATCAATAAAAATGGCTCTTGATCTCATCTCAAAAGAAGATATATCAAATCCCAGCACAAAACTGATGTTGAACTCTGCCATAAGAAATGCAGAAAGACTTAACTCAATAATAAATGAAATACTTGATTTCTCAAAGTTACAATCAGGTAAAATGATATTTAATTTATCAGATGAATCGGCCAATGATATAGCTCAATCTGCTGTTGATTCTATGAAGGCGTGGGCTGAATCAAAAAAAATAGCTTTAACGCTTGTTAAGATGCAGGGTTATGATCGCATATATGCTGATAAAAGAAAGACTGAGCAGATACTTATAAATCTTTTATCAAATGCAATGAAATTTACTCCGGAAAATGGAATGGTTGAGGTTGCTGTATCCCCTTCAGGTGAGTTCGTGGAATTTTCTGTTAAGGACAGCGGCTGTGGTATAAGAAAAGAGGATCAAGAAAAGATATTTGAGAAGTTTGTTCAGTCTGTAAATGGTGAAAAAGCAGGAGGAACGGGTCTCGGGCTTGCTATAACAAAGGCTATGGTCGTGATGCAGGGTGGGAGAATATCAGTTGAAAGTGAGGTTGGAAAGGGTTCTGTTTTTAAGGTCTTAATACCTATTTACAAGGATCATATTTCTGATGTTGAGGTAAAATTAAAAGAAGAGGTAAAAAAATCGGACGGAGAGAAAAACTGGTGGAAAAAGATTTTTAAAATTTAACTGTGTGGGTTTACTTAAAAATCTTAATGATTGAGGTACTATAAACCAAGGTCTGTCAGATAGTTTTTTCAGTGTCCACTAATAGGAGATAGTTATGGATAAACCAACTGTTTCTGTCGTTGGTGCTTTCGGGCTTGTTGGAAGAGAGCTTATTGAGCTTATAGAAAAGAGAAAAATTCCATTCAGTGATATAAAATTTTTTGGTTCTGGAAATAAAAAAAGATACATAACATTTAAAAATAAAAGATATATACCTGCAAAGCCTGATATGAAATCACTTATGTCTTCTGATATTGTTTTTTTTGTTAGCAGTGACGAGGTCTCTAAGGAATATGCAAAAAATCTTGCTCAAAACGGTATCTGGTGTATAGACGATTCATCAGCGTTCAGGATGGATAGGGATGTTCCGCTTGTCATACCTGAGATAAATGGAAACTTAATAAACGAGAAAAATAGATTGATAGCAGGACCTAACTGCTCGCTAACACCGCTTGCCGTTTCCTGCTTTAATATTCATAAGAAATATCAAATATCAGAGATAAGGCTTTCTACATATCAGGCAGTATCTGGTGCTGGGTGGAGAGCTTTGAATGAACTCTTTGATGAGACCAAAAGTTTTATTAAAGGTGAAAGGCTTGTCATGAAGGATAAGGTCTTGCCAAGACAGATTGCATTCAATCTCTTTCCTCAGGTTGGATCATTTGATGAGGATGGAAACAGTGTTGAGGAAAACAAAATAAGCGATGAGATGAGAAAAATATGGAATGACGATAAGATAAAGATAAGCTCTTATGCTGTTAGAGTGCCTGTGATAAGAGGGCACTCACTTTCTGTCTGGATTAAAACAAGAAAAGAATGGAATTTAATTGATATAAAAAAGATACTTTCTCATACCGATGGATGCAAATTCTTTCCCGAGCATAAGGACTATCAGACACCTGTTGATGTTGAAAAAAAATACTATGTTACAGCATCAAGGCTCAAAAAAACACCTTTTAAAAATGAATTTTCCCTATGGTTGTGTGGGGATAATCTTTACAAGGGTGCTGCGTTAAACTCGGTTCAAATAGCAGAAATAATAATTAAAAAATATTTTAATTAAAACTCAGATCTTTTGAAGTATCACATGGAGCAGAGCACAGACAATGGTTGTTATGGCTGAAATCTTATGAGCCTTCATCCCAAACTTTCTTATTTTAAAACCTAAAAAAGCAGTTACAAAAAGACCTATTACTGCTAATTCTCCAAATGGTTGAAACGGAATATGCATATATACCTCCATAAAATATTTTATAGCTTTATTGTAAATTTATTTTTTAGATCTCAATTTATCTTCCGCGAGCCTTACATCCATAGCATCATCAATGTCAAAGCTTTCGTTAAAATTATAAAAGGATACCAGCTTTTTATTAAAATCTATCTGAGATAAAAACTCTCTAAGTGCTCTGTAATCTTTGGGCTTTATATCATTTATAGCCTCATAGCTCAGACAGTATATGCCATTTGTTGCATATCCACCACTCTTGCCTATTGATTCAATCCTGTTATTATTTTTATTGATCTCAACAAGAAGTGGCTTTTCATCATTTATGCACTCAGTTATGCCTAATGTTATATATGAGTTTTTTGTTGTGTGAGTTTCAACCATAGCTTTAAGCTCTTCCTTGTTAAGTATGCTATCAACAGTTGAAAGAACAAGAGTTTTTCCTTTTTCTTTTAAAAAATTGGATATGGTGAAAAAACTTTCAAAGGATGTCTTTGAGTTTAGCATCACAGTTTTTATATTATAGTTTTTCTTTCTTAAATAATTATCTATTATATAACCGCTTTCAAGATTAAGCAAAACACCTATGTTTAGAGGGTTTAAACTTAAAACGTTTTCTATTGCATATTCTATCAGTGTTTTGTCGCAGACGCTGACAAGTGGCTTTGGGATATCAGGGAAATCTTTTTTAAGCCTGTCTCCCTTTCCTGCTGCAAATATCCCAGCATTTATGTTTTTTAATTCAGACATAATCGGATAGCTCCGTAAGATTTCTTATTGTAAAAAATTTATCACAGCATTTTTTAATACTGTTTGTATTATCCTGAGTCAGATAGAAATGATACATACCTAAATTATGAGCTCCAACAATATCCCTGTGCATAACATCACCAACCATTGCTGACTCCTCAGGTTTTGCATCAATGCTGTTTAATGCCCAAAGAAATATTTCCTTATCAGGTTTTATATGCCCGATAACTGATGAGTCTGCAATTGTATCAAAGTATTTTAGAATATCAAGCGATGAGAGAACATCCCTCAGATTGCCATAAAAGTTTGATATCACACCGAGCCTTATTCCTTTTTCTTTTAAGCTTTTAAATACGCTGATATTTTTTGATATGGATTTCTTTGTATCACTGATAAATTCTTCTGCAATCCTTCTTGCTTTTAAATCATCATCTAACCTTAAATATTTAAATACATCATTTACATTAAAATTTACTGTTTCATCAATACCACAACCTTTAAGATTATGCCTTAGACTCAGGTTATCATCAGAATCAAAAAAAGCCTTTGAAAAATCATCATATGAGATTTCAATGCCATTTTTAATATATAGATCATAAAATCTTTTTCTCCAGTGAACGCCATTAGAATCAATTGTTCCGCCATAATCAAAAAAAATATTTTTTATCCGTATCATAAATACTATTTTATAAAATTAGAGTTGATAATTAATACATCTTATATGAAAAATAGGATACTTGTTGACATCTATGCCTTTTATTTAAAATTTAATGGTTTGTTTGACAGTTTATATGATATTTAGTATTATTATATTATTGACTGACTGTTCAGTCAATAAATAATTGAATATTTTATGCAATAATTTTTAAACAAAATCGTTATTATAATAGAAGGTAGCTTTTTGCTTAAAAATATTTTTTTATTTTTTTGTGCTGTTTGGCTAATAGTATGCTACCGGAGGTGAATGATGAGAAAGTTTTTTATTTTTTTAACTGTGGTCGTATCACTTTTTGTTTCATTTTCTTCTTATGCTGCTGAGCTCAGCCTTGATGATTGTATAAAACTTACATTTGAGAACAACCCTTCGCTTAAGGCTCAGCTCAATGATCTTGAGGCTGCAAAGTACTCATATCTTACCTCACTGAATTCATATCTGCCAAAGGTAAATCTTTCGCATAGCTTTTCAAAATCAGGTGGTGATGGACGGGATACATCCAGCAACTTTTCTCTTTCAGCGAGCGTATCTCAGAATATATTTGATTATAGCTCTATTTCAAACATAAGGACATCAAAGCTCAGCTATGAAATGCAGCAGATCAACTACGAAAACTATCTGGTTGGTTTGAGACAGGATTTATACAATGCCTTTTTCACACTTCTTTTTGCCCAAGAATATGTTAAGGTCAATGAAAACATAGTAAACATCAGAAAAAACAATGCAGATCTTATAACGCTTAAGTATCAGAGTGGTTTTGAGTCAAAGGGTGATATGCTTTATGCTGTGGCACAGTATGAGATGTCCAAGCTAAACCTCAGTAAGGCAAAAAGACAGCTGAGGATTTCATCAAACAATCTTAAAAGTATTATGGGCGTTAGTATGAATGATGATATAACGTTAAAGTATGCTATCAATATAGATTCTAATCCTCTTGAGCTTTCAGACATAGAATCCTATGTGAGATCCAACCCGAAGTACAAAAATTATCAGAAGAGCATAATGCTTGCTGAAGAAAAATTAAAGAATTCTGAAAATGAATGGTTTCCCAAATTAACATTTTCGGCCTCTGATGGATTGTCTGGCAAATCTGAATTTCCTGATAACAATTCATGGTCTGTTGGTTTGAGTTTAAGTATGCCAATCTTTTCATCAGGTGTTACATATCATAAGAATAATAAAAGCATGTTGGAGGAAAGCCTTAAATCCACTCAGGAGGAGCTAAACGCTTATGTGATCACGCTTTCAAACAGTATCAAGAGCAGTTATGAGGAATATATAAATTCCATAGATACCGCAAATACATATAAGGTTCTGCTTGCTGCAAATGAAGAAAGATATAAAGAAGCTGAGGTTAAATATATGGCAGGAAAGATGAGTTATATAGATCTTGAGAATATTGAACAGAATCTTATAGATTCTAACCAGAATTATAACAATTATTTACAGAATGTTTATTTAAAAAAAGTCGCTTTTGAAAGTTTGTTAAACAAAAAGTTATCTAAAATAGAAGAGAGATGACAGAAAACAGAAGACAGATAACAGAAAACAGAGGACGGAAGACAGAAGTCAGATTTTAAAGGAACTCCATTCTGTCCTCTGTCTTCTGACCTCTGTCCTCTGACTTCTGTCCTTTTGGAGGAATGATGAAAAAAACAATAATAATTTTGAGCGTTCTGGTAGTTGCTGGAGGTATATATTTTTTAACCAGAAGCAAATCTAAAACTGAGGAAAATGTTTACAGCGAGCTGACTGTATCATTTCAAAGAGTAAATGAGTATGTGGAGACTACCGGTGAGGTCGACCCTTTAAACCGTGTTGAGATACTTCCACCATCCTCAGGAAGGATAGAAAAGATATTTGTTGAAGAGGGTGCTACTGTTAACACTGGTGATGTTCTCTGTCTTATGAGTTCATCGGACAGGGTTGCTATAATAGATGCTGCAAGATCTATAAGCGACAGTGAATATAAAAAGTGGGAGGATTCATATAAGCCAATAAAGGTTTTAGCCCCTATAAGCGGAAGGATAATATTAAGAAATATTGTTGAAGGGCAAACTGTCGGGGCATCAACAGTTTTGTTTGCTATGTCTGATACACTTATTGTTGTGGCAGATGTGGATGAATCAGATATTGGCAAGGTTAGAGTTGGTCAGACTGCTCTGATAACCCTTGACTCATATCCTGATACCCAGATAAGAGGGAAAATTTTTCAGATACTTGATGAGGGGAAAAATGTTAGCAACGTGATAATCTATAAGGTAAAGATAAGGCTTGATAAAATTCCATCATTTTTAAAATCACAGATGACCTGCAACATCAAAATATCAGCAGATAGCAAAAAGATTTTAGCAATTCCAATGAATGCTATAGAGTATTCAAAGGATGGCAATGTTTATGTGATAACAGGCTTTGATAGCAAAAACAATCCGATAAAGAAGAAGATATCAGTTGGTAAAACTTATGAAAACCTTATTGAAATAACCAAAGGACTTAAGGATGGAGATGTTATATATCAAAAGGTAACAAAGTATTTAAAACAGAATGTTGACAATGGAACAAATCCGTTTATGCCTCAGAGGAGTAAGAACACAAATAGACAACAGCGTAGGGCAGGAGTTTAAAATAAGTACGATTCAAATCAATCAAGTGGCGAAATAATGATGGAGAGAAGATGATAAAACTTTCAAAGATAAGAAAAGTTTACAAGATGGGTGAGGAGTTGGAGGTCTTAAAGGGAGTTGATCTTGAAATAAAAGAGGGTGAGTTTGTTGCAATAATGGGGCCAAGTGGTTCTGGCAAATCAACGCTGATGCATATAATAGGTTTTCTTGACAGACCAACAAGCGGTAAGTATGAAATACTTCAAAGAGATGTTACAAACCTTTCTGACAGCGAGTTAGCATACCTCAGGTCAAGGGTTATAGGATTTGTCTTTCAGCAGTTCAATCTCCTTTCAAAGCTTACAGCCCTCGACAATGTATGTTTGCCGCAGATATATCTGGATAAGATAAATCCCGAAAGAGGAAAACAACTCCTTGAAAAGGTTGGTTTGGGAAATAGAATGAATCACAGGCCAAACCAGCTCTCTGGCGGTCAGCAGCAGAGGGTGGCTATAGCAAGGGCACTTATAAACGATCCTCTTGTGGTACTGGCAGATGAACCTACAGGAAATTTGGCGAGCGATCAGTCCAAAGAGATAATGGATATCTTTACAAAGCTTAATGATGAGGGCAAGACTGTTATAATAGTAACCCACGAACCTGATATAGCAGCGTTTGCCAAAAGGGTTATAAAGATAAGGGATGGAAACATATATGAGGATATCATAAATAGAAAATCCGAATTTAAAAACAATGTGGCCAAAATTGAACTTAAAAAATCAAAGTTTAATATTCAAGAGTTTATTGAAAACACAAAAACCTCATTTAAATCAATAATATCAAACAAGGTTAGATCATTTCTTACAATGCTTGGAATAATAATAGGGGTCGCTTCCCTTATTGCTATGCTTGCTGTTGGATATGGTGCTCAAAAATCAATTCAGGCAAGCCTCTCATCGCTTGGTTCAAATCTTTTAATGGTATTTCCGGCAAGAGTAAGATCAGGTGGAGTCAGTGGTCAAAGAGGTGATGTATCAAGATTGAGAATAGAGTATGCAGAAACGTTAAAGCAAAAACTTCCATATATAAAAAACTATGATGTAAACGTTAATGGACGGGTTCAGGCAGTTTATAAGGATCAAAATACCAACACATCCGTTATAGGAACAACACCAAACTATGCCACAATGCGAAATGCTGTTCCATACTATGGAAGATTTTTCACGAAGAGTGAGGATAATTCATTGAGAAGGGTTTGCGTCTTAGGACAGACTGTTGTCAATGATATCTTTGGTGATGAGGATCCAATAGGAAAAGAAATAAAAATAAATAGAAAGAATTTTACTGTTATAGGAATATTGCCTCAAAAGGGAGCAAGTGGCATGAATGATCAGGATGATGTTATAATTGTTCCCGTTAACACAGCAATGAAAATACTTTTGGGCAGGGATTATGTTAATCAGATATGGGTTGAGGTTGAGTCTGCTGATTATATAGATAGAGCTATGGAAGATATTGTTAAGGTCATGAGAGATGTTATGAACACACCATCTTACAAGGATGATCCTGTGAGTGTGTTTAATCCATCTGATATAAAAGATATGTTGAATCAGACGACACAAACATTCAGTTTGCTGCTGGGCATAATAGCAGGGATATCACTAATAGTTGGTGGAATAGGGATAATGAACATAATGCTTGTTAGTGTTGTTGAAAGAACAAAAGAGATTGGACTTAGAAAAGCAATAGGAGCGACAAAAAGGGCTGTGCTCTGGCAGTTTCTAATAGAGGCTGTGATAGTTTCTGTTGCAGGCGGCATCATAGGTATAATTTTTGGCAGTGCTACATCAATGGTTCTCGGAAAGGTTACAAAATGGAGCATATACATACCACCTGTGGCTATAATAATGTCTTTTTCATTTTCAGTTATTGTTGGAGTGGTTTTTGGATTTTGGCCAGCGAAAAAAGCAAGCGACTTAGAACCAATAGAAGCACTAAGATACGAATAAAAGATTTTTGTGAGCAGTCAGTTATAAAGACTGGTTATTCCTTTTTTGAAATAGCTTCATTCTTCTTTCCTTTTAATTTTATTAAAATATATTATGAGTGAAAATTCACCTCTTAAATGGATAGCATTTGAAACCACAAAAAGATGCAATCTTAACTGCGTTCACTGCAGATCAAAAAATACTGATTTAAAATACAAAGATATAGACAAGAAAAATGTTTTTTTACTGATGGAGAGGGTGGCTGAGTTTTCAAAACCAGTTTTTGTTCTTTCAGGTGGTGAGCCACTTCTAAGAAGCGATATATTTGAAATAGCCTCATACGGTAATGGTTTGGGTTTTAAAATGGCTATGGCAACGAATGGTATGCTTATAAATGATGATATTTGTAAAAAAATCAATGAAAGTGGAATAAGAATATGCTCAATCAGTCTTGATGGTTCAAACAGTGATATTCACGACAGCTTCAGGCGGCAGCACGGAAGCTTTGATGGAGTGGTCAAAGCCACAGAAATCTTTAAACGGCACAACATACCATTCATAATAAACTCATCATTTACAAAAAAGAATCAGTCTGATATAGAAAACACATACAGACTTGCAAAAAAATTAGGTGCATCAGCATGGTATATGTTTATAGTTCTTCCTGTTGGCAATGCCAAAGATGATATGGAAGAGATAATAACAAAAGAAGATTATGAAAAAATACTTGAGTGGCATTTTGATATGGAGATATCAGAAAAGGATATGAAGGTAAGACCAACCTGTGCCCCATCATACTACAGAATTTTTGCTGAGAAGGCAAAAAAACTTGGCAAAAACTTAGAAAGACGAAACCTCTCATTTTCACCAGATGGTTCAAAGGGATGTGTAGCTGCTGAATCCATAGCATACATAGATGCATATGGAAACTTCTATCCTTGCAGTTATTTTTCACAATCTGCTGGAAACATATTTGAAAAAAGCGTTAAAGAACTCTGGAACTCAGAGATATTTTCATCAATCAGAGACACGTCAAAATACATTGGCGACTGTGGGGTCTGTGAGTATAAAAAAATATGCCAAGGATGTAGAGTAAGATCTGCTGTTTATAATGGTAACTATCTCTCAAAAGACCCGTTCTGTGATTACAAACCCAAAAATAATCATTGATAGATGATAAATTGTCAGTTAAATCAATAGAGTTACTGGCAATAATTTATTTTTTTTGATAGGTCTTTTTTTATCTCTCTTTGCAACTATTGCCTTTTAAAATCATTACTATTTTAAGTGTTAGCTTGACAGATTGTTTAGTATTTGCTAAACTACTAAATATGATAAGAAAACAGAAAAATTTTGAAGAGGCAAAAAAGGTGTCTGAAATATTTGACTGCCTTTCATCAACGATAAGGCTGTTAATTGTTTGCTCTCTCATTGATGGAGAAAAAAGTGTCGGTGAAATAGTTGATATCACTGGCACTACAAAGGGTAATATATCTCAGCATTTAAGAATACTTGAAGATAACGACATAATCACTGGAAAAAAAGATGGTAATAGGATCTTTTATTCAATAAAGGATAAGCGAATAAAAGAATTAATAAAAAGAGTGAAAAAACTTTTTTGTGCAGATATAGATTTATAACAAGGTTTTTTATACAAAAATTAGTTAATTTTTGAGGAGGAGATTATGGATCTTAATTCTTTAAAACCAGCAAAGGTTGTTGATGCAAGAAGTATGGCGTGCCCTGGTCCGCTTCTTGAGGCAAAAAAAGGAATAGCATCAGTTAAAGTTGGAGAAATTCTTGAAATACAATCTGGCGATCAGGGATCAAGGGAGGATCTCCCTGCATGGTGTAGCAAAACTGGTCATGAGTATTTGGGTTTTTTAGAAAAAGATGGTTATGATGCTCATTATTTGATTCGAAAAAAATAAAATGCAGCAGAATAATAAATCAAAGATTCTTATCATAGCTACAAATCACAGCTCATATCCCGGAGCCAATGCTGTTGGTCAGGCTCATATCTCATATCCATCAAACACATATATAATAAGGGTTCCAGATCCTGTTATGTTTCCTGAGGATTTTTATATCAATTCTTTTAAAAAGGGAATTTCAGGAATAATAATAATGTCAAGTGGATCTGACTGCCCTTACGAAGGTGCATATAAGAGGCTTTCAAAAAGAATTGAGAATGTTTATATAAAAATGAAAGAACTTAATATTAGCACTGAAAGATTAAGGCTTACAACGATATGCACGGTTTGTCGTGAGGCTTTTATAAAAGAAATATCTGATATGGAGAGGATTGTCTCAAAATGAAAGAAATTAATATTGATGTTGCTGTCATAGGAAGCGGTATAGCAGGGCTTGAGGCCTCGCTTGATGTGGCTGATGCAGGATACAAAGTTGCTCTGATTGAAAAATCTCCAAGCATAGGTGGAAGGATGATATCGCTGAGCAAGGTTTTTCCCACACTTGATTGTGCAAGCTGTATAACAACACCAAAGATGGCTGCTGTGTCTCATCACCCATTCATAAATATGATGACATATACAGAGGTTAGGGAGATAAAGAAAAATGATGATGGGTTTGATTTGTATGCTATTAAAAAGCCAAGGTATATTAATGAGGGTGAGTGCATATCCTGCAAAAAGTGTGAGGAGGTTTGCCCTGTATATATAGAGGATGATTTTGAGCATGAGCTTAGTCCTAAAAAGGCGATTTCTATTCCTTTTACAAATGCAGTTCCACAGTTGCCGGTGCTTGATATGAATAAGTGTATAAGATGTGGAGCATGCGCAAGGATATGTCCAAAGGATTGTATAGATTATTTGCAGAAAGCTGAAGAAATACATATAAAAGCTCATTCCGTTATCATATCAACCGGCTATGATATAACACCTATGAATGCTAAGAAGGAATACAATGCTATATCAATACCAAATGTTATATCGCCGCTTCAAATGGAAAGGCTTTTGGCACCACATGGACCCTACGGAAAGGTTATAAGGCCTTCTGATGGAAAGATACCTGAGTCAATAGCCTATGTCCAGTGTGCTGGTTCAAGGGATAAGAGCATAGGAGTGCCATACTGTTCAAGGGTATGCTGTATGTATGCTATAAAGCAGGCCATGCTTTTGAGTGGCTCACTTCCGCTTGCAGATATAACAATTTATTATATGGATATAAGAGCATTCGGTAAGGGATATGAGGAGTTTTATTCCGAGGCAAGAGCGATGGGAATAAATTTTGTTAAGGCAAAGGTGGCAAGGATTACTGCTGATGAAAAAGGTTCTCCAGTTTTGAGGATTGAACATCAGGAAGAAGCTTCAAAACCAAAAGAGATAAAACATGACCTTGTTGTTCTTTCTCAGGGAATGATTCCTGCAGTAAGAGATTTTTTAGGACTTGATTTAGAAATAAATGAATATGGATTTGTAAGCTCAAGAGATAAGACTTTAAATCCCTCTCAAACAAATATTGATGGGGTTTTTGTTTGCGGGGTGGCTCGTGGACCAAAGGATATACCTGATACAATAGCTGATGCAGGTTCAGCAGCAGTTTCTGCTGTAAATTATATAAAGTCAATCAAAGGGAAATCTTTATGAGTGATAATAATCTGAATGAAGCTCAAAAAAGGGTTGGTGTTTATGTCTGCCACTGCGGTGGAAATATATCAGATGTTGTTGATATAAAAAAGATTGTTGATGAAATCTCAAAATATCATAGTGTTGTTGTGGCAAGGGATTATGTTTTTATGTGTTCATCAAATGGACAGTCACTAATCGAGGATGATATAAAAAACATGGGGATAAACAGGATTGTTGTTGCTGCCTGTATGCCATCGCTCCATGAACTAACATTTAGAAATGCTATTCAAAGGGCAGGACTTAATCCTTATCTTTATGAACATATAAACATAAGGGAACAGGTCAGCTGGGTTCATAAGGATAATCCTCAAGGGGCCACATCAAAGGCGATATTGCTTATAAAAGCTGGAGTTGAAAAGGTTTTGATGCAAGATCCCCTTAATGCTATCAGGGTTAATGCCGAGCACAGAGTGTTGATTATTGGTGGTGGAATAAGCGGTATGAGGGCAGCCGTATCATCAGCTGATAATGGGATTGAGGTTGTTATTGTAGAGAAAGAAAAAAAGCTTGGTGGAAAATTGAACAGGGATGGATATGTCTATCCTTCAGATGAAAAAGCTGTTGATATAGTTAATAAGTTTTCTAAAAAGATTTTGTCAAATCCACTAATAAAGGTTTATACAGAGTCAGAGATAATTAATATTGGTGGCTATGTCGGAAACTTTGATATAAAAATAAAAAAAACTGATGGTGATATAGACAATATAAAAGCAGGAAGTATTATAGTTGCTACAGGTTTTGATCACTACATGCCATATGATGGAGAATACGGATATAAAAAGTCTGATTATGTGCTAAGGCTTAAAGAGTTTATAGAACTTCTTTCAAAATCTGATGGTTTGGAATTTGTTTTTAAAGGTAAGAAAATAAACAGTATAGGATTTATTCACTGTGTTGGATCGAGACAGAACGAAGGAATTGATGCCCCTCAGGCAGATGGCAAGGTAAATGAATACTGTTCACGGGTATGCTGTACATCTGGAATTTATACAATGAATAAGCTTAAAGAAAAATTTCCTGATGTCAATGTTTATGATGTGTATGCTGATATAAGGACATATGGAATGGAGTCAGAATCATTATATGAAATAGCATCAAAGCACGATGTCATATTTTTTAGAAGGCCACTTGATGAAAGACCGCAGATAACATTTGAAGGTGATAAAATAAAGATAACAACAACTGATATACTTAGCTTTAATGAAAGGTTGGAGATGGAAGTTGATATGCTTGTTCTGCTTACAGGGATGAAACCTTCTGAGATTGATGATATCTCTGGATATCTCAAGCTTTCAAAAAGCACAAACAGATTTTTACAAGAAGTTCATCCCAAACTTCGTCCTGTTGAGATGAATATCAATGGTGTCTTTGCAGCAGGAACATCCCTTTCACCTATGGATATAACAGAATCATTGCAATCAGCACAAACGGCTGCAATGAAATCAGCTATACTGCTTTCAAATCCTGATATACCACTTGATCCATTTGTCGCTGTGGTTGATGAAGAGAGATGCACTGGGTGTGGAAGATGTGTTGAGGAATGTTTATATTCTGGTGCCGTTACTATTACAGAAAAAACCATAGATGGAAATATTAAAAAGGTTGCATATGTTAATCCTGCAATGTGTAAGGGTTGCGGGGCCTGTGTCGCTGTTTGCAGTGAGAGAGCAATAGATTTAAATGGTTCAAGGCTTTCACAGTTTGAGGCTATGATAGATGCCATAGTTAAGGAGTGATTATGGGTTCTGATAGAGATAACAGGATCAAACAACAGCTTGAAATACTTAATGATGAAATTGGGCCTGTATCAAGGACACTGATTGATTATTCAGCAAAAACAAACAGACTTTTTAACAATGTTTTAAATAGTATTAAAGTTGAGCCTAAGGACATAGTTCAGATATCCGATGAAACTGGATTGGATTCTAAAAAGGTTTTATGGATACTGGCTGGGCTTGTTAAATATGGAAAAGCTGAGCAAATATCTAACAAAAGTGGCTATATGAAATACAGAGCCAAACAAGAAAAATAAAAATGACAAAAAAAGTAAATCCAAAGCTTTTAAAAGAAATAAAAAAATATGGAGCATTTGATATATCTGCGTGCTTTAACTGTGGAAACTGTAGTGCAGTATGCCCTTTATCAAAGGAAGAACTATCATTTCCGAGGGTGATGATAAGACATGCTCAGATAGGTGATAAACAATCTATACTATCATCGCTTGAACCATGGATGTGCTATTACTGTGGCGAGTGTTCATCAACCTGTCCGAGGGATGCATCGCCAGGTGAATTTATGATGAGCTTGAGAAGATATCTTATATCGGAGTATGATATCACAGGTATATCAAAGATATTTTATAGATTTCCATACATACAGAACATATTTGTGATTTTTATATTTGCCATAGCTCTCATAACTTTTTTAAAATTTAATGGTGACTTTGGAAGTCTTGCAGCTAAGATAGAGCTTGTTTTTCCTTTTTATATAACGCTTTATATAATCTCATACCTGTTTATAATGTATAAAAAAACTATTTTGGATAGGTTAAAAAAATTTGTTGTTTCTTTAAATCCTTCAAATATAAAAAATATGATAGTTCATGGGTTTACTCAGAAAAACTTTATAGCATGCTCTGAGAAGGATTATGTAAGATGGTTCAGTCATCTATTGGTTATGAGCGGATATATATTAACGCTTATAATCTCAAATCTTCATATCCTTGAACCTTTAAAAAAGCAATATTTACTTTTTACTCCACTCTCTGTGCTTATCTATTATTCATCGCTTTCACTTATTGCTGGAGGGTCTGTTATGATTTTTAGAAGATTGTTTAAAAAGGGACAATCATCAAAGTTTTCACATTCAACAGACTGGCTTTTTGTTATTATGCTTTTTTTGATAGGCCTTTCTCTCTTTCTGACATACACATCAAACATAGTTTTTGGAGCTGATAGCAATCTTCTTGAGATTATTTACAAAATAAACATTGCAATTGAAATTTCATGGATATTAATTGTTGTCCCATTTACTAAGTGGATACATATGTTTTTTAGACCTTTTGCAATATATTTAAATGGACTTAAAAAAGAAAATTCTCAAGTTATTGTGGAGGAGATATGAGTGATATAAAAGATCTCGAAAAACAAATAGATGAATTGAAAAAGGAAATATATGAATTGAAGGCAAATGCTCCCAAGGACCAGCTTTCAATGATATTAATGAGTGGTGATATGGATAAACTTATAGCAGCCTTGATAATAGCCACAGGGGCAGCTGCAATGTATGAGAGAGTTGTTATATTTGCAACATTTTGGGGTATATCATTTTTTAAAGATCCTGATAAAAAGATTAAGAAGGATATGATATCAAAGGCATTTGAGATTATGCTCCCTAAACACACAAAAGGCTTAAAGCTATCAAAAATGAATATGTTTGGTGTTGGTCCTGTTATGATAAAATCTATTATGAAAAAAAATAATGTTAAAACTCTATCAGAATTAATCAAACTTGCGGGTGATATGGGAGTGGAGATTTATCTCTGTCAGATGTCTATGGATCTTATGGGCTATAAATGGAATGAGATTATAAAATATCCAAACATTAAATCAGCAGGAGTTGGAAAGTTTTTGTCTGAAGCTGGCCAGAGTCGTGTCACCCTTTTTATATAACAAATTTTGGCTAATTTATTTATGTTAGATAAGAATCGTTTAAAGCTCCCAGCTAAGTCATTCAAAGATGTTATAAAAATAATTACCATGATTTTCTTTTTAGTGAATGTTGATAATTTTATAAAATAATAAAATTTTCTTCTTAAACAATCAATTACTCCGTCTTCATCTTGACTTAATCTGTCTTCATCTCGATGATTGTTCTTCCCAAATAACTAATTTCTCTTTCTTCCCATATAACCAAACAACTAATCTGTCTGTTTACATCTTGATGATTAGACAACTAAATAAAAAAGGTTAGATTCTTGGGGACATAATTTTGATCTATCCAGCTTATATTCAGGGACAAATATTATGATCTAATGCGTTTGACGCTACAAAGATTTAATATTTGGTATAATATAACTTATAAAATAAATAATTATGGCAGGCAGCCGAAGAGGCGTCAGTGCGCATCAGGAATAAATGACTTTTGAGGAAGTCCAGAAGAATTGATATATAATTGCACAAAAATAAGCGATTGGGCTCTACGGGGAGGAATCAATGGCATTAAGAGAAGATTTTGAAAAGGAGGGAAACTGGTTATTTCGATGGAGAAGCTACCTTCCTCTTGCAGCGTTTGGTATAGTATTGTTGGCAATCCGAGATTACGAGTATCCGGGTCATAGCGAGACTCTGGACCATATTTGGGAAGCAATCTGCCTTCTTGTCAGCTTTTTCGGTCTGGGTATCCGGATTCTGACTATTGCTCATACACCAAAGGGAACATCTGGCAGGAACACAAAAAAACAAATTGCAGACACTCTTAATACAACAGGCCTCTATTCTGTTGTGAGAAATCCGTTGTATTTGGGAAATTTCTTTATAGGGTTGGGCGTATCGCTATTTGCCCATCTCTGGTGGTTGTCACTGATTTATATTTTGGCTTTTTGGCTTTATTATGAACGGATTATTTTTGCTGAAGAGGAATATCTAAGAGGTAAATTTGGAAATGTTTATCTTGAATGGGCAGACAAGACACCTGTTTTTGTCCCCAAATTGAGCCTATATCGAAAAGCAGATTTGCCATTTTCATTAAGAAATGTACTTGGGCGGGAATACCATAGCTTCCTTACGATGATCATCGCAATGTTCGTTTTGGAAATCGTCGGTGATTTGTTTGCTGAAGGTAGGCTGGATTTTGATTTTGGATGGATAGTGTTATTAGGTATCGGTTTTACCATCTGGATTATATTAAGAATTTTAAAGAAATATACAAACATCCTCAATGTAGAAGGTAGGTAAACGCCGTTCTGACGCTACAAAGATTTAAGATCTGGCATAGTCCAATGTGTATAGATATACTACAGATGTTCACCCGTGTGAAGTATTTGCAGAAGCCATTAAAAATAAAAGGTTAGTTTGATTTGGAGATATAGTCGTGTCAAAATAAACCTAACCATTAATAACCTCCTTTTTTAAGATTTTTTCCAGTTCTTTTAAAAAAGTGAGAAGTTCTGGATTATTCTTGATAAGTATTTCATATGGAATTGGTAGTCCGGTTTGTCCATAAGTACCTCCTGATAATTAAATTATAGACATTCCGGATTTCGGTCAGGTTATTTTTGATTTGATGATACATGTTATAGTTAGATTATATTTGATTTGATTCGGCAGATTTTCTTTTATTAATAAATTTATATATAATTTAGTTTGTAATATATTGATTGCTCTTTTTTACGGGCGTAGTCCCAAGTCCGCCGAAGATATATCAGCAAAGTGGCGAATAGCCACAGTTGTTTTGATGACCTGCCCGCCGATGGGCAGGCGGGTATGTTTATCGTAGGTGGAAAAGCACACCCACCGTCGTTTGACATGCCGTCAAAAAGGCAGCGACTATTCGTCGCCTGCCTGCGCCGAAATGGCTTCGGCAGGCAGGCCTGTCTGCGCCAAAGCAGCTTCGGCAGGCAGGTATTGACGGTATAACTTTCAGCGGGCATGCTCGCTTTGCTGACGTTTTGGGTGTTGGCATTCGTGATTTAATGAAATAAAATTAAAAATATGGCTATTATTATTTCAAAAAACGGCAAAAACGCTAAGAAAGTGGAGAAATCTGATTTTGAGAAAGAGGATCGTTTACAAAAGTATATTTACGATAATCCCGAAAGTATTCCTCTTTACGATATAAAAGAAGATATTCGTCTTTTGATTTTATCAAGAGAATTTTCTACCAATAGCGGTCCAATTGACGCGTTAGGAATAGACAAAGAAGGCGAAATTTATCTTGTGGAAACAAAGCTTTATAAAAATCCGGATAAAAGATTAGTGGTCGCCCAAGTTTTGGATTATGGAGCTTCCCTTTGGCATTCTTATAATAATTTTGATGAATTTATCAGAGTTATTGATAACGAAGTGAATAATAAATTTGGAGTAAGATTTAATCAAAGAGTCAAAAATTTCTTTGGCATCGGGGACGAAGAAATTTCCGTCTTGATTGAAAATCTAAAAAAGAATCTTAACGAAGGCAATTTTAAATTCGTTGTTTTGATGGATAAATTACGTAGCCAATTAAAGGACTTGATTGTTTTTATTAACGAAAATAGCCGGTTTGATATTTTCGCGGTTGAAATGGAGTATTACAAACACGAAGATTACGAAATAATGATTCCAAAATTATTCGGAGCGGAAGTTAAAAAAGATATTGGAGTTTCATCTTCTTCTGCTAGAGGAGAGTGGAATAAAGAAAGATTTTTTCAGAGTCTTGAACAAAATCTTGAAAAATCACAAGCAGAAAAAATGAAAGAAATCTATAAGAATTTTGAAAAAATTTCCGACAGGATAAAATGGGGAACCGGAACTTCTGTTGGCTCTTATGCTCCGATAATAAATAACATTTGTCCTAATAGGTCTCTATTATCTGTATTTTCAAACGGAAAACTAAGTATAAAATTTAGTTGGTTCCATAACGATGAGAACGAGAAAGAAGCAGGAAATAAATTTAAAAAATTATTATCCAAATATGCCACAGGTCTAGAAATTCCGGAAGATTACAAAAATCTTGAAGTAAGATTTGAATTAAAAGAATGGCTACCATATGAAAATGGCATATTGAAATCATTTGAGAAATTAAAGAGTTAAATTTAACTTATGGTGATTGATATTTTTAGTATAATTTTTTCTATTGTTGCGATTATCATCTCTGTTTATTCTTAGCATAAATCAATAGCAATTTATGGTATATAAAAATACAAATTTCCGAAAAATAATATTGAAATTGAATAAAAGTTTTGATACTACCCATCTATTGCGTTTTTTTGATTTTCCGATAAGTAAAAATCATTGCTACTACATCCTCTGATTGACTTTTCTAAAAAGGTAGGAGATAGATTCCAGCTGGAGTTTACCCCTTTGGATTCCCGCTTACGCGGGAATGACAAAAAAGGACGGGAATGACAGAGGAGGGGGGAATGGCGAAAACTTGCGCCGATTTAATATCCAAAGTCGTTAATGGAAAAACATGTCCTCACGAAAGTTGGGATTGATGTAAGATAAGATGTCATACCCGCCCCCTCTTTTCAAAAGAGTGGGAAGTTTATATCATACACTGGGTATGCGAAACGGTTTTACCACCGCTTCCCGTTCCCCACTTTCGTGTGGACAAGCTTCACGAGGACAAGTTTCGCGGGAGGAGAAATAGAAGGTTTTTTACTACCTCCTACTTAGACGAATAAACCTTTCTTATTGTCCAATATCTTTTTGAACTTTTTCAGCATCCATTGTATGTTGTGGAATATGTCCTTTCTCTAAAGCGTAATAATACATTTTTCCATTTTAATATCTTGTCAAACCTTGGCCAACTTACGATGTTGGACAAGGATTTGGTTAGAAAATGATAAAGCTATGGTTTAATTTTTATAAAATATTATAAGCTAAGTGTATAGCAGTTTAGAAATATAGTAACATAAAATACTTGACAACTTAGAGGTATAGCAGTTTGGTAGTTTTGGAGAATAATATCTGAAAGGATAAAAATGGATAGAAAATAGATGTGATTTTTCTCTGGCTCTTACTTATTCTCTTTTTGTCTTTGATGGCCATGCCTGCCGAAGCCACTTCAGCGTAGGCAGACACTGATTTATTTATGATTTACGATATATTGAATGGCAAAAAAACAAAAACTCCTGTGTGGTTTATGAGGCAGGCTGGAAGGTATATGGCATCATACAGGGCTCTCAAAGAAAAATATGATTTTGTTACAATGTGCTTAATCCCCGAGATTTCAGCAGAGGTTGCTATTATGCCTGTGAGGGAGTTTGGTTTTGATGCTGCAATATTTTTTTCTGATATACTTATACCGTTTATTAAATCTGATATTGATCTCAAATACAAACCGGGACCGGTTATTGGAAAGGAGATTAAAAACAAGAATGACTTTAATAATTTAAAGGTTTGTGAGGTTGGCGATTTTGATTTTGCCTCAAAGGCGATAAAGATTCTTGCTGCTGAGCTTTCGTCTGATAAGGATCTTATAGGTTTTGTTGGCTCACCATTTACTATTGCATACTATCTTCTTAATGGCGATATAAAGCGTTTAACTGATTTAAAGGATGAAGGGCTTTTTGACGAGTTTATGGAGAAGGTAACACTTAACATATTAAATTTTGCAAAGGCTCAGATAGATGGCGGTGCAAGGATAATTCAGATATTTGATACAAAGGCATATCTTTTGCCAGAGGATGATTACAGAATTTTTTCACTTCCCTATGCAAAAAAATTAAATGATGAGATAAAAAAATATGGGGCAAAGACAATATATTTTTTTCTGGGAGGACTTGGACTATCAAAGGCTGCTCTCGAGGTTGGGGCTGATTGTTTTTCGGTTGATTCGTCTGCCACAATATCTGAGTTTGCTGATGTTTTTAAAAATTTACCGCTTCAAGGAAATTTAGCACCTGATGCACTTTTAGTCGATAAAAAGGATATAGAGAGAAGGATAAAAAGTATAGTTGACGAGGGAAGGAATATAAACGGACATATATTTAATCTCGGACACGGGCTTCTTAAAGAAACAACTGAGTCAAATGTCGCCTTTGCGGTTGATTTGGTTCATAGATACAGATAATATGAAAAGGATTTTGATAACTCATATGGGCGTTCCTGATAATCCAAGCGAGGTTAAGGAATATCTTTTTAATATATTTTCTGATGATGCTATGATGTTACTCCCATTTCAAAAGACTATGGCAGAGATTATATCAACGCTTAGGGCAAAAAAATCGACTCAAAGATATAACAGCATAGGATGGACACCGCTTAGGAGATACACCGATGAGATTGTGGAAAAGCTTTTGAAAAAATTTAAGTATGATAATATCTTAATAAAAGCAGCATACACTCACTCAAAGCCTTACATATATGATGAGCCACCTGATTCACTTATATTTCCACTCTATCCAGAGTATTCCATCTCGCTTTTCGGGCCTATAAAAAAGAGGATGAAAAATCCAATGATATTGAGGGAGTGGTATTATGAACCAGAGTTTATAGATGTTTTTTCAGAGCGAATAAAACTAACACTCCAAGGTCTTTTGCCACAAAAAACTGCACTTCTTTTTTTAGCTCACGGAGTTCCATCATCGCTTAAAAAGAAGGGCGATCTCTATGAGGATGAGGTTAAGGAAAGCTATGAGATTTTTAGAAAAAGGTTTGCTGATTATAAAAGTTTTTTGGGATATATAGGCAAGGTCGGGCCTGCAAAGTGGAGCAGGCCGTATGCAGATGAGCTTGTTTATATGATTAAAGGATATGATAATGTGGTTGCAGTTTTTTTAAGTTTTCCAGTGGACAATCTTGAGGTTTTATATGATATAGATATAGTTTTAAAACAGAAGGCAGAAAAAGCAGGAATAAAAAATTTTTTAAGAGCTCCGCTCTTAAACGCTGATGATGATTTCATTGAAGCACTTTATAAAATAATAAGGAGAAGATTATGAAGATAGCTGTCATAGGTGGCGGTGTGTCAGGGCTTGTCTCTGCTTATCTCATATCAAAAGAGTCAGAGAAAAGAGGGATTAAGGCATCAATAAAGCTTTTTGAAAAGGAATCAAGATGTGGTGGAACAATATCAAGCACTACAAAGGATGGATTTACTGTTGAAAGCGGACCAAATGGTTTCCTTGACAGCAAAAAGGAGACTTTAGAGCTTATAAAAAGTGCAGGGCTTGGTAGCGAGCTTCTCCCATCAAGTAGAGAAAGCGAGCTCAGGTTTGTTTATGATGGCAAAAAGCTATGGAAGGTTCCTGAAAAGCCGATTGAGTTTGCATTCAGCGGGCTTATAACACCATTAGGAAAGGCAAGGATTTTATCAGAGATATTTATAAAAAAAAGTGATATACCTGATGAAACTGTTGGCGATTTTGTTAGGCGAAGGTTAGGGCGTGAGGCAGCAGAAAAGCTAATAGACCCGATGATAAGGGGGATATATGCAGGGAATCTTGATGAGCTTGATTTAGATTTTGCATTTCATCGGATGAAGGAGCTTGAGCGGGATTACGGCTCACTTTTTAAGGCGATGTTTAAACTCAAAAAAGGTGGCCCACCGCCAGGACATCTTACATCGTTTAGAAATGGTATGCAAGAGCTTATAGATACGATTGAAAAAATTGGCGGTTTTGAGGTGATAAAAAATTTTGAGATTAAAGAGGTTCTAAAAAATGGTGATATGTGGCGGATTAAGGCAGAAAATTATGATGAGGATTTTGATAAGATCGTTTTCACACTCCCTGCATATGCACTTGCAAAAATATTCAAGCCTGTTTCAAAATACGCAGAAAGGATATCATATCAACCAATATGTGTTGTCCATCTCGGATATGAGGAGAAGCTTCTTGAAAAAAAGCCTCAGGGATTTGGCTTTATAACCCTTGAGAAAGCAAAGCTTAAGATATTAGGAACGATATTTTCATCAAATATATTTTCAAACAGAGCCCCAAAAGGGATGATGCTGCTTTCGTCTATGGTTGGAGGAGCGTTTAATAAAGATGTTTTGAATATGAGTGATGATGAGGTTATAAATTATACTGTTAATGAGGTTTCTAGGATATTTAAGTCAAATGGAAAGCCCTCTTTTATATCGTTCAAGAGGCACATAAGAGCAATACCGAACTACAACCTTGAATCAAAGAATATGAAGAAACTTATCATAGATGAGCTTAAAAAAGAAAAAGGGCTTTATTTAGGTGGGAATGCTTTTTTTGGTATAGGCGTAAATGATACAATTAAAAGAGCATACGAGCTTTCATCAGAGGTTTTTATATGAGAAGATTGAATGTCTTAGGGATAAGCCATAAGAGGGTTAATCAGGAGAATCTTTCAAAGTTTCATATCAATGAAAAAGAAATCCCTGAGCTTTTGAAAAAAATTACTTCAATAAACGGCATCGATGAAGCAATGATACTTTCAACCTGCAACAGAACGGAGATATATTTTGTAACATCAAACAGAAGGATTGATAACAAATACATCTCTGATCTCATAATGAAAGAATTGGGGTTTTATAACGATAGTATGCTTTTTTACCATTATGATGGTAAAAAAGCTGTTAGGCATATTTTTAGTGTTGCATCGTCGCTTGATTCTATGGTCGTTGGTGAGAATGAGATAACAGGCCAGTTTAAAAAGGCATTTGATACTGCTGTTAAAAGTGGGACTGTAAAAAAGATTTTATACTTTGTTTTCAGAGAGGCTATGGTAACAGTTAAAAGGGTACAGCACACGAGCGATATATCAAAGGGAACTGTATCAGTTGGACGAACAGCTGTTATGGAGATGAGGAGAATATTTAAAGATATTTATGATAAAAAAATTCTTGTTGTTGGTGCTGGTTATATGGCAGAGCTTGTTTTAAGAGTTCTCATTGAAAATGGGGCAGAAAGGGTTTTTATTTCAAACAGAACATATGAAAAGGCAAAAAAACTCTCAGAAAAGTATGGATTTGAAACATTTGATTTCAATCTTTTAAATGAAAGTATAGCTGAATTTGATGCAGTATTTCTTGCAACATCATCATCAAAACCTTTGCTCCATTACCACAACATCAAGGACAGCATCTCAAAAATTAATAAAAAACTTTATCTGGTTGATATATCACTCCCACCCAATGTTGAAGTGAAAATAAAAAATATAAAAAATGTGGTTCTTATGAATATGGACTATTTCAAAAAGCTTACAAAGAAAAATATAAATGCAAGAAGGGAAAATATGAGGGTGGCATCATCAATAATAGATGATAGTGTTATAAAGTTTGAAAACGATTTTGCGTTTAACGAGATAATACCGCTTTTTGAGATGATGAAAAAAAAGGCGATAGAATTTTCTGAAAATGAGCTTGCTAAAACAGTAAGGATGAATAAGATTGATTTAAAAACAGAGCAGGTTATGAGAAATTATAACACAATGCTTATAGACAAACTGATAAAAAGGCATATGTCAATGGTTAAAAATCTTATGGGAATGAAAAAAATGAAAAGCGATTCTTTTGCTGATATGATAGAGATGATTATAAAAACTTATGAATAAACTCAGGATAGGTTCAAGGAAGAGCAGGCTTGCGATGCTTCAGTGTGAGATGGTTAGGAAGCAACTTTTTGATATTGGAATTGAAACTGAGATTGTAGGAATAACAACTGTCGGGGATAGTGATCTTAAAAATCCGCTTTATAAAACAAAATCAACTGGAATTTTTGTAACTGAGATTGAGGAGTATTTGAGAAACAAAAAAATAGATATAGCTGTTCATTCGTTAAAGGATTTAACAGATATAAACAGCAACGGGCTTGTTGTATCAGCAATACTTAGAAGGGAAAACCCTGTTGATGTGTTTGTCTCAAAAAAATATTCATCATTAGAAATGGTTAAAAGCGGTGATTTTGTTGGTACATCAAGCGCAAGAAGAATAAGCGAGCTTATGTCACTCAGAAAGGATTTAAAAATAAAAAACATAAGGGGAAACATTGAAACAAGGATTAAAAAAATTTGCTCTGGTGAGTATGATTGCGGCATAATGGCATTTGCTGGAATCAAAAGATTAGGGCTTTTGAGCGAGGTAAAAGAGATATTAAGTCTTAAAGATTTTACACCGGTTAGAGGACAGGGGATGATTGCTGTTGAGACAAGGAAATCTGATGAGGAGTTAAACAAAATATTAAAAGAGATTGATGATAGCCAGACCAGAAAATGCTTTAATGTTGAGTTGGCTTTTTCAAATATTGTATCAGGTGGTTGTTCATCACCTGTTGGGGTTTGCTGCATAAGTGAAAATGGGAGTTATACAATATATGCATACATTGGTGATATAAAAGGAGAGATGTTTATAAAGAGGAGTATTGTAAAGGATGATGTGTCCGATGAGGATGGCATTCGGTTAGCAAATGAAATCTTAGAAAGCGGAGGGAGAGAAATCCTTGAAAAAATTAGAAAAGAAAAGAGTGATACTCACAACCACATACAGTGAGTATAAAAAAATTTCTAAAACAGCAAGACAGTGCGGGCTTGTCCCGTTTTTTTTTGGCTGTATAAAAATAAAATTTCTAAAATTTAAACCCCTTGATAAAAAATATGACTGGGTTATATTTACAAGCAAGAACGGAGTTAATGCCTTTTTTAGAGGAGCTGAAAAAGGATATATAAATGATAAAAAAATTGCTGCTATTGGCGAAAAGACTGCTGTTGAGATAAAAAAATTGTTTGGAAAAAAACCAGACTTTGTGCCTAAGAGATTTAATTCAAAAGATTTTTTTAAAGAGTTTAAAAACAACTATAATCTTAAAGGACTTAATATTTTGATAGTGACATCTAATCTCAGTGATAACTTTTTAAAAAAAAGTTTTACCACTGATGGTGCCATTGTGGATAATCTTGTTGCATATAAAACTCTAAGGCCTGAGATAAGCATATCAAAAAAGCAAAGACTTGTTAAAAACATAAAAAATTCATTTATTGTTTTTTCTAGCCCCTCAGCCTTTAAAAATTTTATTGATATGGTTGGCAGTAAAATATTAAAGGATGCTTTTGCTGTTCCCGTAGGTTTAAAAACAAAGAAGTCAATGGATGAGTATGGAATAAAATCATTTTTTGTGCCTTCTGAGTCAACATTTGATTGTGTCTTTAAAAGTATAAAGGATTATAATTTTTAACGAACCGTTACATGGTTTGGCTGGATAACTCTTAATTTGGCATAAAAATGCTAAAATAGTATTAGTAGTAGGTTTAGTTAACGGATGACAGAGCTTGGATGTAGAAAAAGTGTTTATGCCAGTCAAACCTGTGATGATGAAATGTCACCGTATATACTGGAGGCCTTATGAGAAAAAAAGTTGAAAATATAATAAATAAAATAAAACCAATGCTTGAGGCTGATGGTGGTTCAATAGAGCTTGTGGACGTGGATGAAAAAAAGGGCGTGGTTAAGGTAAAGTTAGTGGGAGCATGCGGAGCATGTCCGTTTTCGGTTATGACATTAAAAAATCTTGTTGAAAAAACAATTAAAGAAGAGATCCCTGAGGTAAAGGAAGTATTAAGCGCCTGATCGGCCTTTTTGAGTGCGGCTTCTATGCGAATTAATCTTCACACACATTCCAACTATTCCGATGGTACAATTTCACCGAGAGAGATAATATCTCTTGCAATCAAAAAGGGGATAGGATATCTTGCTTTGACGGATCATGATACAGTCAATGGATTGATGAGTATTGCTGCTGATGATAAGAAGGATATAAAATTTATAAACGGTATAGAGATAAGCACAAGGGATCATGATTATCTTCATATATTAGGTTATAATGTTGATATAAAGAATAGAAGTTTTTTATCCGATATAGAAGACTATCGCGAAAGAAGGATTTCAAGGGCTAAAGAGATAATAAAAAGGTTGAATGATATAAAGATTGATATAAGCTTTGAAGAGCTTGATGTCTCAACTCAAACAACTGTTGGAAGACCTCATATAGCTGATCTGCTCGTTAAAAAGGGTTATGGCAAAAGCAGGTCGGATGTGTTTCATAAATATCTTATTGAAGGATGCTATCCATATGTAAAGCCACGAGGGCCTGATATAGAGGAAGCAATTAATACGATTAGAAAGGCAAACGGGCTTGTTATTTTGGCACACCCATCAACGGTTGAAGGCAGCTTTAATGTGGAAGAGCTTGTAAAAAAAGGCTTTGATGGTATAGAGGTTTATTATCCAACACATACTAATAATAAGATAAGGAAGTATTTTGATATAGCAAAGAGGAATGATCTCATAGCGACAGTTGGAACAGATTTTCACGGACCTAACACTGATAGAAATATTATAGATACATTTGAATATGACAGTGAAAAACTCTTGAACATTGATAGGATATTAAACATATGAATGAAGAAGTAAAGAATGAGATTCTTAGGCTTAAGGAAAAGGGTTTAACAAATATATGTGTTGAAGGCGAGCTGGAGCAGATTGCTGAGCTCACTGTTGAAATAAACAGGTTAAAGAAGCTCAAAAATGCTGTTATACTGGCCCATGTATATCAGAGGCCTGAGGTTATATTAGGGATAAGCGATCTGGTAGGTGATTCCTTTAAGCTTTCAAGTGATTGCTCAGGTATTAATGCTGATATAATAATATTCTGCGGTGTGAATTTTATGGCTCAGACTGCCAAAATATTGAATCCGAATAAACGTGTTTTTGTCCCATCGCCTGATGCTGGATGCAGTCTGAGTGATTCAATAAAAAAGGAAGATGTTATAGCTTTGAGAAAAAAATATCCTGATGCACCTGTCGTTACATATATAAACACTGAGGCTGAGGTAAAGGCATACAGTGATGTTATAGTAACAAGCTCAAATGCGGAAAAGATTTTGAGCAATCTTTATAAAAAAAATAAAAGAATAATATTTATACCTGATAAGTTTATGGGGAGAAACCTTGCAAGGAGCCTTAATAAAAGGATCGGGGATGAGATGATACTCTGGGATGGTTCATGTATTGTTCATGAAAAATTTGATGTAGCTGTTATAAAGGAATACAGAAAGAAGTATCCTAATATGATGGTTATGGCACACAGCGAATGCCCTTCAGAGATAATAGAAAATGTCGATTTTATGGGATCCACATCTGATATGTTGGCGCAGATAAAAAATACCAGTGCTGAAAGCTATATGCTTGTAACTGAGTGCGGACTGGGTGAGCTTGCGACAACAATGTTTCCTGACAAAAAATTTATTGCAATGTGTAGGCTATGTCCGTATATGAAGATGACATCGCTTGAAAATGTTTTAGAAACTCTTAAAAATCTTCCTTCCAATAATGAGGTCATCCTTTCAAAGGATCTTATAGAAAGATCAAGAAAATCAATAGATATGATGTTTGAACTTGCCAGATAAAATATGCCGCGAGTTATCAGAGCATTTTGCCTATCACTGAAGCTTCTTTTTCTATAGCATCAGTTATGTTTTTTGTCAGGTATGAGATCTCATATTTTTTTGAAAGATTAATTATTTCAGTTCCTTTAATCCTTTTCTTATAATCATCCACTGCTGTTATAAAGATTATTCTTTTCTTGTGTTTAAGAGCAACCCTTATTATCTCACCTGTTATCTTGCCATAAAATGTTGAGCGGTCTAACCTACCCTCACCCGTTATAACTAAATCACATCTTTTCAAATCATCTAAAAATTTTAGTTTTTTAAATATAAAATCTGAGCCTGATATAATTTTAGAGTTTAAAAATCCATAAAGTCCAGCACTCAAACCTCCTGCAGCAGCCCCACCATTTATCTTTGATATGTCCCGTCTCGTTTCTTTCTTTAATACAATGGTTAAATTCTTTAAAGCTTTTTCTATAATCTCTACATCGGTTTCGCTTGCTCCCTTTTGTGGCCCAAAAACCCTTGCAGAGCCATACTTGCCTAAAAGCCTGTTCTTTACATCGCAAACACCATAAAATTTTGTTCTATCAGAAATATTAAATTTTGAAAAATCAATTTTTTTTATATTGATCATTCCATATATATTGTTCTCTACATCATCTCCATATCCATCTAAAAATCTTATACCGAGTGCTCTTGCCATACCAAATCCACAGTCATTTGATGCTGTGCCACCAAGCCCAATATAAATTTCTTTAGCTCCCCTTCTTACAGCATCCATTATTAATTCTCCAACACCATATGTTGTGGCATTGATTATATCAAGCTGGTTTTTTTTAAGATATCTTATACCCGATGCTTCAGCTATTTCGATATATGCCACTTCACTATCCAGAACATATTTTGCTTTAACCTTCATATGATAAAGTGGCCCTGTGACGATTTTTTTTATGACTATTCCATTTTTTTTAAAACAATCAATAAATCCATCACCGCCGTCTGATATGTTTTTAATTAAAACAGAGTGTCTTTTGGAAAGAATTTTTGAAATAACTTTGTTTAATTCAGAAGAACTTGCAGTCCCTTTAAAGGCATTTAATGCAACAAGTATTCTCATATTAATATAATACAATTTTATTGAAAATTATTGGTTTAACTGTTATAATATTAGAAAGGAATGTAAAACAGAAGACAGAAGTCAGATGACAGAAGACAGAATAAAAAAAATGTCTGATTCTTGTTCCATAGGAGATCTTATGATAACAGTTAATGTAAAGTGTCCACACTGTGGAAAATCACTAATAGACAAAAAAAAATTGATTGATGGAAAACCTGCAATAGGGGTTAAGCTAACATATGCTGGCAAAAATTCTATGCTTTATCTGAGCTCCGTTTATGGGAGTTACAGTGTGGAAACAGATCTGAATGTTCCCAACGGTAAGATAGCTGGTTTTAGATGTCCTCATTGTAATGCTGATCTTAAAAGCACAAGAAAGTGTGATGTCTGCAATGGACATATGGTTGCCTTTGATCTCAAGGATGGCGGTCAGGTTCAGATATGCTCAAGAAGAGGATGTAAAAAACATATAATAGAGTTTGAAGACCCGAAAAGGGAACTTGAAGCTTTTTATAAATCATATCTAAAGGCTTATAACGAATAATTATATAAAATAAACAGTTTATTATATCAGAAGTATGAATAAGAGGTTTCTTATTTTTGTGATTTTACCTGTTGTTATTGCTGGTTTTTTTGTATGGTATTTTATAAACAGAAGTGAGGTAAACGATGGGGCAGGTAAAACAGATAACACAGTGGTCCAGTTTTCTAAAGAGATAACCACCAATGATAAAAAAGAAGATATTGATCAGAATGATCCTTCATCCATATCTGCACTTGGTATAATTGGTGACGAGGATTTTAAAACAAAAATAAAGGATTCTCTTCGTCTGTTGTGGCTTTATGACAGAGATGGTAGCTTTATGCTTGTAAGACGATATATATTTGAGATAAGGCAGTCTAACAGGACAACTTTTTTTATGTATGATGATAAGCCAGTTTGTGAGATATCGGATGAGAGATATAAAAATTCATCTGAGGAATATCTTGCATCTGTCATAGCTCATATGGCGTGGCATGGATGGTATGCCTCGCAAAACAAAGTCAAAAAGCTTGCAAAGGAAGTTCCGCTGCCAGGCACTGAGAGCATAGATAAAACACTCCCTGATCCAGTTGGAGTGAAGTTTAAAAAGCTTGATGATCTTTATAAGGTTGAAGGAGAGGCGTTTGATTATCAGATATCGGTGCTAAAAAAGATAAAAGCAAAAGGTTATGAAATAAAGCTTGTTGAAAAGAGAGAGTATACAGATTTTTCACCTGCCCATGATGGAAATTATTTTATAGATTTTTGACCAGTATGTATTTAAATCCATTAACTATTAAGAATCTCAAACTCACTGGTAATATATTTTTAGCACCTATGGCAGAGATCACTGATTATCCATTTAGAAAGATATGCCTTAAGTATGATTGTGATATGGCGATATCTGAGATGGTTTCTGCTAAGGCTCTGTGCTACGGAAGCAAAAGGGCTATGGATGCTATAAAAGTAAGGGATGACAGGCCTATATGTTTACAGATCTTTGGGAGTGATAAAAACTCCATGCTGAATGCTGCTCTCCTATGTGAGTCCTTTGGCTCTGATATGATTGAGATAAATGCAGGATGTCCTGTTAAAAAAATAACCAAAACAGGTGCAGGCTCAGCTCTTCTTAAAACATCATCAGTTCTTTTTGATATTGTTGAATTAATTGCATCAAAAATTAAGATACCACTTTCTGTTAAGATAAGAACCGGATTAAATAAGGATGATAAGAATGCTATTATGATATCAAAAAATCTTGAATCCTCTGGTGCAGACATAATTCATCTTCATATGAGAACGGTGGAACAGGAACACACTGGTGAGGCTGATCTTAGTCTTGCTGCTGAGGTTAAATCAAAAATAAAGATTCCATTAATAGCAAATGGCGGTATAACAAATCCTCTACAGGCTGTTGAGTGTTTTAAAAAAACTGGATGTGATGCAATATCCATTGGTCGTGGTGCCATATCAAATCCTTTTATATTTACTGAGATAAAGGATTATATAAAAAATGGTAATGCTAAAGAATACTCATTGAGCGACAGAATAAATGCCTTTATTGAGTATTTAGAGATAGCCTCATCAGAATACGGTGAGGAGCGAGCCCTTATAAGGGCAAGAAGGCTTGGTGGTATGTGGCTATCAAAATTTAAAAATGCTACTGATGTAAGAAGCCAGTTTATGAAAATGAAAAAGCTTGCTGATGCTAAAAAACTTCTATCATCACTTTTATAGATCACCCAGACTTCCGCATTTTTTAAGATAAAAAAACTTTTCTCATAGTGGAATTTTAAAAATGCCACTTTTTCATGGGCACTACATTGGCTTTGCCCGTTCTTTCAAAAAATCTGTCATTGGGGGAAATAATTACGTGGAATTCCTTTTTTCAAAAAAATGCGGAAGTCGGAAATACATTAATACTCATAATCAAAATCCAAAAGTATTTGTTTGGACTGCTTCCGTTGAAAGCGTTATGTAAAGAACTGCTTGTAACACCACACTATAACATGGTGTAATAGTCTCGGAGTGATACTGGCGGAGTGATGAAAAGCAAAATAAATTTGATAAAATAAACAGCAGAGGTAATAATATGAAAAAAAAATACATTATAATCTTAATTTCTCTAATATTTATTGCTTCCTCTTCTTATGCGGACAATTATGACGACATAGCAAATGAATTGATTAAACATATCAAAGAAAACTCAATAATTGCGGTGGTTGATTTTGAATATGATGGTGATAAAGATTCAAGAACACCGTTTGTTTTAAGTGAAAGGGTC
>JAAYVG010000047.1 GCA_012517285.1 Elusimicrobiota bacterium
AAACGGATTCATCAAGATGAAGACAGATATCATCGAGATGTAATCAGGATGAAGACAGATATTATCAAGATGAAGACAGATATCATAAGGATGAAGACGGATATCATTGAGATGTAATCAGGATGAAAACGGATATAATCGAGATGTAATCAGGATGAAGACAGATATCATCGAGATGAAAACAGATATCATCAGGATGTAAACAGATATCATCGAGATGTAATCAGGATGAAGACGGATATTATAGTTGTCTGGTTGTTTAGGAATACAAAAAAACTAAGAAGCAAAGCTCAAAGAACAAATAGCAAACAAACAGTTTTATCAGCAATATGCAACCAGAAAGAAGTTGTAATGGAACAGATTATCCACAATTTTTGGAAAAGTTAACAGCTACCTTTTGTAACGCTTGCAAAAAGAAAAAATAAAAAATAATAAAACAGAAAATTAGTATGTTTAAAATCATAAAACACAAAGAGTTGGAAAACTAAACTTTTATATACTTTTTTATCAGCTCCTGAGGATAGCCTATGTCGACTACTTTAAGAGTTCCTGTATACTTTTTAGCATCACTGTTCAACAGGCCTGACTTCAAAAGGCCCAATGTCAGTGTAAGAACAGAATTTACACATACACCTGAAACTTCACCAGTATCAGGGTTTATTCCTGATGGTATATCTATGGAAACAACATTCTTAGCTGAGGCATTTATAATATTTATTATGCTTTCTATAATTCCTGTTGGTTTTCCAACTGTGCTTATTCCAAGCAGTGCATCAACTATCAGATCAGTTCTTTTTATCTCATCCATGATATTACCAATAGAATCAGGATCAACAGTTTTCACAGGTATCCCCCTTTTTTTTGCCATATCAATATTTTTTAAAACCAGAGGATTATATCTTTTTTCAGATGGCGGAACCATATATATGATCACATTAAAACCCTTATCACTTAAATATCTTCCACAGACAAGCCCATCACCACCATTGTTTCCCCTGCCGGAAAAAACAGTTATCATTATATCACCATAGTTTTTCTTTATGTTTTCTGATATGTATTTTTCTATTTCAATGGCACAGGCTTTACCAGCATTTTCCATAAGTGTCTCTTCAGTTATTGAGTAATAACGCGTTGCTGCCTGATCAATCTCTTTCATCAGTTCTGCAGTTACAGATAAAGATCCTGATTGTTTAATGTTTGAATTTTTCATATACCTCCAGCTATAAAAAGCTCCAACCTTAATATTTTGAGTTAGAATCAATCTGTATTAGTAAGTTGTAGAATAAATTCTCAGAAATAGCAGCAATTAAATTTTACTGGCTAATGTTTAACTTTTTTATGTTTTATTACAGGACAGTTTACTGTTATAACCGTGAAGTAAGTTCAATATGTTTAACCTTTCTGCAACTGTTTTTTTCTTGTTCTGTTTTCTTTTATGAACTCGTTTAGTTCTTTCCAACCAAGAGAGTTTATTATATCATTTTTTGTTAGGCCAGCTCGCCTTGCGTTGTTTAAAGCATATTCAATATTATCAAACTGTTCAATGGAATGAGCATCTGAAGAAAGTATAACTCTGAGTCCTAAAGACTTAACTTTTCTGATGTTTACATCTTTAAGATCAAGTCTATCAGGCTGACCATTGATCTCAAAAACAGTATTGTTTTTTGAGGCTAACTCAAATATAAGATCATAGTCTGCATCCATCTCATCCCTTTCAAAAATAAGCCTGCCTGTTAGATGAGCAATAACATCAGAGTATGGGTTTGATATCGCTTTTAATATTCTTGCAGTCAAATCATCCCTTTTCATACGATTGTTGGAATGAACTGCGGATATCACCAGAGAAATTTTATCAAGCTCCTCAGGTTTAAAAGGAAGTGAACCATCCTTTAATATCTCTGTTTCAAGCGAACGATCAAAATTAATGTCTGGATATTTTTTCAGAAGCTTTAAGAGTTCTTCTCTTGTTTCAGTGTATCGTTTAAAATCAAGACCATTTACAAAGTTTAATGGTATTGAGTGGTCACCAATAAAAAACCACTTATATCTTTTGCTGAGATGATCAACTATTTCCTCTATTGAGTTTGCACCATCAGTAAAGAAGGTATGGGAATGAGCATCACCATTTATATCGCTATAGCTAACAAGCTCCGGGATAGCATTTTTTAATGCAAGCTCTATCTCGCCATTATCCTCTCTGAGCTCAGGAGGGATGTACTGCATTCCAAGCTTTTTATATATCTCCTCTTCAGTTTTACCAGCGACCATTTCTTTTGATACTGATTTTTTAAAAAGCCCATATTCGTTTAATAGATATCCAGCCTTGTTTGCAAGTTCTCTCAACCTTATGTTGTGCTGCTTTGAGCCTGTGAAATAGCAGAGTGCAGCTCCATATGAGCTTTCTTCAAAAACCCTCAGGTCACACTGCATCTGATTTTTTAGTATAACTGATGATTTTAATTCTCCAGCTGAAAGGACTCTTTCTATACCAGAAAATTTAAGAAAATCATCAATAACTTTTCCACCACCAACCGCTATTATATCTATATCACCAACGGTTTCAGCACATCTTCTAAGGCTTCCTGCGTAACCAACTTTTTTATGACCGCAGCTGTTAAGATATTTTATTATATCATTAGCAGTTTTTTTAGCAAAGCTGTATAAAAATCTATTTTTTGTGCTGATACCCTTTTCAACAGATTCTATGATCATTTTTTCTAACTTTTCTCCAAAGCCATCAATGTTTCTTATCATCCCTTTTTTTGCAGCCTTTACAAGGCTATCAATAGAATCAATCCCTAGCTTTTCATAAAGGATTTTAGCCCTTTTTGAACCAAGACCCTCGATGCTAAGAAGCTCATAAAGGCTTAATGGATACTTGGACTTCAACTCCTCAAACTCGCTAAATGTTTGAGTATGCTTTATCTCATTTATATGTTTTAATATACCACGACCGATACCCCTTATCTCACAGAGTTTATCTTCAGAGATATCAAGGACATCTTCTGATAGCATTGATATGACTGAGGCAGCCTTCTTATAAGCTCTGACCTTGAAAGGATTTTGATTATCAAGCTCACAGAGAAAGGCCATCTGTTCAAACATCTGAGATATTCTTTTATTAGACTCAGGCATATATACCGAAAACAACCGATAACGCTAAAACAATTGCAGACATAAATCCAACAGTGAAGATGATTATGTGCGGGAATAAAACAGCTATGACAGAGTTTATAAAACCAAAATCAGTACACTTTTTTACCATCCATATCCTTAATATCCAGATAAAGAACATCACAGCAGTTATTAGAAGAAAAGGATTAATCTTAAAAAATCCGATATAGGCTAACGGAATAAGGATAAATGTCAGGTACTCAGAAAGGCCATAAAAGTGGAAGACATCCCTTGCCCTCAGCTGTTCATTGTTCTGAACATCTATATAAAGCGAGGTTATAGCTGAAAATATAAAATTGCCAACAAAAACCATACAGAAAAAAAACATAAAAAAAAGAATACTGAAATCAAGCCTGTTAACTATTAATAGATACAAATAAAAATTTAATGCCTCAAAAAAATAACCGAGCGTTGAGAAAAATGGATATCTCTTATCAAAAAGTCTTTTTATTTCTTCCCATAAAGCAAACATAATGATTACCTAAAAAGAAAACCTGTACTCAATCATAGGATAGCTGTCCTTCTCAGTAAATGATAGGAAGGAAAGCTTTGAATCAATAGAAGAAAATATATCGTTAAAAATGGTTGGCTTGACCTTTACAAATGAAGGATTTTTACCGAGCCCTGACATAACACCAGCCTCATCTATTGCATCATAGAGATCGCCTATCCTATCAATAAGCCCTATCTGTTTTGCCTGATTACCAGTGAATATCCTTCCATCTGCAAACTCCTTTACCTTATCCTTATCCAGCTTTCTTCCCTGAGCAACTATGCCAACAAAGCCATCATATATGTCATTTATCATATTCTGCAAAAGCTCTTTTTCATCCTTTGTCATCTCTCTTGAAAATGAGCCTATATCCTTAAACTTACCAGATTTTATAACATTTGGTTTGAGGCCAATTTTTTTGAACAATGCCTCGCCCTCAGTTGTAGAAAATATGACACCAATAGACCCTGTTAGTGTCCCAGCATCAGAAATTATTTTATCACAGGCCATAGCAACATAAAGTCCCCCGCTTGCTGCGACATCACCAAAATGTGCAACAAAAGGTTTTTTGTATTTATCCTTTATTCTCTTGATCATTGTATATATTTCTTCAACTGCTGCAACACTTCCTCCGGGAGAATTTATATCCAGAACTATAGCTTTTATGTTCTTGTCCTCACCATATTTTTTTATCATATTAACTATTAAATCACTTCCCTTATCAGAAAACCCAGAATCCTTCTTATATATAGCCCCATAAATCGGTATAACAGCAACCTTGTTTTTTGTATCCTTTATAATGGCATTTGATAAATCCTTAGTATCTATTTTAACCTTTTTGTTTGTTGATATGACAGATAATGACATAAAAATTGAAACAATATATAAAATAGAAAATACTGTTAAAAGGAGTGTCAATGGCGTTAGTTTAAACTTTTTTTTCTCTTTCTTGCTGTTGTTATCAGAATTATTGTTAGAAATCTCAGGTTTTAAATCATCAGGCTGTAATTCATTTTTAGTGTTTTCATTTGATACTTCATCCATTACATCCTCCTTTTAAATATTATACCATAATTACTATGACTTAATATTTCGCATTAATGCATCCAATCTTCTATTTCTTAAGCTCTCTATTGTTATAGCTTATATAATATTCTCATTCATCTATTACAAGCTCCATAAGGAGAGCATCGTATTTTAAATCATAATACTTTTTTCTTGTGTTATAGACTCTAAATCCCTTTTTTTTATAAAGCGATATTGCAGGGATGTTTTTCTCATTGACCTCAAGTATTATTCTTTTACAACCACTTTTTGGGGCACAATTAACAACAAAATCAATAAGCATACTCCCAATGGATGACCTCAATCTTCTGTGAGATACAACTATTGAGTTTATTTCTAATATATCATCAATTTCCCAGAAGTTTATAAAACCGTATATGACATCATCATGAACAAACACAAATGTTCTGCTAAAGTCTTTTTCAAACTCCTTTAAAAAACCGTTTTTACCCCACTTAGGATAGTCCTGCCATTCATTTTCAATCTCAACTATATCATCTAAATCATTTAGGTCAGCTTTTCTTATCATAGCTCAAACTTTGCTGGCTTTAAATAAAACGGCGATATGTCAGTGTGTGAAAAGAACTTTGATGCCTTGATTATATTATAAGGTATTATCTTAGAGATCTCAGATGGGGCTTTATCAAGATTATTAAATATTGAATATGTTTCAGGATAATCCTCAAAATCACTTATCAAAACCCCTTTAAAATTATCAAGCTTTTTTTGAAGCTTATCAATAAATATCCACTCAGGACTTTGCTTTCTTATGATTTTTTTATTTTTTATTCGATAATAGCACAGATAAAACTCATCTTTGAATGCATGAACAACCACTGCCACATCACCCTCATAACCACTTTGATAAAGGTTATAAACGAGTGCTTCAAACACATCTATCCCATAAACACGAGCACCGCTTAAAACATTATATACTTTTGCAAAGGTATACAATGATCTTATTCCAGTAAATCTTCCTGGCCCTCTTATTATATCAATCTCAGATATATCAGAAAATTTACAGTTAAATTTTTTGACCATATTTGAAAGCTTATCAAAAAATATATCCTCAAAATTTAATATCTGCTTTGAAAAATCAATATGTTTTATACCATCTGATACAGAGAGCTTAACATACGATGAGTAGGCAGAAACGCCACAAATTATTTTTTTATCCATATTTTTTTATCACTATCCTCCTCTCATCATTTTTTAAAAGTTTTATATCAATAACATACGGTTTAAATCTTATATATTTTGATACATCATATGGCCATTCTATTGCGACAACAGTTCTATCATCAGCATATTCTAAAAGTTCTAAATAATTAAACTCTCCAGAGGTCCTATAAAGATCAAGGTGAACTATATTAAAGCTCTTTGTTTCATAAATCCTCATAAGAACAAAGCTCGAGCTTATAACTCTTTTCTTTGAACCTAGATATTCAAGAATACCACGAAGAAATGTTGTCTTTCCACAACCTATGTCACCATTTAAAAGTATAAAGTCGCCAGCACAAAGTTTTTTAGCAAAGTCTTTAGCAACATCAATGGTTTCATCTGGAGAAGATGTTTTAAAAGTGTTCAAAGTAGTGTATTTTACCTTCATATTCTGATATATCAACTCCATATCCATTTTCAAGTCTTCCTATTATATGAACATCCTTTATATCGGATTTTAATTTGTTAATATTTTTTTCAGGAACAGTGAATATTAGGTTGTAATCCTCACCGCCTGAGATAACATATTCTTTAAAATCTTTATGATTTAAAACTGACCATCTTTTAAGTGATTTGGATGCAACAAAAGAGAGGCTGTTAATATCTAATTTTACTCTCACAGAATTGACCTCCGATATAATCTCAAGCGAACGATAAAGCCCATCAGAGTTATCAAGCATTGATGATGCATATTTAGAAATGCAAGATGCATAATCTTTATATATTCGAGGTTTTACAAATGACCCAAAAAGTTTTTTTTCATCAGAAGTAAAAAAATCCCTTTTTTTAGATAGCATCGTTTCAACCGCAGCTTTTACATCACCCATATTCCCAACGCAACAGAGGATATCTTCTGCTTTTGCACCACATCTTCTTGTTATTCCTTTTTTGCTAACCTTACCGCAGAGCGAAAGTGTAAAAAAAACAGTTTCACTTTTTGAAATATTTCCACCAATATTTTTGACACCAAAAAAATCAAGCTCTTTTTTTAAAGCCTTTATAAAATCAGCTAACCACTCATTATCTATTTTCTTATCATTTATTCCAGAGCTTACAAGGCAGTATATCGGGACAGCATCACCCATAGAATATATATCGCTTACATTCATACGGACAAGCCTTGATGCTACCTCAGAAGGTTTTAAATAATCCATCAGAAAATGTGTATTTTCAACAAGATCATCAACCGTAAATATATAAAAATTTTTTTTATCACCCAAGTCAATCACTGCACAATCATCTCCAGGACCTTCTATTATAGACCTGTCAGTATAATCAAATGTCTTAACAAGTTTTTTTATTATTTCACTTTCCTTCATAAATATTCTTTATAGCACTGGGAATAAGATCAATAATATCAGACGCAAGGACAGAATATTTTCCATACTGCTCACGTGCAGCAAGACCACATAGAGAATGAATATAAACTCCACATATCGCTGAGTTAAGAGCAGTTTTTAGATCAAAGCCATTCTTCTTTCCTGCCTGCCGGAGCCGTTTCGGCGTAGGCAGGCCTGCCTGCGCAGAAACGGCTTTGGCAGGCTGGCCTGACTGAGCCCATATCCCCGCAATAATTCCAGCAAGGACATCGCCACTGCCCGCCTTTGAAAGAGCAGAGTTTCTTTTATCAATCAAAAAAAGAGACTTTGAGTCAGTTACATAGGTTCTAAAATCTTTCAGGACACATACCCCTCCTGTCATAGAGCTTATCTCAAGAGCAAGTTTTTCATCGTTTTCTTGAACAAGCCTTCTTGCTTCACCTGTATGAGGAGTAACTATGGTTGGAATATTTTTCAAAAATGATATATCATTCTCATTTGAAAGAGCATTTATTGCATCGGCATCTATAACTGTTGGAAGATTTAGTTCCTTTATTATTTTTATAACAGTTTTGTTTATTTTTTTTTCATTACCAATCCCTGGGCCTATTAAAAGGATATCAAATCTATTTTTTTTAGAGATATCAACTACAAAATCAAGGGTTTCATCAGATATATAATCACCGCTTCCAGCAGGATAAAATATTCCCTCAGGCATAAGCGATGAAATAATCGGTTTGATTTTTTCAACACAAACACCGTAGACAAGTCCTGCACCTGATCTCATAGCAGCCTTTGATGAAAGATATAATGCACCGCTCATTGGATAGGAACCTGCTATGACAAGCAGTCGTCCAAAATCATTCTTATTACTATCATCCATGCGTTTTGGAAATAATTTTTTTACAAGTTTTTTTTCTATGTATTGTCTTTTCATTTTACAAGCTCAGCATTTTCAATTATACATATAGCTGCAGCATAATCCGATGTGTGAGTAATACTCAAACTGGCATCAACCTTTATACCTTCAATTTTTAAAAATGGCATCCCATCGCTTTTGTTTAATATGTTTATTTTTTTTAATGGAAGTTTTAAAAAAAATGACTTCAACTCACCAGCTGGAAGGGATTTAAATGCCTTTATCACAGCTTCTTTTGCTGCAAACTTACCAGCATATCTCTCATAAGTGTTTTTAAATCTTTTACAGTAGGACTGTTCTTTTTCTGAAAATACTCTTTCAATAAAAGAACTCATCCCTGATAATTTTTTTATTCTTTTAACCTCTACAATATCAATGCCAACTTTCATTTAACGGTTACACTCTTTGCTAAATTTCTTGGTTTATCTATGTCAGTGCCACGCCTTACCGCAGTCCAGTAGGCAAAAAGCTGGAGAGGGATTATATTTAGAACAGGCATAAAGCACTCGGATGCATATGGAACTTCAAGATAATAATCAGCCCTTATCTTTTGCTTTGAGTTTTTATCTACAACTGCAACAACGACCCCACCACGAGCTCTTGTCTCTTCAATGTTTCCCCTCACAAGATCAATATCTGATGAAGATGTTGCAATTACGATTACAGGCATACCATTTGTTATTATAGCAATAGGCCCATGCTTCATCTCACCAGCAGCATAGCCCTCAGCATGAAGATATGAAATTTCCTTCAGTTTAAGCGCTCCCTCAAGTGCAACAGGATAGTTTATTCCACGACCTATGAACAAATAATCATCCTGAGCAGAAAATTTATCAGCAAGTTCTTCGACATAATCGTTTATTTCAAGCGACTCCTTTATAAGTTTTGCCAATGATAAAAGTTCTTCCGCAAACTCCCTTGCCTTTGTTATAAGAAGATTTCCCCTAATGTATGAAAAGCTCAGGGCGAGGACATATAAAGCTGCAAGCTGTGATGTAAAGGCTTTAGTTGACGCCACAGCAATCTCAGGCCCACAGTGAGTGTACATAACATAATCAGCTTCTCTTGTTATTGTTGAACCAAGGGTATTTGTTATAGCAAGAATCTTATTACCATTTTTCTTTGCAATTCTCAGTGCGTCTATAGTATCTGCTGTCTCACCAGACTGGCTTATCGCCACCACGAGAGAGTTTTTATCAACGACTAATGACCTTGATGAAAACTCACTTGCGAGATCCACATCAGCCCTCATTCCCATTCTTTCAAAAAGATATCTTCCAATATATGCTGCATGATACGCTGTTCCACAGGCCACAAAGTTTATCATAGAAAATTTTTTTATATCATCTTCTTTTAAATTCATCTCATTGCCAAGTATATACTTTCCAACAGGAAGGACTCTTCCCATAAGCGTGTTCTCAAAGCCCATCTCTTGCTCAAATATTTCCTTTAGCATAAAATGTTTATACCCACCCTTTTCTGCCATCTTTATATCCCAATTAACAGTCTTTAACTCCTTGTTTATTTTCTTGCCATCAAGATTAAAAAATGCGACATTGTTTTTATCTAAAAATACAACCTCATTATCATCTACGAAATAAACATTCTTTGTCCACTCAATAAAGCCAGCGACATCAGAGGCCAGAAAGTTTTCACCTTCTCCCTTACCTATCACAAGCGGGCTAAATCTTCTTGCTGCGAGTATCATACCCGGTGCTTTTTTCCATATCACGGCTATTGCAAAACTTCCCTTTAATTTTCTGAGAGTATTTAAAAAAGCCTCAAAAAAAAGTGGTTCTAACATCTCACTTCTCTTTCCCATATCCTTTTTCATTAGCTTTTTTACATTTTCTTCAATGAGATGAACAATGACCTCTGTATCAGTTTCAGATTTAAATGTATGTCCCTTTAAACCTTCTTTGAGTTCAATATAATTTTCTATTATTCCATTGTGAACAACAACGATATCGCCATCACAGTCTGTATGAGGATGTGCATTTGCCTCGCTTGGGAGTCCGTGAGTTGCCCATCTTGTATGAGCTATACCGTTTAAAATATTATTAAATTTTTTACCGGATATTTTCTTTTCAAGAGCACTAACCCTTCCCTCAACCCTTTCAAGAAAAACTTCATCATCAGCAATCATTGCAACACCACAGGAGTCATAGCCCCTGTATTCAAGCATCTTAAGCCCTTTCAAAAGGACATCTTGGGCTTTATGCTTGTCTCCAACATATCCAACTATACCACACATAAACACCTCACAAATTAGTTATCTCGTTGTTTAGTAAAACACCAAGATTAAGACAGAACCAAGAAGACAGAAATCAGAAGTCTGACGACAAAAAGCACGAAACAAGATTTAAGAAGTCAGAAATCAAAAAACAGAAAGCAGAATTTTAAAAAATTCCCTATTTCTCAGTCATCCGTTCTCTATTTTCTGTCCCTGCCTACGCCGAAATGGCTTCGGCAGGCAGGCTCTGTTTTCTGTCTTCTGACATCTGTTTTCTATTAGTCAATCAGTTCTTTCATCTCACTAACAGCGTTTTTAAGACCAACAAATATCGCTCTTGATATTATGGAAAATCCAATGTTCAAACACTCCATACCCTCTATATCAGCCACAGGCTTTACATTGTAATAATCAAGCCCATGACCTGAGTGAAGGGACATATTCAATTCCTTTACAAGATATGATGCTAACTGTATTCTTTCAAGCTCGCTTGCTTGATTTTTGCTACCCCAGCTTTCAGCATACTTTCTTGTACAAAGCTCTATTGTATCAACACCTAACTTGTATCCCATTCTCACATCATCAGCATTGGGATCGACAAAAAGGCTTACGCCTATTCCATTGTCTGATGCTGCTTTTATAACCTTTTCTATCTCCCTGATCATAGATTTATCCTTGAAGTTTAAACCACCTTCTGTTGTTACCTCGGCCGGTTTTTCAGGGACTATGCATATTGAATCTGGCTTATATTTAAGAGCAATATTTTTCATATCAGCATTTGCCGCCATCTCAAGATGAACATAACATTTGACCTCTTTTCTTATCCTTTCTAAATCATCCTCCTGAATATGACGCCTATCACCTCTTATATGCATAACTATCATATCCGCACCGCTTGAAAGAGCTACTCTTGCAGCCTCAATCGGATCAGGATTTATATCCTTTCTTGCCTGCCTTACGGTAGCAACATGATCAATGTTGACACCTAATTTTATTCCCATAAAACCTCCTATTAAATTTTGTCTTATGACAAAATTTCAGTTATCAAATAGTAGTCAGTGATTAGTTATCATAAATAATTAGAATACCTTAATTAAATAATCACTATCCTTGTACACTGCAATTTTATTGTCTTTGTGACCAGATTGATGATTTTTTTAGTTGCTGGCCACTAACAATTTTTAACTATTTTATAATAACAGAACTATCCCTTAGCCATATCAACAATGCTGTTTTTGTAATGTTCAAACAATCTTTCAGAAAGTGATGCAAGCTCATCATCCTTCATATCAGCCTCTATAAGAATTCTTAAAACTGGCTCTGTCCCAGAATATCTGATAAATATTCTTCCACCTATATCATTCTCAATTGCTTTAACAGCCTTTAAAAAAATATCCAATTTATTTAGATCATATTTTGTATCAACTCTATAAGATCTGAGATGGCTTGGATATCTTGACCACATTTTCTTCACATCACTCAAATGGATATTCATCCTTCTTGCAGCAGAAACTGCTTCAAGCGATGTTATTATACCATCGCCTGTTGGAAGATATTTTTTGATTACTATATGACCGCTTGTCTCACCACCTAAAACAGCACCGTATTTTTTCATAGCAAGGCTTACATTTCTATCACCAACATCCACAAGAACAACCCTGATTTTTTCTTTTTTCAAAAATTTCACAAGCCCGTAGTTTGACATTCTAGTCAAAACAACTGTATTATTTTTAAGTCTTTTAGATCTCTTATAATAAACTGATAAAAGTGCTATGATATCATCACCATCTATTAGCTTACCCTTCTCATCAGAAAGTATGCATCTATCCCCATCACCATCATAGCTTATTCCACAGAAAGATTTCCTTTTTAAAACAGTCTTCCTCATCAAATTCGTATCAAGAGCCCCACATCCAACATTTATATTCTTCCCATCAGGTTTATCCCCTATCAAATAAAATGATGATTTAAGCTTTTTAAAAATTTTTGGAGCAATTTTGTATGATGCACCATTTGAACAATCAATCACAAGATCAATACCATCAAACTCTCCATCAAAGTGCGAGGTTGTATATGATATATAATCATCTGATAGATCCTTAGTATAAATTTTTTTATTATTATTTTTTAATTTAATATCATCACAATCTATTAGCTTCTCTATCCTTCGTTCTACGCCTTCACCTATCTTTTCACCGCTTGAGCTTAAAACCTTTATACCATTGAACTCCGGTGGGTTATGGCTTGCAGATATCATTATCCCAAACGATATATATTTTTTATTTTTTGAAAGGATATAGCTCAGTGCCGGTGTTGTTATAACCCCTAAATCAATGACATCAGCTCCTGCTGAATTTATCCCTTTTGAAATATAATTTAAAATCCTCTTACCAGAACCCCTTGTATCCCTCGCAATAAAAACTTTTTTCTTTTTATCCTTCAATATTACTTTTGATATGGAATATCCAATCTTTATGAGATTTTCATTAGTAAATGGAAAATCAAAAGGGATACCCCTTATTCCATCTGTTCCAAAATATTTATACATAATACAATTATACCATTTTAGCTTAAAATGATAATGGTTAATAGTATAATTATTTTATATTTTATCCATCTTATTATCAAATTTACTGTTATATTATTCATTTGGAAAATTATCTTTCGTTAGAGTTTTTCAGTAACCCCTCGATAGTTTTTATTATTTTATAATTTGTTATATAATATTTTAAACGGGAGGAAATATGAATATTTTTTTATTACTTTTTAGTCTCACTAACTTTTTAAACTCTGCTGAGCTAAAGGATACTGGAATAACAGTTTATAATGACAATAGGGCAGTTGTAAATCAGAAGTATACTGCGGATTGTAAGAAGGGGTTTATCGATATCGATATACCAAATCTTCCGCGAACCGTGGTTACAGATAGTATAAACATAGACCTTCCACAGGATCTGAGATTAAGATTTAACAGTTATAAGAGCGAAAACGACAGCAAGATCAATCAAAATGTGAGCGTAATAACAAAGGATAATGAAAAAATAAATGGAGTTTTATATAGAATAGGGGATAAGAACATTACTTTAAAAAATGATAGTGATGAATATCTCATAATAGAGAATGATTATATAAAATATATAAACTATGGTAAGTTTGATGAAACCGATTTTAAGAACAGAATGATAAACAATGGAACACTTAATATCTCACTTGATTCAAAGAAGAGTGGTAAATGTGATTTTATGCTCAATTACATCATCAATAATCTATCGTGGCAGGCAGCTTATGATGCATATGTTGATGAGTCATTCAGCAATCTTGATATAAACGCAAGAGTAAACCTAACAAACAACTCAGGTTATAATTTTAAAAATTCTAAGATAAGCCTCGTCGCTGGTGTCGTTAATAAAGCATCAGATGATCAGCCACAAACATTCAGGCTTATGGCAGCAAAAAGTATGGATTTTGGGGGTAATTCCGAGGAGATGACCCCAAAATCGCTTAGCGAATTCTATGCCTATGATCTACCTGTTAAAGATATAACTATAAATGATGGTGAAAGCATCTCGGTTGATATGTTTACAGTAAAAAATATTAAGTTTGATAAAGTTTATATTTATAAGGGACAAAAAGACAACTGGTATTATTACGATAATCTTAAAAACTATAACTATGATAAGAATCTGACTGCACAGCTGATATTCAAAAACACAAAAGAAAATAACCTTAACAAGCCTCTTCCTGAAGGAAAGATAAGGGTTTATCAAAAAAATGGAGATCTTATAAGTCTTGTTGGAGAGGACAATCTGCCACACACAGCTGTAAACGATAAGGTTGAGATAAACACGGGCAAGGCGTTTGATGTAAGCGGAGAAAGGAAGATAATAGAGCATAAAAAGGTGATGACAAATATTTATAGGGATACCATCAATATAAAGATAAAGAATGAAAAGAATGAACCTATCAACGTAAAAATAAAGGAATATTTATGGGGAAATTCAAAGATTATAGATTCAAGTTCTAAATATAATAGAATAGATGCTAACAATATAGAATTTGATATCAAGGTTGAAAAGAAATCAACTTTTGTTCTGAATTTTACAGCAGAATATAATTTCAATCAATAAACTTAACAATTAAAAGCAGAGTTTAAGCGTTTAGTATCCCTCAGAGGATGGGATGCTTGCTGCTATATCATCAGCCACAGGTTCTGGTGAAAACATTTTTTTGCGTTTAATAAATACCTTTTTCCAGTGTCCAGATTGAAACGCAATTATCATTGCTATGCCCTGAAATATATCAGAGGCATTGATACCAAGCCATATTCCATTATGACCCATCTTTAAACCAAGAGCACAGATGTATGCAAATGGTATTCTAAAACCGAGCTGGCCTATTGCATTTAAAACAGTTGGTGTCTTTGTATCACCAGCACCATTCATAGCCTCAGAAAGCACAAGTGAAAAAGCGATAAAAGGAAATGTCACTGCAACATATCTTATAAATGAACTACCTATAGATATAACCTCAGGATTGGAATTAAATATTCTTACTATATCAGGAGCAAATATAAGGAACAAAACTGCAAGAGGTATGGAAATATATTCATAGTATAAAACAGCCTGCCAAGTGGCTTTTTGTGCTCTATCAGGTTTCCCAGCTCCAAGATTTTGACCAGTTAATACAGCAGCAGCACTTGCAAAGCCAAACCCCGGAACCATAATAAATGATCTTATTCTTGAACCAATTCCATATGCTGCAAGCGTAACAGCTCCAAAAGATGCCACAAGACGCATAAGAAAAAGAAATGATATCTCACGAATGAATATCTGAAGCGATGCAAAAAAACCTATGCTCATAATCTGCTTCATAAGTGAGGGAAGAGGCTTGAGATTTTTTAATTCCAAATGAATTGTTGAATGACCAAATATTAAATGGTAAAAAAGAAATAAAACACCTATTCCTCTTGTTATAACTGTTGCCATAGCTGAACCAGATACCCCCATTTTAGGAAATGGTCCATAGCCCATAATAAGAAATGGATTGAGTATAATATTTAATATATTTGCTGTTATCAAGGCATACAAAGGTGTTTTTGCATCGCCAGAGCCCCTCAGTGCATTGTTTATTCCAACAAATAAAAATATGATAATTGAATACGTAAAGGTTATTTTTAAATAGCTGACAGCATAGTATACAACATCTCCAGTTGCACCAAAGAGCCTTAACAATGGCTCTAAAAGAAAAAAAGCAACTGGCAGCATAATAACTGCTCCTATAATACTTAAAATAAATGTCTGACCAAGAATTTTATCAGCCATCTCATAGTTTTTTTCACCGGTAAAGCGAGATACGAATGACAGTGTTCCAACAGCTATTCCCTGAATAAGCATCATAAGTATTGCAACGATTGTGCCTGAAATGGCGATCGCAGCAACTTGAATATGACCCAATCTTCCAACAAAGAATAGGTCCACCATAGAAAATAGATCTTCAAGCGCACCGCCTATCAGCATCGGTGTTGCTAACTTCCATATTGATGATGAAAGTTTTCCTTCTACAAGACCTGTTTCAATCTTTCTCTTTCTTGCCATATAATATTTATTATATAACTTAAGGGGTACTGAAAAACTCTAACGGTGGAGTTTTTGTAAATGAAAAACTATATAAAAAAGTTTAAAATTTTATATCAAAACTGCAAGGTTTTTTTTAAGTATTGTTGGCAAATTCCATTAAGTTTTTTTCCAAAATTGACAAAAAAAAGACGATCGTCTTTTTTTTGTCAATTTTTTTACACACACATTCCCATAGGAGAAAAGTTAGTTTTAATATTAATTTTAAACTAAAAATTTACATTTTTGGGACGATCGTCTTTTTTTTGTCAATTTTTTAGATTAGATAAAAAATAATAAAAATTGCTTTCCTAAATAACCAAATAACAGATAACTAAATAACAATAAACTGTAGCTCAAATAGACTTTTTCAGTGACCCATAACTTAAAAGTTTTATGATAAATAAAAGATAGCAAAAAATCACCTTACAACAGCCTTATTGACAAAGTATTTTTTTAGATTTAGACTATAATTATATAGCATTGTTAAGATTCAATGATACATTTCTATGGAGGAGAGATGATAACAATAAACATATCAAGGCAGTTTGGAAGCGGTGGCTCATATATAGGTAAAAAAATAGCAAACCATCTTGGATTTAAATATCTTGACAGTGAAATATTAAATCTTGCTTCAAAAAAACTTGGGATACCTGAAAAAGAAGTGGCTATAAAGGATGAAAGGGTTAAAGGGTTTTGGGAAAATTTTTTTACAACATTCTCATTTGCTGCACCAAGCGATTCCACCTATGTCCCCCCTCCTGTTGAGATGATAAGTGATAGTGAATTTTTTGAAACGGAGTCAGAGATAATACGTAATCTTGCAAACAGATATAATGCAGTAATTATAGGAAGGGGAGCATCACATATACTTGCTGACAAACCTGGATGCATAAATGTATTTATATATGCGTCAATAGAGTTTAGGGTAAAACGTGTGATGAAAATATATAAAATAGATAATGAAAAAAAAGCTTTTGATATGATTGAAAAGAAGGATGATGGCAGAAAAAAATTTATATACAATATATCTAAAAAGAATTGGAACGATGCTTTAAACTATCACCTCTCGATAGATAGCGAAGCAAGCGGATTCAAGCTGGCAGGGAATATGATAATCAATCTGGTAAACAAAATCTCGGAAAAAAAAGAAAAGCAATAACATCCTTAACTCCGGGACTAGGATTCGAACCTAGACTAAACGGTCCAGAGCCGCTTGTGCTACCGTTACACCATCCCGGAATATATAATAAATTATATAAAATTTATGGTTCTTTCGTATTTATTGTGGATATAGTCTTGGATTTAATAGTCCACAATCATCCATTCACATTTTTAAGTGCCGCGAACCAAAAGTAACCTACGCGGTTACTTTTGGTTCTTCTTCCTAAATAACTATATAACCAAACAACCAGATAACTATCTTCTTTTTCTTCCTTATATACCGTATTCCTTTGATATAACACCAAAGGCTTCATCGTATATTCTTATAGCTTCCTCTGCCTCTTTCTGTGTTATTATAAGAGGTGGATTAACTCTTATGGTATGTGAATAGCACATAGAGATCATACCACGCTTCATACACTCATCAAAGAGTCTTCTTGATATATCCTTTCTTATGTGTTCCTTTGTTTTTCTATCCATTACCATTTCAACACCTATCATAAGTCCTTTTCCTCTTACATCACCTATGAACTGGTATTTTTCCTGAAGTTTTTTGAACTCATTTAAAAGATATTCTCCGACCTTCCTTGAGTTTTCAACGAGGTTCTCCTCTATTATCGTGTCAAGAGTAACATCACATGCACATCCCGCAAGAGCATTACCGCCATAGCTTGAAGAACTTCCGCTTGGATTTGCAAATGGCTTTGCATTTATTATCTCATCACTTGATATAACACAGGCAACAGGGAATCCGTTTGCTATTCCCTTACCAACAGTCATTATATCAGGCATAACATCAAAGTGCTCTACACCAAACATCTTTCCTGTTCTTCCAAATCCACATATCATCTCATCACATATAAGAAGAGCATTGTTTTCCTTTGCAACCTCCTTAACAGCCTTTAAGAAATCCGGAGGTGGAACCACATTGCCATTTGTTCCTTGGATTGGCTCAACCAAAAATGCTGCTATCTCACCAGCACTTTCCTGCTTTAACTGTTTTCTTATAAAATCAACACAATAAAGTCCACAGGATGGATGCTCCATCCTAAATGGACATCTGTAGCAGTATGCATATGGTACTGAGTGTATTCCGCTCATCACAGGGCCCATTTCTATCTTAAAATCATCCAAAAGTCCCATAACAGTTCCTGTCTTTCCATGAAAACCACCCCAGAAACCAACTATCTCATAATTTTTTGTATAGCTCTTAGCAAGCCTTATAGCTGCCTCAACAGCCTCAGCTCCACCTGAATAGAATTGAATTCTGTTCAGTTTGCCTGGAGTATATTTTGAAAGATTCTTACAGTAGTGAGCTCTTCTCGGTGAAGAAAAGCTTCCTGTATTTATCTTTGATACCTGCTCGCTTATGGCCTTGGCATACTTAGGATGGCCATGGCCGAGTGATGCAACACCGACACCTGCATACATATCAAGATACTTGTTTCCATCCACATCGACAAAATGACATCCTTCACCTCTTTCCATAACAAGCTTTGAAAAAAGAGCGATGCTCTGAACTCCTGGTGCAATATATTTCTGCTCCTCTTCAAATATTTCCAGAGACTTAGGACCTGGCTTAAATCCACTATCATCCCTAGAATTTTTTTTGCTATCAACTTTTGTTTTCATAATCAATCCTCCTATAAAACTTAAATCAAGAGATCAGGACTTAAAAATAAGAAGTTTTATTCCTATTTTCATTCAAATAATCAAAAAAAATATCAACCTTTCATTTAACCATCATTTTCTCATATATATGCTTTGCTATTTCTTTTTTTACAACATCTCTCACCCTTGCAAATGATGGCCAGCTGTTAATATCAATTATATATATTTTTGAATCTTCAGTTACTATAGCATCTCCGCCATAAATCTCAACGCCTACGGCATTTGCAAATCTAACAGCATTCTTATGAAGATCTTCAACATTAAATTTATATTTTTTCACAACAGTTGGCTTGTGATAAAACCAGTCAAACCATTTACCCGGGCCAACACCATAAAATTTTATCAAATCGCCCTGTATGTGCTCCTGTATGATAACATCCTTTATCCTTCTTGTGGCAAAATCATCTCTCACCTTCTCTGCCTCATCCCATCTTTTAACATAATGAACATCATGAAGGCAGGTATTGTGAACATCACCACGCTTTACCCAGACACCCTTATCTGAGAAAAAATCAGGTTTTTCACCAGGAAAATTTGACATAGGTCTTATTATAGTTTTTGGAAATATATCAGGACAGCTTTTCATTATCAAATTAAACATTTTAAGTCGATAACAGTTATAAACTGATTCAACCGTATTGAAAAATACTGCATTGATCTTTTTAATTTTATTAAGATTTACTGGGTTCTCACACATAGGGACAACGAGATCCCATTTATCATCAATTATATCATCTATGACATCAGGCTCTATCAGATGAACTTTTACCCCTAACTTTATGAGTTCATCACACACAGCTTTGAGTATAAGGGCATCATCATTCTCTCTGTTTGGTGAGTTTGTTATTTCTCTAAAAACTGATAAACATCTCATAATTTCTTCCTTATATACACCACTAAATAATATATTAATATTATTAAAGTAATTAGCTTTTAGGGATTATAAGACTTTCAATCTACATTCGATTTTATGTCAGATTTTTGGACCACCATTTAATATATCACTATCTTTTATATTAAACTTGGCAAAATTTTTGACAAAAAGCCCTGCAAGCTCTTTATACTTCAAATTATATTCAGCAGAATCCTTCCATGAAAGCTCTGGATTTAAAAGTTTATCATCAATCTCTGGTATCTGTGGAATTTCAAATCCAAACAGCTTATCCTTTTTAAATTTTATCCCTTTGCCTTTATAGCTTAGAGCAAAGTTAAGAATTTCTCTTGTAAGCTTTATGCTTATTCTCTTACCAACTCCATATGGACCACCGCAAAGCCCAGTATTAATAAGCCAGCAATTGGATTTATGCTCATCCATCCTTTTCCTGAGCATATCAGCATAAACACTCGGATGATGCGACATAAACGGTGCACCAAAACATGTACTGAATGTTGCCTTTGGCTCTTTTATTCCCATCTCAGTGTTTGCAACTTTTGCAGTATAACCTGAGATGAAATGATACATAGCCTGATTATGGTCAAGCCTTGATATAGGAGGCAAAACTCCAAACGCATCATATGCAAGCATTACTATATTTTTTGGATGAGGAAATTTTTCACCATATACAGAGTTATCTATATAGCTGAGTGGATAACCACATCTTGTATTTTCGGTAAGGCTTCCATCCTCAAAGATAGGCATTCTGTTCTTATCAAAAACAACGTTTTCAAGCACACTTCCAAATCTGTTAACTGCAGAGTATATGGCGGGTTCAGCATCCTTTGAAAGATTTATAACCTTTGCATAACATCCTGCCTCAAAGTTAAATATTCCATCATCTGACCAACCATGCTCATCATCCCCTATAAGTTTTCTTTTTGGATCTGAGGAAAGGGTTGTCTTGCCTGTTCCTGAAAGGCCAAAAAATACTGCTGTTTCATTCTTTTCTGACAAATTGGCTGAACAGTGCATCGGAAAAACATTTTTAAGTGGAAGTATATAGTTCATTACGCTAAATGCAGTTTTTTTAATCTCACCTGCATAAGCAGTCCCACCTATCAAAGCCATCTTATGCTCAAAATTCAATATGATAAATGTTTCGCTTCTTGTTCCATCTATCTCGGGCACAGCCTTAAAATTTGGGGCAACTATTATTGTAAAATCAGTATCTGATGGAGCGAGCTCCTCGTTTGAATCAAAAAAAAGATTTTTTGCAAAAAGGTTATGCCATGCCAATTCGGTTATAACAGTTGTTTTAAGCCTGTACTGTGGATTTGATCCTATATAAGAGTTTCTGACATATATATCCTTATCAGAGAGATACCTTTTCATTTTTTCAAAGAGATTTAAGAAGACTTTTTCATCTATAGCAACATTATATTCACCCCACCAGATATTCTTTTCTGATGGTTCTTTTTTAACAATAAATTTGTCAGAAGCACTTCTTGCTGTATGTTTTCCAGTTTTAAGGGAGATGGCTCCAGTTTTTAACAGAGTCCCCTCCTCTCTCTTTATGATATGTTCATAAAGTTCGGCCTCATTCAGATTTGTATAAACCCTTCTTCTTGTTTCTATTATAGACATATTTGCTCCTAACCAAGAAAATCTTTTATCCTTGTAATACCATTTTTGATATCATCATCAGCACCACAGAAGCTTATTCTAAGATAGCCATCCATTCCAAACTCAACTCCAGGAACGGTAACGACACCTATCTTCTCTATAAATAATGCTGAGAGCTTTGCACTGTCCTTCTCATAATCGGAAAAATCAACAAAGCTGTAAAAGGTTGCATACGGTTTTTCAAACTTAATCCTCTTAATCTTTACAAGCTCATTATAAAGTATATCCCTTTTTCTTTTAAGATCATCTCTGAGTCTTGAAGTAAAACTATCCCCCTCTTCAAGTGCTCCTATGGCAGCATACTGCGAAAGCTCACTCGGACAGGATGTAACCTGAGCCTGCATATTTGACATTGCCTTTGCAAGCGGTAGTGATGATACAGAAAAGCCAATCCTGAAACCTGTCATAGAAAACGCCTTTGAAACACCGTTGACCAGCACAACATTTGAGTCATTTATATTATTTATGTATGAAAATGGAGATTTTGGTTTTTTACCATCAAATATAAGCTGATCATATATGGAATCAAAGAGCACAAATATATTGTTGTTTGAACAGTATTCTATAATTTTTTCAATAAGCTCATCAGGATAAACAAGCCCTGATGGATTGTTTGGAGAGTTTATGATTATTGCCCTTGTGTTTGATGTTAGATGTGGTTCAAGATCATCCCATGTTGGCACAAGACCTTTAGATGGTTTTACAACCACAGGTGTTCCATAAACCATTGAAACCATCTCCGTATAGCTAACCCAGTATGGAGCAAATATTATAACCTCATCGCCGGGATCAACAGTTGATAAAAGAAAATTATATATCGCCTGCTTTGCCCCTGTTGATATTATAATATTTTCTGCTGAAGGCTTTACTCCATAGATATCATTACAATATGATGAAATTTTTTCTTTCAATGGTTTAAGCCCTGATGTAGGAGTATATTTTATCCTTTTTGAAGCCAGCTTTTCTATTGATTTTTTTATTGCTGTCTCGGGGACATCAAACTCGGGTTCACCACCACCTAAGTGTATGATATCCTTACCTTCTGATTTAAGCCTGTTTGCAAGTTCATTCAGCTTTAAAGTGGCCGAAGGTTTTAAAGAAATAGCTATCTTACTCAGTTCCATCTTCACCTTCTTTATTATATGTTGGAGGCGCGGGTCGGAATCGAACCGACGTATAGCGGTTTTGCAGACCGCGGCCTTACCACTTGGCTACCGCGCCACTAATGTTATTTTACAATAAAAAACACTAAATTCCAAAAACAAAGGAGCTACTTAATTTAACCTCACTCGCCCAGACAAATCTGGATTCGTTTGCCACATTTTGCATACAACACATCTCTGAACATTCAGAGCAGGATATTATATTAGTGACACTTAACAACAATTACTTGCTATTTTTCAGTCTGCATATATCACCAGACGATGGAGTTTGTTCTAATTTTATAGGCTTTGCAACAGAACAGTTTCCACCATCACCGCAATATCTCACTATCTCAAAATCACCCAGATAGTTTTCCATATGACCTATGACCATATTTGTTGATGGATCAATTATTTCCTTGCCCTGCCTGTAGCAGGAAAGCTTCATCCCCATGCTTATATTTGAATCAGATCCAGCATTAATATATATTTCAGTGTTTGATGCACTAGCTATGGTTGCAGACCATGGTCTTTTTGAGATCTGCTTTGATATGTTATCAACAAATTTTACAACAGCTGCTCGAAGTGCATCTCCTTCCAATGTCTCGTCATAACCACCCTTTGTTCCCATTCCTAAAACCCCACCCTTTGAAGACTTCGCTTCACCTTTTCCTGAATCTGCAAGTATTATCTGACCACTCTGGACATCAATAACCCTTATATCAACGCTAACCTCAGCTACCTGCCTTTTGGTCTGTGTCAATAGATAGTTTGATCCCTCAGTTCTTACACCAAAGTTTGTAATGGCACCAACGACTATTGCTTCAAGCCCTAAAAGCTTTCCAACCTTAACAGCTGTTTGAGAGTCAACCGCCCCCTGCTGCTGAAATTTTTGTTCATCCATTATTTTATTTATCTTATCCCTATCAACCACAACAAACCTGTTTGATTTCACAAGCTCTGTTATTAATATATCGCTCACGGCCTGACCAAGCCTCTTCTGGCCATAAGCAGTCTTGTTTTCAAATTCCACAACACCTATTCTTCTCTTAGGTCCAATGATCTCATCAGTTGCCTTAGTGGTTGTGGTATCATCCATCTTAACAGATTTTGATGGAGCACATGATACAACCAAAAATACAAACATAGCTATTAATAGATTTCTCATATAACCTCCTAAATAATGATAAATAAACCATATCAGCAAAACAATTATAAGTTTGAGCTTATATCACAAATATAATTTTACATTTTTTAAACAGAGTTTTGACAATTTTTAAAATCTTAAAAAATTATGATTTATTTCTGCGGAAAACGATTTCATCAACCTCAACAGCAATCATAGAAAAAAATATCAAAAAACCACCTATAGCCTTTAATAAAATAATTTTTTCACCACCAACAGTCCATGCAAATATGGCTGAAAAAACAGGCTCAAGCGTGAATATAATTCCTACCTTGAATGGATCAGCATACTTCTGAGCTGTCATTTGTATAAAAAAGGCTGAAAGCGTTGGGAAAAGTGCCAGAAAAATTATTATCATCCAGCCTGCTGGAGTTGAAACATAAAAACTTTCTCCACTCAATATCACTGCAACGGCTGATATAACTCCTACCATCCAGAACTGATGAAATGAAAGATTTAGTATATCATATCCAGATTTAATAAATTTATCGCTGTAAAGTATGTGCAGTGAATAACTCATAGCAGCAACAAGGGTTAGCACATCACCATAATTAATTTCCTTTACTCCATCGGTTAAAAGCCATAAGCCAGAAATTGCTATGAGTGATGAAATTGCTTCAATTTTTTTTGGTTTTTTTCTGTTGATAAAAAAGTTAAAAACAGGTATAAAAATTATAAAAAGTCCTGTTATAAAACCACTGTTTGATGCTGTGGTATAGACAAGTCCAAGTGTTTGAGAAAGGTAAAGTGATGATAAAAAAATTGATAGTATTAATGGCTCTTTCAGATTTGTAAAAATATTTTTTTTACCAGCTACCCATGGCAAAAGTGCAGCTGCTGATATAAAAAATCTTATGCTCACCATTGCTGATGATGAAACATAATTGAGTCCGTACTTTGTTACAATAAATGTAGATCCCCATATAAATGAACAGTAAAAAAGCCCAGCATAAATCCAAAATGATTTTTTCTTATCCATAAAAGATTAAGCTTTGAAAAGAATTATTTTAGCTATTTTTGATATCACGATGGCTTTTTAAAAAAGTCATTTCCCTTATCATCAACAAGTATAAAAGCAGGAAAATCTTTAACATCAATAAGCCAGACTGATTCCATACCTAAATCAGGATAGTCTATGACATCAACGCTCTTTATGCACTTTTCAGCTAAATATGCTGCAGGGCCACCAGGAGTTCCTAAATAAAATCCCTTATATTTTTTACAGCTTTCCCTTACAACATCAGATCTGTTACCCTTTGCTATCATAACAAGCGAAGCATCCCTTGACTGAAGCATATTAACATAATCGTCCATCCTTCCAGCAGTGGTTGGGCCTAATGAACCTGATGGTTTGTTCTTCGGTTTCTTTGCGGGACCGGCGTAAAGAACAGGATGTTTTAAGAGATAATCAGGAAGTGGCTTCTTATCCTCAATGAGCTTTCTAAACCTTGCATGAGCAAGATCTCTTGCAACAACAATCTTGCCTGTTAAAAGAACTCTTGTTCCAACAGAATATTTTGAAAGCTCAGAAACAACATCCCTCATATCCCTATCAATATCAATCCTTACTCCGCTCTGATTTTCATACTTATCCACCCACTCTTTTTTTATAAATCTTTCAGGCTCTCTATCAAGCTTTTCAAGCCATATACCATTTTCATCTATCCGTCCTAATGCCTGTCTATGAGCTATGCAGGAAAGCCCCATACCCACAGGGCAGCTTGCACTGTGACGACTGAGTCTTATAACCCTTACATCAAGTGCAAAATATTTTCCACCGAACTGAGCACCATATCCAAGCTTGTATGATTCATTTAAAAGATATTCCTCCATCTCTCTGTCACGAAATGCAATGGATTTTCTATCAGGTTTTGATGGAAGACCATCTAAATATCCTGTTGAGGCTAATTTGACTGTTTTAAGATTGAACTCAGCAGAGGTTCCACCAATAACAAAGGCAAGATGATATGGCGGGCATGCTGCTGTTCCTATGGACCTCATCTTTTCAACAAGAAATTTTTTTAATAACTCTGGCTTTAATATGCTTGGAGTTTCCTGATAAAGATATGTTTTATTTGACGATCCACCACCCTTTGCAATAAAAAGAAACTCATATTCCATAGAGTCTGTTGAATATATATCAATCTGTGCAGGAAGGTTTGTTCCAGTGTTTTTTTCGCTGTACATATCAAGTGGTATAACCTGAGAATATCTTAAATTTTCTTTGTTATATGTTTCATAAATACCCTTTGATATAAACATCTCATCGTCTGTACCTGTAAAGACATAATCACCCTTTTTCGCTATAACTGTTGCTGTTCCCGTATCCTGACAAAGCGGAAGTTCAAAATTCTTTGATATGCAAGCATTTGAAAGAAATATATAGGCCATATACTTATCATTCTCAGAGGCATCCTTGTCATCAAGTATGGAAGCAATCTGTTTCAAGTGATCAGTTCTGTATAAAAACTCTAAATCCCTAAATGCTTCTTTTGATAAGAGTTCAAGAGACTTCGGATTAATATTTAATATTTTTTTGCCATTGCACTTTACAACCTTCACTCCATCCTTTGATAAAAGTCTATACTTTGCATTTGATTTTTTTAAATTAAACATTCTTCTGAACTCAAATGGCATAAAACCTCCAAATAAATATTATCATCGATATTCCTTAATAAATAATAATATAGCAATAAAAAGGGAACAAGGCAAGTTAGTTATTTAATCATCAGGATGTAAACGGATTCAATCAAGATTTAGACAGATAATCATCAAGATGTAAACAGATTCATCAGGATGAAAACAGATAAATTAGTTATTTAGTTATTTAGAAAGAATAAATTAGTTGTTTAGTCATTCAATTGGTTATTTGTTTTAAGTATATAAAATTTGCCTGTTTGATACAGTTTATTGTAAAATTATTAGTAGTAAGCTTATTTATAACAAAGCTATTACGATAAAAATTATTTTATCTGTAACTTGGAAGGCTTTTGTTCTTTTATTACGGGCGAGTAGCTCAGCGGCAGAGCACCTCCCTTACAAGGAGGGGGTCGTAGGTTCAAACCCTGCCTCGCCCATTATTACTTTTTGCTTCTTAGATATATTTGACAGCTGCTTGGTATATTTATCTGCTCATGATTATAACTACTTGATAATATAATGATGAGCAGCATTAGTTTTTAGATTTTATCTTGATATTTAGCAACACTATAAAAGGGGTTTTGTAGTTTTCAGATTTTTTTAGCCCTCGTGGCGGAACTGGCAGACGCGCATGGCTTAGGACCATGTCCTTAACGGGGTGCAGGTTCGAGCCCTGCCGAGGGCAATTTTTGTTTTTTAATAAAGAGCGTTTATGGCACTTCATCCTATAACTTCTTTCTGTAACCAGAAATGTATATTCTGCTCTGCATATCAGAGGGATGATGATCTATTTGATATAAAAGATTTTACAAAAGAAATTTTAAGCGACAGAGATCCTCTCTTCGTTATATCAGGCGGTGAACCTCTATCAGTTGGGATAGATAATCTGATCTATATACTCAACATTCTTAACAAACAGTCGAAGACAACAGAGATACAAACAAATGCATTGCTAATTGAAAACATACCATACGAAAAGCTTCATCTCCTCATATCGCTTCTTAACAGGAATAAAGGTTATTTTAATATAAATTTATCCGCTCATAACAAAACAACAGATTATAAACTTACAGGGGTAAAAAATGGTTTTGAGAAAAGACTTTCAGCTATAAAAACGCTTTCAAAGAATGGAGCAACTATAAGATTAACATATGTAATAAACTCAATAAATTACAAGCATATATCTGATTTTTCAAAGCTTGTAGTAAATAAATTACCATTTATTAACTGGGTTCAGTTCAGTTTTGTAAAGGGCATTGGTAAGGCAAAGGATAATAGAAATGTTATCCCTAAATATACTGATGTATCACCTTATCTTATAAAGGCAATCAGCATACTTGATAGACACCATATAAAATTTAATACAGATCACATCCCACTTTGTTTTCTCGGAAAATACTGGGAGAGCAATGTTGATGTAAACAAAATGAGAAACGGTATTAAGGGCGATTATCTCTTAGAAAAAGAAAAGATTAAGGACTGTGATGGATGCAAGTTTTACAGCATATGCTCCGGTCCAAGAAAGGATTACATAAAGGTGTATAAGAAGGGGTCACTGAAAAAGTCTAACGAAAGATAATTTTTCTAATGAATAATTGTCTTGATTATAGTAGATTGTTGTTTTGAAAGTGCACGATTTTTAGGGTGATGTTGCAAAAACCTTGCACTTTTTTATCTTTCTTTTGGCAATAAAGCTGCTAATCTATAAGTTTCAAATATTTTTTCAAAGACCTTATAAAATAATTTACATCATCCTCCGTGTTATAAACAAAGAATGAAAGTCTTATAACTGACTTTATCCCAGTATTTATTGAAGCCAGATCAGCACAGAGCTTACCATATCTGACCGAAACAGGCTTGCTCTGACCTGATAAAAACATTGAAAAATCGGGATATGAAAAATTTTTATTGATTGATGTAAAAGATATTATAGAGCCTTCTTCCAGCTCATCACCTATGATATTTATACCATCTATTTTATTCAATTCAGATACAGCATATTTGACAAGTGAGGAGATATGCTTCCTTATTTCAAAGTAAGATATTTCATCAAGCTTTCTAATAGCAACAGAAAGTGCATAGGCACCAGAATAATTTTGTATCCCCCCTTCAAAATTATAAAATTTATTAAGGAATCTGACATCTATTTTCCCATTACTTATGGATATGTCCTTTACAGTTCCACCACCAACCGCTGATGAGTTTAGAAAATTATAGAGCAAATCATTTATATAAAGCACACCAGTTCCATAAGGGGCACCTATCTTATGGCCTGAAAAAGCAATGGCATCAGCTCCCAGTGCTTTAACATCTATACTGTGAGAGGACACATACTGTGCACAATCAAAAAAAACTTTTATCCCGCACTTTTTTGCATAACTAACTATCTCTTCTGTCCTTACTGTTCCTCCAAAGAAGTTTGATGCCTTTGATATACACAAAACCCTTGTTCTTTTATTGACAAGTTTTTTAAACTCATCAAATGAAGGTTGATAGTTTTTAATGGGAATTATCTTTAATTTTAATCCCTTTTCTTTTGATATCCTGTAAAATGGTAAAAAAACGCTGTTGTGTTCAAGCCCTGAAATAATTATCTCATCACCAGTCTTAAATTTAAAAGAATTTGCAAGAATATTAAAACCATCAGTTGTTCCCGATGTGAAAACTATTTCATCCATTTGAGAATTTATGAAGTTTGCAACATCTGATCTTGCAGACTCATATAACTCCTCAACCCTCAAAGCATTCTTATAAACAGCCCTTTTACCACCACAACTACCATAATCAAGCAAAAACCTCATCTGAGCATCTGCAGAAGACTTCATTTTAAGGGCACTGCATGCACTATCAAGATATACAAAAGACTTATTAGATGCAGGAAATTCTTTTTTTATTTTTTTAATATTAATCATCTTAAATAATTATATTGAGATAGTTTTCCCTTCCATTGCTCCAAAACATTTAATTTTAAGCCCAGCTTTTCTTATTTCCCTATTACAATCATTGACTATAATATCAATCTGCTTGTCTGTTCTGTTCTGATTATGATGAAAAAGTATTAATTTCTTTACAACTGAACTGATCGCAAGTTCAAGAGCATCTCTCCATGTAGAATGTCCCCATGTTCTTCTGTATTCATACTCGCTATCAATATAATCTGCATCAGCAATCAAGAGATCAGCACCACGTGAGAACTCAACATATTCATCAAAACTCCTTCCTCCAGGATGAGTATATCTCAGTTCATTATCAGTTAAAAAAACAACAGTTTTCCCATCCTCAATAAATTTATAACCGAACCCACCATTTGGATGACTGAGTTCTATTGGAATTATTTCTATATTATTTATTTTGATACCATTTTTTTCCATAGCCATAAATTTGAACTTTGCATCTATCTCCTCAAATTTTACAGGAAAACCCGGTGGCTGCATTATCTTTGAAACTATAGCTCTGACATCATCAGTTGTATATGAACAACCAGTAATGATTATCTCGTTTTTATCATCGTATATTGGAGCAAAAAAAGGAAAACCGAGTATGTGATCCCAGTGCTGATGAGTAAAAACTATAAATATTTTATTTATATTTTTTTTAATAAATTCTTTGCCTAAATCTTTAACACCAGTTCCACAATCAACAATGATACTGTCATTATTTTTATCAATTATTTCAAGACATGTTGTACTTCCACCATACTTTAAAAATTCCCTGCCACTCACAGGTATGGAACCTCTTGTTCCCCAGAATTTTATTTTCATATTACCTCAATTAAAAACAGTTAACAGTGTTCAGTTAAAAGGAAACACCTTATTCACTGCTTACCGTCCACTATTGCTTTTTGTCTTTTCTGACCTCTGTCCTCTGTCTTCTGTTTTCTCTTTACTGACCACTGCCCACTGTTCACTGTTTTGCTGACCACTGCCCACCGATCACTGACCACTATTTCACAACGGTATATTTCCCTTTCTTTCTATTTTTGCACCAATATTTTTGTTTTTCAGTATGCTGAATGCCTCTATTATCTTAGCCCTTGCAAGCCTTGGCTCTATAACTTCATCAATAGAGCCTGTGGATGCTGTCTGATATGGAGAAGCAAACTTATCAGCATATTCCTGAGCTAATTTTTCCTTCAATGCTTGTCTTTCCTCTTCCTTTGCTTCCTTTAATTGTTTTGAATAGAGTATTTCTATTGCACCCTGTGGGCCCATAACAGCTATTTCAGCACTCGGTAGTGAAAAATTTATATCACCACCTAAATACTTTGAGCTCATAGCAATATAAGCTCCGCCATAAGCTTTTCTCAGTATAAGAGAAACCTTTGGAACCGTTGCCTCAGCATAGGCATAAAGTAGCTTTGCCCCATGCCTTATTATTCCGTTGTGCTCCTGCTTTACACCCGGCCAGTATCCAGGAACATCCACAAGTGTTAATATCGGTATATTAAAATTGTTTAAAAATCTTATAAACCTTGCTGCCTTATCACTTGCATCAATATCAAGTGCTCCTGCCATATATGATGAATTATTTGCTATGATACCAACCACCTCACCATTCAATCTTGAAAAGCCCACAACAATATTTTTAGCAAAATTCCTGTGAACCTCTAAGAACTTATGATCATCACTCAACCACCATATAATATGATGAACTCTATAAGGCTTTTTAGGATCCATTGAACAAAGTCTTTCAAGTAAAGGGATCTCTCTCTTCGGTGAATCATTTGAAACTATTGTGGATGGTTTTTCATAACAGTTTGACGGAAGATATGATAACAACTCCTTCACAGTTCTATAACACTCCTGTTCCGAGTTTGAAACGAAATGACATACTCCACTCTTTGATGCATGGGTCTTTGCTCCACCGAGAGTATCAAAATCCACCTCTTCACCTGTTGATGCCTTTACCACCGCAGGGCCTGTTACAAACATATTACTGATACCCTGAACCATAAAAACAAAATCTGTAAGTGCTGGGGAATAAACAGCTCCTCCTGCACATGGCCCAACTATAACAGAGATCTGTGGAATTATACCTGATGACTCCACATTCCTTTTGAATATTTCTCCATACCCATCAAGGCTATCAACACCCTCCTGAATTCTTGCACCACCAGAATCAAGTATCCCTATAACAGGGCATCCTATCCTTTTTGCAGTATCCATAAGATAGGCTATTTTTTTTGCATGGCTTAATCCAAGCGAACCACCGAGAAGCATAAAATCCTGAGAGAAAACCGCAACCCTTCTACTATTTATCTTTCCAAAACCGCATATAACACCATCTCCTTTTATATGCTTGTCCTTTATTCCAAAATCAGTACACCTTGTTTCAACAAGAAGCCCAAACTCTTCAAAACTGTTTTCATCAAGAAGGTATGCAAGTCTTTCCCTTGCTGTCAGTTTTCCCTTTGCTTTGTAAGCATCTATTTTATCCTGAGGATTCTGGTTTAATGCAGAATTAATGACATCCCTGTATCTCTGAAGCTTTGGAGGAATATCCTTTGTATGTGTCTTTTTTGATTTTTTTGTTTTAACCTCAGCAGTATTTTGGGCAGACACTGGCTTTTCATTAATAGGTGGCCTATCAGAATTAACAGAACTATTATTCTTTTCCTCTTTCTTTGCACTTTCTAAATTCTCTTTTTTCTCTTCCATTCATCCTCCATTATAGCAAAGGGCTACCAGATAATTATCTTTATTAATAACCTCATAGTTAATTTTACAAATTTTGAAAAGACTTAATAACAACTTTGCTTCACCTTTATATAAAATATCATCATTATTGAACTCTATATCTCTTGCTGAAACACTCAATCCCCTTCCAATCATCTTAAGAAATGCTTCCTTCATAGCCCATATTCTGATGATCTCCTCATCACTATTATCAAGCTCAGATGATGACATAAAATCAGTCAAATATTCCTTGTTTTTTTTCTCAAAAAGCTCTATATCTATCCCTATATAAGGCATCATATCACCTCTGAAAGCAACGCCTACATATTCTTCCCTATGAGAAAGTGATATATAAAATAATAATTTTTTATTGACAACAGCATAAGGCTTTCTGTCCTTATCATTTTTTATTTCAACATCACTGAAATTACAAGATATAGAATCCGATATAAATTTTTTTGCCAGAATTCTGGATGCTAAAAACTCATTTTTTCTTTTAGCTATCTTGAATGAGTCATATTGATCCTTTTCAGATGGTGATAATAAACTTACATTAAGAATTATATCAGATATTTTTTCAACCTTCCATAATATAGTGTTCAAATCAGACATAACTAAATAGCGATCAGAAACAAGATATCATATCCGTTACAGCACATTCACAGGTATCATCACATAATCCAGTATCTCAGCATATATCCTTCCATTTTCATCAAAAGCCCATGCATCATAAACGCTTTTCCCGTAATTATTTAAGCCTTTAAATACTGAGTACGTAAAGAGTTTTTCTGGATCCTCATTGTTATCAGATATTGATACCTCATTTATAGAATCAGGAAGAGTCATCTTGTTGTCCATATAAAGATCTCTCCAGCCAGATGTCTGAAACATAGCCTCTATTATCATTGGATGGAAATAATATTTAAAATCCTTATCCCCGAGCAATCTTGCCATCGGTTTTTTAAAAACGCCAACGACACTGTTTCTGTCAACAGAGATTATCCCATCAAGGACCTGAAAACTAGGGCCATGAAAGTATGTCTTGTATATTGTTTCTTTATCACTTTTATATTTAAACTTATCCTTAATCTTTGGTAGCTCCAGAGATTTAAAGCTTACAGAGGAAAAATCAAACTCAGCAAAGAAGTGCTCCCTCGTATCGCCCATCTTAACTCCCTTAGGGTTAATAAAATCGCTTGATATCTTCATTCTGATTATGTTCTTATCATCCCTTACAGCCGATATATCAAGGTCCACAGGCTTGTTCTTAATCAACTTTACTGGCAGTTTAAATCCAACACTTTTAAGCTTTAAAGGCAAGTTTCCGGTATATGCAGCAACTGTTTCAGCAAATATTTCAAGCCCCATAACGCCAGGCAGTAGAGGAGTGCCATTTATTGAGTGATCAGCCATATATTTATCACTCTCAACAGAAAGTCTTTTTTTAGCTTTAAAACCTTCTGTTTTAGAGTTTTGTTCAATCTTTTCTATGAAATGAAATGAATGATCTGATACCGCCGGAGATGATGCAGGATTAGGAAATTTTTCATCATAGGCAAGCTGTTTATCTAAATCAAGTTTTCCAAGCGATGCAGAATATACCACCTCAGGGACATCACCATATGATATTTCATCAGCAAGAGCATTCATAACCTCCTCAGGATACAAGAACTCCACCCCCTGAGATTTAAGAAATGTCTGAACTCCGGGTCTTATTCCCATACCAACGTTTGCAATAGCAGTCATATTTATAGAAAATGCTCTCATACCTCTGTTAGCTAAATTTATTGCTAACTTTGATATATAATCTGATGCTGCAGCATAATCGCTCTGACCTAAGTTCCCAAATTTTCCAGCTACAGATGATATCATAACCCACAATCCATTTTTCTCAATAATATTTTCTTTCAATATATTAACAGCACTGGTAGCCTTTGTATTAAATATAAGGAAAAACTCCTCCATCGCTTTATCAACAACAAGCTTTGATCTCTCAATACCCGCAAAATGGACAAGGCCATCAACCCTTCCAAACTTATTTTTTATCTCATTCATAACCTCTTTAAACTTTGCTGGATTATTGAGATCACAGTTATAATAATGCACCTTTGCTCCAAGTGCCTCAATCTCCTTTATTGTCTTATAAAGGTTTGCACTATCCTTTATCTGAGTAAACTCCTTTTCAAGCATAACAGGAGTAACCTTCTGATGTTCTTTTTTCAACTCAGCCATAAGAACATTCATCTTATAATTTTCAAGCTCTTTATCACTCATCCTCGCAAATTTAATTGCATTATCATCAAGCCTTATTATATCAAGTATTATTATCTCAGACTTCCATCTGTTGGACGCAATCTTTGCAAACAACGCCCCGAGTCCTCTGCCTCCGCCTGTTATGATAAGTTTCTTACCCCTAAGTGTAAATTTTTCCTTCTCTTTGTTTACAAGCTCAGGCAATGCCACCATAGTATATCTTTTACCATCCAGATTATATGATACAGAACATCTTGCATCAGAGTATTGAATCTCATAAAATGTCCTTTTAACAAGGCTCTGTTTGTCATACCCCTTATTGAAATCAATGACCTTTACAACTGACTTTTCATACTCCTTCCTTAAACAAAGTCCCATACCATACATTGATGCATATATAGGATCATAAGTTTCCTTTGTAAGATATCCAAAGCCTCCATCAAGCATTGTTACAACAGTAATGAATGTAACAAAATCCTTTGATGGATTGCTGAGAGAATTATGAAAGTATTTTGCAGAAAGAAATAAAGGCATAGAATAATATTTAAGCTCCTTAAAAGGATCTATATCATTATCAAGTTTTTTATCAACAACTCCCATAAGATATACTATGCCACCTATATTTTTCTTTAATGAAAGCTCTTTTATAAGATCCTCAACTCCATTTATATCATTAAAATCAACAATATAGCTGCCCCTTATCTTCGTATCACCTGATGTAATAACTATTGAATCCACCCCCAATCTTGAAAACTCTGATCTAAACATCTTTATTAACTCAATATCCTCACCAATTATTAAAGCAGGTCTTTGAGGATCTAACTTCTTTATTATTTCTTCCCTAACAGGCATTTCTTTTATAGCAGTTGTATATCTTATATGTCTTGTGTTGTTATTCTTTATCTCATTCATAATAGAAGCTACATCAATCTCCAATTGCTCTTCAACAGCTACACCTGAATTTGAGGAAGCAAGGGAAGAAGTATCTTCTGTTTTCTGCTTTCTGTCCTCTGAGTTCTGACTTCTGTCTTCTGTCCTCTGACTTCTGTCATCTGACTTCTGACTTCTGTCCTCTGTCCTCTGACCTCTGACTTCTGTCTTGCTGTCCATAACAAATTTCACACAGTGCCTTATCGTAGGATAATCCTTTAAGCTTATGCTCTCTTGCTTAGGGATACCAAAGCCTTCCCTTATCATACCAAACAACTCTGCTTGCTTGACTGTGTCTATTCCTAAATCAGCTTCCATATCCAGATCTAAATCTAACATATCCTTC
>JAAYVG010000048.1 GCA_012517285.1 Elusimicrobiota bacterium
ATATATAAACTTATGAGGCGGGAGTGGCGGTTGACGCCTTACATAATCAAGAAAATGTAGTGCCCATGAAAAAAGGGTGTTTCTAAAATTCCCCTATGAGAAAAGTTTTTTTAACTAAAAAAATGCGGAAGTCGGGAGATATATTTCTTAAGTTTTTTTATAAATTTTTCTTAAAAACTATCTTATGATAATTGTAATACTCATCGTAAAATACATTAAATTAAAATTTGATATATTTTCATTTAAAATTCATTTTAATCTGCGATAATATTATAAGAGAATAGTTATTAAAAGCTCTTTTGAACCAGATATATAAAAAATTTCCGGGGCTAAGTTTGAGTTCTCCCTCCTCTTAGCTCCGGTTCCTTTCTTAAATTCCAAATAATATTTTAAATCTTATCCATCTACGGATACAACCTTTGTCTTACAATTGTCAAACGATAGGAATCAAGACGGTAAACTTACTCCCCTCATTTTCTATACTGTTAACAGATATACTACCATGATGCTTCTCTACAATATCCTTTACTATTGAAAGTCCAAGACCTGAACCACCCTTATACATGCTCCTTGAACTATCAACTTTATAAAACCTTTCAAAAATTTTTTTTATATCACTTGAGGGAATACCTATGCCATCATCAGTTATACAAAGCTTTGCATAAGAACCTTCTCTATCCAGATCAACAAAAACACTACCACCAGATTTATTATAATCAACTGCATTTTTTATAAGGTTATCTATCATCTTTTTTATACTCTGTTCATCACCTGATATATATATATGTTCAGCGATATTAGTTTTTATGTCTATATAAAAATCTTTTGCATAATTCTTCATAAAATCAATTTCTTTTTTTAATAATTCTGATAGGTTTATATTCCTAAAGCTTATATCGAGCATATTTTCAGTTTTTTCCAAGAAAAGTATATCATTTATCATATTTGAGAGTCTATCAACCTCAGTTATTATATCCTCATTTAGATCTTCATAATCTTCAATATTAACAGTTTCTTTTATAGAAAGCGATTGTATCCCAGTTTTTACAACTGATAGAGGCAGCTTTAATTCATGTGCCATATCAGATATAATTCTCTTCTGCTTTAGATAAGATTCTTCAAGAGGGTTTATGGTTTTTTTGGCAAAATAATAACCCAGAACTACAGAAAAGAATATAGAGATTGTATCAAGTAAAAAAATTATACCAAGAAGCCCATTTTTTGTTCCCTCAAGGAAGTCGTTTTTAACATCTGTCAAAAAGCTGATATTTTTATTCTCCGCCCTTACCCTTATATGAACAGTGAAAAGGCTGTGAAGAAGAATGCTATACCCAAGAACAACGAAAAATATAATAGTTGAATAATAAATTGTAAGTTTAATCTTTGCTCTGAAAAAATTATTATTTTTCCAGTCTGTAGCCAACTCCTTTAACAGTTTTGATATATTCCTCATTTTTATCATTAAGCTTTTTCCTCAATCTTTTTATATATACGTCAACTATATTGCTGTTCATCTCGTAATCAGAGTCCCAGCAATGCTCGAGAATATCCAATCTGCTTATGACCTTTCCTTTATTTATAATAAGATATTCAAGCAGCGAATATTCCTTTAATGTCAACAATATTTCCTTTTTTTTAGCAAAAACTCTGTGTGAAATAGTATCAATTTCTATATCTCTTATTTTATAAACATCCCCATTTACTTCTTCTCCCCTTCTTATAATTGCTCTTATCCTTGAAAGCAATTCTCTTATATCAAATGGTTTTGTTATATAATCATCCGCCCCACTATCAAGCCCTTTTATTTTATCCTCAATATCACTTTTAGCAGTAAGCATCAAAATCTTTGATTTATTGCCATTTTTTCTTAAATCGTTGCAGAGAGAAATTCCATCCTTTCCCGGAATCATTACATCAAGAACTATGAGATCATAATCAGTTGATAATATTTTTTTCTCTGCATCAAACCCATTATAAGAAGAATCAACCGAATACCCCTGATTTTCAAGAGAACTCTTTATATATTTTGAAAGTATCTGATTATCTTCAACAATAAGTATTTTCATGATAAGATATAAAATTTATTATTTCACCGTTGATAAACATCAATCTATATATAAAAAAGGCGGAAGCCTTTAAGGACTTCCGCCCATTATTTTAATCAAACCTCAATAAGAATTACCACTTATTGAAATTTCTTCTGCTGTTTCCACCCCAGCTTCTGTTCTCTCTTCTACCACCACCCTCTGTCATCGGCCTTGCTTCGTTGACTACTAATTTTCTGCCTTCATATTCACTGCCGTTTAACTTTGTAACAGCATTTGTTGCTTCATTGTCATCTTCCATTTCAACAAATCCAAAGCCTCTGGATCTACCAGAAAATTTATCTTTTATGACTTTGGCACTTGCTACTTTACCATAGCTGGTGAATAATGTGTTTAACTCATCATCACCGGTTTTAAAGGGCAATCCGCCCACATATAACTTTTTCATCTAACTTATCTCCTTTTACTTACTTTGATCTGTATCAGCCACGAATGGCCAATCTCAGACATAAGTATATATTAGCTTAATTATTTATCCTTGTCAAGCTAAATTTTGCTTGCGATTGCTTGCTCTCATCTCTTTTAGTATGTTTAGCCTGTTTCTTATCTCTATTGCAAGCTCAAAGTTGAGGTTATCCGCAGCATCCTTCATCTGTTTTTCCAACTGCTCTATTATATCAGAGTAATTGTTTGCTGTTATGTTTGAATATATCTCTTCAATTGATTTAACAGTGTTTTTATCCCTTGTTTTCTTTAGTTCCTCATAAATAACAAATTTTTTCTTTATTGTTTTCGGTGTTATCTTGTGATTTTTGTTGTAGGCTATCTGAATACTTCTTCTTCTCTCCGTTTCGCTAACTGCTTCTTTTATTGCATCAGTCATTGTATCTGCAAATAGCATAACCTTACCACAGCTGTTTCTTGCTGCTCTTCCTGCAATCTGGATAAGCGTTGTTCTATTCCTCAGGTATCCACTTGAATCAGCATTGAGTATAGCTACAAGTGAGACCTCAGGTATATCTATCCCTTCCCTTAAAAGATTTATCCCTACAAGGGCATCAAACTCACCGTTTCTGAATTTTTCTATAACCTCAAGCCTTTCCATAGTGTCCATTGATGAGTGAATATATTTTGCCTTTATTGATTTCTCATTAAAAAATTTTGAAAGATCCTCACTTGTTTTTTTTGTAAGCGTGAGAATAAGTGTCCTTTCCTTTTTCTCAGCTCTTTTTCTTATCTCATCCATAAGCTTTATCATCTGATTTTTATATGGATGAATCTCTATAACAGGATCAAGAAGCCCTGTCGGCCTTATTATCTGCTCTACAATATTTTCCTTTGAAAGTGTGAGCTCATAAGGACCGGGTGTTGCTGAAACAAAAACAGTATCTGGCCTTATGCTTTCAAACTCATCAAACTTAAGTGGTCTATTATCAAGGGCTGATGGGAGTCTAAAGCCATAGTCTATAAGCGTTTTTTTTCTTGATCTGTCACCCTCATACATACCCCTTATCTGTGGAACTGCTATATGAGACTCATCTATGAATAATATGTAATCCTTTGGGAAATAATCCATAAGGCACAACGGCCTTGAACCAGCAGGTCTATGAGATAGATGCCTTGAATAGTTTTCTATCCCGTGGCAGAAACCTGATGCCCTTAACATCTCAATATCATATCTTGTTTTTTGTTTCAATCGCTCAGCATAAAGTGGTTTTCCCTGTTTTATAAGCTCGTTGTATCTTTGCTCTAACTCCTTTTCTATATCGGATATAGCTGAGTCTATATCATTTATGTCGGTTGTAAAGTGTGATGTAGGAGAGAGTAAAAATTCGCGGTGTTCACTCAGTGTGTTTATGTTCATCGGATTTATCTCTTCTATTTTTTCTATCACATCTGATGTGTAAAGCCTTATAAATGTATCAGAGTCTGATGGGAATATATCCACATACTGGCCGCGTATCCTAAAGTTCCCTCTTTTAAAATCCATATCATTTCTTTCATAACCCATCTCAACAAGCCGCTCTGTAAACTCTGATCTTTTAAAAGAATCTCCTGTTTTTATTAAAAAGGAAAATTTAGAAAAATTTTCAGGTGAGCCTATGTTATATATTGCTGATACTGATGCAACAACTACAGTATCACGAAAGTTTAAAATTGATGAGGTTGCTTTTATTCTCAGCCTATCTATATGCTCATTTATTGATGCATCCTTTTCTATGTATGTATCAGTTTGTGGTATGTATGCCTCAGGCTGATAGTAATCATAGTATGAGATGAAGTATTCAATATGATTGTGTGGGAAAAATGTTTTAAACTCAGAATAGAGCTGTGCAGCAAGAACCTTGTTTGGTGACATAACGAGAGCAGGGCGGTTTAATGATGCTATCACACTTGCCATTGTAAAGGTCTTACCACTTCCTGTAACACCAAGAAGTGTTTGATTTTTTATACCTGTCCTAAAATTTTCAATAATCTTTTTTATTGCCTCAGGCTGAGAACCAGCAGGTTTGAACTCTGAAACAAGTTTAAATTTCATTTACCCTAATATATCCTTTAAAAAGCCATTATGTTCTTTTATAAGTTTTTCTGCATCTTCTTTTTTTAAGTTTTTTAAAGCCATAACCACAGCAGTTTTAACATTATAGTCTGTAGCCTTTAAAAATTTTTTAGCAGTTTTCAAATCAAGTCCTGTTATCTCACAGAAAACCCTCTCCGCTCTTAAAACAAGCTTGTAAGATGTTGTTTTTACATCAACCATCCAGTTGTGATAAACCTTTCCTGATATAACCATAGCAGCTGTTGTAAGCATATTTAAAACAAGTTTTGTGGCTGTCCCACTTTTCATCCTTGTTGAACCATTAATAGCCTCAGGGCCCACGTCAAGTGCTATAAGCACATCAACAGACTTCTTTTCTCGAGGATTACAGGTGACAAAAATTGATTTCATCCCAACTTTTTTTGCAGAATCTATTGCCCCTCTCACATAAGATGTTATACCACTTGCTGCAATAGCTATTAATACATCATTCTTATTGCCAAGTTTCTTTATTATCTTAAAACCATCCTCATAAACATCCTCAGCACCCTCCTTTGCCTTGAATACCGCGTCATTACCTCCACACATTATCGCCACAAACTGTTCAGGACTAACCCCGTAAGTTGGTGGAAGCTCTGCTGCCTCAAGAACACCCATCCTTCCACTTGTTCCAGCACCAATAAAATATATTTTTTTATTTTTAAGAAATGCCTCAGATATTATTTTTGCGCCATCAGCTATATTTAATATTTTTTTTCTAACAGCTTCAGGAACTTTTCCATCCTCATCGTTGATTTTTTTTAAAACTTCTTTAAGTGAGATTCTATCTATATCAAAGGTGTATTTGTTTATCTTTTCTGTTGGCAATTTTGAATATATATAAAACTTGTTATTATTCTTCATCTTTTCCCTCATTGTTATTATCTTCATCGGTTTCAGTATTGACTATTATATATGATGATGTGGTTGTGCTGGTGTTAATGCTTTCAGTTGAAATAGAAACTGTTTGTGTTGATAGTGTTATATTTGTATTTGTAACCTCAGGCATAACCGGGTTGCTTATCCAGCTAAATATCTTATACATCGTTGATTTGAATGTATCCTCAGCTGTTTTTATGCTGTATTCTGTGAGTATAAATGTATTTGTTATACCACCAATTTTTTTTGCTATGTCATATAAAAGCATGACCTCTGACATCCTTTTCTTATAGTTCTGTCCCGTTACAAAAAGTATTGGACTCCTACCATAAACCCTTAATGGCGATACAGTTAAGACATCGTTTATGTTCATTGCAGGATTGATTGCAACAACCCCACCAATATTTTTATTTATTGCAGAATATTTTATAGCTAAGTTAGCCCCTAGGTTTATTCCTACAAGAAAAACCCTGCTCTCACTGACCCCGGTTGATGATAGATATATTACAGCAGCATCTATATCCCTTATCATCTTGTTGTAATCGTTATCAAAGCCTGATACTGAAAATGAAGAGTATGTCTGGGTTGAACCATCAGTTTTATAGGTTGAAACCCCATGGCCTCTGAACTCTAAAGCAAACCACCCATAGCCATATTTTTCTATCTCATTGAACCATTTTTTCCACTCAGTATAGTTTGATTTCTGGGAATGAAGCAGCAGAAGCACAGGGAGATTATCCTTTTTGGGTTTTACATACTTTGAATGTATCTTCCAGCCATCATCAGTCTCAAGAAAAATACTCTCCTGAGCACTCAGTGAAACTGAAAAAAATAGAATCGATGTGATAATAATTTTTAACTTCATCCAATTATCTCATCATCATTAAACCAGAGCCTTACCTCTCTCTCTGCATCCTCACGATTTCCACTTGCATGTATGACATTTTCAAACTGGCCTGCGGTTGTTATTCTTCCAAACGAACCTCTTATTGTCTCTGGATCTGCTTCCTCAGGGTTTGTTTTTCCAACAAGCTTTCTTATGCCTGATATTGCATCCTCGCCCTTATAAACAAGAGCAAGTATCTTGTTATTTGGGACATTATGAAACTCTCCCCTTATATATTTTATAAGGTTTTCAAAAAATGGCTGATCTTTTAATGCCTCATAATGCTTTCTAGCAAGCTCCTCGCTAACACAAACAAGCTTTGCTCCAACCATCTCAAAACCAGAGTGTTCAAGTCTGTCTATAACAAGCCCCGTGAGTCTTCTTCTATAAGCATCGGGCTTTATAAGTAAAAGTGTTTTTTCTATTGCCATAATCACCTCATAAATTTATTTTAATCTATAAATATAATTCTACAAAATTATATTAAAAATATTTTGCACTCTGAAGTCTAATAGGATAATTTTTATTAGTTTATCTTTATTTTTTAATAGTAAATGATGGATAGATAATAACTTGAAATAAATAAAAAATATATAATATTAATAAGGAGGGTTATATGGATAGCAATGTATCTTATTTTATACGTCTTTCATCTGATTTTCATATTATGTTTATAAAAGAGGATGGAACATTATGGGGGTTTGGAGAAAATAGTGATGGACAGCTTGGTCTTGATGATTATGAAAAAAGAAATGTTTTAACAAAAATAAATGAGGAAAATAATTGGATTCATGTATCCTGTGGATATAATTACACTATTGCTATAAAAAAAGATGGAACTCTGTGGACATGGGGTAATAATAGATCAGGTCAATTAGGGCTTGGTGATTACGAAAATAGGAAGAAACCTGTAATGGTAGATAATTCAAATGATTGGCTATATGCATCTGCAGGAAGCAACCATAGTGTCGCAATTAAAAAAGATGGCAGTCTTTGGGTATGTGGGGATAATAGGGCAGGTCAATTAGGTTTACTTGATAATAATAATAGAAATGTATTTACCAGAGTTGACAATTATTTATGGGAATACGTCTCTGCAGGATGGATGTACAATATAGGTATAAAAAAAGGAAATACTCTATGGGCATGGGGTAATAATTTAGCAGGTCAGTTGGGATTTGGTGATAATCAGGATAAAAATGAGCCAATAAGAATAGGAATGGATGATAGCTGGTTATATGTATCAGCCGGTGGATACCATAGTGCTGCAATAAAAAGCGATGGAACACTCTGGTGTTGGGGTAATAATGAGTATGGTCAGTTAGGAACAGGTAACAAAAAGAATAAGGATGAACCTGTCCAAATTGGAAAAGATAATAACTGGGAAACTGTTTCTGCAGGAATCAATCATACTGCTGCAATAAAAAGCGATGGAACACTTTGGTGTTGGGGTAATAATGAGTATGGTCAGTTAGGCACAGGTAACAAAAAGAATAAGGATGAACCTGTTCAAATTGGAAAAGATAATGACTGGAAATTTGTTTCTGCAGGAAATAATCATACTGTTGCAATTAAATATGATGGTAGTATGTGGGTATGGGGTGATATATTCAATGGTAAATTAACCAATTAATTTTGTATTATTTTATTTAGGTTTATGTAATCTGAAAATTAGAATTTACAGTTATTTATTATCAGAGCGGAATTTCTTCATCAACAATTTTTTCTGTTGGAGGAAGTGGTTCAGAAAACTTTGTCCACTCAGGATGGAAAAGAAGTTTTATATCCCCAACTGCTCCATTCCTGTTCTTTGCTATTATAAGATCTGCATCGTTTCTCTTTGATTCATCCTTTGAATAATAATAATCACGGTGTATCATCACAACAACATCTGAGTCCTGTTCAAGCGAGCCTGATTCTCTAAGATCTGATAGTTGCGGTCTGTTGCCTTCACGACTCCTGTCCTCAGTTCGCCTGTTGAGCTGTGATAGTGCTATAACAGGTATATTAAGGCTTCTTGCCATATCCTTTAAAAGTCTTGATATCTCACTCACTTCTTGCTGTCTTGATTCTGGCTTTCCAAAGCCTCGTATCAGCTGGAGATAATCAATGATAACAATAAACTTATTAAGATTCTGATCCTTTGATTGAAGATCTAGTATAAGCTTTCTTGCCCTTGCTCTTATATCCATTATAGTAAGACCTGGAGTATCATCTATCCATATGTTTGAATCATAAATCTTTGAAACCTCTGTCGTTATATCCTGCCATTTATCATTTGGAAAAGCACCCCTTCTTATTGCAGATGAGTCATATTTTATAGATGATGCTATAAATCTGTTTATAAGGCTGTATTTATCCATCTCAAGCGAAAAAAATATCACTGGAATCTTGTTTGATACTCCTATATTATATGCTATATTCAACGCCAATGCAGTCTTCCCCTGAGATGGTCTTGCTGCTATTATAATGAATTCAGAGTTCTGAAATCCACCAGTTTTAAAATCAAGCTGAGAAAATCCAGATGGGATTCCTGTTATTGGTTTTCTGTTTTTATGAACTTCCTGAAGCCTGAGTAAATAGTTATTTGCAAGGTCTTTAGGTGCAACAAACGAATGACTCACATTCTTCTGAGAGACATCAAATATACCCTTTTGAGCATAGTCAAGAACAGCATCTATCTCCTGTGAAGAATCATATGCTGCCTCTATGCTCTGGGTAGAAACCCTTATCAACTCTCTCAGTATATACTTTTCCTTTACTATGTTAGCATATTCCTTTGCATGTGCCGGAGATGAAACCTTTTCAACCAGATCAGTAAGATACTTCATACCACCGATATCATCAAGCCTATTAATTTTCTTAAGTTCTTCTGAAACTATGACAATATCAACACTCTTTTTAGAGTCATTCAATTTTAAAATTGTCTCAAATATTATTTTATGGGTATCTAAGTAGAAGTGTTCAGGCTTTAATATCTCAATGATTGTTTCTATGGAATCTTTGTTGACAAGCATCGTCCCAAGCACAGCCATCTCTGCTTCAACTGAATTAGGATATGTTTTGTTGATCATACCATTCCATCAAATAGAATAAACACCATATATTTGTTTATCAATATTTATTTTAACCCTGAAATTTTTATGCTGAAAAAATCAAGCAGCGGTTATATTAACCTTTAACGATGTACGCACATCAATAGAAAGATTTATTTTTACTTCAGAAACTCCAAACTCTTTCAAAGATGATGGCATATCTATCTGTTCCTTATCTATTTCAATGTTAACAGCCTTTAAAGCCTTTATTATATCGCTTTTTGCAACCGAGCCAAACATATGGCCTTCTTCATTCTTTGTCTTTGAAAAAGAAAGGGTTATCTCAGATATTTTTTTAGCCATTTCCTCAAGAGCTTTTTTCTTCTGCTCCAACTTCTTTTTTCTTCTCTCTTCACTTGTTTTAAGAGACTTCATAGCACCATCTGTTGATATGATAGCTATTCCCTTAGGAATTAAAAAATTTCTTGCATAACCATCCCTAACATCCTTTATCTCACCCTCTCTTCCTAAGTGTATATAATCCTTTTTAAGTATAACCTTCATAAAATCCTCCAGCTCATTTTCTCATCATTGTGGTGTACGGCATCAGACCAAGGTTTCTGTTCCTTTTTATAGCCTTATCCAGCTGTCTCTGATGCTTTGCACAAAGACCTGTTATTTTCCTTGGTATTATTCTACCAGTATCAGTAGTAAACATCTTTAAAAGCTGAGTTTGTTTCCAGTCTATTTCTTTCATCTTCTCTATACAAAACCTGCACTGCTTTTTTTTCTGTGATTGCTTTTTTATAAAACCATGACCCCTTCTGCCTGTTGTGTTTTCCTTATTGTTGTTTTCCATATCCTCTCCTTAAAATGGGATTTCGTCATCAGATTCATTCACTTTATCTGAATGACCTTCGTTGGTATCTGTAGCATCAGGACTTTCATCCTTTGAGCTTTCAAGTATCTGAACCCTGTTAGCAACAACCCTTAATTTTTTTATATTTATTCCATCTTTATTTGTATACTCAGACATAGAGAGCCTTCCCTCTATATAAACAGGTGTTCCTTTCTTTATCCTATCCTTGCACCTATCTGCTATATCACCCCAGACGGCTATAGGAACAAATGTTGTATCATCCTTCCATTCTCCAGTAGCATTATCCTTGTACCTTCTGTTGGATGCTATATCAAAAAAACAAAAGGTTTTGCCTTTCTGAGTAGATTTAAAATCTGGATCACGGGTTAACCTTCCAACTATTAAAACTTGATTCTGATAAGGAAGCTTCACAGACATATTATTTTACCACTTCTACATTTGATTTAATAATGCTGATCCTTAATATTCCTTCCATAACCCTTATGTTGTACTTTATCTCATCTATCTTTTCAACATCAAGTCTAGATTTAATAAAATAATAAAAACCATCTCTGTTGTTTTTTATAGGATGAGCCAGCTTTTTCAATCCCCAGTTGTCCTCAGTGAGTATTTCTCCACCCATTGAGGAAATAACCTTTTTTGATTTAGTTATAAGATCCTTCAAATTATTTTCGGTAAGTCTAGGATCTAAAACGATAACGATATCATAGCTTTTTACTGTCATAATAGAATAATTCTACCAAACTTTAATATAAAAATCAAATACAGTGAAAAAATTTATAGTAGATATTTTTTATTATTGCTGTTCATCAAGAAACTTTATAACCCTTGACCAGCCTGTAAGCCTATCAAATTCAAGACTGGTATATGTGTCATAATATTTTATAAGCTCACCCTTTGCTCCCGGTATGTGCATTGATATACCGTGAGTATTTGAAAAATCCTTATTTGTTCTATCCTTGTTAAGATAAACATTTTTTATAACAAGCTCGCTGTTTATTATACTTTTAAAATTATTTAACTCTCTTGAAAACTCTAAATACACAGGATCAATTTTGTTTGAATAGTTTTTATCTATAAGTTCAAGAAAGTTATATATATCAGCATAGAAAGATATAAGCTTATCAGGGTCGTTTGAGACCTCTCCCACCTCAAATCTTAAGACATCCTTCTTCGCTTTTGAAATAGCATCCACATCCTTCATCCTCATTATTATATCACCTATTTTTTTAATTGATGAAATAAACTCATCCATTTCAGATGTTCTTATCGCTGAAAGCTGAGTACCATACTGTCCATCAACAAGAAGCTTAAAATACTCAGGCCTCTGATACATCTCCTTAAAGGTATCTACAAGAAATATGCCAGCCTTTTCAGCATTTGAATCTGGGTATTTTTTTAAAAGTCCAAAAAAATCCTCCCAGTTAAAGCTTGGTAGTTGTATAACCTCCTCAGAACCGACAACTACCTTAGCATAGTCCTTTATCTCAGTTATAACTTCGGCCATCTGCATAAAACATGCCATAGAAGCATACATATCAACACTACCTGCTTTTTTAAATATATTTTTTAAATCTGTTGTCTTTATATAGTTATTAGTTGTGAAATCGTGGGATATTGATCTTGAAACCTGATTTTTGCTGTCCATTACAGGGTCTATCCAACCCCAGCCATGATCCCATATTATAAACATAAACTTTTTTGATGGATAGTTTGCTTTTGCCCATCTCACAAAATCAGCCGCCTCTTGCCAGCTACCCATATCAACACTTCCCCTATCGACAATCATATCTGAATTTATTTTATTTAGATCACTATCATTTTTAACATAGTATCTTCTAACTCCTGACCATACCTCAGGGGTTGACTCATCCGGAAGAAAACCCTGAGCCCTTCCAAGCTCTGCAACTATGTTTATATTGCTATCAGAGCCCTGAGTTTCAATTCTATTAAAATCTGTATATGCAAACATATCTACATTATTTCTTCCATTTATGTATATTGCAACTGTCCATTCTTTTACTTTTGGAGATGGGACATCTGCATTCTTAAGAATTTTGCTAAAGTCTTCAAATTGAGCAAAACCCTGGATGTTCAAACAAATTATTGATACAAATAAATAAATAAATTTCTTCATACTTTAGAGATATATTTAATAATGACCAAAATCAATTAGAATTGTCCTATTGATTTTAGACCATAAGACCCTTGATGTGTCAATGGCTTATACTAAAAATTTTAAATTAATTACTCATCCTCAGGGACATCAACCGTGGATTTGTGGAAAACAGGCGGGAGTTGTGGTTCTTCCTCAGATAAAAAATTGGCGAATAAAAATTCTCTGTTCATCTTAGCTATCGCCCCAACCTTTATTTCCTTAGGACATACTGCCTCGCACTCATATTCATTTGTACAGTTCCCAAATCCTAAGGAGTCCATAACTTTTATCATATTCAAAACTCTTTTTGTTCTTTCAGGCTTCCCCTGAGGTAAATAAGCTAAGTGGGCAATCTTCGCTCCAGTAAAAAGCATTGCAGCACTGTTAGGGCACGATGCCACGCATGCCCCACAACCTATACATGTTGCATAGTCCATAGCTTTTTCAGCAGTGTTTTTATCAACTGGTATGGTATTAGCATCTGGAGCACTTCCAACATTAACCGATATATATCCACCAGCAGCTATTATTTTATCAAGTGCAGATCTATCAACTATTAAATCTTTTATTATTGGAAATGATTTTGCTCGGAATGGTTCTATGGTCACCACATCTCCCTCTTTAAACCTTCGCATATGAAGCTGACAAACAGTTGAGTGTTCATCAGGACCATGAGGATTTCCATCAACTACAAAACCACAGCAACCACAGATTCCTTCTCTACAATCGCTTTCAAAAAATATAGGCTCCTTCCCCTGTTTTATAAGCTTTTCATTGAGCACATCTATCATCTCTAAAAATGACATATCAGGAATTATTCCCTCAACCTTATATGACTCAAAATATCCCTTTGAGCTTGCATCCTTCTGTTTCCATACTCTTAAAGTTATACTGAATTTATTTTTCTCCATTTTTTCCTCCGCAAAACAGTGATCAGTAAATAAATGTGTTTTCCTTTTTCTGTTCTCTGTCCTCTGACTTCTGTCTTCTGACCTCTATTTATAGCTTCTCGTGCTCGGCTTTAAATACTCAAATGTCAGCTGTTCCTTGTTAAGCTCTGCCTCTTTATTCTCTCCAGCATATTCCCAGACTGCAACATGAGCGAAGTTTTCATCATCCCTCTGAGCCTCACCCTCAGGAGTTTTTGACTCCTCCCTAAAATGACCTCCACAGGATTCCTTCCTGTAAAGTGCATCCTTCAAAAGAAGCTCTGCAAACTCAAGAAAATCTCTAACCCTTATTGCCTTTTCAAGTGTCTGATTGAATCCCTCATCTCCAACAAGTTTAAGATTATTTCTAAACTCGTCTCTGAGTGATGGAACAAGTTTTAATGCCTTTTTCAGTTTTTCCTCACTTCTTCCCATACCGCAGTTTTCCCACATTATGTTGCCAAGCTCCTTATGAAATTCATTTGGAGTCTTATTCCCTTTTATTGAAAAAAGCTTTTTTATCTCACTTCTTACACTGTTCTCACTATCATTAAACTCACTGTCCTCTATATGTGCTTCTTCAAACTTTGTTGATGCTAAATAGTTTGGCAGAGTTGATGATATAACAAAATATCCATCAGCAAGCCCTTGCATAAGAGCACTAGCCCCAAGCCTGTTAGCACCGTGATCAGAGAAGTTCGCCTCACCCATAACAAAAAGGCCGGGTATAGTGCTCATAAGATTATAATCAACCCACAGCCCGCCCATGGTATAGTGTGGAGCAGGATATATTCTCATAGGAGACTTATATCCATCCTCATCAGTTATCCTGTAATACATATCAAAGAGATTGCCATATTTCTCTTTTATTTTATCAAGACCCTGCCTTTTTATCTCATCCCTGAAATCAAGATAAACAGCCTCACCGGTCGGACCAACCCCTCTTCCCTCATCTATCATTTTTTTTGCAGCCCTTGATGCTATATCACGCGGCACAAGATTGCCAAATGCCGGATACATCCTTTCCAGATAATAATCCCTTTCATTTTCTGGTATATCATTTGGATTTCTTTTATCACCCTTATTCTTTGGTACCCAAACCCTTCCATCGTTTCTGAGGCTCTCGCTCATCAGTGTCAGCTTTGATTGATGTTCACCGCTTCTCGGTATGCATGTTGGGTGTATCTGAGTGAAACACGGATTCGCAAAACCTGCTCCTTTTTTATAACACGACCACGCTGCTCCAACATTGCATGCTGCGGCATTTGTTGAAAGATAAAACACATTGGAATATCCACCAGTGGCAAGGAGAACTGCATGGGCAGCATATCTTTCAAGCTCGCCTGTTAAAAGATTTCTCACAACTATTCCTCTTGCCTTTCCATTTTTAACAACAAGATCCATCATCTCTCTTCTTGTAAATATTTTTACATTGCCCTCAGAGACCTGTCTCATCATCTGTGAATATGCACCTAAGAGAAGTTGCTGACCAGTCTGTCCTCTTGCATAAAAAGTTCTCTGAAGCTGTGCCCCACCAAACGACCTTGTATCCAGAAGCCCACCGTATTCCCTTGCAAATGGAACTCCTGTTGCTACACAGTGGTCTATTATCTGTGACGATACCTGAGCAAGACGATAGACATTTGCTTCCCTTGCCCTGTAATCACCGCCCTTTAATGTATCATAAAAAAGCCTGTAAACAGAATCGCCATCATATCTGTAATTCTTGCTTGCATTTATCCCACCCTGAGCAGCTATTGAGTGAGCTCTTCTCGGTGTTTCACTAATTGTAAAGATCATAACATTATAACCAGCTTCACCCAAGCTTGCTGCTGCACTTGCTCCAGCAAGACCCGTTCCAACGATTATAACATCAAACTTTCTTCTGTTGTTAGGATTAACAAGCTTTGCATTAAATTTATAACTATCCCACTTTTGCTCAATATGACCGGATGGTATCTTTGCATCGAGCTTAAGCATAAAATCCTCCTCACTCTATAGTCATCTCAACAATATTACTTGCATCAGCTATCTCTCTAAGATCAAGTCCAAAATAGAAATAAAGCGATATCACAGCAAAAAAGACCATACAAACAGCAACAAGATATCCTGCAATTTTTATATATACATTATATTTTATATGGTTTATTCCCAGTGTCTCCAATGCACTCTGAAATCCATGGCTCAAATGAAGTGCCAGTGCTACTGATCCTATTATATATATAGAAACAAAGAGAGGACTTCTAAATGCTGAGACAACCATCTGATAAACACCAATAGACTTATCAGCAAATCTGAAATGAATGATGTGAAATACGAGATATACAAGTATTATTATTGCAGTGTAAAGCATTGTAGCAGAACCAATTGTTCTTCCACCATGCCAACGACTCATATCATACTTCCTGTAACTTGCATTTATCAGATCCTCAGTTCTAACCCAGACTGCCATAGTGATATGAATAATGAAAAGGAATAGAAGTCCTATTTCTATATATATAGTTGCAGGATTTGCTATCAGCAACTCAGACCAGCCATTATACCAATCCTCACCCTTAAAAAGCAGAAGATTTCCTGCTAAGTGTATAAAAAGAAATGATGCAATAAGAAGCCCAGTTACAGCCATTAGCTGTTTTCTTCCAACAGATGTTTTAATCATTCTGAATAAAAATAAATAATTCATATCAACCACCTTTTGAATCTGTTCTGTTTATAAATCATATTTATCCAACAGATCCCTTTCCTCACAGATCATCAATACTAAAAAAACATATATAAATAATATTATAATTTTGTTTTATAAAAAGCAAATTAATAACCCGATATCACTTGTTATTTTACATAAATCTGCTAAAATATATTTATAGATCTCTTTATAAAAGGGGGCGAATAGGTTTGACATAAATGGGTTATTGCATCGCTTGCAGGCCGTGGGCGACCCTGGCCACGTAAAAAGGGTCAAAACAACAACTGCCAACTCAAACGAGATGGCTTGGGCAAACGCTTAATAAGCGTCTTATTGCTCACGCAGCCGTATGTTCTCCCAGGACATACGATACTGTGTCACTAACTGGGATGGTTTTATCCTGTGTAAGTTCGTGCAGGATAGAGCGAGACACAACGGACTGGCAAAGCGGTACGGTGGCCTTTGACCTGCCCTTTGCTTGATAAACAAAGGATAAGCCTGTAGTGGGCATGCAGTATCATTTATGGACCCGGGTGCAAATCCCGGCGCCTCCAGAGTTTACGAAGAAATGCGAAAAGCATTTCGTGGGATTTGCAAGCCGCAAGTCCGACTTGAGCTATTGGGAGGACGAGGCGGGGTCGCAAAAAAATGAGCGGTGAGCGAATTTTATTTGTGACCAAATCCCGGCGCCTCCATTAGTGGTTAGTGGTCAGTGGACAGTGATCAGAAAAGACAAAAAAGCAATAGTGGACGGTAAGCAGTTAATAAGGGTTTCCTTTTACTGAACACTGTTAACTACCCACTGATCACTAATACAGTGGACAGTGCCTGCCCGCCAAAGCCACTTCGGCGCAGGCGGGGTTAGCAATAAGAAGATACATCAATTAACTGACCACCGATCACTGATCACTATTTGACGAGGCGGGGTCGCAAAAAAATGATCCTTTAAAATCTGACTTCTGTCTTCTCTTTGCTGATCACTGACCACTGTTCACTGACCACTGTTTCAAGGGAGATTATATGAAAAAAATATTTTTATTACTGTTTTCTTTGCTTATAATTACACCTCTTTTTAGCCAGCAAAAATTAAGTGATGATTTTATAAACCAAGTAAAAAATCAGATTGAAGCTATAAAATCAGGCATACCAAATGAAAAAAACCCTGTTTCGTCATATATAAAGATTGCCGAGCTATACATATCCATTGATGACATAGATAATGCAATAAACTACTTTGAAAAGGCTAAATCAATAGAACCGCAGAATGCAAATATATATTATCGCATTGCAATGTGTTATGAAAAGAAAAAAGATTTCTCCAGAGCAATAGAAAACTGGGAAAACTGCATAAGGTATTCCAACTCACCACAGATAACAGAGATAGCTAAAAAACATATAAAATTTCTAAGGGAACTGAGATGAAGAGATCTGTAATAATTCTATCATTTTTTCTTTTTTCGTGTGTTTCGCCTCAGGTAGCTGTAAATAAAAATGCTGATTTTTCAAAGGTAAAAAGGGTAGCAGTATTAACGTTTAATGGTCCTGAAGGAACTGCTGCGGCTGACATCTTAACCACAACTCTTCTAAAGCATGGTGCTGATGTCATAGAAAGACAGCAAATAGACTCTGTTATAAAAGAATTAAATTTAAGCCAATCAGGTATGATAAATATTGAGAACACGAGGAAAATAGGCCAGCTTCTTTCAATAGATGCTATAATACTGGGAACAGTAACAAATCTAAAGCCTTCAACTAAATATCTTATGCAAAACAATTCCAACTCATTCAATTCTTTGAATGAGATCAAGGGTAAAAACATATATATACAAAATTTTGATCCTACAAGTTCCACAACCATTTTGGAAACAACAGCTGAGGTAGGACTATCGGTAAGAATGGTTGATATAGAAACCGGCAGTATAATGTGGTCTGCATATATGAACTGGGAAGGGCTTGATACCACCACAACAATGCAGACAATAAGCGAATATTTTATTAAATCACTTTCACAGTCTTGGAAAGCAATAGTAGCGTAAAAATAATCATAGATGATTTATTTATAAAT
>JAAYVG010000049.1 GCA_012517285.1 Elusimicrobiota bacterium
ATATATAAACTTATGAGGCGGGAGTGGCGGTTGACGCCTTACATAATCAAGAAAATGTAGTGCCCATGAAAAAAGGGTGTTTCTAAAATTCCCCTATGAGAAAAGTTTTTTTAACTAAAAAAATGCGGAAGTCGGGAGATAGACCCTTCTGTTGTAATAGTTTACCCAGACCACAGGGTAAAAAAGTATGAAAGCTTTAAAGATATATATGAAAATGAATTTATAAAGGCTGAGCTTGTATATGAACACTCGGATTTCCATAACGGCGTAATACATAGGCATCCGCACTTGTTTTTTCACAGCCATAATGATATAAAATAATACTTATGAGCAAGTTCTGGGACATAAAGTCAAAAAATTATTCAAGGCCATCTGATACTGATACTCTTCGTGAAACTGATGATATATTAAAAAAAATAGCTGATATGGGTGTTTGTTTTGATAATAGGAGTATAATTGATATAGGATGTGGTGGTGGAAACTATGCAATCCCACTTTCAATGATAGCAAAAAATATTTTATGTATCGATTTCTCAGATGGAATGCTTGATATTTTAAAGGAAGAAGTAAAGAAGAATAATATTAAAAATATAAAGTATTTAAAAAGTGATTTTAAAAAATTTAATACTCAAAAATATTATAAAAAGTTTGATATATCCTTTGCCTCAATGACACCTGCTGTTAAAAGTGAGGATGATGTCCTAAAAATGGAAATGCTTTCAAATGAATGGTGCGTTTTTATAGGTTGGGCAGGAAAGAGGAAGAATAGTTTGACTGAGAGGATAATAAAAGCCCATAATGTAAAACCATTTGTGCCTGATGGATTTGGTGATGTAAAAAAAATACTAAAAAAAAGAAATATACATTTCAAATCTGAGGTTTTTGAAACATACTGGCAGAATGAATTAAGCGTTGATGATGCTTTAGATGATATTTCTGCTACAATAAAACTTGATGGCGCAAAGCCTGATAGAGAGCTTATAAGAAGGATGCTTCTGGATGAATTTTCTTCTGGAAGAATTATATCAGAGACCTATGGAAGAAAGGGGATATTGGTCTGGGTAGCAAATTAGTTATTTAGTCATCTCGTTATCTGGTTATTTAATCATCAAGATGAATACAGATTAAGTCGAGATGAAGACGGATAAATCAAGAAGATAGTTATTTAGGAAGAAGAATCATCAGGATGTAAACGGATAAGACATCAGATGAAAACAAATATAATAGTTATTTTTTGATTCTTTACATCCTTTCGGGAGCAGAGACTCCTAATAAATCAAGTCCCTTTTTTATAGTGAATTTTATGGCTTTGAGTATGGTTATTCTTGCCAGTGTTGTGTCGGGGTTTGTCTCATCTATGACACGGTTCCTTTCATAGTAGCTATGGAATTCTTTTGCTAATTCTATAAGGTATGTTGTGAGATGATGAGGCGATAAATCCTTGACACACTGGTTTAAAGACTTTTCAAACCAGAATAATTTTTTAAAAATTATTCTGTCATCATCGCTTAGCTCATACTTACTAAGTTCTGATATGTCTGTGTCAAAGCCTTTAGCTTTTGCGTTTTCTATTACTGAGTTTATCCTTGAGTGGGCATACTGAACATAATAAAGTGGGTTTTCAGAGGTTTGTTTTTTTGCTAAATCTATATCAAATATGATATGAGTATCTGGGCTTCTCATTGTAAAAAAGAATCGGATAGCATCCTTTGATGTTTCTTCCATCATCTCCCTTAGTGTGTAGAATGTTCCAGATCGTTTTGACATTTTTAATATTTCACTACCTCGTTTTATTGATATAAGCTGGTGAAGTATAACTGTAAATTTTGTCTCATCAAATCCTAACATCTTTACCCCTGATTTCATTCGGGAGATGTGTCCGTGATGATCTGCCCCCCAGATGTCTATTATCCAGTTAAATCCTCTTTCATACTTTGTCCTGTGATATGCTAAATCATTTAAAAAATAGGTTTTAAGCCCATTTGATTTTACAAGGACATTCTCCTTATCTATAAGGTTATCTGCACTTTTAAGCCATTTAGCACCATCACGGTATTCTACAGCACCACGATCTTCGAGCAGTTTTAATGTCTCATCTGAAATCCCTTTTTTATGAAGTTCTGATTCAAAAAACCAGTTATCAAAAGTAAGGCCAAAGTCTTCAAGATCTTTTTTTTGCTGTTCAAGTATTTCTTTAAGTGCAAAATCTGAAAACTTTTTTATATCATTGTTCTTAGCCCATTCTGCTGCAACATCAGGAAGTTTTTTTGCAATTTCTATAAGGTATTCCCCATGATATCCATCCTCAGGAAGTGGGGTATTGGTATATCTTGAAAGCAGAGATCTGCCCAGCATCTCAACCTGATTGCCTGCATCGTTTACATAGTATTCCTTAAAAACGGTGTAGCCTAACTCTTTCATTATACTTGAAATTGAATCTCCAAGCGAAGCACTTATGGCAGAGGCTAAATGAAGTGGGCCTGTTGGGTTCGCTGATACAAATTCTATTATTACCTTCTTATCAGTATTTTCATTTTTTATAAATGGTGATGATGATGATAGTATCCCTGATATGTAGTTTGCGTATATGTTTTTACCAAAGTAAATGTTTATAAAACCACCGGCAAGCTCAGTGGAGATGCCTAAAGTATCAAGGTTATCAGATATCTTTTTATAAACATCAGCTATCTTTATACCATTTTTCTTGGCGACTATTATTGCAAAGTTTGTTGATGCATCAGCTTTTATATGTGAAGGTGGTTCTGTTATTGAAAAAAGATGGGCATCCTCAGGGAAGTTCTTTGATATTGTTTTTCTCATCAATGATTCTAATTCTGATAGTGTCATCTGATTGTTTTTCTCCTGCTTTTAATTTTTTTAGGTTCTTCAGTTTTTTTAGTTTTAAGCTTCCAACTTACTTTTTCACAATCAGAGTATATCTTGTCTATACCGTAAAAATCTCTTTTTTCTTTATCAAAGATATGTATAACAAGACCGCCGTAGTCAAGAACCTTCCATTCCTCAGAAAATACGCCATCCCTGTGTAGAAGAAACTCATTCTTTTCAGTTTTAAATTTTTTGCTTATCTCTTCCTCTATTGCGTTTATCTGAGGTGATGAGATCCCTTCTGTTATAATGGCATAGTAAAACAGTCCTGTTTTTGTTTCAACATCGTATATGACTGTATTCTCAGCTTTTTTGTTGTCAGATATCCTTGCTGCATCAACAGCTAATTTTTTGTAATATTTTTTGTCCTTCATAGCTCTCCTTTTTTTTGTCTCAGTTTAGCAAGCAGATAAGCTTCTCTGTTATTGCGAGTCTTTTCTATTCCATTTGAGACTATATGAAATATTGTATTAAATATTGTTGTAAAATCATTGATCTCATTCTTTAAAAGTTCTTTTTTGGATATAAATATAAGGCTTGCAGCAATTTTTTCTTTCATTTTAATCTGCATTATATATGTTCTGTTATCTATCCACCGTGATGATGAGTAACCACCTGGGTTTATCTTAGCATTAAGCTTGTCATCCAGTTCTTTTATCTTTTCAAACTCTTCATTGTATGGATTGTAATAGTATCCTTCTATATCCCACTCAGGGAAATAAAGCGATATTTCATCTATAACTGATGATATAAATTCCTTCTCATCCCTGTGCTCTTCAGAAAGTTCCTTTGATATATCATAGAGCAATGTGAGCTCTTCTGATGTGTGAGCTATCCTTGATGAAAGCGTCTTTATTATCAGTATGAGAATTCTGGCAAGCATCTCGGGATTGCTTTTTATAAGACCCAAAAAATCTTCTTTTGTTATCTCAAAAAGTGATACATTGTTTAATGCCCTTGCCCTTGCTGTCCTTTTTGAGTTTTCAAAAACAGCCATCTCGCCTAAAAAACTTCCTCTTGAGATTATGGCTAAATCCTTGAACTCAGTTTTTTCTCTGTTTGTAGCCTTTTCTATTACGACATCACCATCACTTACTATGTATAGTGTGTGTGAATCCTCATCCTCATCAAATATTATTTCATTCTCTTGATAATTTTTTAATATAAAATATTTTTTTACTTCATCATCGCTGAACAAATTCAGTAGATTCTCCATTAAACCCTCCCGTAACAAGTTTTCTAAACCCTTCTTTGTCAGTTGCTTTAGCAACTGCCTCCTCCAAATCAACCATATTGTTTTTCACAAGATTTGCAAGAGCTCTATCCATCGGTATCATCCCAAACTTTGCACCCGTTTCTATTGCACTGTATATAAGATGAGTCTTGCCTTCCCTTATAAGGTTGCTTATGGCTGGGGTCATTGTCATAAACTCCCTTGCAGCAACAACACCAGAGCCATCTTTTTTTGGTAAAAGCATTTGTGAGACAACTGCTTTAAGTGATGATGCTAATTGTATCCTTATCTGATTCTGTTGATGTGGTGGAAACACATCCACTATTCTATCCACAGTTGTTGCAGCATCCTGAGTGTGAAGTGTTGCAAATGTGAGATGTCCCGTCTCAGCGGTTGTTAGTGTAAGCTGTATGGTTTCAAGGTCTCTCATCTCTCCAACCAGTATGACATCAGGGTCTTCCCTAAGAGCTGATTTTAAAGCGTTTGCAAAGCTTTTTGTATGCTGGTTCACCTCTCGCTGTCTTATTATGGATTGGTTGTTTTCATATGTGAATTCAATAGGATCCTCTATGGTTATTATGTTCATTTTGTACTTCTGATTTATAAGGTTTATAAGCGATGCAAGGGTTGTTGATTTCCCTGAACCTGTTGGTCCTGTAACAAGTATAAGCCCCTTCGGCAGATCTGTCATAGCAACTATTTCCTTTGAAAGCTTTATCTCCTCTGGGGTTGGTATTATTGATGGTATAATTCTTGCAACTGCTTCTATACCATTTTTTGATACAAAAACATTCAGCCTGAATCTGCTAAGGCCTTTTATTGAAAACGAGCAATCTAACTCCCAGTTTTCTTCAAACTTAGCTTTCTGTGAATCTGATAACAGGCTGTATATTATAGTCTTTGTCTGTTCTGATGATAAAACAGTATCATTTATTATGGGGACTATCTCATCCTTCAATCTCATCATAGGTGGTTTGCCAGGGGTTATGTGTATATCGCTTGCCCTGTGTTCTATTGCTGTTTTAAATATTGTCATCAGATCCATATATCCTCCTGAGTTTTCAGTGAAAAACAAGACCAAAGGCAACCTACGAGGTTACATCTGTTTTCTGACTTCTGTTTCCATTAAACAACTATATAACCAGTGAACCCAGTACTATCGATAGTCTTCTCCAAATATTATTCTAACATCTCCTATCATATAATCATTTTCCAAATATACTTCTCTATCCTTTAGATGAATGATATCTATTATTTTTTTTGCCCTATCATAGTTTTCTATATTGTTTATCACAACCCTTGTTTTTTCTCTTTTGTTTACATTCTTTTTTTCTATTATGTCTATGCCTGCCATTTTTAGATCACTAATAGCTTCTGTAAAATAGTTCTTATCAGCACCACTGTTTATAATCTCAACACTTATTGATAACTTATTCATATTTGATTGTATCTCATCATCTATTCGTATATCTGATCTTGAAAATATGATCTGAGAGGGTTCTCTATGAATGGCTTCAGTTATGAGTGTTATCCTGTCATAAATATTTATATTTGATTTAATGGAATAAAGAATTTTTATCAGTTTAAATATATCGGTTGGCCTCCTTTTCCAGTTATATAATCTCTTTTCAAATTCCTCTGTGTCAAAAGCTTTGTCACTAAGATCTATATATGGGATGTTCCTTTCTAATTCACCACCAAATCTGTTAAATATTTCAAATATCTCTTGGTTCAGGCTCGTATTCTTTTTTTTCTTTGATGAAGTGGAGGATGTTATATCTATAAGTCCTGTAAGAGGATCATATGTTATAAGGGATGGATATTTTGATAGACAGACTATCTTTATTTTTTTATTTTTGATAATAGAATTGCTCAAAGGGCTTCTTATAAAGATTACTGATATGATAATTATAAAAAAACATATAAGGGAGATCAGCACTCTTAATCTTTTTTCATTCATATAAAAAACCGCCGTTTTTTTTCACAAATTCTCTTTTATAATCTCTGGTCTTGACAAAGGCATTTTCAATATCTTTAAATGCTATTTCCCTTATTTCCACTGCTTCTTTAAAGCTTCGTTTTTCAGATGCAAAATCACTTACATATATTATTTTATCTAATAATGACATTTTTTTATCACCGGTTGTGTGCTTAGATATTGCTGAAAGGATTTCAGTGTCTTTTATATTAAATATTTTTTTTGCTACGGCTGCTGATGCCCACTGATGTATTATATCAGGTGCCATAGCCTTGATCTTTTCAATATCTTTTATTTTTATCCCAGCTTTTTCTATCAACGATAACTGTTTTTTAATGCTCATATCTTTTGCTGAGTCGTGAAGCAGTGCTGAAAGAAATGCTTTTGTTATATCAACTTCATATTGCTTTGCAAGTTTTATCGCAAGTTTTACTGTTGATAGGATATGATCAAATCTTTCTCTGGTTACTATGTTTTTTACTCTATTTATAATATCTGAATAATAGAGCCCATTATCTGTTATGTATTTTTTTACATAACTATCCAGTCCTGAATAATCAGTTGTAAACATCTTCATTCTTAAATCTGTGGAGGAGATATTATCAAATTTTTCTTTTAATATAATTGCATTATATTTTCTCTTTATTGGATATCCCTTTCTGATACCAACAACAATATGAAAATATTTCAGTATATCCCTGTATCTTTTCCACCTTTCAAACTCTTTAAATGAATCTGAACCCATAAGGAAATATAGATCAGAGTTCTTATATCTTTTTGCCATATATCTTGCGATTTCATATGTATATACCCTTCTTTCTTTTTTATATTCAAAATCATTAATTTCAAAGTTTATATGATGTTTTATAAGCATTAATGATATCATTTTTTTCCTGTGCTCATAATCTGCGGTATGTCTTGATTTAAAGGGAGATAGGTATGTCGGAATTATTATAATTTTCTCTGGCCTTATTCTTTTTATTGCTGCCTTAAGCAGTTTTATGTGATAGCTGTGGGGGGGATCAAAGCTACCACCAAATACAATTATATTTGTTCTCATAAATTTGTATAATTTATTATATTAAATTAATTATGAACAGAGAAAATTCAATTATATATTTAGTATCCTCTCCAGACTCTGATAGCACATTTGAAGAGTTAAAAGATGCCTTTGGTGCTGAAAGAGCCGTGGATATCAATATGGACCTTTATATGAGGACATACTCTAAGATTATGGATTATAAGAACGCTGTCTTGATTATAGCTTATGCAAAGACAAGAAAATATTATGATCTCAGATGGCTTAGCTATGATGAGCCAGGCTTCCTTGATATATCAGGTAGATCCTATCACGATGCTTTTATCTCAACGGCTGATCTTGCCTTTAAAACTGGGGCCAGAAAGGTTTTATGGATTAACCACCTCTGTCCATTTATTACATCGGCTGATATAGCTCTTGCATTCTCAAATATCAATGAAAAAAATATTGTAATAGGACCGGCAAGCAATAAGGGACTTTATCTTGTTGGTTTTCAAAGAGATGCTCTTGATGTCTTTGATGATTTTTATCCTTTCAGAGATAATCTTACTGATGAGGTTATGGAGAGAATTAAAAAAAACAGATATTCTGTAGTGGAGATGAAAGAAAACATACTGGTAAAGGATGAGGATTCTTTAAAGATTCTGAGCGAAGGTGTTAAACCTGATCTAAAAAACAGTGTTTTGACTGATGCTGATAACTCGGCTGTTTATGACAATAATATTAAACACAAAAAAAAGCATGATAGAAAGGATGATTCATTAAATAAAACCGCTGATTCTGTTGAGCTTGATTTAAACAAAAAAAACTGACAGCTTGTTTTTATTTTATAAAGGGGGTTTTATGAACAATACAATAATAGAAAAAATATTTAAACACACAAAGGGTTTTGACACACATATAATACTAAATTCAACCAAAGGCAGCCTGACAAGGTTTGGTGACAATGAAATATCGCAGAATGTTTCTACTAGTGAGACCAGAGCTGATGTAAGGATTATAAGGGATGGGAAGATTGTTAAATTTATTATATCAAGGTTTTCTGATGATGATATAAAAATAGTTGTGAAAAAAGCGGTGGAAACACTCAATGTTTTAAAGAAGGCTCCGTTTATTCCAGAGCCAACAAGAACTGAGGTTAAGATTGATAGCAAAAGGTATTATGATGAAAAAACAGCAAACATGTCACCCTCTGAAAGAGCATACTGTATAAAAGATATTTTAAAGTTTTGCAAAAAGACTCAGAGGCTTTCATATGGTATTGTGTCAAATTCTGAGGATGAGGTCGTCGTTGCTAATAATATTGGGCTTTATCAGAGATATAAGGCTACAAAGATAAATTATGAGATTATTGTAAATAAAAACAATGCATATGGCAAAGCTGTTGGATATTCATATAAGAATGATATAAACTTTAATAGTATTAATGAAATAGCTGTAAAAAAATCTGATATGGCTTGTTCACCTGTTGAGATAAAACCTGGCAGATACACTGTCATCATAGAGCCTCTTGCATTTGTTGAGGTCTTTAGTTTTTTTTCTTATCTGGGTTTCAATGCACTTGCTTATTATGAGAACAGAAGTTTTGCAAGCGGTAACCTCGGTAAAAAACTTTTTAGCGAAAAAGTGAATGTTATTGATGATCCATTTGATATGCCTGTTATGCCATTTGATCTGGAAGGAATGCCGAGAGAAAGGGTTGTTCTTGTTGAAAACGGAGTTCTTAAAAATGTTGTTACTGATAAAAAAACATCCAAGCTTACAGGACTTCCTTATACAGGCAATTCCATATTTGAGCCAAACAGTCATGGTGCTATATCTCTTTCTCTTTCAATGCTTCCTGGTAAAAAGACATCTGATGAGATTATTGCCGATACTGACAGGGCTTTGCTTGTGACTGATTTCCACTATACAAACCCACTCAAACCAAAAAGCCTTGAGATAACTGGTATGACAAGAAATGGGACATATCTTGTTGAGAATGGTAAAATAAAAAAGGCTGTTAAAAATATGAGGTTTACTCAGAGTATGGTTGAGGCTCTCAACAATGTTGAGGATATAAGTTCTGATAGAAAAACTTTATCTGAATGGATAGCATCAATCTCTGTTCCAACTGTCAAGATAAAGAATTTTAATTTTTCATCAGGAACAGAGTTTTAAATAGTGGTTAGTGATCGGTGGTTAGTAATAAGGAAATACCTTATTTAACTGAACACTACACACTATTCACTGTCCCTGCCTGCGCCGAAGCGGCTTCGGCAGGCAGGCACTGTTTTGTGGAGGTTTTATGAATGATATGTTAAAAAGAGCTGTTGAGATAATGAAGTTTAAAAGGGTTGATTTTGGTGATATAAGGATAATAGATGAGCAGCAGCAAAACATCAACGTAAAGAACACTGAGATAACAGAGTTAAAAAATGATACGACACTCGGTTTTGGAGTCAGGGTATTATACAGTGGAGGCTGGGGATTTGCATCAAGCAACAAAATGACACTGCCTGAGGTTGAGCGTGTTGTGGAACTTGCGATTGATATAGCAAAGGCATCATCAAATCTTGTAAACTCTAAGGTTAGACTTTCAAAAGAGGAGTCTTACACTGACGTATGGAAAACGCCATGTCTCATAGATCCATTTTCCGTGAGTGTTGAAAAAAAACTTGAAACACTTTTCAGTGTAAATAATATACTTTTAAAAAATCCTAAGATAAAAACAGCAAATTCAAAGATGAGTTTTATAAAGACCCATAAATATTATGCCTCTACTGAAAATTCTTTTATAGAACAGGTGCTTATCTACAGTGGTGCGGGGTATAATGCTGTTGCAATAGGTGATGATGTTCAGGTGAGATCCTATCCGGGTGCTCATGCGTTTATGCTTTCTATGGGCTATGAATATGTGGATAGCTTAAAGCTTGTTGAGAATGCAGAAAGGGTAAGGGAGGAGGCTATTGCTCTTCTAACCGCTCCGCTCTGCCCGTCTGATGATAGAGATTTAATAATATATGGCGATCAGTTGGCGCTTCAGATTCATGAATCCTGCGGTCATGCATCTGAGCTTGACAGGGTGCTTGGATATGAGGAATCCTATGCTGGTTCAAGCTTTCTTACAACAGATAAGTTGGGCAAATTCAGGTATGGAAGTGATATTGTTAATCTTGTGGCTGATACCACTCTTCCTGGTGGGCTTGCCACATGTGGCTATGACGATGATGGAGTGAAAGCTCAGAGATGGCATATTGTAAAGAATGGTATATTATCAGGTTATATGACAAACAGGGAGTTTTGTAACCGAATTGGTGACAAAAAAAGCATGGGTGCAAACAGGGCAGATTCATATCATAGCATTCCAATAATAAGAATAACAAATCTTGGTCTTATGCCGGGTGAGTGGGAGTATGATGATATAATAAAGAGCACAAAAAAAGGTGTGATTTTAGAAAACAACAGATCATGGAGCATAGATCAGAAAAGACTTAACTTTCAATTTGGCTGTGAAATAGGATGGCTTATCGAGAATGGTAAAATTAAGAAGATGGTTAAAAACCCTGTTTATCAGGGGATAACTCACAAATTCTGGGGAAGCTGTGATGCAATAGCAAACGAAAAATACTGGAAGCTTTATGGAGTTTCAAACTGTGGAAAAGGACAGCCAGGTCAGATATTTAAAATGACACATGCATCAAGCCCCGCAAGGTTTAAAAACGTAAAAATATTTGGAAGATAAATTTTATTCAACAAATACAGCAGCAGAAACAACTGTTGTCCACAGCCCTGATTTACCTATTGCTGATTGTGTTATGTTAACTGTTTTAACAATCTTTCCGCTCATCTCCCACTGCTTTTCTTTTTCATCCCATGATGCCTCAGCGGCAAACTCTATGCCGAGTGTTGTTGATAGCATCATTGCTGCAAGATCTTCAGCGTATTCACCTGATGCAGAGTCTGTTTCACCAAAGCTGTGATGCTCTGATATATATCCATGATTTGTTCTATCCTTTGGTATGGCAAGACCTATTGAAGCTGTTATGAGCCTATGGTTTTCATTAGTAGTATTTCTTGCAAGAACCAGATGAACTATCTGTCCACTTTTTAACTTGGTGAGTCCTAAATCCCTGTTTATAAGCTTGCACTTAGGAGGAAAGATACTTGAAACATGAACCAAATTGAATCTTGCTATCTGTGCATCCCTTAATGCTTCCTCAAAGCTTGCTAATTTTTCCTTATGCCTTCCAACACCCTTTGTTAGAAAAATACTTTTGGCAACCATACTTTCCATAATTTTCCTCCTTAATTTCTTTCTGTTAAAATATCTATAACATATTTTATTATATATTAATTTTGTTCAATCTTGTATATTTTTTAAAAGAATCAAAAGTAATCTATTCGGTTACTTTTGATTTTTCTTCCTAAATAACTAAATAACCAAACAACCAAATAACCAGATAGATAACTTTTTCACTACCCCATAAATATATGTTATAGCAACTTAAAGATTTAATCTGTTAATGAAAATCATATAAAGGAAGATGATGGCTTATCTTTCTAATTTTTCCTGTAACTTTGAAAGAAGTATTTTAAAATTTGAGTTTTTATAATAATCTCTTTTTTCTTCAGGAAGTATTGTTGATAGTTTGACCCTGTAATCATTCTTTGTAAGGTTATCTATATTTTTTATAATTGCTAAAGCTTTTTCTCCTGTTATATTTAGATTTATTCCTTTTTTAACCATAAATTCAATATCATAAACATCTCTTATTTCCTTCCTGTTAAGAAATGCATCTACTTTAAATTTCATCATATCATCAAGAATTATTGAGTTTAATAATACCTGTTTCTCACTGTGGGTAGAATAGGCAATGTTTTTTTCCATTCTTAATTTCTTTTTTTCCTTTCTTATTTCTATTTTTAATGAGCTTGGATATTCATCTGATCTTATTTCAAAAACTATAGAAAAAAATTTGTTATGACAATCTTTAATGACATACTTCTTTTCAAGTAATTTCTTTATCTTCTCAAAAAATAAGTTAAAGTTTAAATTTTTATAAACCCAGAAGTCCAGATCAACTGAATATCTATCAAGTCCGTAACACAACCTTAACATTGTCCCACCAACAAAAACCAGATTATTAAGGATATTATTTTTGTTGAGGTATTCAATGACCTCTATTTCAAATATCTCATGTCTTATTAAATCCTGCATATTTTCTCCATAGCCCTTATTGTTTTATTAGGATATTTTTTTGATAATTTTTTTAGTTTTTTGATATCTATCTTATTTAGATCAATGGCATTTAAATCAAGGGAGTATTTCCCAAATGAGTAAAGATATATGCAATCCAAAAATGCTTTTTCTTTTTCTGCTATAAAAAAGTTTTTTTCTTTCTTAAAGTTACTATAAAATTTTTCCTTTATTTTAAAGTATTTAAATATCCTCCCATTGATATTATATTCTTTTGTCATACCAAGTGTTATCCCTTCTACAACAGTAGCAGGCATCTGAGTGGTTATACCATAATAATAAAGAGCATTTGAAAGAGAAACATAGGATGGGACTCTTAAAACAGAGAGGATTGAGAAATAATCTGTTAAAGAATTTTTATCCCATTGTGAATAAAAGCAGTAATAATTTTGTTTTATCTTTATAAAAAGCTTTTTCTTTACATATCTTGAGCAAAAAACCCTTGCTCCATCAATAGTTATTCCTAATTTATTTGATATATCATAAACAGTAAAATATGGCTTGTCTATCAGGTCTGATATCTTTATAATATTTTTACTGAGCATAGTATATTATCACTTATGATAATATACTATATTTAGAAGCAAACAATCAAATCCTGACTTCCGCATTTTTCAAGTTATAAAAACTTTTCTCATAGGGAAATTTAAAACATACCCTTTTTTCATGGGCACTACATTTTCTTGATTATGTAAGGCGTCAATCATCACTTTTAACTGAATCTGTTTATTACTTCTGTGTGGCTCAGTAAGATTATTAACAAAACAAAATTATGAAATTACACAAAATTCTTAACATTACCCTCCCTTACATTTATTTGACAAAAAGCATTACTTTTTATAAACTATGTTTGTGATTAAATAAGGGCTATATTTTTGAAGGCTTATGGTGAACCAAGGACAAAGAATATATAATAAATTAATAGTTGGAGGAATAATGGAATCACTACACGACGATTACATATCCCAAAAAACCATCCCGATTTATAAAAAAAAGACGACTTTGCTCCTATATACAATCTTCCTGTTTATGGGTTTTTTCTCAACAGGTTATGCGATTGGAGTTGAGGTTCCGACTGCTAAATATGCAGAACAGGAATACAAAAATGCCGTTGACATACTGGCATCACAAAATGTACACCGGCAACATGATAGAATCAAGACAGCCAAATTATCATATTTCTTGGGTTGGGCTGGTGGGGAGAATTTTTATCTACACCAATATATTCGGTTTGGCATATTTATAACTATAGCAATATGGGCGATATGGTCGATTATAGCGACATTAATTTCAGGCGAATTCGGAGTTGTAGCGACATTAATTTCAGGCGAATTCGGAGCTAAAAAACTTTTTTTCCCCGCTATTGTAGGATTATATTCTATAATCAATGGCCGCGCATATTCCGAAATGTCGGACCAGCAATTTGATCAAATTTACAATCCAGAATTCTTTGGACAAGTAGCACAGGTGATTGGATTAAAAAGAGATGAAGATAGACAGAAACAGACCATCAGTAAGTTAAACAAAATGATTGACGATTGCCGAACCATTTATACTGCGGGTGATTACGATGAAGCATTGACTACTTGCCAGTCCGCAAAATTTAAATCTGAAATTAGCTCAGATAAAAACTTAAAATCAGCAATACACGAGTTAATGGGGAATATCTATGAAAAACTTGGCGACAACTTAAACGCAAGGAAAGAATATGCGATAGCCATTTCTAACGCACAGGATGTATCTGCCAAAGCGAGACTCGAAAAAGATTTTAAAAGAACAGAAGAAACATTCGTCAAGACTTTCCTAAATGAAGATTATCAAAAGAGAAAATTCATAATGCCCGTTGACAACGCACAGGTGGTTGAACCATCAGCAGAACACATAAATATTCTGGATATCAAAAAAATACCGAACATAGAGTTTCGCGATGGAAGCCCCGCCATTAACCAGCTTTATATTGGACATCCATATATTGATAAAGAATACATCCCTTTTGAAGATTCTCAATTTGAAATTTTGCGAGAGAGGGTTGGGGAGTTTTTTGAACTTATGCAAGCACTTGGTGCAACAAAAGTTGACGTAAAAAGCGTTGTTATTAATAAACATGAGTATATTATAGAATCCAATATAGAAGCCGGTGGGCATGTATCGGCTAATCCAGCCAAGGTTGTTAGTAAACTGGGTATGCTTCCTGCATCTGCATCAAACTATCTATTAAAAATACTGCCAAATGATGAAATAAAAGCAGGTGCAACCTATAAAAAGCAGGAAAACAAATCTACGACTGAGGTCTCACTTCATGAGCTCAAAATAAACCAGGTCTTTCACCCAACAAAAAAACCCTTCCTGCCTGAAGGGTTAATCTGGTATAAACATGAACCATCTTGGCAACAACTCTATAGGCAAAGACTTCGTGGCGACTTGCTGCAACACACAGAAAGGATTAGCACCAAAAACAACAATCTTATACAAGACTCTGAGATATCACAAATAGCGGGGGAATTGGGAATAATACTGGCTGGCAGAGATATAAACGTGAAAAAACCCATAAAACAGAAAATGGAGATTCAAGAGGATGTCGAATTAGTTATTGATGTTAAGTTCGCACCTTTGGATTCATTGAGGTGATAGGAGACAAAATTATGACAGAAGAAATCAACCATGCAAACCACAGTAAAATAGCCGCCGTTCTATTTGCTTTCTTTTTAGGAGGGATTGGCGCACACAAATTCTATCTCGGCAGCACAAAACTCGGCATATTATATTTGATCTTTTTTTGGACAGGTATCCCATTATTAATTGGCTTTATTGAGGGTATTATTTATCTAACAATGTCCACCGAAGAATTCAATGCAAAATATAATTAATATCTCGAATAGAATCTTTCAAAAATCTAACAAGGTGCATTTGTGTTTCAAATTATTGCTAATCTCTGAAGAGGAGGAATGAACCACCTCTGTCCAACTTCGTAGGTTGACAGGTTATAACGCTTTTATTCAATACTTTATTCTCACTTTTTCAGTCTCGTCTTCTGCCTACGCCGAAGTAGCTTCGGCAGGCAGGCCTGCCTGCGCCGAAACGGCTTTGGCAGGCAGGTTGTATTGGATAATTCTGTTCCAGCTGTAAGAGTCGGTAATGTAAAATATTATTTGGATAACTTTATCCACATGCCTAAAAAGTTCAATATGTTATGGATACTTATATTTTATTGATACTACTCTTCAAAACAAATTATAATTATCTTTATTCTCCGGGAGGAAATATGAGCAATATATTCAAGAGATGCTTTCTTGTTGTTTTTTTGGTTTTGGGTTTAATTGGGACCAATGTCCAATTAGCCAAGGCGGACTGCAACGGTAAGATCATATCTGTTGCAGATGGCGATACGCTGACTGTGGAATGCGATAACAAGCAAATAGAAGTTCGTCTTGACGGAATTGACGCGCCGGAAACAAATCAGTCATACGGAGACAAGGCTACGGAATTTCTGTCTTCTTTAGTTTTTGATAAAACTGTTAATTTAATTGAAAAAGGCAAGGACAAATACGGCCGAACGCTGGGTGTGATTCTTCTGTCAGACGGAAGAATATTAAACCGCGAAATAGTAAAAGAAGGTTTTGCTTGGCATTATAAGCAGTATTCCAATGACACAACTTTAAATAAATTGGAAAAAGAAGCCAAGTCTTCTCATAAAGGACTGTGGAACGATGTTGATCCAACTGCTCCATGGGATTTCCGTCATTCAACAGAAATAATAGATGAAACTTCCTCTGCAAAAATTAAATCTGATTCAAACCAAAAACCTTCCACTTCACAAAAGACACAAGAATTTAAACCAGAAAAAAAATCAGAACAAAAAGAAATTATCGTTTATATCACCCGTACTGGGACAAAGTATCATCGCGTTGGGTGTCAATATCTTAGAAAAAGCGTGATTCCGATAAGTCTTAAAGAAGCTAAGAATAGAGGATATCTTCCTTGTTCAAGATGTAACCCGCCGTATTAAAAGAACTTTACAAAAAAAAAGGCAATTTCATCTATAATACCAGTACATAAAAAAATGCCCTTTTAAAATATATAAATTATAATCAACTTTATGAGGAAATAGATTTCGCTTGGCAATGCATAAACAATTTAAAACTTTTATGGACAATGCCGAGATGATGTGTTAAACTACTATTATCTTCCCGATTTCCGCATTTTTAAATCATCAGGATGTAAACAGACATAGTAGTTATTTGGTCATCTGGTTATTTAATCATCGAGATAAAGACAGATTAAGTCAGGATGAAAACGGATAGTTTAGTTATTTTGGAATGCAGTGATCCTACACCCAAAGTAACCGCGTAGGTTACTTTTGGGTTTTGACCTGTACTGTATAAAATTGTGGGCAAAGTCATGTAAAAAACTTTTCTCATAGGGAAATTTAAAACATACCCTTTTTTCATGGGCACTACATCGGCCTTACGGACTTTTTGAAAACTCTATCATTTGGAAAAAAAATTACACATATCTCATTTTATTGAAAAAATGCGGAAGTCGGGAACTGTAGAAGAAAAGTCAAAAGCAGTAGTAACCCAATTTTTTGTTTATATTATTTTTACCTAACTCTTCTCAAAATCTATACGATCGTGTCAGAATGAAGTAAAACTATTTTAAATTTTATATATAAAGTTTTAGGGGACACTGAAAAAGCCTAACAATGGAGATTTTATAAATGAAAGACTGCAGATAACCAAATAACTAAACAACGAGATAACCAGATAACCTTTTTCACTGCCCCCTACTTAATGATCAGCAAGTAAAAATTGCCCTTTTCCCACACCGAGTATGCAAACTTTTTAGCCTTCTCACCTGTGCCTGCAAAAAAATCAACCCTTGCACCATTGATAGCTCCACCAGTGTCCTGACAAAAGACAATTTTTTTTGAATTATTAAATGAAGATATATTTAAAGAATCATCTATCACTGGAAGTTTTACATTTATAACTGCTGGTGTCCCCATAGGTATCAATGAGTTGTCCACAGCCACTGATCTCTGGGCAACAAGATTGAGACCGTATGTTCCTATCGGTCCCTCATCAAGCGATTTCAGATCGGCAATAGAAAAAAATACATATCTTTTATTCTGTCCTATTATTTTTCTATGAAGCTCTGGATGGTCATTTATAAACTTCTTTGATCTATCATAAAATGTTTTATCATCACCCACACCACCATCTCTTTTGATATATCCACCTTCTAACAGTGCTGTCATCCATCCTTTAAATTTTAATGAGTTTGTAGCAGCAAATCTTGCCCTTTTATAAATGCCATCCTTCATCTTTAAAACTCCTGATCCCTGAGTATGTATATCAAGGAGATCTGCAATATCTTTCATATAGGCTATCTCATAACCCTTGCCACTCAGTATCCCGTCAAAATCTATCTCTTCCCTTGAATAGTATGGAATCAGTCTGTTTGACTCAAGCCTACCCGTAAGTTTCTGTCCCTTGTATCTTTCAGCATCAAAGCTTTCAAGGTTTATATCTATGAGGTCATCAGGTCTTCTGTAAAGCGGATATCGGTATATGTCGTCTTTGGTTATGGATGCTTCAAATATTGGTTCATAGTATGAGCTAAAAACCACGGGATTTGTTCCACTTTTTAATTCATAAACATCAAATCTTTCTCTAATCTTTCTGTTGAACTCCTCATCATTTTGTGAAGTTTTTAATATATCTTTTAATGCCAGTGTCGATTTCAATAAAACATCTTGAGTGATTCTTTTCCCTGCCAAGTTGTAAGATATATTTTTTGCTGATTCTGAATTAAGATATTTTATGTTGAGATCAAAGATTTTTTCTATGTCACTGCCAGAGTCCAATCTAAAATCAGGAATATCATTGTCTTGCAATTTTACAATCATAGCAGTGGCTTTTGCTTCTTTTTTTGTGCAGGCAAGCATCTCATCCTCTTTGCAAACAGGTCTGGATGAAAGAACTGTAGTATCCTTTTTTATACCGTTGTGACAGGCTGACAAAAAAATTGACAAACATGCTAATATGTAATAATTTTTTTTCATAAAAACCTCCTCTAAGACAGAAGTCAGAAGTCAGAAAACAGAAGTCAGAAAACAGATGTCAGAAAACAGATGTCAGAAAACAGATGTCAGAAAAGCAAATATTTGATACTCTATACCTCTAATTTAAGCTAACACACTTTATAGTGTGTAGGTTACCTTTGATAAACCCTTTGGGTTATCAGGGTTCAATCCTTTTTTAACTGCTAACTTAAGAGCTGTAAGCTTTAAAAAAACATCTGTTTCAAGTGCATTAAATGGATAGTTATCGCTAAAAGGTTCTAAGATTATGTAATTAACTCTTTTTTCTTGAAGCTTTTCCTTAACAAGTATCAGATCATCTGTTAACCTTTTTTCACCTGAAAGTATTATAACAGTATCCTTTGATGTAAATGAACCAACAGGGCCATGCAAAAATTCTGCTGCAGAATATCCTAAGGAGTGGATCTGAGCCATCTCTCTGAATTTAAGAGCAGAGTCCTCTGCTATAGCATTGAACGGACCTCTTCCTACAAAGCCTGTCATACCATCAGATAAGATTTTATCAAATTTGTATCTGTTATAAAGTGTTTCAAAGTTATGTATTATATCTGATATCTTATTTTGTGTTTTCATAAAATTCTTTTCACCAAATGATGCTCCCATAATATTTGAAAGTCTCAACACTGCCCAGAGCTGGAGTATAAAACTTTTTGTTGCTGCTACAGGAATTTCTTTTGAGTTTGAAAGAAGAATGTGATGTTCAGATATCTTTGCAAGCGGGTTTGATTTTAGATCAGATTCATTTGTTATGCCGATTAACTTAGCCCCCATATCCTTTATTATTTTTGAACACTTAACTATATCAGGACTCCTACCTGATTGTGAGAGAGAAAAAAGCAATCTCTTATTAAAATCAAGTTTTTTCTTGTGGTTGAATATGGAGAATGGATGAACTATATTGCTTATGACTCCGCAGTATATCTCCCATACATATTTTGCAAAAAGGGTTGCGTTTCCTGAGCTGCCGCGTCCGAGCAGATAAACTTCTTTATATTTTTTAAATATATTTTTATTTATTTTAAAAGCATTATCAAATTGATTTATAAGATTCGGGATCTCTGATATGTCTTTGTATGTAAGTGTTTCAGTGTATTTTTCCATAGATATCTCCTTTATTTTGCTTTTAGAAGAGCAAAATAAAATTTACTGCCCTTTCCCTTTTCAGATTCGAACCATATCTTGCCATTGTGTTTTTCTATTATTGTTTTTGTTATTGAAAGCCCAAGTCCATTGCCTTCCACATCAAGCATGGTTTCCCTTGATCTGTAAAATTTTTCAAATATATGTTTTTTATCCTCTTCGTCAATCCCAATACCATTGTCAGAAACTTCAAAGACCGTAAAGCTTCCCCTGTCATACAACCTTATATTTATTTCAGTTTCTTCCTTTGAATACTTTATAGCATTATCAATTAAATTGGTTATTGCCTGAACAAGCCAATGCCTGTCTCCCATTATAAAAGAATTTTCTGTATTTCTATCAAATTTTATCTTTATTTTTTTTGCATAGGCTTTGGATTTCAGTGAGCTTATGGAGTTATCTATCAGCTCGGTTATATCACAGCTCTCAAGTTCAAAGTCTGAGATTGAATTGAGCTTTGATATGTCAAGGAGATTGGTTACTATATTTATAAGCCTGTCGGTGGCATCATCAACCATTTTTAAAAACATCATCTGTTGGTCATTTAAGTTTCCTGCCTCACCGTTAAGCATCACAGATACAAAGCCTTTTATTGTTGTAAGCGGGGTTTTTATCTCATGGTTTACTGTTGCTAAAAAATCATCCTTAATCCTGTTGAGATTTGCGAGGTTCACAGTATCAGATGAAAGTTTATTGTATAGCTCAAAAAGATTTACCATTATAGCAAGTTCCTCGGAGATCATCTCCACAAGTTTTATGTCATCACTTATAATATTCTTTCCCTCCTGTATAGCTATCAGTAAGACTCCAAACCTTGATGTGGCTGTGTATATAGGGGATATTATGGCAGTTTTTATATCATTTTCTTTGAGTATATCATCAGTTTCTTTGTCATCGTAAATATAAAGAATATTCTTGTTTGTAAACGATTTGACTATAACTGAGTTATGATCATTAATATCTACTGGTTTTACTGATTTTATACTTTCAGGAAAAAATGAATAAGGAGTGAGTGAGTTAACCTTGTCATCATATGAAAAATATACAACAAACAGTGGATTTAAATATTTATACACCAGCTCCATAAGATATTTTATTGGATTATCTATGTTTGAGGTGAAGCTTGTTATACCTTCATAGACGAGCTTTGCCTCTCTGCTTTTTTTTATGAGTCTTGAACCCTGATTCTCAAATTCCCTTACAACAGCATCTATCTCATTCTTCAGCTTTTTGTTCTCATTCTTTATTTGCTCTGTTCCCTTATAGATGTTAGACAAAAAGTTTTTAACCATTAAAATAAATTCAGCACAGTTCATCAGCTCATCGGTTATAGAATTGTTTGAAATTATTACCGAAACAATCCTTCTATCGGAGATGCCAACTGATATAAATATTGCATTCTTGTTTTTCTTTGGAACGAGCTCAGTATTTTTTTCAAGTTTAATTTCTTCTTTGAAGTTATTTAATGCCTCATTTATTTTAGAAAATATAAGATTTTCTTTAAGATTATTTATCCCTCGAATATAGCTCCAGTTTTTGGCGTCGTTTTCGAATATGTATGCTGATGTTTCAGGAAATGTGGAGTTGAGCTTTACAAATATCATATTGAGAAGATTGATATAGTTGTTCATATCAAAGAGATTTGATGATAGAACTGATGATACGAATGTTTTCAATCTTCTACTCGCATCCAACTGATTTTCAATCCTTTGCTGAAGTGGTAATATCTTCTTAAACCTTATATACCAATATATGAAAAACGCTATAACAAGAAGCATTATTGAGTATATATATATCATATGGATCACTGAAAAAGATGGTAAAAACTGCACGCTTTTTTAACATTATATGTCAAAAACTTTGCAGCTTTGATATAATTTTTTAAACTTTTTATATAGTTTTTCATTTACAAAAACTCCACCGTTAGCCTTTTTCAGTGACCCCTCATATAAGATCAAGGATTGCTGATAGGTAAACAGAGTTTGCTTTCAATCTGTTTGAATAAAACCATGCACTCTTGATGTTGATGCTTTCCATTATCTTTTCAGTAAGATGTCTAAACTCCTCTTCCTTAGCGCTTAAAGCACTTGTTGTTGGAGGCCCTATTACAATGAGTCCATTTATGTTTTTATCAATAACAAAGTTTCCTATTTTAAAAGGGATACCATATATCTCATCTGGATCATACTCCTCAGTGAATACAGTTTCCCATGATAGTTCGGTTGAAAGGTTTTTAGATGCAACCTCTTTCATTCTTCGAGAGATGTATCCTATGACATCCTTCATCCCCTTTGGATAAAAAATTCCCCATTTATAGAAACTTTCATCGCTGGTGCCAGAATAAAAGTTAGCTCCCTTTAACTCATCAGCTCCAGGTATGGTTAAATCATCCTTTTCACCTGTGAGCATCTCAATCATATCCTGATGCAGAATCGAATTATTTGTTTGAGATATGTACCTCTCTAATTTTTTAGCTCTAAAAAGTATTTTGCTTACCGTCCTAAAATCCAAATTTTTTGACACAAAGAATTTTTTTATATGATCCTCTGCTAACTTTATATCCATATTGTTTAGAAGCTGGTCAAGAATAGATCTGTATGTGTTTGAGTTCGGTTGCTTTATATCAACCATCCAGCCCTGTGAAAACTGAATACCAATCATATTTTCAAGCGGTTCCAGTTCCTGAGGTGAAAACAGTGATGAAAATACAACCTGCTTGTTTGACTGCATTGACTGACTGAGTATTTTTGATATAAATGCCTTGTTCTCCTTGTTTATAAGCATAAGATGAATATCGTCTATGATTATTACCTTGCAGTCATTTATTATCCTTTCAATCTTGTCCAAAAAATTACCCTTTATTGCAATATTAACCCCTATTGAGAGTTTAACACCATTTGTAACAAATATATTCTTCTGGCCTATTGATGACGAAAGCCCGTATGACATAGAGTGGATGAAGTGAGATTTACCATTTCCAACAGGTCCATATATAAGTATTGGATTGTACATCACTCCAGGGTTTTCCACAACGGCCATAGCTGCAGCATGTGCAAAGCGGTTGTGTGAGCCGGTTATAAGGGTTTGAAAGCTCAACATAGGATTTAATGGCAGTTCTATTGACCATTTCAGTTTAAGTCTTTCTGCAGTTCTTTTGGTTATGGCTGTATCATCTGAAGATTTAGTATCACCTTCAACTTTGCTTACAGTGTTTTCTTCTTTCTTATCATCTGTTGGATGATCATTGCTTTCACCGATCTGATTGTGTTTTATATTCTGGCTGGATGGTTCAATGCTGCCTTTCTTGGGTTTATTCTCTCTTGCTGCTGCGACAGTGTCTGGAACCTGAATTTTTTCCGGGTCTTTTATTACCGGTTCATCTTTAATATCCGATGACTTTAGCTCTTCTTCTTTATTGACATTTTCTTTTATCTCAAGATCTGGCATAGGGATATCTATGGTATCGGCTACTGATGCAGATCTGTTGGTTGCCGGTACATAACTTGGAGCTTGAACATTTGCCGGGGTGAATCTTTTCTGATTCGGAGATTTAGATTTTGATATATCATCAAGAATATTTTTAAACTTTTCTTCAATTCCTGCATCATATTCAAAAAGATATATTAAAAAATTATAATCATTTGATATAATCCTCTCAGGTCTTGAACAAACTGCACCAAGAGATTTTATTATTTTTAATATGTCCTTCAGTTCACATTTCAACAGCAATCTGTATTTCTTTTTTGGATCACCTGTTTCAGCTATCTCCCATTTGGTTATCATAATTATCTCACTATAAGATCAATTATAAAATCGATCAGCCTGCTCTTTGTTATATTATTTTTATTAAACTCTGTAAAATATATGCCGTTTTGGGTTAGAGCATTTTCTATATCATATTTTAATTCCACCGGCATCTCTCCAACAAGTACTACTGCTATAACCTTTTCAGAGTCTGCGTTTAAGAGCATGGCTTCCTTTGAAAAACTATCATCATATCTCATAACAAATGCCCTTTTTATAAACATTGGTTTTTCTTGACAAGATTGGGTTATATCATCAACACCTTTAAGGCACTCTGTAAATATTTTATCATCATCAGAGCTGTATATAAATCCAACATTCTTTATCCTTTCCCCATCAACATTTGGTGGGGGATCCTTTGATATCAAAGCATTTAATTCGTCAGAAAAACTATTTATAGGAAAATCATTTTTTCTGTCCTCAACTACGGGTATGGTGTTTGCTGTATTATTTTCTGTAGTAATATTAAACTTTTTTTCGTCACTGCTTATATCCTCGTGATTTGGTTCACTTGTGTTGTTCAGTCCAAGACCCTGATTTTCTGCTGCACCGCTATTCTCATCAACGTTCAGATTTAGTTTAATCTCGATTTCTTCATCTTTTTTTAAAACGCTGTTGCTGTTTATTTCAGTTGGGTTTATGGATGATGAAGTTTCTTTTTCTGGGTTGTCCTGATTTTTATCTGTTCCTTCCATTTTTTGATCTTCATTTATATCATTTATGCTGTTAAGTATATCAGGCATCTTTTCCAATAAAGAATCAAGATTTCCAAGTACATCCTCATAACCTTCTTTCTTTTCTTTTTCATTATCACTTTTTTCTTTGTCTTGCATAACCATCTCTCTAAATAAATTATACACTATTTATTAAATCAAATATCAATAAAAATGTTATAATAAATTTATGATAACCAAAAAAAATCTAAATCCAAACTTACTACGAGCAGAATACGCTGTAAGAGGCGAAATAGTACAGCGCGCTTATGAGCTTGAAAAAGAAGGGAAAAAGATTATCTACTGTAACATAGGTAATCCTCAGGCTCTCAAGCAAAAGCCTATAACATATGTCAGACAGTTGTTGTGTCTAACAGAATACCCTACACTTATCACTGATCCCATTGCAAAGAACAGCTTTCCATCGGATGTCATTGAAAAGGCAAAATATGTTTTAAGCGAGAATCCTATCGGGCTCGGTGCATACAGTCAGAGCGAGGGTATGGTATTCATAAGAAAGGCTATAGCTCAGTTTATAAAAAACAGGGATGGGATTGAATCTGATCCTACAAGGATCATCATTACCGATGGTGCATCAAAGGCTATACAGTCTGTATTTACACTCTTGATGAAAAATTCAAACTCAGGATTTATGACCCCCATACCTCAGTATCCGCTTTACAGTGCCACAATAGAGCTTTACGGTGCCAAGCAGATAAAGTATTATCTTGATGAGGAAAAGCACTGGGAGTTAAATGAGTCAGAGTTGGAGTCAAGCATAAAAGAAGCCAAAAAGAGTGGCATAGAGCCTGTTGCAATAGTTGTGATCAACCCGGGGAACCCTACTGGTGCAGTGCTCTCAAAAGAAAATATAAAAATGATAATCAACTTCGCAAGAAAACATGATATATCAATACTTGCTGATGAGGTCTATCAGGAAAATATTTACTCTGAAAACAATAAGTTTTACTCATTTGCGAAGATTATGAATGAGATGAAGATAACAGATGTTCCACTTTTCAGCTTTCACTCCACATCAAAGGGTTTTTTTGGTGAATGCGGACACAGGGGTGGTTATGCTGAGATAAGAAATCTTCCTGCTGAGGTTTATGAGGAGATAGTAAAACTTCAATCAATAGGTCTGTGTTCAAATACTGCTGGTCAGATAGTAACCTATGCGATGGTGAATCCTCCTAAGGAAAACGAGGAAAGCTATGATTTGTATATAAAAGAAAAGACAGCAATACTCAAGGAGTTAAAGAAGAAAGCTGAAATACTTGCTGAAGAAATCAATAAAATAAAGGGCATGTCTCTTAAGTCTCCGCAGGGAGCTATGTATGCATTTGTGAGGATAGATCTGCCTGATGAAAAGGGTGTAAATCTTAAAAATATGACTGAAAAAGAGATTTCTGAGTATGAGGCCAAAAGGGATGGTGAATATTGTCTTAGACTTCTTGAGGAGACTGGTATATGTGTGGTTCCCGGTTCTGGTTTTGGCCAGAAACCTCATACATATCATTTCAGAATGACATTCCTTCCACCGCTTGAAGATATAAAGGAGCTTGTAAAAAAATTGAAGGATTTTCATCTGAAGTATTTAAAGAGGTTTGAATAGTCCTTTTGATTTCTATCTCATATTGAATTTATCATTTTACAGATCTTAGCTGAACATGATTATTTTTAATTTTATGTAATGGAGATGATATGCATGAATGGGCACTTGCAGAGTCAGTTATAAAAACAGTTGAGACAAAACCAGAGCTTAAAAACAAAAAAATAAAAATACTCCTTGGTGAGCTGCAGGATATTGATGAGGAGATATTTAGATTTGCTATGGATGAGCTTTTAAAGCAGAGGGAGTCTCAGATAAAATACAGCATTGTTGTTGATGAGGCAGTATTTAAATGTAATGAATGTGGTAGGGAATTTTTTATGTCTGAGATAACAAAAAAAAGCAAGGCTCAACGAGAAAACATCCATTTCATACCTGAGATGGTGAAGGCTTTTGTAAAATGTCCAGTATGTGACAGTATTGATTTTGATATAGTTAAAGGAAGAGGGGTGATGATTTCGTATGACTAATCTTATAGATCCAAGAGAAAATATAATAGCTGAAAGATTTAAGGATGTGAAAAAAATTTTTCTTGTAAGTGGTTTTAAGGGTGGGATAGGAAAAAGTCTTATAAGCTCTTCGCTATCACTTGCGATGAATGATCTCGGGTTTAAAACTGGACTCCTTGATATGGATATAACATCTTCAACAGATCATATAATACTAGGGGTTAAGGATAAATTTCCTGAGGAAAAAAATGGAATTCTTCCTGTTGAAATTTATGGAATAAAATTTATGAGTTTTTATTTTTTTACAATGTCAAAGCCATTTGCATTGAGAGGCAATGATATAAAGGATGCTGTGAAGGAACTTTTGTGTGTGACGGTATGGGATAAACTTGATTGCTTAATAATTGATATGCCTCCGGGTTTTTCTGATGCTGCATTAGAGCTTATGAGGCTGATAAATAATTTTAAAGTCATACTTGTTAGAACACCATCACCTCTGTCAATAGATATTGTCTCAAGAATGTCAGGGATTTATAAGGATAAGGGCTTTAAGACCATAATTGTTAATAATATGTCAAAGGATACAACTATGGGAAACAGCATAAGGTATGATACAAGCATAGATGATGCCATAGGCAATGTAACTGCTATTAAAAAAACGCAGTTTTACAGAGATGTGTTATCGCTATCTTCGGATATGATAAAGGCTTAATATGATAAAAAATATTCTTATATTATTTATGTTCTTTGTATTTTTCACTCCATTGCTTTATTGTGCGAGAATAATTTCACTTCTTCCATCATACACCGAGATAATATTCAGTCTTGGCAGTGGTGGGGAACTTGTTGGGGTGACCAACTACTGTAATTATCCTGATGAGGCAAAGAAGATAGAGAGGGTTGGGGATTATCTTGCTCCAAATGTTGAGAAAATTTATTTATTAAAACCTGACATAATATTTATTGGAGGATGGAAGAACAGTTTTATAAAGGATATAAATAAATTGCATACTAACACTGTGGTAATTCCAGATGAAACAAGCATTGATGATATATACAGAAGTATAAGAGTGATAGGTAAGTATCTTGGCAAGGAGAATGAAGCAAACGAGCTTATAGGAAAAATGAAAAAAGAACTTGCTGAAATAAAGGAAAAGTCCTATAAAAAGGTTTATGTTGAGGTTGATGATGGTGGTTGGACATCCGGGGAGAACAGCTTCATAAGCGATGTCATATCAAAGGCAGGCGGGATAAATGTTTTCAATGATATAAAAACCTCCTATTTCAAGGCTGATTGGGAGGAAGTCATAAAAAGAAATCCTGATGTCGTTATACTTTTAAACACATCTAAAAAAAGTTTTTTAAAGAGGCCAATGGCTTACAAAATATCAGCTGTTAAGAATAAAAGTGTTTATATGCTTAAAAGTGAAGAAAGGGATATGTTATCAAGACCTAGTCCGAGGATTGTTGGGCTTATAAAAAAGTTAAATGATATTTTTAATAAAAAATAGCAGAAATCTATGAATAATAGAATTAAGATAATTATTTCAGTGGCTGTCTTCATATCTCTTTCATATCTATCATTATCGCTGCCATTTGGCTGTGATAGCGATATACTCATCAATCTCAGAATCCCTAAGTTTCTTGGTATATTCATAAGTGGTTTTTCGCTTGCAACAGCTGGTATGGTGCTCCAGCTTGTAACAAAAAATCCACTTGCGGATCCATTTGTTATTGGAACATCTGCTGGTTCAATGCTTGCGATAATACTGCTTGAAATCCTTGGAATATACAGCTATGGTTTTGTATCATTTTTTTTTATAACCATCTCAGCACTTTTTTTTACCTATTTAGCATACAGGATTTCAAGATTTTCTAATTCTGCATCCATTAATATGCTGCTCAGCGGTGTTGCAGTAAATTCATTTGTGCTTTCAATAATAGTTCTTTTTGTCATATTTTCAAAGGAGCAGAGCCTTTATTTCTTTCATCTCAGCTTTGGAAGCTTCTCATATTCAAACTATACATCAATAATTTATTCCTTTTTGACCATCATAGTATCATCTGTCTTTTTGTTGATAATGATGAACAGGATAAGCATACTATCCTTTGATGAGGAAAAAGCCTCTACGCTCGGTGTAAATGTTGAGCGTATAAAATTTATTCTTTTTATTATTGTCTCACTGCTTGTATCTGCAAGCGTTTCGTTGAGTGGAATCATAGGTTTCATAGGTCTTATGATTCCTCATATAACAAGGTATTTTTTTAGGGGAATGAGCCTTAAATCTCTTTTTTTAATGAACTCGGTCTATGGTGCATCATTTCTTCTTCTTGCTGATGTCATATCAAAAAAGTTTTTTTATCCACTTGAGATACCACCTGGTGTTATATCATCAATATTCGGTGCCATTTTTTTTATATATTTAGTGATGGGTTCAAACGGAAGAAAAAGGACAAATTAGTATGAATAAAATAGTTGAGATAAGAGATCTTAAATTCTCATACCCTAATGGTAATAATGTTTTAAATGGTATTGATATGAATTTTTATGGTTCTGAGATCTGTGGAATATGCGGGCCAAACGGCTGTGGAAAAACCACATTATTAAAAATCATTGCTGGAATATTTAAAAAATATTACGGTGATATAAGGATAAACAATTGCGAACTTTCATCGCTCGGATACAAAGAAATATCAAGGCTTGTTTCATATGTCCCGGGTGATATAAACACTCCATTTGATTTTACTGTTTATGATGTGATACTTATGGGTAGGGCTCCATATCTCGGTTTTATGGATTCATATAGTAATAGTGATAGAAAAGCAGTAGTAGATGTTTCTGATATGCTCGGTATAGGATATCTCTCTGAAAGATATTTTTCAAGTCTCTCAAACGGTGAGAAGCAGATAGTTCTTATAGCCCAGTCATTGGTTCAGAAAACCCCTCTTATCCTTATGGATGAACCAACCTCACATCTTGATATAAACCACAGGCTTAAAATTTTTGACACATTAAAAAAAGTTTCTGAAAAAGAAGGAGTAAGTATTCTGGTAGTAATCCATGATATAAAGCTTGCAGCTGATTATTGCAACAGGCTTGTATTCATAAAAAATGGTGTCATAAGCCTTGATTCAAGAGCTGATAATATAATCAACAGTATAGAAAAGCTTTCTGATATATACAGTATATCTCCTGCCAGCGTAAAGAGATATATAGTTTAATAAAACACTGTTTAGAATTTAATGGAAAATATTATCGTATAAATTGATTATTGCATAAAATCAATATCAGAATGCTATTGACATATCAAGTGCCTTTTGTTTCTGTGTCAATAGGACTAAAAATCTTGAAAAATAAAGGATTAAAATGTAAAAATATGATAAGTTGTAGAATTTTTTTTTCAAGGAGTGATAATGAACAGAATTATTTTGATTGTGAGTATGTTATTTCTTTATTCATATGGATATTCTGCACAAAAGATAGTTATGATTAAAGAAAATAAATCTATATCCTTGACACAGAGTGATATAGAAAATATGGGTGGGAAGATAGTTAGAAGGCTTGATTTCATAAACGCTGTTGTTGTTGATTTTCCTGATTATATAAAGGATGCTGAGATATATTCACTTGACAGCGTTAAAAGTGTTGAGGATGATAAATATATCAAGTGGATAGAAGAAGTCGATTATCCTGCTTTTCCATCGGTTGAGGATGTTTCTAAAAACATAGAATTAAATAATTATGATTATGATATATCTGTTCCATCGTTTGTTGTTGAGAGATTGAGTGATGAAGAGATGAAAGAAATACCATGGGGGGTTAAAAGGCTTAATGCATATTCAGCATGGGATAGGACTACAGGAAAAGGTGTAAAGGTTGGTGTTATAGATACAGGCATAGATTATAACCATACTGATCTGGCTAAAAATTATGCTGGTGGGTATAATGTTATATTTACAACGAAAACTCCACTTGATGACCAAGGGCATGGAACCCATGTTGCAGGAACAATTGGTGCTGTTAAAAATTTAAAGGGTGTTATAGGTGTTGCACCTGATGTGAGTCTTTATGCTATTAAAGTTCTGGATTCAAGCGGTTCGGGCCAGTATTCATGGATAATAGATGGAATACAGTGGGCTGTAAATAACAAGATGGATGTTGTTAATATGAGTTTGGGTGCACCACAGGGAAGTGATGCATTAAAGGCAGCCATTGATGCAGCTTACAAAGCTGGTGTAGTGATTGTGTGTGCTGCAGGAAACGATGGTGGAGCAGTAAACTATCCTGCTAAATATCCAGGGACAATCGCTATTTCTGCTCTTGATTCATCGGATAAAATAGCATCCTTTTCATCAAGGGGTGCTGAGATAGCATTTATTGCTCCCGGTGTAAACATAAATTCAACATATAAGGGTAATTATTACAGAACAATGAGTGGGACATCTATGGCAAGTCCTCATATAGCAGGTTTGAGTGCTCTTGTGGTTGGGCTTGGTGTTAAAGATCCTGATGAGGTTAAGTCTATGCTCATCAAAGCTGCTGTAAAGCTTCCAAACCTTAAGGACACTGAACAGGGATACGGGCTTATTGATGCGTCAAGACTTAAATAGTTTCTGAGCTAAGAAATTTAAAGGGTGTGATATCATTCTGGTTTGAAAAAGGCCGCATTGAGTGGTTGTCACACCCTTTTTATTTGTATGTCAATTTTTATAAAATTTATTAATGAGCAAAAAATTTAATCTTTTATCCTGTGTCTGGGAACTTACTCTTTCCTGCAATCTTAACTGCATACACTGTGGCTCAACAGCTGGTAAGAAAAGAGACAATGAATTAAACCTTGATGAATCTTTTAATTTGTGTGAGGATTTGAAAAAAACTGGATGCAGATCGGTTGCTCTTATGGGTGGAGAACCATTAATTCATAAAAATTTCTGGAGTATAGCAGAAAAAATAAGGGAACTGAATATGAACCTTTGTATCATTACAAACGGGACCGTTTATGATGATACAACCTTTAAAAAATTAAAATCACTTTCACCTGAGGCTGTGGCAACAAGCCTTGATGGGGCGAGTGAAGAAACCCATGATAAAATAAGAGGTGTTAATGGTTCATTTAAAAAAACTACTAATTTTATAAACAGGGCACTAAAAGAAGGACTTCCAGTAAGTGTTATAACAACAGTTTCAAAGCTAAACATATCGGAATTAAATGGGCTCAAGGATTTTATAAAAGGGAAAAAAATAGCATGGCAGATACAGACTGCTGGTGCCGAGGGAGAGAGGTTCCCTGCGGCTTATCTCCTTGATGAAAATGAGTTCTATTCTGTTGGCCTTTTTATAGAGATGCTCAGAAATAACTATGATATCTCAGATATGCCTGTCATAGGGGCACATGATATGGGTTATAACTCCTGTGTTATAAAACATACTGCGCTCTATGAAAAATGGCCAGGCTGTCAGGCAGGTATGAGCGTGGTTGGTATAAGAAGCAATGGAGATGTTCTTGGATGTCTCTCGTTAAACAATGAAAAATTTATAGAAGGAAACCTGAGAAATAGAAGTTTATATGATATCTGGAATGATGAAAACTCATTCTCTTATAACAGAACTGATCTTAAAAAACCTGGGAAAAGCTGTAGCGGGTGTAAGTATTTCAGTGATTGTGGTGGCGGGTGTATGGAGATGTCGTTTATGAAGACAGGGGAACTTCACAATGATCCATATTGCTTTTACAGGATTGAAAAAAAATTGTTCAATCCTATAAAAAGATATTTTCTTTCGTTCAGATCCAGTTTTTCTGGGCATAGCAGGGAAAGACTTGAATTTTTAAATAAATTTTTTGGTGGGACAAGAAAATAATGAAACTGAATGCTGGATGTGGATATAAAAAACTTAATGGATATTTAAACATAGATATAAATCCTGATGTAAAACCTGATTATGTTATGGATGTTTGTGCTCTTGGTTTTTCAGATAAATATTTTGATGAGGTTAATGCTGAAGAGGTTATTGAGCACTTGGGTTTTTTTAGAACTAAATATTTTTTTTCAGAGATCAACCGTGTTTTAAAGAACGGTGGCAAATTTATTATTGAAACACCGCATATAGAAAAATCGTTTGAAATTTTTTTAAGTTCAGAATCCACTGACGATAGGGAAAAAATTCTCGGCTGGATTTATGGCTCAGAGTCCATGGGAATGGGTCATAGGTATTGTTTTCCAGTTGAACTTATGAATCTGCTTTTTGATGAGTTTGGGTTTGAGCTCCTCAGCAGAAGTTTTTTTGACTATGAAACACTCAGACCTGCTGTAAGATATATTATTTTAAAAAAGACTGATTATAAGAAGGCTGAATTGAGAAAAGCCTTGTTTTCAAGAAATATATTTTTTGCTGATGATGAGATATATCTTAATGAATATGAGGGAGTGATAAAAAGACTTGATCTTGAAAAAATTGATTCAAATTTTATAATAGAGTCAGCTTTCATATCGCCTATTCTTTCTCTTGCCATTGGTAACTGTGTGGGTAAAAGAGAGTATGATGATATCTTAAAGATTCTTTATGAAAAAAAATTTACAGGTTGGCTTTTTGATCTCTGTCTTGATTATGAAAAGGAATCAAACGACATAGAAAATGCCTATGAGAAAATAAAAAAACTCTTTTTTAATGATCCACTTGGATTTATAAACGATTTCATAAAAAATAAAAAAACTGGTAGCAGAGATATCTTTCTCTTTAATAAAAACACGCTTCATTATGAAAGAAACCGTATAAAAAATAACAAAAGAAATTAAATTAACAAGGCACTATTTTAGTGTAAAAGGCTTTTATAAGAATTTTAAATTATATATAATTTTTTTATAGGAAGATTTTTACACTGTCTTATATTCCGGTCCGGAGGTATATATGCCGTTGATTCCAAAAGAAACAAAATTTTTTGATATGACAACAGAACAGACAAGAGTCATAGGTGAGGCTGTTAATTTGATGAAAAAAATGATAAAGGATGATGACATCTCATTTGAGTCTGTTAGAAGGATAAAAGAGTTGGAACAGAACTGTGATACCATATCCCACGAGATAATCCATGCTTTAAATGAAACATTTATAACCCCGATTGATAGAGAGGATATATACAAGCTTGTAAATGAGATAGATGATATAATGGATCTTTTGAATGTTGTTGCAAACAGATTATATATATTTAGAATAAAGAGTGCTAAGGATACTTATCTTAATGAGTTTATAGAGACTATAGATGAGGCTGTGACGATGGTTGGAAATGTTCTGGTTGGATTAAAGGAAATGAAGAAAAAAACAAGAATACTTGATTACTGCATAGAGATAAATAGGCTTGAGAACAGTGGCGATTCACTCAGAGAAAAAGCAATAATGAATCTTTTTGAAAAGGAAACAGATCCTATAAACATAATCAAATGGAAGGAGTTATATGAGGTGTCAGAGACAATACTTGATGCCTGTGAGAAGGTGGCAAAGACTGTTGAAGAGGTTATGGTAAAAAATGGATAACAATCTTTTAGCAATAATAGCAATAATTTTAATAGCACTTGTGTTTGACTTTTATAACGGTGCAAACGATGCTGCTAACTCCATATCAACAATAGTTGCAACAAAGGTTTTAAAGCCATTTCCCGCAGTTCTTTGGGCAGCCTTCTTTAACTTCATATCATTTTTTATTGTTGGAACGGCTGTTGCCACAACCATAGGAAGTGGAATAATAGAACCTAATATAGTAGATAACTCTCTTATTGCTGCTTCTCTTACCGGTGGAGCACTCTGGACAATAATATGTACACACACCGGACTTCCCATAAGTGCATCTCATGCATTGATTGGAGGGTTAGTTGGCTCTGCAATAGTTAAGGCTGGAACCTCTGTGATAATAAAGAGTGGTATTTACAAAACATTGCTCTTTATCATACTATCGCCTATATTGGGTTTGATAGTAGGTATATTTATAATGATATTATTCTTAAATATATTTAAAAAGTCCAATCCGTACAGACTTGAAAACTTTTTTAGAAAAGGTCAGCTTTTTTCATCAGCTCTATATGCTATGGGACATGGTGGAAATGATGCTCAAAAAACGGCGGGTATAGTTTCTCTTCTTTTATACGCAAATGGTTATTTAGGAGATAAATTTTATATACCTTTTTGGGTTGTTCTTATGTCTTTTACAACAATAGCACTTGGAACACTTCTCGGTGGATGGAAGGTTGTTAATATGATGGGCCAGAGGCTTACAAAGCTAAGACCTATAGATGGCTTTGCAGCAGAGTTAGGTGCAGCTATAACTCTACATGCTGTGACAATGTTTGGTATTCCTGTTAGCACAACTCACACTATAACAGGCTCCATAGCAGGTGTGGGTTCAGTTAAAAGGCTTCATTCAGTTAGATGGGGTGTTTCAAAGAGCATTGTCTGGGCATGGATACTTACCATACCGGGTGCTGCTCTGATATCTGCTATAACGTATTATATAATATCTTTGATTTTTTAATTGTTATTTAGTGTTAACACTATTTAAGGAGGAGTTATGGTATTATACAAGGAATTAGGTTTCGTCAACACGAGGGAGATGTTTAATGATGCTATGAAAAATGGTTATGCAGTTCCAGCATACAACTTTAACAATATGGAACAGCTTCAGGCTATCATTACAGCATGTGTTAGATCACGCTCTCCAGTGATACTTCAGGTTTCAAAGGGAGCAAGGGAGTATGCCAATGCAACGCTTTTGAGATGGATGGGAAAGGGTGCAATAGAGATGATGAAGGAAATGACCCCAAAGCCAATCCCTGTTGCTCTTCACTTAGACCACGGAGATTCTTTTGAGCTGTGCAAATCCTGTGTCGATAATGGTTTTTCATCTGTTATGATTGATGGTTCATCACTCCCCTATGAGGAGAATGTAAAAATAACAAAGCAGGTGGTTGAATACGCTCATAAATATGATGTAACTGTTGAGGGTGAGTTAGGAGTCTTAGCAGGTATAGAAGAGCATGTTTCAAGCGAGAAGTCTCATTACACGAATCCTGATGATGTGGAAGATTTTGTTAAGAAAACTGGAGTGGATTCGCTTGCTATATCAATAGGTACAAGTCACGGAGCATACAAATTTAAAGTAAAACCAGGAGAGGAAGTTCCTCCTCTAAGGTTTGATATACTGGAAGAGGTGGAAAAAAGGATTAAAGGATTTCCAATAGTTCTTCATGGCTCTTCAAGTGTGTTGAAAGAATATATAGATATGATAAATAGGTATGGTGGTAAGATGGAGAATGCTGTTGGAGTACCTGAGGATCAGCTCAGAAAAGCAGCGAAATCAGCAGTATGTAAAATAAACATAGACTCTGACGGAAGGCTTGTTATGACTGCTATAATAAGAAAAATTTTTGCTGAAAAGCCATCTGAGTTTGACCCAAGAAAATATTTAGGACCTGCAAGAGAAGAATTAATAAAGATGTATATATCCAAGAATGAAAATGTTCTTGGATCTGCAAATAGAGTTTAAACAGTGATCAGTGGTCAGTGGACAGTGATCAGCAAAACCAGTGAACAGTGATCAGCAAAACCAGTGGACAGTGATCAGCAAAACCAGTGAACAGTGATCAGTGCCTGCCTGCCGAAGCCGTTTCGGCGTAGGTAGGGTCAGCAAAGCTGGTTTTCTGGTTATTTGGTTATATAGTTATTTAGGAAGAAGAATCATCAAGATGGAAACAAAGGTCAGAAGTCAGAAGACAGACGGCAGAGGTCAGAGGACAGAAGTCTGAAATCAGAAGTCAGAAGACAGAAATCAGATAAATAAGGAGTTCCTTTTGACATCTGCCTTCTGATTTCTGTTGTTATGCTGTTGATTTTTAGGATTATGCAAGATAAAGAATTGTTTGATAATGTAAAGCCATCGGGGTTTAATATAAGAAGCAGAGAAGCAAAATACTTTGATGTTTCTGATATTATTTCAGCTTCATCATATAAGATAGATCCTGTGGATATAGATTTCTTTGAACGGCTCGATTTAATTTACAGGACACTATGTGTTATACTTTATAATTTTGTTCCAACGTCGGGTCATCCGGGGGGAAGTATATCAAGTGGAAGAATAGCTGAGGGACTCCTCTTTGAAAATATGTTTTATGATCTTTCAGATCCTTTGAGAGATGATAATGATTTACTGGTTTATTCTGCTGGACATAAGGCTATGGGACTTTATGCTTTGTGGGCTATAAGAAATGAGCTGATAAAAGCTTCTGAGATTCCACTTCTTCCTCGGGATGAAAGATATCAGCTGAGATTGGAAGATCTTTTAGGTTTCAGAAAAAATCCAAAACAGGACACTCCACTTTTTAGAAAATTTAGATCAAAATCTCTTGATGGCCACCCATCACCCGCAACGCCTTTTGTAAAGGTGACAACAGGAGCAAGTGGTTTTGGAGTGGGTTCATCAGTCGGGCTTGCTATTGCTGCTATGGATAGTTATAGGATAAATTCTCCAAGAATAAATTTAATAGAAGGTGAAGGGGGACTAACCCCTGGAAGAGTTGGTGAAGCTCTGTCATCGGCATCGGTTTCAAAGCTTAATAATTTTATAATGCATATAGATTACAATCAGTCATCCATAGACTCAGACACTGTTACATCAGAGCAGAATAAAACTGGAGAATATGTTCCATGGTATATTGATGAGTTTTTTTATATGCACAATTTTAATACCATAAATGTATCAGACGGTCATAATTTTCTTCAGATTTTGTCGGCTCAGAAGTTTGTAAATCTTCTTCAAACAAAACAACCAACAGCAATCATCTACAGGACAACAAAGGGTTGGAAATACGGTATTGAAGGAAAATCATCACATGGAAGCGGTCATAAATTTTTGTCGGATGGATATTATAATGCACTCTCTGAATTTGAAAAGAAATTTAATAAAAAATTTAAAAGATATTCTGATATAACTGTTCAGCCAGAGTTCGTAGAAAAAGCTTTTTATGATGCTCTGATGCTAATAAGAGAGGTTATTGACGAGGATGAAGCTCTAAAAAGCAAAGCTGCAGAAAAAATATCAAACATAAAGAGAAAACTTGATCAGTTGAAAAGAAGAAAAAGAAGCGATATGCCTGATCTATCAAAAGCTTATGGGCTTAACATAGAGACTCCAACCGAGCTTAGGCTTTTTGTTGGTGACAGAGTAACACCAAAGGAAGTTCTTGGTAAGGCATTGAACTATATAAATAAGGTTACTAATGGGGCAATCTTTGTTTCATCAGCTGATCTTTATAGCTCAACTGGTGTCAATATAATAAATAAAGGGTTTCCAGAAGGTTTTTATAATTCAGTTTCAAATCCTGACTCAAGGCTTGTATCAGCAGGCGGAATATGTGAGGATGCTATGGGTTCGATTGCATCAGGGATATCATCATATTCAAAACATATTGGTGTTTCATCATCATATTCAGCCTTTATATCACCGCTTGAGCATATATCTGCAAGGCTTCATTCAATAGGAGAACAGGGGAAAAAGGATCTGACAGGAAATTGCTATAATCCGTTTATAATTATAAATGCACATTCAAGCATAAAAACAGGAGAGGATGGCCCAACACATGCTGATCCTCAATCCTTGCAGCTTTTACAAAACAATTTTCCAGATGGAATGATGATAACCCTAACACCTCTTGAACCATCTGAGATATGGCCGCTTATCTCATACTCACTAAGCCTCAGGCCTGCTGTTATAGCACCTTTCATAACAAGACCCAAAGAAACTATAATAGACAGAAAATTACTCAATATCCCTGATGCAACGGAATCTTTAAAAGGTTTGTATTATCTTATGAGAGCTGATATGAGCTCAAAGCAGTATAACGGAACTTTTGTTATTTTAGGTAATGCCTGTGGTATGACATTTGTCAAAGATGTTATGCCAGAAATAAAAAAATCAGGATTCAATATGAATGTTTTATATATAACGAGCAAGGAATTATTTGATAGGCTTTCCCCTGCTGAAAAAGAAGCTTTATATCCTGAGTACCTATCATTTCATTCTATTGGCATAACAGATTTTACCCTGCCGGTGCTTTATTACTGGGTTAGATCCAACTATGGGCTTGACTCATCGCTTTATCCATTTAAACACAAAAGATATACTGGAAGTGGAAGTTTTAATTATGTTATGAAAGAGGCAGGCGTTGATGCATACAGCCAGATAAAAAAAATAAAGGAGTATGCTCTCTATATAGAAAAGAATAAAATAATGAGTGTAATGCCCGGAGGGCACTGAAATACTTATTAAAAATGGAAAAGATATTTGACTATTTATTGCTACTTAATTGCTAAAAACTAAAATTTTAATGGAGGAATTATGCTAAACGAAAAACCATATCTTCTTGGCAGAACTTTTATATTCTCCGTGGCAAAGGGAGAAGATCTGCTCCCACTGTTGCAGGAGTTTTGCAAGGAGAATCAGATAAAGTTTGGTATCATAACGTCAGCAATAGGTTCTGTGAACAAGGCAACTTTTGGTTTCTATGACCAGAAGAACAAAAAATATAACAAAATAACTGTTGATAAGGAGCTTGAAATATTATCTATACAGGGAAATATAAGCCTTTACGAGCACAAACCAATGATCCATGCTCATATAACTTTTTCTGATGCTGATGGGAAAATTTATGGAGGGCATATGATGTCCCCAACAAATATTTTTTCCTGTGAGATGATGATACAGGAAATAACCGGCAGTGAGATTAAGTCAAGAAAGCTTGATAAGTGTACTCAGCTGCTGCTTTGGCAATCAGTATCAACAAAAAAATGACAGATTACACCAATTACAGAGCAGGATTTATATCTATATCAGGGCTTCCAAATGTTGGCAAATCAACGCTTATAAACGCTCTCTGCGGCACTGATCTGTCAGCTGTTTCACCGAAGCCTCAGACGACAAGATATCATCTTAAAGGGATATTAACAACAAAGGATTATCAGATGATCTTCATAGATACCCCTGGATTTATAAATCCAAAGACAAAGCTTGAAAAGATAATGCATGCACAGGCACTAAAAGCAGTTAAGGAAGATGCTGATATAGTTATAGTTTTAATAGAACCAGACATCAAAAAAATAAATGATAAGATAGTTTTTTTTGACAGTATATTTAAAATTGAAATACCAATAATTGTTGTTATAAATAAAATTGATATATACGGAGCAACGCCCATATCAGAGGTAAAAGATTTTTTATTAGAAAGATATCATCATGGAGTTGATCTGGAAATATCAGCTAAGGCTAAGAAAAATATTGAGCATCTTAAAAAAATAATAATTGATAAACTTCCTGTATCACCACCATATTACTATGATGAAATACTTTCTGACCGATGGGAGCGATACTTTGCGGCTGAAAAAATAATGGAACAGATCTTCAACCTTTACCATGATGAAATACCGTATTCGTCGGCAGTTGAAATAGAAATGTTTAAAGAGGATATGGATCCAGTTTATATACTTGCAAACATTTATCTTTCAAAAAAATCACACAAGCCAATAATAATAGGAGAAAGAGGAAGAGCAATAGGAAGGCTCAGAGAATCGGCTGAGAAAAAAATAAAAGAGTTTATGGGGCGTGATGTAAAGCTTGAGCTTTTTGTTAAAATAAGAGAAAACTGGCAGAATGATCCTGTGTTTTTGGAGAATCTTACAAAAGATTACAGATGAAAAAAAGCTTTATAACAGAATTGAACATATTTCTTTTTATGCTCTGGGTAGAGATCATGGTTTTTGTATCAGCCCTTATAATATCGGTATATGCAATAAAACCATTTTCTGGTTTTATAGTTGATAGATACAGCTTCCAAACCTATGATGCAGCAAGAATAGCTTTGATCTTTTTTCTTATATCTATTATTCAGTTCATATACAAAAGGCTTCTTATAAGTGTAAGAAGAATCAATATGATAACTCTTATAACTGTTATAAATACTGCGGCGTTATCTTTGTTTTTTATATCAAGAATTATATCAAGGACTGTGCTTTCAAATTATCATATCATATACACAGGAATATTTCTCAGTTTTTTATTCCCATTCTATGATGATTTCGTAAGAATATTTTTCAAGAAAAACTTATCAAAAAATTAGGGGTCACTGAAAAAGTCTATTTGAGCTATAAATTAGCCAATTTTTTAAGCCTGCCTACGCTGAAACAGCTTCGGCAGGCGGGCGAGACGAGGAACGAGGAGTGAGCATACCTGAATAAGGTCTGTAAACGACGAGTG
>JAAYVG010000050.1 GCA_012517285.1 Elusimicrobiota bacterium
AGCATCATAAGAGTTTTTATTTTCAAGGGGTATAAATTCGTTGGCCCCTAAAAGTTTTGAAAGGCTCATGCCTACAAATATTGCTTCAGCTCCGCAGGCTGTAGTTTCAAGATTTTTTATTTTTTTGTTTAAAATAATTTTGTGAGTCAGATAAAAATAATTTTCATCCATATATTTTAGCGATTCTATTGTGGATGAATCAACAATTTTTGATGTATCATATGACGGATAATGAGTAAAGTCTGATGATACAATTATAAATATTTTTTTACCTGATTTATCTATTGCTTCTTTTATTGCTCGGGATATATCTGTAAGTTTTGAAGTATCTGTTGTGTTTACAAGTATTGGCACTATTTTAAATTTTTTAAACTTGTACTGAAGAAATGGAAGTTGAACCTCAACAGAGTGTTCATTTACAAATGAGTTAGAATCCTCATTAAAGAGTTTATTTTTTAACAAGAGGTCTGTAAAATCCTTATCAACATAAACTTCACCGAGTGGTGTTAAAAAAATTTCTTTTGTCGTAGTAGCACTTTCTATATATTTTCTATGTGAAGGTGCTATGATAATAAATGTATCATAATCACCTTTTATCGCTGAATATGATATTGCTGCAATTTTGCCTGAAAACTGGTAGCCTGCATGGGGGGAGATAATTGCCTTAATATCCTTACCGTTTGTTTTTTTATTATATTGCTGAGCATTCTTAAATGCTGTTGAAAGGAAATTTGTGATTTCTTTTTTATCTGATGGGTAAAACGTTCCACTTACAAACGGACCTAAAGAAAAGATATTAAGGTTTAATAACAATAAAAACAGTTTAAACATCTATTTTACAGTTTGTTTTCCTTATAAAAGTTTACTATAAAATTCCATGCATCTTCTGCTTTATCAACATAAGTAAATATTTTAAGATCGTTCTCGCTTATATATTTCATATCGGCCATAAGCTTGAAATTTATTAATTTTTTCCAGTATTCTTTGCCAAGCAAAATTACAGGCATCTTTCTCTTTTTGTGTGTTTGAATGAGAGTAAGAACCTCAAAAAGCTCATCCATTGTTCCAAACCCTCCAGGAAAAGCCACCATAGCCTTAGCTCTCATAACAAAATGCATTTTTCTTATTGCAAAATAATGGAACCTAAAACAAAGATCCTCTGATATATAAGGATTTGGATCCTGTTCCATAGGAAGGGTTATGTTGAGTCCTATGCTCGTCTCACCTTCATCCCATGCCCCTCTGTTAGCCCCTTCCATTACTCCTGGGCCACCACCTGTAACTATAACAACCTTTTCTCCGTTTATTCTGTTCTTTGATACAAGTCTCGCAAACTCTCTTGCTTCATCATAATACTTTGATGATTTCAAAAGTATTTTTGCTGTATTAAGGTTTTCCCTTAAAGATTTATCATCTGGATTTGATTTAATATCCTGTTCAATCTTTTCAATCCTTTTCAATATCTCACCCTTCTCAGCAGTCCTTGCACTACCAAAACACACTATTGTGTGATTTATCTTTTGCCTTCTAAGAGCATTTTCTGCTTTTAAAAGTTCAAGCTGCAACCTTATTGGCCTCAGATCATTACTTCTAAGAAAGTCTAAATCCTCATATGCTTTTCTGTAAGATCTTGAATTTTTAAGCTTTTCTACCATCCTGTCCTTTTCCTGCTCGGACATTTCTTTTTTAAAATTTTCCTTGCTCATTGTTACCTCATTTATTTTTTACAAATTTTTTGGCACTCTTATAAATCCCTTCTTCATCAAGCTCAAGCTTTTTATAAAGCTCTTCAGGCCTTCCATGCTCAACAAATCTATCAGGTATGCCAAGCCTTAACAGATCAGTTTTAATCGACATATCTGACAGTGCCTCTAACACTGCACTTGAAAAACCGCAGATGAGAGCATTATCCTCAACAGTTACTATCTTTGTTTCAGCAGCTTCTCTTATCATATCAGTGTCAAGTGGTTTAACAAACCTGAAATAGTAAACGCCTGCATCTATGCCATCATCAGAAAGTTTTTTTACAACCTTTAAGACTGGATGCAATCTATTTCCTGTAACTACAAAATTTACATCCTTACCCTGCTTTATTCTCACTGCCTTTCCATATTCATACTTTTCAACATCTTTCATTTCAACACCAAATCCGCTTCCTCTCGGATACCTTATTATCACAGGAATCTGCATATCCGCTGCTGTGTAGAGGCAGTTTTTCAACTCATTTTCATCGGATGGAGCCATTATTGATAGATCCGGCAGCATCCTAAAAAGCCCCAAATCAAAAACTCCATGATGTGTTGGGCCATCCTCTCCAACTATTCCAGCTCTATCCATAGCTATTATCACAGGAAGTTTTTGCAGGCATATATCATGCATAACTTGGTCAAAAGCTCTTTGCATAAATGATGAATATATTGCTACCACAGGCTTGAAGCCTTGTGTCGCAAGACCTGCTGCAAATGTCACCGCATGCTCCTCAGCTATACCAACATCAAAGTATCTGTATGGAAATTTATCGCGGAACGCATCCAACCCTGTCCCTTCAGGCATTGCGGCTGTTATAGCCACGATCTTTGGATTTTTTTTAGCTATATCAACAAGTGTCTTTGAAAATACATTTGTAAAACTCGGTATATTTTTTGGTGCTTGTGCTTTTATTACCTCACCTGTTTTTATATCAAACTGTGATGTTCCATGAAAGCTTATTGGCTTGTCCTCAGCATACTCATATCCCTTACCCTTTTTTGTTACTATGTGAAGCAGAACAGGGCCTTTTAAATCCTTTAAATATCCAAGTACTTCAACCATTTCCTTTATGTTATGGCCATCTATTGGGCCAAAGTATCTGAATCCCATTTCTTCAAATATCATACCGGGAAAAAATAAAACCTTTGCTCGCTTTGCCATCTTTAAAATATTCTTTCCCCAAAACTGAAACCTGTTTAGAAATATTTCAATCTTTTCACCAGCATTTTTAATTGTCCCCATTGTCAAAAGCTTGGTTAATATCTTTCCAAACTGGCCGACTCTGTTTGATATGAACATCTGATTATCATTTAATATCACAAGCATATCCTGACCGAGATGGCCGATGTTCTGCATTGCCTCCCAACTCATGCCTCCTGTCATTGAACCATCAGCAACCATACAAACAACCTTGTAGTTTTCTTTGAGTATATCCCTTGCTGCTGCTATGCCACAGGCTGCACTTAAAGCAGTTGATGCATGTCCAGCACCAAAGACATCATGCTCACTCTCATTTCTTTTTAAAAATCCAGATATACCATTCAACTGTCTTATCGTGTCAAACTTATCAAACCTGCCTGTGAGTATCTTGTGAGCATATGCTTGATGACCAGTGTCAAATATTATCTTATCCTGAGGTGAGTTATAGACATAGTGTATGGCTGTTATTATATCAACAGCCCCAAGACTGGATGCTAAATGTCCACCATTTTTGCTTATCGTTTCTATAATGGTATCCCTTATCTCCTTCGCAACATCGTCAAGCTCATTTACTTTGAGCCGTTTTAAATCCTGTGGTCCTTTTATATATCCTAAATATCTCATCTGTCTCTCCCTATTAAAAGATATGCCATTTCTTTCATAAGCTTTTTATGTTCATCCCTGCCATCTAACATATCAAGTATTTTTAATGATTCAGATAAAAGTTTTTCCTCTAATTCTTTTGATTTTTCTATTCCATAAAATGAAACGTATGTGAGTTTATTATTTTTTTTATCACTTCCATTCTTTCCAATTTTTTTCTTATCGCCTATGACATCAAGTATGTCATCAGCTATCTGAAAGGCAAATCCTATTTTTTGAGCAAAATCAGATATGGATCTTAAATCCTTTTCTTTATCCGCTAATATGCACCCTATTTCACAGGCTGCCATAATCATATCAGCAGTCTTGTGCTGGTGTATGTAATCGAGCTGCTCAGCTAATTCTTTTTTGCTATTTTTTTTAAGCAATGTTCCTTCTGATACAAGATCTATGGTCTGTCCTGATACCATCCCCGAGCTACCCGCTCTTCTGGATAGAATTTCTATCACCATTCCCTTTTTTTCTTCATTGATCTTTTTTGAGCTTGAAATAATGTGAAAGGCATCAGTCAGAAGTCCATCACCAGCCAAAACTGCTACTCCGTCGCCAAAAACCTTATGGTTGGTAGGCTTTCCTCGTCTCAGATCATCATTGTCCATTGCAGGGAGATCATCATGTATTAGTGAGTATGTGTGAACCATTTCTATTGCGGCAGCGGCATCCACTATATCCGTTTTTTTACCAGTGGATAAAAATTCATATGTAAGAAACATCAAGGTTGGTCTTATCCTTTTTCCACCGCAGTTAATAGAATAAAGCATAGCATCTTTAATAAGTTTGCATGCTGATTCTTTTTTGTTTATATACTCGTTTATTCTCTTGTTTACAAGGGTTTGTGAATCCTGAATATATTCTTCTAACCTCATATCTATATTATAGCAAAATATAATATTTATAATTTTAATAATAGGGCACTTAAAAAAATCCTAACGGCAGAGGACAGACAAATAGGGAATTTTCCTTAAATACTGTTTCGTGCTTTATGTCTTTTGACCCTGCCTGCCTTTGGAACTACGACGGATTATATGTGTTAAATTAATGCTGGTTTTACAACTTCTTAAGACATTGCAGTGGGCGGGCAGGCAAGTTCTGTTTTCTGACATCTGACTTCTGACTTCCGTTTCCACCAAACAACCAGATAACCAATTATGAATGCCCACCAACGTTATATTCTCTTTCAGGTATCTTGCCAAATCTTTCTTCATATTTTCTTATGTTGTCCATAAGCGCTGAAAGGAGTCTTTTTGTGTGTATGGGGCTTGATATTATTCTTGCCCTAAGTTTAGCCTTTGGCTGGTTCGGTTGCATGAAGAGGAAATCAAGTATAAATTCTGTTTCGCTGTGAGCAATACCAGCTAAGTTTGTGTATATGCCCTGAGCTGTTACATCATCAACCTGTATCTCAAGTTGTTGTGTAACCTGCTCTTTATTGATATTGTTTTCTGACATAAAAACCTCCGCTTTTTAAAATTTTAATTCTTACCTACTACTTTTTTTTATCTCAAAAATTTTCTGATCCCCTTCTTTCATAAATGTTACTGTGGATATAGATTTTGATTTTTTAATTATATCCATAGCAACCTTTTCCATATCATCTATGTCTTTATCATCATATTCAGAGTTTATGTTAACTGGGATAAAACTTTTTATTCTGTTCCTTGTTACAAACTTCGTTAGTATTGATATGGAGCTGTGTCCCTTGTGATTGTTTGATTCATAATCCTTATCATTATAGTATGAATCATGGATTAGAACATCAAAGCCTGACGTAAACTTTCCAAACCTTTCGTTATAATCCTGAAATGCAGTAGATTCTTCCCATATCTCACTATCTGGAGAATAAGCGATTCTAAACCCGTTAATATTCAAAAGATACGTCATCGTTGTAGTTGGATGGTTTGAATACATTGTTGCCATTTTTATATTGTTTGAAAGTTTATAATTTTCCTCCAAGACTTCATATATATTTATCTTTGCCTTTGGCTTTCCTGATATAGGTGAAAATGAACTGTAAAGATTTGTTTTAATAACATCCTTGAGAGATCTCTCGGGATCGTTCGGTCCCACTATGTTTATCGTATAGGATGAGTCAAGCAGAGGTGAGAAATGAGGCAGTCCTATTAAATTATCAAGGTGAAAATGTGTGAGCAAAAGCCATATATTTTTATAAGGTTTTTTTGTTTTTATATCATTCCCAACATCATAAAGCCCACTGCCAGCATCACAGATGAGAATATCATCCTTGGTTTCTATAGAAAAACACAGAGTTTGCCTGCCATATTTTGATGATGACACTGGGAGTTTTTTCCCAAGTGATCTTATGCCGTAGGCTGTTAGCCTTATCTGGTTCTCGCTAAGATCTGACTTAATATTTCTGATGGATATGTTTTTTTTAGAAATTACTGGTGGTGGGGGAGGCTTAATCTTTTTTGTATTATCCATTATTTCTTTTATAGCTTTAGAAAATGTTTCTACATTGTATGGCTTTGCCATAAAGAAATCTGCACCTAACATCATTGCCCTTTGCTTTTCTGATTCATATGATTTCCCTGAAAGTATTACAACCTTTATTCCCTTTGTCTCTGGATTTGATTTGAGAGTCTTGCATATTTCCATACCATTTATTCCCGGCATCATTATATCTGTTATGACAAGCCTCGGCATTATCTTTTTTATTTGTTCAACAGCTTTTGTAGAGTCATCTATCAAAAGCACCTTCCATCCTGCATCCACAAGCAGGTCTTTTGTAAGCTCACCTGTCATTGGGTCATCATCTATGATTACTATATCAAAATCTTCCATAAAACCTCTCAACCTTATAAGTATATGTTATAATATATTATAGAAATTATAATATATTTTTTTAAACTTATGATAAGAATAATTGCAGGCACCAAAAAAAACAGAAGGGTTTTTTCTCTTCCGATGACACATCATGTAAAACCCATATCAGTAAGGATGAGGAAATCTCTTTTTGATATCTTGAGACCATATATAACTGGTTCAATATTTCTTGATCTTTATGCTGGCGTTGGAGTGGTCGGGCTTGAAGCTCTTTCAAGAGGTGCTCAAAAGGTTGTATTTGTTGATAAGGATATAACTTGTTTGAATGCTATAAAACGAAATATAAAGCATCTGGAGTTAGAGAGTGTATCGACTGTTTTAAAAGGGGATATCCTTCAAAATCTAAGCTGGCTTAATTATTATTCACCGGTTGGCTATGATATAGTTTATATGGGGCCACCATACAGGGATGCTCAAAACAATCCTTTGAATTACAGCTTGAAAACACTCAGCAACGTTGTTGAAGGGAAACTGCTTTCAAAATACGGGATAGTTATATCCCAGCATCATATAAATGAAAAGCTTGATACTCCACAATCTCTGATAAAATTCAGAAGCGAAAAATATGGTGATACTATTATAGATTTTTTTAAACCTAAAAAAAATGTTTGAAATCAATTATTCAAAGATAAACTCATATCTCTTCTGTCCTTACCTTTATAAATTTTCATATATTGATAGAAAATACACACAGCACAATCCTAAAACCTCATTTGGTTTATCGATCCACAAAACACTTAAAGATTTTGCCCAAAAAAAACTTGATTTAAAAAGACTTTTGTTTGCTTACGAGGAAAACTGGTGTAACTATGGTTACACTTCGCCGCAACAGATGCTTGAATACTATGATATGGGTATTGAGATGTTAAAAAAATTTTATAATGCAGAATTAACAAATAATTCTAAAATACTCTATTCTGAAGATATATTTAAAGTAGAAATAAATGATGATGTTGTTCTAAGGGGAACTGTAGATAGAGTTGATAAAACTGCTGATGGAAAAATAGAAATAGTTGATTATAAAATGGGGTTTGAAGAAAAGGAAAATGGCTATGAAAAAAATTCCTTGCAGCTTAAAATTTATGCTTATGGGATTTCAAAAAAATATTCAATAAATATTGATTATATAAGCTACTATTTTTTGATGAACCAGAAAAAAATAAGGATAGAATACAAACCCGATGCTGATCTTATACCTTTTTTAATAGACTGTTATAAAAAAATTCAATTTCCAGTTTTTGACAGAAAAGGAAGGTGTGATATCTGTTTAGCTAAAAATCTCTGTGAGTTTTCTGATTTTAAAATTTAACTTTATCAAAAACCAATACAAATATTTATCAGTTACAATTTTATTATAATTTGTATAATTAAATTATGGAGACCAAGTTTATACATCTTCACAATCACTCAGAGTATTCACTTCTGGATGGGATGCTCAGGATAACTGATATAGATGGAAAACCATCAAGTTTTTTGGAAAGATTAAAAAAGCAGGGAATACCAGCAGTAGCGATGACTGATCACGGTAATATGTATGGTGCAATATCATTTTATAATAACGCTACAAAGATTGGTCTTAAACCTATAATAGGTTGTGAACTTTATATAACAGACGGTGACAGAAAAAACAAAAGCAAGGATTCAAATGTAAAAATTGGGCATCTTACAGCTCTTGTAAGAGATAACGAGGGGTACCAAAATCTTATAGAAATGCTTTCAATAGCTTTTTTAGAAGGATTTTATTATCATCCGAGGGTGGACTTTGAGCTTATTGAAAAATATCATAAGGGGATAATTTTTCTATCAGGATGCTTGAACTCTCTTCTGTGTCAGCATATACTTGATAATAATTTTGAAAAAGCGCTTGAAACAGCTGATAGATTCAAGAGTATATGTGGAAAAGAAAATTTTTATATTGAGCTTATGGACCATAATCTTCCTGATGAAAAAAAGGTTTTAAGACCATTAGCTGATATTGCTCAAAAGCTTGATCTGAAGCTTGTCGCAACAAATGACTGCCATTACGAGTTCAAAGAGGACGCATTTGCCCACGATGTTCATATATGTATATCCACAAACGCTAAACTGGATGATCAGAAAAGGATGAGGATGGAAACTGAGGAGCTTTATTTCAAATCTCAGGATGAGATGATAAAGCTTTTCAGTGATTTTCCTGATGCGATTAAGAATACTGTTGAGATAGCAAATATGTGTAACTTCAAGCTTGAAAAGGGTAAGATATATCTACCTGAATACAAAATCCCTGAGGAATATTTGAAGAGCAAGGGAAAGATTGAAGACCCGCAGTATGAATATTTAAGGGACTTGTGTTATGATGGACTCAAGAAAAAATTTAATGAGATTCCTGAGGAGTATTCTAAAAGACTTGATTTTGAGCTTGGAGTAATAAGGAATATGGGGTTTTCAAGCTATTTTCTAATAGTTATGGATTTTATTAAATACGCAAGGGAGCATAATGTTCCTGTTGGGCCTGGACGAGGTTCTGGTGCTGGGGCTCTTGTGTCCTATGCACTGAATATAACAATGGTTGATCCATTGAAGCACAATCTTCTTTTTGAAAGGTTTTTAAACCCTTCAAGAAAGAGTATGCCTGATCTTGATATAGATTTTTCTGACAAGGGTAGAGAAGTGGTTGTAAACTATGTAAGGGAAAAATATGGTCATGATAATGTTACAAATATCATAACATATGGCAATATAATGGCAAAAACTGCAATAAAGGATGTTGGTAGAGTATTGGGTTTTTCTGCCGCAGAGATGAACAAGCTCACCAAGATGATGAATGATTCAAATTTGGCTTCAGCAATGAATAATCCTGAAATAAAAAAAATTATAGATAGCAATGAAAAATATAAACAGCTTTTTGATGTTGCGTTAAAAGTTGAGGGTTTGAAAAGACAAACTGGAGTTCATGCTGCTGGAAAGGTTATAACCGATAAACCCGTATATAAGTATGTTCCTCTGGCACAGAGGGAAGGGATAACAACAACTCAGTATGACGGTGAGATTCTCACTGAGATGGGACTTTTAAAAATCGATTTCCTCGGTCTAAGGACATTAAGCGTTATTCAGGATGCCGTGGATGAGATAAAGAAAAGCAATAATGATTTTGATCTTAATAAAATTCCATTTGATGATGAGAAAACGTTTGATCTTCTCTGTGAGGGAAGAACAACTGGTGTGTTTCAGTTAGAAAGTGATGGTATGAAAAAGCTTGTTAAAAATTTAAAGCCACGAGTTTTTTCTGACATATCGGCGTTGGTTGCACTTTACAGGCCAGGACCTATTGAGGCGGGAATGCTTGATTCTTTTGTTGCGAGGAAGCATGGCAGGGAAAAGATAGTCTATGACCATCCACTTCTTGAGGATATACTTAAAGATACATATGGAACAATAATTTATCAGGAACAGGTAATGGAGATTTCAAAGAGGCTTGCAGGATTTTCTCCTTCTGATGCTGATGGACTCAGAAAGGCTATGAGCAAAAAGATACCAGAGGCGATGGAAAAGATCAGAAAACAGTTCATAGAAGGTTGTGAAAAAAATAAAATTTCACAAAAGATTTCAACAAAGATATTTGATCAGATGTATAAGTTTGCAGGATATGGTTTTAACAAATCACACTCTGTGGCATATGCAACTGTTGCATATCAGACAGCATATCTTAAAGCAAACTATCCACTTGAGTTTATGGTATCACTTCTTTCAAGCGAAATAGGTCACAATGCAATAGGTTCAGACCAGAAAGAAAACAAGATGGTTACATATCTTGAGGAATCAAGGGATATGGGTTTTGATATATTAGGACCTGATGTAAATTTTTCATATCCGAAGTTTGAGATTGAAGATTTTAATGGGAAAAAGGCAATAAGATTTGGTTTTACAGCAATAAAAAATATTGGGGATAGCGTGGCAGAGGAGATAGTTGCAGAAAGAGAAAAAAATGGTAAATACAAATCATTTAATGATTTTATATCAAGGAATAACTCAAAGCAATTAAATAAGAGGGTTATTGAATCACTTGCAAAGGCAGGTGCGTTTGATGAACTTTTTAATGAGAATGAGCTAACCAAAACACATAAAAGAACAAAGGCTATAAATATGAGCAACAGGGATGAGAAGGCATCAATACTTTCATACAACACAAATCTTCTTTTTGAAACAGAGGAGTCAAAGGTGTTGAGCGAACATGAAATTTTGAAGTATGAAAAAGATGTTTTAGGTTTTTATCTATCAGGAAATCCTCTTTTAAATTACAAAAAGATAATAAAGATGATTTCAAGCCATACCATAAAGGATATAATAGATGGAAAGTTTGAAGAAAATTTAAAGGTTACTTTGTGTGGAATAATTACATCCACACGACCAACAAAGACCAAAAAAAATGAGAATATGTGCAGGCTTGAAATAGAAGACCTTACAGAATCAATTGGTGTAACGATATTCCCAAGACAGTTTGAGCCATATAAGAATGCCATTGTAACTGATAACATAGTTGTAATAGATGGCAATATAAAATCATCTGATTTTACTGATAAGAAATATGAAATAATAGCTGATAGGATCTATGAAGTATCTGATTATATTGAAAAATTTTCAAAAAGTTTTATAATATTTTTTGAAGGCAAGGTTTTGATGGGAGAAGATCCCAAAGAACTGAAAGAGATAAAGAGATTGCTCGACGCTCATAAGGATACAGGAGGAGCAAAGGTTTATTTTGTTGTGAGCTCTATGAACGGACACAGCTATACTGTTGAAACATCAATACAGTTAAAGGTAACAAAGAATATATTAAAAAAAATAAAAGAGGTAATGGGGGATAATTCATGGAGAATAAATTAAAAATACTTATAGCAGATGATGATGCAGATATATCAGAATTACTATCAAACTTTTTAGCATCAAAAGGCCATAGCTGTGATGTAGTAAACAACGGCAAGGATGCTATATTAAAGGTAAGAAACAATGAATATGACCTTCTTCTTCTTGATGTGATAATGCCATATATGGATGGATATCACGTTGCATATGAGATAACAAACAACCTTGAAAATCCACCTATTATAATAATTCTTACATCAAGGGATATTCAGTTTGAGAAACCGATAGCAAAGATGAGTGGAGCATATGATATAATACAGAAACCTTTTAAGCTTGATATGCTTATCTCGGTTATAGAAAACGCTTTTAAATCTAAGGATAAAAACAAACAGGAGGAATGATATGATAGATAAAAATGTTAAAAGAAAGTTAGCGTTTCTTGATGAGGAGATAAAGACATTAAAAAAGGAAGACAGATTTATAAAACCGAGGGTTTTACACTCTGCCCAAAAGCCAGTTTCAATAATAGACGGGAAAAAGGTTGTAAACCTTACATCAAATAACTATTTAGCGATGGCAGATAACCCAGCAGTCAAAAAAGCTGCGATAGATGCTATAAACAAGTATGGAGTTGGAAGTGCAGCTGTCAGAACAATAATAGGAACAATGAAGATACATAAGGAACTCGAGGAAAAATTTGCAAGATTTAAAAAAACTGAGGATTCAATACTCTTTCAATCGGGATTTACAACAAACGTAGCAGTCTGTCAGTCACTTATGACGAGCGAGGAATATCTGCTGATATCGGATGAGCTAAACCACGCATCAATAATAGATGGAGCAAGGCTGGCCAAGTCTCCGAGAAAGATATACAAACACAAGGATATGAATAATTTAAGAGAAATATTAGAAAGCCCTGAGTCAAAAAAGGCAAAGAGAAAGCTTATAGTGACCGATGGAGTATTCTCCATGGACGGTGATATCACACCGCTACCAGAAATCGTGGAGCTGGCAAACAAGTATGATGCTATGGTTATGGTTGATGATGCTCATGCAAGTGGTGTTATAGGCAAGCAAGGAAGAGGAACGGTAAATCATTATGGGCTTGATGGCAAGGTTGAGATACAGATAGGCACTCTTTCAAAGGCTTTTGCTGCTGTTGGTGGTTATGCTGCAACAACAAAAAATATGACAGCATACCTCGGTTCTGTTGCAAGACCATTTCTTTTTTCAAGTTCACAACCACCATCAGTTGCTGCAACATGTATAAAGATACTTGATATACTTTTAAAGGAACCAAAATATTTGAAACAACTGTGGGACAATACAAACTTTTTTAAGGAAGAACTTAAAAAAGCAGGTTTTGATACAGGAGAAAGCGTAACACCAATAACCCCTGTTATGGTTGGTGACAGCTCAAAGGCTATCAAGTTTTCTAATATGCTTTTTGACGAGGGAGTGTTTTCACTTTATATAGTTTATCCTACAGTTCCTAAAGGAAAGGAAAGGCTTAGAGCAATTGTAACAGCAGGACACACTATAAAAGACTTAGAGTTTGCTGTTTCAAAGTTTATTAAGGTTGGAAGAAAATTAGGAATAATAAATTAATTAATTAAAATAAAAGTAGTAATGATTGATGGATATTGGAAAAAAGATTAATGATATTAAAGCAATATTAATAAAGGAAATTGACCCAGATATAATTATTTTGTTTGGTTCAAGAGCAAATGGAAAATCAAGAAATGGTTCTGATATAGATTTAGCTATTAAAACAAATCAAACAATCAGCTTTAGAAAGGAGAGAAAGCTAAGGGAAAAATTGGATGAAGCAGGAGGTATTTATTCTATTGATTTAATTTTTACTGATAGAGTTTCGAAAAAATTTCTTAAAAATATTAAAGGGTATGGAAAGGTGATATATGAAAAAAAATGAAGTTTTATTAGCGATTGAAAACTTTAAAAAAGCATTTTTATCATTAAAAAAGGGGGCGAAAACTGCCAAAAATGATCTTGAAAGAGATGGTGTTGTACAAAGATTTGAGTTTAGCTTTGAATTGTTTTGGAAAACATTAAAGATAATATTAGAATTTCATGGCAAAAATGCTGATAGTCCAAGAATGGCTATAAAAGAGGCAGTTAGATCAAACTTCCTTGTTGATGACGAGGTATATTTAGATATGCTTGAAGATAGGAATAGGACTTCTCATATATATGATGAAAGTGTTTCCAAAGAAATATTTGATAGAATAAAAAAATTTTATATACCAGCTTTTGAAGCTTTTTTAAAGAATATAGGCAAGATCAGTAATTAGATGAAATAGGAAAAATAGATTTTTTTACTTCTTTTTTTCTGAGCTCTGATTTCTGTCACCTGACCTCTGTCTTAAATATGAAAATCATAATTGCAAAAAATGCAGGATTCTGTCCCGGTGTTAATAACGCTATAAATAAGGTTATAGAACTATCTGAACATTCAACAAAAAAAATATATACATTAGGACAGTTAATACATAATAATGATGTTATAAAAAATTTAGAGGAAAGAGGAATAGTTGCAGTTAATAGTATAAGCGAGATAAATGATATAAAAACCTCAATACTTGTTATAAGAGCACACGGGATACCTCCAGAACTTGAAGAGAAGATAAAAGAATCGGGCATTGAATACGTGGATGCGACATGTCCACTTGTTAAAAATGCACATAGGATTATAAAAGAATACTCAGAAAAAGGATATACAACAATAATTCTTGGTGATAAAGAACATGCTGAGGTAATCGGACTTAAAGGTTATGCAGGCGATAATTGCTTTGTTATCAGCTCTGTTGAGGAAGCAGAAAAGCTACCTGACATAGAAAAAGCAAACCTTGTTTCTCAAACGACTCAGGAGGAAGAGCTTTTTGAAAGGGTTGTAAATATTTTAACACCAAAGATAAAAGAATTAATAATTTCTAACACAATATGTACACCAACAAAACTGAGGCAGAAAGAGACAATAGAATTTTCAAAGATTGCAGATATTGTTGTTGTTATAGGTGGAAAGCACTCAGCAAACACTCAAAGACTGTATCAGATATGTAAGGATATGTCAAAGGAAGCAGTTCTTGTGGAAAATGAGAATGATATAACCGATGACCTTTTTAAGGATAAAAATACTGTATTTATAACAGCCGGAGCATCGACGCCGGCTTGGCTCATATCTGGTGTGGAGAAAAAAATAAGGGGGATTATATACAAAGAAAATATATTTAGAAAATTTTTTAAGTTTATAGTGGCTTCAGGCATATTTACAGGCTTTGCCGCTCTCGGACTTATATCTGTGGTTTATAAATCATTTAAAACAAGCCCTGATATAAAATTTGCAATATCTCTTTCTCTTGTCCTTATGGCAGCACACATAATAAACAGGAGCTCTGAAAAAGAGGCTAATGAGAACAACTTTAGAAAAACAATTTTCTTGAAGTATAACAGAGAGATAAGATATATTGCATATATATCAATCATACTCTCCATATTATTATCATTGAACAGTGGAATACTTTACACCATATTAATACTGCTTTTTGCTCTGCCAGCAATGGTATATCGGAAAATTAAAAAAAGTTTAAAGATCTCAGCCATAAAGGACATATTTATCACACTCGGATGGGTTTATATAATCTGTTTCATACCGGCGATAAGCTTACACAAGCTTAGCTCACCCATCTTTTACTCAAACATATTGCTTATTTTTACAGCATCGCTTATAAGGAATATATTTATAGGCATACTCCAGAAAAAGAATGATATGATCATAACAAATGAATACATATACTTCTGTCTGGGTGAGAAAAGAACATTCAAGCTTCTTTATATTATTTTATTAGTTTTACTCTTTATTTCGATACCTTACTGTAGATATTTTTCAATACCGATCTTATTCCTTCCAGTTTATTATTTTATAATGATATTTATGATGAAAAAAGGAAAATCTCCTGATATAATACTATCAGAGTTCTTGATAGAACTTCCATTTTTTGCTATTATATTAGTCTGACTTATAAAAAATTAAGATTAACTAATTGCGAAGTCGGTGTTTTTTTTGGTAAAATTTCATTAAAGCTTTGATTGCTGATGAAAGATACTGAAGAGATTTGAATTTATTTACAGCTTATATAAGAGGTATATATGGACAAAACGGTTTTGTTAGCAGTTCTCGTTCCTGTTATCGGTGCTTTTACAATCCCATTATTTAACAGGATATCCAAGGATCTAAGAAATGTTATGGCTGTGGTCATAGCAGCTTCAACCTTTATATTCAACGTAGTACTGATGCAAAATGCCTTTCTGGACGGGATAAGATATGTCGTTTCGTTTCCATTAGGTTTTGATTTCATACTAAAGTTAGATCCTCTATCAGCATTTATGGCAACTGTATCATCGCTTATCAGCCTTGTTATAGTTATATATTCTCTTGATTATATATCTCACTATGAGAATCAGACAGAATACTACACAATGGTCATATTTTTTATGGGCTCAATGATGGGGCTTGTTTATTCTGACAATCTTATATGGATGTACACATTCTGGGAACTGACAGGCTTTGCATCATGGAGGCTTGTTGGATTTTTTAGGGGCGATAAAGAAATAGCAAAGGCTAACAAGACGGTGCTTGTTACATTTTTTGGTGCAGTTTTGATGCTTATAGGAATAATAGATATCTATATGACCCAAGGAACTGTTGTAATATCCGAACTCAAAGCAAAGGAGATAACATTTCTTCCAGCAACACTCATCCTTTGCGGAATATTTTCAAAATCTGCTATACTACCATTTTCGACATGGCTACCAGACGCTGGTGTTGCCCCATCAACTGTTACCTCACTGCTCCATGCCGCAGTGCTTGTCAAAATAGGAACGTTCGTATATGCAAAGCTTTTTGGAACAATTTTTATAGTTCCTGAAAGCTTTAGCTATATGGTCCTTATAATAACTGGCATCACTGCCCTTGTCGCAGGAGGAGCAGCTCTTATAGAAACAGATATGAAAAGGATCATTGCATACTCCACCATAAGTCAGCTTTCATTCATATTCTTGGGGCTTGCAAGCGGCTCAAAATTAGCATTTGCCGGAGCACTTGTTTACATACTGATGCACAGCATAGCAAAGGGCTCCCTATTCCTCTGTGCAGGTATAGTTGAGCAAAAGACCCATACCAAGGATATAACGAAGATGGGTGGACTTGTAAAATCAATGCCACTGACAGCATTAGCATTTGCTCTATCAGCATTCTCTGTTATGGGACTGCCACCGTTTGGCGGTTTTTTTGGTAAGTTTTTTGTGTTCAAGGGTGCTATAGAAACAAATGATATCATCGTTTCAATACTCTTCTTTATAGGTGCAATCCTCACAATGCTCTACCTTTCAAGACTGTTTTATAAAATATTCCTTGGAAGCGAAAAACCAAATATGCCCCGCGAGGGTTCATCAACAATGGTTGCATCAGTCCTCTTCCTTGCGTTCCTGGGGCTTGTGCTTGGTATATTGATAACATATCCATTTGACTATGCAAGCATAACAACCGAAACAATGTATATGATGGGGGTAAACATACAATGAATACAAACACTAATATAAGCAATTTAATTTTGATTCCTATACTTATACCTTTTATCTCCGCTTTTCTGATACTTTTGATTTCAGAAAAGACAAAATATTTAAAAGAGGTTCTTTCCATTGCTGTAGCTCTTCTGTGTTTTATTGCTTCAATAACTCTTTTGAGGCTTGTAGGGGAAAATCCTATAATCTATCAGATTCCATGGCTTGGATATAGAGAGATGATGGCATTCAGAGTTGATCACCTCTCAGCATTTCTTCTCTTTGCTGTAAGTATGTTTTCAACGCTTATATCAATCTATGCTATATCAGTAAAGAACAAGGGATATTCAAAGATTTTTTACTTTCTTTTACTTTTGACTCAGTCAGCTGCTGCTGGTTCAGTGTTAAGCGATAATCTTATTGCAATGCTCTTTTTCTGGGAGTCAATGGTTGTGTTCCTTTATGTATATATCTATATATCAGGTGAAGGCTATGCAGTAAGAAAGGCGGCTCTAAAAACATTTTTAATAAACGGTATAAGTGATATAGCTATGATGATAGGCATAGTTATTGTTGGCTATATATCTGACACATATCTTATGAGCAGTATATCATCAAACAAACTTATATTAAGTGGTTGGGGAACAATAGCATACATAATGCTTCTTATAGGTGCACTGACAAAAGCTGGGGCATTCCCATTTCATACTTGGATACCTGATGCAGCATTAAACTCAAATGCAGCTTTTATGGCATACATCCCTGCGGCAATAGATAAGCTACTCGGTATATACTTTTTGGCCAGAATCTCAATTTATCTCTACAGCCTTAACACAACAATGCAAGTAATACTTATGGCAATAGGGGCTATAACAATACTTGTTGCAGTTATGATGGCACTGGTTCAGAGTGATTATAAGAGGCTGCTCTCATACCACGCTGTAAGCCAAACTGGATATATGATACTCGGAATAGGAACATTAAACCCTATAGGAATAGCAGGTGGACTTTTTCATATGATAAACCATGCGAGCTACAAATCCTGTTTGTTCATGACATCAGGTGCTGTTGAAAGAGAAACAGGAACAAATGATATCTCAAAATTGGGTGGACTTTTCTCAAGGATGCCAGTAACTGCTATATGCTTTATAGTGGCGGCGGCTTCCATATCTGGGATAGCACCTTTCAACGGATTTTTTTCAAAGGAGCTTGTTTATAAGGGAACATTAGCAAGCGGATGGACACTTTTCTTTTATGCTGCTGAGTTAGGCTCAATCCTTACACTCGCATCATTTCTTAAATTAGGTCACAGCGTGTTCTTTGGAAGTTGCCCAGAGAATTTAAAAGATACAAAAGAAGCACCGTATTCAATGATAATACCAATGATTCTGCTTGCAGCTATATGCATAGTCTTTGGATTTGGTGCAGATATTCCTGTATCAAAATTTATAGAGCCATCGCTTTCATCATTAGGAGTTGTAGTAGGAAATATTGAGTTAGCAGGTTTCCATACCGATAGTCTTTTCATAATATTTCTTGTTGTCGTGATAATAGCAGTAACCAACCATATAATAGGATTCAGGCTTTCAGGAAAGGCATATAAATCATCCGACCATATACATCACGCACCTGTTTTAAAGGAAACATATGCTATGGCCGATAAAGGATACTTTGATATATACGAGATATCAAGATATATATTTGCATATTTTGCAGGAATAATGTTTAAAGTGGACAGGTTCTTTGATAAGCTGATTGATGACATACCGAGTGCAATAACACGATGGGCATCTGAGCAACTTTCAAGGCTCCAGAGTGCAAGCTACAGAGTATCTATGTTTTTTATATTCCTGTTCATTGCGATCTATCTATTATACCTTGGAGGAATAAAATGGCAATAGATTTAATTTCATACAGTCTTGTGCCGCTTTTTGCAGCACTCATAATCCCGTTCATACCAAGAAAGCATAGAAGGATAACGGAGATCATAGCAAACATAACCCTTTTAAGTGGAATAATAAACTTAGGTTATGTGATAATCTATTATCTAGTACTGAATGATTATACATCATACACATCGGATGCGTTTACGACACTGATGCTTTTTACAATCTATCTTGTTGGTATGGCTATAACCTTTTTCTCAACATACTATGAGGTAGAAAAGGATACAAATTTTTCATCATATTATTCGCTAATCCTCGTATCAGTATCTGCAATGTGCTCACTTGTTATGTCAAGAGATTTTTTTACGCTTTATATTTTTATGGAGGCATTGAGTGTTTGCTCATTTGCGTTGATAACATCAGACAGCAAGACATTTTCAATTGAGGCGGCAATAAAGTATTTTTTTCTTACATTTCCTGCATCAGTGCTGATAATATTTGGAATATCGCTTCTGATGATAAACTATGGAACCTTTGACTTTGATACTATAAAATTTACAAGTATGAACTTTCTTACATTTGTATCACTCTCATTCATAATACTTGGTTTTTTAATAAAGGCTGGAATTGTTCCATTTCATTTCTGGACTCCTGATGTATATGAGGGATCATACTCACCAGTATCAGCATATATGGCAGGAATAGTTACAAAGGTTGGTGGGATATATGCAATAATAAAAATAGTTATGCTTTTATCAAGCTATGGTTTTGGCAGCAATCTTTCAAAGCTTCTTCTCTTCACAGGCTTTTTATCAGTTTTTGTTGGAGCTATCGCAGCAACTGTTCAAAAGAATATGAAGAGGATGCTTGCATACTCAAGCATAAGCCAGATGGGATATATAATACTTGCAGCGGCAACATTTTCTCCGATTGGAATAATAGCAGCGGTGTTCCATTTAATAAACCATGCAACATTTAAAACAGTTCTATTTTTGAACTCAGCCTGTGTTGAAAAAAGCACGGGGACAACCAATATGGATGAGCTAAAAGGGCTTGAGCACAGGATGCCGTGGACAAGCTGGACATCAATCATCGCACTTTTTTCAACCGCTGGTCTTCCACCACTCTCAGGATTCTGGAGCAAGCTTTTAATAATACTTGCTCTCTGGCAGAGCGGTCATATATTTTATGCTGTGGCTGCACTTATAGCAAGCGTCTTTACATTAGCCTACTTCACAATAATGCAAAAAAAGGTATTCTTCGGAAAACTTCCTGAAAAGTTTAATGATATAAAAGAAGCTAAGTATCAGCTCCTGATACCTGTTGTTGTTATCAGCCTTATAATAATTTTTACAGGTGTATTTTTTAACAGAGTATTTCCATACTTTGAAAGGATACTCAGCTAACGGAGGAATAGATGATATTTTATCTCTTGATTTATTTCATAATAGTTGTGGCTGCGGCTATGGCCATTATGTCAAAAAAGCTGTTGAACTCAGCAGTAATGCTTGCACTCTTGAGCATTGGTATATCAATACTTCTTTTTGCATACAACGCACCATGGGCAGCAGTATTTGAGCTCTCAGTCTGTGCCGGACTTATAACAGTTCTTTTTATAAGTGCTGTCAGCCTTGTTAAAAATGATGAGGATGCACTCAAGGAGAAAAGAGTAAAGTACACAGTATTTCCTCTTATGCTTGTCGGCTTTGCAGTTATAGCATCAATATTTGTACCAGAATACTTTGCAAATCTCTTTCAGTTTGCAAGCTTTAATCCATCAAACAATCCACCACTCGGTGATATGATCTGGCTTTACAGAGGTTTTGATATAATAGGCCAGATAACACTTCTTGCTGCAAGCATATTTGTTATAAAGCATATATTTACCAAGGAGACTAAGAATGAACATTAATTTTCCTCTTGACTGGTTTTTTATAGCAATTTTATTTTTCACAGGTGCATACTGTATGATAGTCTCAAGAAACATAATAAAATTGCTCATAGGCTTTGAGATAATATCAAAATCAGCAACAATAGCTATGATAACAGCAGGACAGGCAACAAACAATATGGCACTTGCCCAGAGTGTTATTATAGTGATGATAATGGTTGAGGCCATAGTCATAGCAAGTGGCCTTGCCCTTGTTGTTAAGTCTTACAGATTGAATGGCAGCATAGACATAAAAAAACTTATGAACTTAAAGGGGTAAAATATGGAAATTTTATTGTATCCTCCTTTTGCTTTTATAATCGCTCTGATAATCCTTTTTATATTTGCAAAGATAATAAAGGGGTTTGAGCCAAGGGTTCAAAAGAATCCTGAGACATCAAAAACATACGGCTGTGGTGAGGATGTTGAGCCTCAAAAGACGACCCCTTCATATGAGGAGTTCTATCCATACGCAATATTCTTTACAGTTTTGCATGTTGTTGCTCTGATGCTTATGACACTTGCTTTTGCAACTCAGGTTCCGTTTGTTATTCCGCTGACATATGTTCTTATAGTCATCATTATACTATCAATACTTTTTATAGGATGAATTTATGAAATTAAAAGATAAAATAATACTCTGGTCAAGGGTCAAATCGCCATGGATAATACATTTCAACACTGGCGCATGCAATGGTTGTGATATAGAAATAGTTGATGCGCTCACACCGAGATATGATGTAGAAAGATTTGGTATGCTTTTAAAGGGAACGCCGAGACATGCTGATGTTATGGTGGTAAGTGGCCCACTCACAAGACAGCAGGCAAAGAGATTTAAAAGGATATATGACCAAATACCAAATCCAAAGTTTGTTTTAGCTGTTGGAACATGTGCATGCTCTGGCGGAGTTTTTGATGGATGCTACGGAGTAGTGGGCGGGATTGATAAGGTCATACCTGTATCAGCTTACATACCGGGATGTCCCGCAAGGCCTGAGGCTTTGCTTGATGCAGTGGTTAAATTGATAACACAGCTTGAAAAGTCGGCGAAATAGTGATCAGTGCTCGGTGCGGGCATGCCTGACAGTAGGCAGGATTAGTGGAAGGGAAATACATTATTAACTGATCACCATCCACTGACCACTGTTTTGTTTTGCTGATCACTGACCACTGTCCACTGACCACTAATAGAGAGGTAAATATGAGCGAAGAAACAATAAAAGAAGAAGAACTTGTAAAAAACTTGAAGGAAAAATTTGGTGATGCAATTGAAAATGTTATCATACCCAGAAAGAACAGGGTATGGATGGATATCAATCAAAACATTGCACTTGATTTAATGAAATACTTAAAGGAACACGGTTATTATCATCTTTCAACAATAACAGGTTTTGATGAGGGGGAAAAATTAGGAGCAATATATCATATAACAGATCATAAAACTATTCTCAACATCAAGATAAGAACATCGAAAGAAAATCCAGTGTTAAAAAGTGTTTTATCAGTTTATCCTGTTGCAACCTCATATGAAAGAGAACTTTTTGATCTTTTCGGTATAAAAGTAGAAGGTTTGCCAGAGGGGAGAAATTATCCTCTCCCTGAAGGGTTTCCAGAGGGTGTTCATCCGCTCAGAAAGGAAGTAAAATTGGATGAGTTAAACAAGATGTTAAATGAGAAGTCAGTTAAGGAGGACTAATGTCAAAAATGCAAATACCCCTTGGACCACAGCATCCAGCCTTAAAAGAACCAGAAAATTTTATGCTCGTTCTTGACGGTGAACAGATAGTTGATGCAACCGTCAATTTAGGTTACAATCACAGAGGAATTGAAAAAGCCGCTGAAAACAGAAATTATATTCAGGATATTTATCTTATAGAAAGGGTTTGTGGCATATGTTCACACTCACATGTAAGCTGCTATATAGGAGCAGTTGAGGAGATAGCAAAGGTTGAAGTTCCAGCAATAGCAAAAGCACTACGAACTATTGTGGCCGAGCTTGAAAGGATTCACTCACATCTGCTCTGGCTTGGAGTGGCAGCATTTGAATTAGGTTATGATACACTTTTTATGTATACATGGAGGGACAGAGAACAGGTTCTTGATTGCCTTGAATTATTATCAGGCAACAGAGTCCATTATGGAATGAACACAATAGGTGGTGTTAGACGTGACATAACAAAAGAGCAGGTTGATGAAATATCAAAAAAGATTAAGTATTTAAAGGAAAGAACATCATATTATGTCAACGTTGTAACAGAGGAACCAACATTTTTAGCAAGGACACAAAACGTTGGGAAACTTCCAAAGGATGTTGCCCTTGAACTGAATGCTGTTGGACCGACAGCGAGAGCAAGTGGTGTTGACATTGATGTAAGAAGGGATGAGCCATATTTTATATATGATCAGTTGGATTGGAAGGTTATAACATATCACACCTGTGATGTGTTTGGAAGAGCAGTTGTAAGAGTTTTAGAAACAATAGAATCATACAAGATGATAGAACAGATATTAAAGGCAATACCTGAGGGACCTATATCAGTTAAGGTTCCATGGAAGATTCCTGCTGGCGAAGCAGTTTTTAGATATGAGGCACCGAGGGGAGAGGATATTCATTATGTTAAATCAAATGGAACAGAATATCCTGAGAGAGTCAAGGTCAGAGCCCCAACACTCTCTAACTTCCAGTCGCTTCCTTACTGTCTTAAACAGGGATATTTAGCAGATGCCGTAATAACCATAGCTGCAATAGACCCGTGTATGAGCTGCACTGACAGGGCTGTTGTCTATGATATAAACAAGGGCGAAAGAAAAACCTTTGATCAGGAAGAACTCAGGAAGTATTCAATTGAGTTTTACAAGAAAAAAGGAATAAGTTTTAAATAAAAACAAGGTTCACTGAAAAACTCTATTTGAGCAATAAAGCAATGATTTTCGTTATGAGGCGAGGAAGAATGAGCGAGCATACTACATAGTAGTCTGTAAGCGAGTTCTGACGAAGCCGTAGTTCTTTATTGCCAAAAGAAAGATAAAAAGTGCATGGTTTTTTTTGCAATATTATCTTAAAAATCGTACACTTTTAGAATAATAATCTACTATTTATCTTTCGTTAGAGTTTTCCAGTGAACCTTAATAAGGAGCGCAAGTATGGATGCAATAATACCTTTACTTTATATAGCTGTATTTCCGGGATTTATATTTCTTGGAGTATATGCTCTGCTTATGCAATGGGTTGATAGAAAGCTTTCTGCTGTGATGCAGAACAGGGTAGGGCCGCCGATTTATCAGCCATTGGCTGATTTTATAAAACTTATATCTAAAGAGGTTGTCATACCTGAAAATGCTGATGTGATCTTATTTAAATCACTTCCTTATGTAGCTATGGCAAGCATAATAACAAGCATATTCATGATCCCGATATGGGACGGTAAGGCTCTCGTATCCTTTGAGGGTGACATAATGGTTGTTATGTATCTGCTTATCATACCGACAGTAACATTCTTTTTAGCAGGATGGTCATCAACAAGCCCTTACTCTACAATAGGATCTATGAGGGTTATGACCCAGCTTTTTGGATACGAAGTTCCTCTTTTTATGTCGTTTGCAGGATGTGCAATACTTGCAGGCAGTTGGTCAATAAGTGGCATAGCTGCTTATTTTTCTGCCAATCCATGGTTTATTCTTCTAAACCTTCCAGGCTTTATAGCTGCACTTTTAGCAGCGGAGGGTAAGTTAGAAAGGGTTCCGTTTGATACTCCACATGCCAAAAATGAGCTTGTTGGTGGGCAGTTCACAGAATACTCTGGAAGGCTTTTGGCAATATTCCTCCTTTCAATAGATATGGAGATGATCGTTCTTGCTGCATTTATAAGTGCAGTATTTTTAGGAGGACTTGGAAGTTTTACAGGACTTGCAGGTTTCATTCTGTTTATAATAAAAACTTTTTTTGTCTGTTTCATACTCATACTTTTTAAAGCATTAATGGCAAGAGTAAGAGTGGATCAGATGCTAAAATTTTCATGGAAATGGCTTGTTCCTGTATCTGCCTTGCAGATACTTATAGACATACTTTTAAAAGTAAATATTTAATGAGGTGAATATGAAAAAACCGCTTAGACTTTTTCCTGAAGCAATGAAAAATTTAACAAAAAAGGCTGCTACATCAAAGTATCCATTTGAAAAAGCAAAAACGTATCCGGGATTTAGGGCAAGAATAGTTTTTGAGTCTGAAAAATGCATAGGATGCAAGATGTGTATGAGAGTATGCCCTGCCGGAGCAATTGAAATAGTTTTAAGTGCAGAACAGCCTGCACCTCAAACAGCTGCTGATGGAAGCCAGATACCACAAAAGAAAAAGTTTGACTGCATAATGAATTTAGATAGATGTATATACTGTGCCCAGTGTGTAGATATATGTCCTAAAAAAGCATTAGCATCAAGTCCTGATTTTGAACTAGCCCAATTTGACCGAAAAAAACTAAAACTTCATTACACTTAGTTGGAATAGTGTGGCAATAAAATGTCAATAAGTGAAGCGGCAATCTTAAAAACTTGAGAGGTGAATATGCAAAAAATGATATTTCTAAATGTTGGCGTTGATGATTTATTTAAATAATTATGAAAAAACTAACTAAGCAACAAAAAGAGGAAATTATTAAGAAGATTCAGGAAGACAAGCCGATTTCTGATGAATACCGGTTTTTAATTCCGTTTGAGACGGAAAGAGAATATGAGCTTGTTTATGCTGGTAAAGAAAGAAAAGAAGATATTTTGGCGGATACTTTAAGCGTGCCGTTTCAGCCGATTAAGAAATTTGGCGAAGTTAAAGAAGATGAGTGGCACAATATGCTAATTTTCGGTGACAACTTACAGGCATTAAAACATCTTTTGAAATTAAAAGAGCAAGGAAAATTAAGAAATCCGGACGGCAGAAACGGCGTAAAGCTCATTTATATTGATCCTCCGTTTGCGACCGAGCAGGAATTCAGGGGCGCAAAAGAACAAAAAGCATATCAAGACAAAATCGCCGGAGCGGAATTTTTAGAATTTTTGAGAAAGCGACTGATTTTCTTGAAAGAATTATTAACCGAGGATGGAAGTATTTTTGTTCACTTGGATTGGAGAAAGGGGCATCATATAAAATTATTATTGGATGAGATATTTGGAGAAGAAAAATTAAGAAATGAAATAATTTGGACATATACAGGACCGAGTGCTCCCGGCCAGCAACAGTTTTCCAGAAAACATGAAGTAATTTTTTGGCATACAAAAAGTGATAACTGGATTTTTAATGTAGATGATATAAGAGTTCCGTATCACGAGACAACTGCTGGTAAGTTTGAAAGCGAGGGAACTGGTTTTGGTGGGAAAGAAGCTGATTTATCAAAAGGAAAAATTCCAGAGGATTGGTGGTATTTCCCAATTGTTTCAAGAGTTAGAAACGAGATTTTAGGATACCCCACTCAAAAACCGGAAAGATTATTAGAAAGAATTATTAAAGCATCTTCAAACGAAGGCGACATTGTTTTAGATGCTTTTGCTGGTTCTGGTACAACTGGCGCAGTAGCTGAAAAATTGGGTAGAAAATGGATAATGATAGATTCTTCCAAGTTGGCTATTTACACAATGCAAAAACGAATGTTGAATTTGAAAGCGGAAATTGGTAACAAGGGAAAAGCGTTGAAACCGAAGCCATTTGTTTTGTATAACGCTGGACTTTATCTTGACTCCGGATTTCTTGAAAAAATGGACGAAGTAGATTATAGAAAATTCGTCTTGGAATTGTTTGGTGCAGAGCCAGCAGACAACAGAGTTAAAGGCGTTCAAATGCACGGCATTTTGAATAACCGGCCAGTAATGGTGTTCTCACAAAAGGATTTTTTAACCCATGAGTTTATAGATGATTTACATAAAACTCTCGGGGACGGATTAAAAGATGAGATGTACATAATCGCACCGATGAGCGTTGTTCGGTTTAACGAGGATTATATTGATAAAGGGAAAATCCGCTACCATGTTTTAAAAGTGCCGTATTCTATTATTCAAAAAATTCTGGAAAAGGATTTTATTCGAGGATTACAGCCATTATCCAAAGCAAACATTAATCAGACGATTGAAAGCGTGGGATTTGATTTTATATATCCACCCAATGTTGAGTGTGAATATTATCAAGGCACAGAGGGCGGGCTTTTTGACCAGTTGGTGATAAAAATAAAAAAGTTTGAACCAGTGCAAATCAGCAAAAAGCAAGTGGAATTTAAAGATCCGAAGAAAGAAGCATTATCAATGGTGATGATTGATAAGGACTACGATGGAAATGTTTTTGATATGGACCATTATTTCTTTAATGATGAGATTGTAAAAAACGATTTTAAGGTTGTTTTTCCAAAAGAAAAAGTCGGTGAAAAATTAATGATTATTTATCTTGATGTTTTAGGAAACGAGAAGGCAGAAGTGAAAAACATTAAAGATTTTAAGAAAAAATAAAATGAGCGAAGAAGATAAAGAAACAATCAGCCCAAATGATTTAGTTTTACGGCTTTCAGAGAAAGCCAACAATTTTGATATTTCAAAGTATGAGGATTTTATTGGCGAGCTTTGCGGAGAACGAGAGTATCAAATTGAAGCGACAAGAAAGGTTTTGAAATTCTTTTTGAGCGGCGAATACAAAAACATAGAGGAATTAGTTAGGGAAAATTTTAAAATAAATGAGGCGATGCGGGAATTTTTTAGGGATGAAGACGAACTGCTTGGCGATTTACTTTTTAAGGACAAATTAAGTTGTACGATTGATTTAGCAACTGGAACTGGAAAAACTTGGGTAATGTACGCGGCGGCAAGGATAATGCTTGCCGAGGGTGCGGTTGATAATGTTTTAGTTGTCTGCCCTTCAAGAACTATCAAAGATGAACTTTGGAAAAAATTTAATAATTTTACAAGCAAAACAAATCTGCAAAGCGCATTTCCAAAAAGCGGAAAATACAGAAACCCGGGCATTATTCAAGCAAATCCGGCAATTAAAAAGGGTGATATTGTGATTGACAATATCCATAAGGCCTATGACCATGTTGGTTCATCAATTAAAGATTTAAAAGGAAAGGACAGAAAGATTTTAATAATAAACGACGAGGCGCATCATTTTATCAACGCGAAATCGCACGCCAGTAAATCAGAAGATGGAAAAATGTTGGAATGGGCAAAATTTTTAAAAAATCCCGAGTATAACTTTGCTTATATTCTTAATTCGTCAGGGACGCCATATAAAGGCGACAATTATTTTAAAGATGTTATTTATCGCTATCCGATCCGCCAAGCGATTGAAGATAAAATGGTGAAAGACATCAACTATTTGGAAAAAGATGAGTCAAGGGGCTGGGGACAGAAACTTAAGGCAATTTACAGAAACCATATTGAAAACAAAAAGAAATATCCGAAAGTTAAAAAGCATATTACTATTTTTGTTACCAATCAAATTTCAAAGACCGATAAAATCGCCGATGAAATCAGAAAGTTTTTGAGAACAGAAGAAGGGATTTCTGTCGAAGAAGCAGAGAAAAAAGTATTGCCGGTTACTTCAAGCCAGAAGCATAAAGCAAACCGAGAATTACTGAAAACTGTTGACGAGCCGGAAAATCCGGTAGAATGGATTGTTTCTGTTTCGATGCTTACCGAGGGTTGGGATGTCAATAATGTCTTTCAAATCGTCCCCCACGAAGACAGGGCGTTTAATTCAAAATTACTTATTGCCCAAGTGTTGGGCAGGGGTTTGCGTGTGCCGCCAGCTTATCAAGGCGACGCGAAAATTCATCCGCAGGTTACAATTTTTAATCATGACGCTTGGGGTCCAAGAATAGACGATTTGGTGCGGGATGTTGCGGAAATCAGCAAGAAAATAACCAGCAAGGTTGATAAAAAATCAAAATATAATTTCTCCCTCTACTACATCAATGTTGAGAAAAAGATTAAAACGGAAACAAAAACACCTGCTCGCGGCAAAATTGAACTACCGAAATCTCTCGGATTTAGTAGTAGGAAAGATATAACTGAACAAATATATAAGTCGGTGAAAACACAAGAGGAAACAATCAGACGAACCAAGGTTGATTTAGAGGAGTATTCCGTTAAGGAAGCGGTAAACGAAGTTTTTAATAATATCTTGCTTTTGGATTTAACGCATAATACCAACTTCGCCGAGAAAGCGAATAAAAAATTTATTGAAGATCTTATTGAAAAAGAACTGAAAGATATTGGCGAAAAGACAATAACAGAAGCTAACCTCCAAAGAGCAAAATCGTCTTTCAATACGCTTTACAGACAATTAACCGGTCAATCCCGAATAGTGGATAAGTATAGCGATCCGATTGAAAAAACTACCAAAGAAATGAACGCGTCCTATGTCAGTATCAGCGAAGTCAAGAAGAATAAAGGAATAATGTTTAGCGAAAAGTCGTTAAAATCATCTACGGCAAAGGAGTTAGAAAATATCAACGAAGCGCTTGGGGAAATAAAAAACAAGTATTCCATAAAAACAGATGAGGTCAATTACAAATCGCCTCTTAATGTTACAGTGCTTGCGTCAGAGCCAGAAATTGACTTTGCGACAACATTGACAAGAAAAGAAAACGCAAAATTTATTGATTGCTGGGTGAAATCGAAAGACAAAGGATTTTATTCAATTCCGTATAACTATCGCCCAGGCACTCACCCCCAGCAAAAGCAATTCAACCCCGATTTTATTATCAAAAAGAAGGACAAAATTATTTTTGTGGAAACGAAACACGATGAGGACACGGACGTAAAAAATCGAGATAAAATAGCTGGTGCAAATGATTACTTTGTGAAACTAAACAATAAGATTAAGAACAAAGGACAGGAGTATTATTTTTATTTTCTAACGCCAGCGGACTATACCGGATTTTTTGAAAAAGTGATAAGAAATAACAAGGCTTTCATCGGAAAATTACACGCGGAGTTATTGAAGAAAAGCAGAGAAGAATTGAAATAATTGGTATAATAAAAAATCATCGGCTCGTCCGATCTGTCTGGGGGTGGAAAAGCTTTTCCCGACTTTCGCATTTTTTAATCATTGAGATTAAAACGGATTCATCAGGATGTAAACGAATAAGACATCAGATGAAGACGGATAAACTGGTTGTTTAGTTATTTAGGAAGAAGAATCATCGAGATGAAGACAGACTAATTAGTTATTTAGTTATCTCGTTGTCTGGTTGTCTGGGAAGAAGGGGCAAGGCAGTTGTTTAGTTGTTTAGGAAATTGATGGATTATTTATTATGGTATAATATAGAGAAGCCACATAAAGAGCTTAGAGGAAAATGCCATTAGATAGTTTTTTTAGATTGTAAAAAGTCCAATATGTATAGATATTCTACAGAATATTATGGAGGGAATTTGTTTGCAAAACCTATTTGGTATTATTACGATACATACAATTGAGTTTGGACTAATCTATGAAAGGAGGAGAAAATATAAAGAAAGTTCTTATTATATCTGCTGTTTCTTTTATAATAATGGTATCTGGGTGTAAACAAGATGAAACACATCCACTAAGAACAGAAAATGGAAAATTAAACCCAGAACTGGCTAATTTTAAAAAAGATTTATCACCTCAAAAATCCACAGAGAATAAACAAAGTGAAAATCTTATAGAGTCGGTAGATAGATCAAAAATTCTTAATCTAGTCCAGAATACCATTTCTATAGATTCTGAAAAACGAACAATCAGACAGTTTTTTCTAGATTTAGAACATGCTGTTCAAGAAGTATATAGTGAGTATCAAGAAAAATCTAATCTAGGGGATGAATCAGCAGCCGCTGTACTCACTTTGATACAGAGACACATAATTAGTGAAAAATGGGAAATAAAACCTTTGCCAGATGGGTGTTGGGAAGTGGAATATTTGAAGGTTACAATGAATGACATGGGAGAACAATTAAGGTTATCTTATATTTGGAAAGTTGATTATAAGAAAAAGAAAATACTTCCATTAACTGTGGAAAGCTTAATATGTATATCGGTACAAGATGCAAGGTATTGGATAGAGAATAATGAAGAAGTGAAATCTGCTCCTATGAATTTTAAGTTCTCTCACCCCCCTTGGTCTTGGTATAAACTGAAACCAGTTGATAATAAATGGCAGATTATATCCCAGTAAAGGAGGACGATTTATGGCAAGAATGGATTTATATCAGCTGTTAGTGAATATTGCTTCCAGACAGGAACGCATTTTATATGGAGAAGTTTCAGAAAGACTACAGGATCATCCAAATCCACATATAGAGCTAAGTAATCTTCTATATGATGTCAATAGAGTATGTGCTGACTTTGGTTTACCACCTATTTCTGCTTTGGTTGTTTCCAGAGATAGAAATAGCCAAATTGCTTTTCCAGAAAATGGATTTTGGCACTGTTCGGCAGTTGCCAATTTGCCTACGAGACATTTGCCATGGTTAGAAAGATATATTTAGGTATGTTTGCGAAATTTATACTACAGAATGGCCTAATTCTTTACCAGGACTTAAATAAGTCAGAATTAAAATATTTAATAACAGAAAAAACATAATATTGCTTTTGAGAAGGATAAATTATGAATAAACATAAATCAGGATATGCTACAGGAATGGCGGGCGAGTTTTTTGTCATGGAAAAGCTGTATCAGCTTGGATATGAACCAGCACTTACAATAGGTAATGCAAAATCAGTAGATATTTTTGTTAAAAATAAATCCAATCAGCTTTTTGCAGTCAGTGTAAAATCTGTTCGTAAAAGTACAGGGAAATGGGTTATAGGAACCAGAGAAAATATATTAAAAAGCAAAAAAATTATATATATTTTTCTCAAATATAATAATTTTGAAGATATAAAAGATCCTCCAGAAGTATTTGTAATACCAGCAAAAAATGTTGAACAACTCAAAGAAAAATGGCTAAACAATCAATATGCTATTTATTTTTCACCTCAACAAAATTTAAAGAAAATAAACTGTTATAAAAATAAATGGGGACTATTTAATACCAGATGAACTTAATATGATAGATTTAAAAATTTTCCAAAAGCAAATGAAAACTTGGCATAATATGCTATTTTGTGTGTTAGTAATATGTGTTGGATTTTCTGGTTGTACGTCATTTTCCTATTCCGTTCGTAAAGAACAAGAGGGAATATTTTCTATAGATGGTGGTAGGGAAGTGAAGGTAAAAAATACTTTCCCGATTTGGAATTGGTGGAGGTCGAATCTTAATCTTGAAGGTACTGATTTGCTTGGCTTAATAACATCACCTATAGACTTGCTAATTGGTTGGCATAAAATAGAAAATTTCAAACCGTTAGATGTAAGTTTTAAATGTAAATTTATTGATCAGAATGGAAATCCATTAGCCGAAAAAGTTTTGGATATTTATTATTCTTGGGATGTTGGGAAAAATATTAGAACAGTTTCATCTAAAATCTCTCAAGATGGTTCCTTAGATGTTTTACTGAGAGGGTTAGGTTCTAGTTTTATCCCTACTGCGATGTATGAAATAGATTTCAAATTCCCTGATTGGCAGACTAAGTTTGAAGAAACAGGTGAAGCAGAAGAAATTAAACCTAATTTTTTACAAATAATTTTAAGATGTAATAAGGGAAAATGTCAGTTTGAGAATACAGATGGAACATTAATCAAAGAATTGAAATTTGGCGTTGAAGTAATTAAACATCATGACCCAGAAAAGATTAAAGTATATAAAAAGAGGTTAGAAAAAAAAGAACAAGATATGCTTACAGCAGAAGCAGAACGGAGGCGTCAAGAAATTCTAAAACAAGAAGAACAGGAGAGAATACAACAAAAAAAATTACAGAAACTTAAACAACAAAAAATTGAAGCCACTAATTATTTTTCAGATACGCAAGTAGTTAAAATAATGAGTGATTTAATACATGAAAAGAATGCTATAAAAGATACAAGCATAGGCATTAGTCTTTTAGATTATTTTAAACTTCATCCTTCCGATGCTCACAAAGTAAACTTTCATATTGGATATTTTGGAGTTAAAAATACAACTATTAAAAATGGGGTGACAGAATGGTTCGGCATTTCATCTGAGCCTGATGAAAATATCGGAACGGTGGTTATAGATGGTGTTTTTAACTACTATTATTGGCTATCTATTTTTCAATTTCCTGGTGAAATTGATATTCCTAGTGGTTCATTTGTATGGGGAATAGGTAAGATTATTGGAATTAGAAAAGATATAATTCACGGTGCACGCATAGAAGTCCCAATTATTCAATTTAGTGTTTGTATTGTTAGATTAGAAAGTGAAACGTATGTAGTATATAGAAAAAAGTAAGTTTAGAGGTCTTTTAAGTTGTTAATCACGTTTGAAATAGAAAAGAGAATAATTAAATAAATGTTTCTTTCGTAATTATTGTGGATATAGTCTTGGATTTAATAATCCACAATTTTCCCAACTTCCGCATTTTTTAATCATCGAGATGAAAACGGATTCATCAGGATGTAAACAGATAAGACAGCAAATGAAGACGGATAAATTCGTTATTTGGTTGTCTGGTTGTTTGGGAAGAAGGGGCAAGGCAGTTGTTTAGTTGTTTAGGAAATTGATGGATTATTTATTATGGTATAATATAGAGAAGCCACATAAAGAGCTTAGAGGAAAATGCCATTAGATAGTTTTTTACTTGCCTGATGGCTCGGTTGCATAACAGTAGATAAACGGTTCGGCTCATAGAGCCTCACCTAAATTTTTGTTTCGCAAAAACTTCTTTTATCCGCGAAACGTTAGTCGAAAGGCAGAGCACTATCTATATTAAGAAAAGGAGTTATTTATGAAAGCAGAAGCAAAAAGTTTTAACTTCTTGAGTCTTGAAGGAATGGTAAAAATACCTTTTTTTCAAAGAACTTACGTATGGGATAAAGACAATTGGGAAAACTTGTTATCTGAACTTTTAAATAAACCCTCTGGTCATTTTTTAGGATCAATAATATTGAAACAATTACTGTCTCCATCTGGAGAACCTAAACAACTCGAGGTTATTGATGGACAACAAAGGCTCACAACATTGAGTATTCTGCTTAAAGCCTTATATGACACTTTTCCATCAGAAATACAGAAAAACTGTGAAAAAAATATTAAGGATATTCTTTTTTATAGAGAAGATTGCACCGGTCAAAACTATGCGATTAAAATTGAACATTCACAAGTTGATGCAGATGTGTACCAAAATATTATAGAGGCAAATATAGACAATAACCCAACAATCAACCAGATTACTGAAAATAGCCACAAGATGTTGCAATGTTATCAATATTTTTATGATGAATTGAAAAATAAATCTGATGAAATAAAAAAAAGCCTTCTAAATAAAATACTTAATTCAGAGAACAAGATGCTTGTAGTAATTGATTTGGTGGAAGAGAGCGATGATGAACAAGCAATTTTTGATACATTAAATACTGCTGGAGTTAGATTAAGTCCTGCTGAAATTATTAAAAATGCCCTTTTCCAGCGAATTATTCAAAAATCAAGCAAAAAAACAGCCATTGATCTGTATAAACAAACATGGGAGAAAATATTCTTGCAAGATGAAGATACTATTAAATATTGGGATAACGAAAGACAAACAGGTAGATTTAAACGAGATAACATAGAAATATTACTACATTGTTTCGCTATAATAAAAGGATTCTATGACCCAGATAAACACGCATTATCGGATTTATCAAAACTATATAAAGCTGAAATTGCTAACAGGGATTCAAAAGAAAAATTGGAAGAATTACTAAATGAAATTATAGAGTATGCTAAAGTTTACCAAGAGAAAATTATTACTTTTGACAAGAGTATGTTGTTTCCATTTAATGACGATATTAAGCGTCTTCTCCACATTCTTGAAGTTTTAGAAATATCAACTTTTCATCCTTTCATACTTTTTGTTTTTAAAAAATATCAAGACGAGTCTCGAAAAAACATCTTTTTAAATTTAGAGAAGTTCATAGTAAGAAGGATGATTGCACAAAAAGAGACTAAAAACTATAATAAGGATTGTAAGACTTTCATTAAGAATCCTGATGCAATTCTTAATAAAATAGAAACAACTGACGAAGAAATTTCTAATGGTATTAGAAAAATCTCTAATAAAAATGCTGCCCTGTTATTGTTTTGGATAGAGCTATATAGAAGAAACAGAAATGAGAGATATGATATAAAAGAGTTGAAATATACCTACTCACTTGAACACATAATGCCACAAAAATGGGAAGAATATTGGAAGGATATTCCTCAGAAGACAAATCCCGATGGTTTACCAATGACCGAAGAAGAAACAAAGAGGGATAGGTCCAACAAGATTTATTGGATAGGTAATATGACGCTTCTTACTTCTTCCTTGAATTCTGCACTGCATAACTATGCTTTTGAAAAGAAGATGAATGGTGAAGGACGAAAAAAAGGGATAAAGGCATATGCAGAACTTTCTATTACAAAAGAGGATATTGTTGAGCCTTACGACAAGGGTGATAGAAATTGGGATGAAGAGAAAATAATAAAACGAACCAATAATCTTGAACAGGAAATTATGAAAATCTGGAATCTTCAAGGATAGGGGAAATTACATGAAAATACAACAAAATAGAAGATGCTCTATCCATCGCCTAATACAGTATAAAAGGTTTGTATCTCACGGCACTCACTCAAATTTCCCTTGGGGAAAACTTTTTTTTGTTAGGAATGTTGCGCGAGATGCAGATCAAACGGGTAATGTAAAATTTTATGTGTAATTCTACCACCTCAACTATTTCCGACTTCTTCATTTTTTAAGTTAAAAAAATTTGGTTCTTTCGTAATTATTGTGGATATAGTCTTGGATTTAATAGTCCACAATGCTGATGGATCTTTAACCTGAAATAATAAATATCCTTGTATCGATTTAAGCTTTTGAATAATGTGGAATTTGTCATAGACTATTATCGCATTGACAGCGTATTTATTTCCTGACTTTGCCCACAATTTTATAGACTAACCGTTCAAAACCCGAAGTAACCGCGTAGGTTACTTCGGGTTTGGATAAATTTATGATTATATTTTAATATTATTTTGTTGCTAACCAAAAGTAACCTACGCGGTTACTTTTGGTGTGGGATATCTCACTTTTTCAGGTTCATCTTCTGCCTACGCTGAAACAGCTTCGGCAGACTGGTCTGCTTACGTTGAAGTGGCTTCGGCAGGTGGATTGTATTGGATAATTCTTGTTCATTTAAAATGATTTTTGATACTATTGAGGTTAAGGATGAGAAATAACGAAAGACAGCGAAATAAATATGAGCAAAATATTTAAAAGATATAAAAAGACAAAAATATTATTAATAGTTCTAATTAGTATATTTATCATTCATCAATTGGCATATGCAATCCTCACAAAGCTTGGACCTGATACACACTATACAAAGACATTAAGGATCTATTATAACCTGATATATAATCTTACATCTTGTAAGGATGGTAAAATAAGAGAGATCAACAATGAATATCTAAGATTTAAATATATATCATTCCCATATTCATCATATCCTGAGCTGAGAGCGAAAATTTATATGCCCAAGGATAAAAACAAAAAGGAGGTTTCATCTTTGTTTACTTTTAAGATAGGTGATCGTGGTGATATAAATATTTATATTTATAAAAAAGAGTGGTATTCATTAGAATTAAAAAAAGTGTTAGAAAAAGGAAAATATTGCTGGTATGATTATGATTATAATGAAAAATGTATAGAGGTTAGTGATAAGGTAATATCAGATTTCAAGAAAGGTGACATAAATTATGATAATTTTATCTATATTAGTGGTCTAAATTTAGATGAATATGATATTAATGAATTTACAATAAAAGATGGATTTAGATTTATTAGTTTTGATGCAAAACCAACCATTCCAAATAATTTACATAAAATTGTGTATGGAATATTAAAAGGCGAGAGTATTATAGAAGTAGAAATCTTTCAGAAAAGCAGATATTTTGATGATTATAATATAGTGAAAGGGATGTGGTATGAGTTTTTCAAGAATATAATAGGACCTGGCTCAACCCCATCACATTATTATATGATAAAGCCGTCATGGATAAGTCATGATAAACGATTAGCATGTTCATTTAAAATGATTCTTGATACTATTGAGGTTAAGGATGAGAAATCACAAAAGTCAGCGAAATAGTGGTCAGAATAAATAAAATATTGGATGAATGGATGAGCAAAATATTAGGAAAGAGAAGGGTATAAGCTCTCTTTTCTGATTTCTGTCATCTGACCTCTGTTAGCAATTTTTTGAGGGAGGTAAATAAGGGGGCAATAAAAAACTCTAACCGTGAATATTTGATAAATAAAAAACTGTATAAAAATTTTAAAAATTTATATCAAAACTGCAAGGTTTTTTTAAAGTATTGCTGGCAAATTCCATTAAGTTTTTTTCCAAAATCGACAAAAAAAAGACGATCGTGGGATAAAGACAGTATTTTGGTTGGTAAATAGTAAAAAAGTAGTATTATTTTTATTTATACAAACACCTTATTTTTTTAGTATTTTTAACAAAAGCTTCTAACCAAATTGAAAAAGCTTTTAGTGTTCTAAATCCCCTTGACCTATAACATAAATCTCTAAATTTGCTGTTTAATGATTCAATACAATTACTTGTTGTAGGTATGTTTAACTCAGGATGCTCTAAATATGTCCTGTAATATGGATATGACTTACTTAAACCACTTATCATTCTTTTTAATTGAGGTGAATTGGTTGAATTCTTAATCCTGTTTAATTTCCTGAGCAATACACTTAATCTTATATCATCTTTTGTTGTAATCAACTCTTTTACAGTATTGTATAAGTTAATACCAGTTTTTTGATGTCTTGACCATTTACTTTTAGAACGTCTGCCCATAATCTTGAATATCAGATGAAAATGGCAAGATTGATATAAAATATTATATTTCTTTGCAATATGAAGAATTCCCCTGTGTTTATCACCTACTATTGCTG
>JAAYVG010000051.1 GCA_012517285.1 Elusimicrobiota bacterium
AGCTAAGTATATATTATCCTTTTTCTTTATCCTTCTTATAAATGCCATAATGTATATTATATACACTACTATAAAAAAAGTCAAGCATATTTTCTCAATGGCTTTTTAGTAGTGTATAATTTTCAGGGTAAACTTAGGTATATGATTTTCTTACAGATAGGATCTAACTCTTATACCCTTTTAAAATTTTTATTTACAAATTTTAAAAAAATGTTATAATAAAGGAATATGATTTTGGGAAGTTTGAAATTTTTAAGACTGAATTTCTCACTTACAGCAATTGATAAGATATTCATACCTAAAAATTTAAAGGGAAATATATTTCGCGGAGCATTTGGACTAAACTTTAAAAAGCTTTATTGTCAGTCAAAAGAGATATGTATTGATAGATGTATGGATTCAAACTGCCTTTATAAGAGGATCTTTGAGCCATCACTTCCAGCAGATATTGCCCCATCGGGGCTTAAAAACATTCCAAGACCATTCATATTTACACACACATATGAAGAGAGGGAGATTATTTATCCCGGTGAGAGTTTTAATATAGGCATAAATATATTTGGCTGGGCGGTTGAACATTATAATGAGTTTATAAAAACTATTGAAGAAATAGGTAAAGAAGGAATAGGACCACTGAGAGGAAAGTTTTTATTGAGAAATGTCTATTCTATGGATGGTGAAAACAATAAAAAAATTATATATGATAAAAATGGTATGATAAAAAATCCAGTTTCATTTGGTTTTACGAATAATTTTAAACCAGTTTCTACTCAGTTTAAGATTATTTTTAATACCCCGACCAAAATAATATATGATGCAAAACCGATTTATAATCCTGATTTCTATCACATATTTTCAAGATTGAGGGACAGAATATCATCCATATCATACTTCCATAACAACACTGATTTGGAAGAAAACTATAGAGCACTTGAAGAAGATTCAATGAATGTTAAAACACTTACATCCAGATGGAATTTTGTTGAGGTTAGAAGGAGATCATCAAGAACAAAGCAGCTTCAGGATTTATCGGGTATAGTTGGATATGGTATTTATGATTTTTTAACACTTGATAGGGCAGAAATGTTTTATCCTTGGATAAAGATTGGGGAGCTTGTGAATGTTGGTAAAAATTCTGTCTGGGGTATGGGTGAGATAAGATCAGATTTTAACCTCGATTTAAAAAGAAGAAATATTAATTTATGTTAATGATAGAAAATAATAAAAGTTTAAATCAAGAATTTTATAATTATTTTTTGGGACTTTTTGATGATTTTGTTTATAATTTTAGAATTGAACTTCAATTTATGGAAGAGACTCATATAAATTCTTTTAAATCTTCAGCATTTAGAAGTGTATTAAGTTATATAATTAAGAAAAATAGTTGTCCTTTTAAAAGTTTTTTGTGCGAAGATTGTTTAATTAAATCTGATTGTGTATATTATAACTTGTTCGAAACTAAAGTTAGAAGTTTAAATATAAATAATGGTAAGAATATTCTTTTTGATACATATAAACATTTTATTTTACTTTCTGAGAATAAACAGACTTATATTAAAAGCAATGATATAATAACCTTGAACTTAATCTTATTTGCTGAATCTATTAAATATTTACCAAATATATTTTTCTCTTTAATAGAAGTTGGAAAAACTGTAGGTATAGGAAAAGAAAGAGCTAAGTTTTTTGTAATAAGTCTATACAACAATGATAGAAAGGTTTATGATATAAAAGAAAGCCATATAAGTTTTACAACAATTGAATCATATAAGTTTGATAGAATTGAAGTAGGTGAAAAAATTAAGGTAGTTTTTAAAGAACCACTGATATTAAAGGAAATGACAGATGAAGTTGACTTCAAACTTTTAATAAAACTTATTTTAAGAAGAATGTCTTTGCTTATAACTTACAATAGAAAATATGGATTAATTGATAAAAATAAATATTTGGAATTAAAATACAGTTTATTAAAGGAAGCTGAAAGTATTAAATTAATTTCGTTTAATACAAAAAATACTTTAGATATAAGATTCTCAATGAGCAAACATAAAGAAATATTATTTAAGGGGAAAATAGGAGAATATGTTTACAGTGGTAATTTTAATAATTTTGGTAGGATATTAGAAATAGGTAAAATAATAGGAGTGGGAAAAAATTGTTCTTTTGGTTTTGGAAGATATATTATTGAAAAGTTGAATTAAAATTAGTAAAATTCTTTAAAAGTGAGGATTAATTTATGGGTGATAATAATACTATTTATTATATAGCATTAGCAGGGCTTTTACATGATATTGGAAAATTTGCAGAAAGAGCTGAGGAAAATGCTATAGGACAAGTGGGTTTTCATAAGGATACTATTAAGAACTGGTTGAATAATAATACAGCGGTTTTCCAGCCACAGTATAAAAATATTTATACCCACAGGCATTCACTTTTTACAGCAGCTACAATAGAACTTTTAAGTGAGGCAAAGGTATTTCCAGATATATTGTCTAAGAGTATAAATATTAATAATAAATCTGTGGATTTCATTTCTTTAGCAGCAAAACATCATTTAAAAGAAGAAAATTTAAATGATTATGAAAAGTTAATAAAAACGGCGGACAGATTGGCAAGTGGATTTGAAAGATCTGAATATGACAATTATGAACAGGAAAATAAATTACATAATTATAAAAAAACAAGATTAAATTCTATTTTTGAAAATATATCTAAGAATCAAAATGAATTTTCTTATGATTATAAATATAAATCTCTTGTTTTAGATAGAGATTCAATATTTCCGAGAAAAGATATGGAAGAAATCAGCGAAAAGGATTACACAACTCATTTTAAAAACTTTATAGATGATGCTCAGAAAATTAAACATAAAAACAATATAAAAATATGGCTCGATCATTTTGATAGTTTATATATGATCTATACGTCTAATATACCATCATTTACTGTGGGTAAAAATCCTCCATATATCTCATTATATGATCATTCTAAAACCACAGCAGCAATTGCGAGTGCCTTATATAAATATTATGAAAGCAACGAAAGAAATGAAAAACCATTTTTGTTGATAAATGGTAATTTTTATGGAATACAAGATTTCATATTTTCAGGTTTTAAATCAAATAAAAAATCAGCCAAAATATTAAGAGCTAAAAGTTTCTATGTGTCTTTGCTGACAGAAATTCTGGCATTAAAATTATGTGAGGAGATTGGTCTTACTTCTTTATCAATAATAGTAAATAATGCAGGAAAGTTTTTAATACTTTCTCACAATTCAAAAGAAGTTATTGATAAGATAGAAAAAATAGAAAAAGATATGAACAAATGGTTAATAAATAATTTTTATGGAGAGGTTTCAATAGGAATGGCGTATAAAGAAGCATCAGAAGAAGATTTACAGATAAATAAAATAAATAAATTATTCATATCTCTTTTTGATGAAATAGAAAATAAAAAATATAATAAATTTGATTTATTTGAGCATTCAGGAATGATTGATGATTATCCACAAAAATCTGAAGATATCTGTCCTATTTGTGGTAAGAGAAAATCTGAGATAGAGATAGACTTTAAAGATGATAATGAAACTTATAAGATATGTAAAATGTGTAATGATTTCATTTCTATTGGAGATGAAATTGTAAAATCAAATAAAATTGTAATATACAGGGATGAAAAAGATGTCAAAAAAAATAAAATATTTAATGAATTTCAAATATCATTTGAAAAGAGTAAAGAGATAAATATTGAAAACATATTAAAATATTGGGATATCTCTTTAGATAACATTGCTAAGGATGTTACATCTAAATTTTTAAATTCTTATGTAAGTTATAATGATTCTAATGAAGTAAAAGATTTTGAAGAATTGTCCTTAGAATCTAAGGGAGTAAATGCAATAGGAGTTTTAAAAGCAGATATTGATAATTTAGGGAATATATTTCAGTCTATACCTAACTACAATCTTTCTTTATATTCAAATCTTAGCAGACAGATAAATAACTTTTTTGTCCTGTGGTTGCCAAGATATATGAAAGAAAAGAAAAGTAATATTTATACAGTCTTTGCAGGCGGAGATGATCTGTTCTTAATAGGAAGCTGGAATGAAATAATTGAATTAGCAGATACAATAAATAAAAAGTTTAAGGAATATGTATGTAATAACCCTAAAATAACTATATCCTGTGGTATTACCCTGCACAAATCAGCAACTCCAATTAAATTTATAAGAGATTCTGTGGAGTTGTCTCTCGAAAAATCAAAACACAACAAAAATAAAAATTCTATTACTATATTTGATAAAACTGTTTGCTGGGATGAGTTTGATAAATTAACAAAATTTAAAGTTGATACATTAGAAAGATGGGAAAAAGAAGAAAAAGGGTCAATGTCTTATTTTTATTTGTTAAGCAAAATTTCTGAGATGATAAAAGTTGAAGAAGAAAAAAATGAGTTTACTATAAAGGATATGTATAATCTTAAATGGAAGGCTTTATTAGGATATTATACAGTAAGAAATTTTAAAGGAAGTGAACAAGAAAAAAAAGAGACTATAAATCAATTAGTAACTTTTTTCAGTACTTATAAGTCTAAAACAAGAATACCTTTGTGGTATTTCTTATATGAAAGAAGAGAAAGGAAATAGGAGGTAATATGCCAAAATGGAATAATTGGGATAATATGAATAGAAGATCAAATAATCCTAATGATTACAATAGGCCACAAAATAACTATCAAAACAAACCACAGATTCAGCTCCCAGAAATTAAATTCTGGAATGATGAAACAAGAGGGATAATAAATCAAAATTTATTTTCTGATACTGCTAAAGAAATAGCAGAAAAGCTTAATTCAGATAGCAAAAGTAATAAGCCAACCCAGATAAGAAAATTTTATGATGAGTTGTTGAGAATTAGAGGATTGATTAAAAATGAAGAGGATTTTAAAAAACAACTTGCTTATATATATATGATCAAACCAAAGGTTGCTTATGCAAAAGGTAGAAAACTTGTATCTGATGTCTTTTATGATTTTATTAATCTGTGTATAAATGAAAACAAAATAAAAACTCTTCAGGATTTTGATGTGTTTCTTAGTTTATTTGAAGCAGTAATTGCATATTATAAGATGTTAAATCCAAAAGAAGATTAAGGAGGAAAGATGAAATTAGAAAAAATAATAAATATTACAGGAAAAATTAAACTATTGACAGGATTACATATAGGCGGCGGAGATATATCTATGCATATAGGAGGAACTGATAATCCTGTTATAAAGCACTCACATACTAATGAGCCTTATATACCCGGATCTTCTTTGAAAGGAAAAATGAGATCTCTTTTAGAATTAAAATATAATTTTATGGGTAAGAATTCTAAAGAAGCCGGGCTTCCTTCTAACAGTGAGGCTTTACTAAATATTCCTGATGAAAATAAATCTATGTGTGAAAATATATTAAGGTTATTTGGTGAAGGGGCTAATGGAGGAAGTAAATATGGTTTAACAAGGCTTTCATTTTATGATTGTATGATAAATAATGATTGTAAAAAAAATCTTGATGAAAACAGACTTCCTTTGGTAGAAATCAAAACTGAAAATGTTATTAATAGGATAACAGGGACAGCTGAGCACCCACGACGTATAGAGAGAGTTCCCTCAGGAATTGTATTTGACTTTAAAATGTCATTAAAAATGTTTGAAGGAGATGATGAGGAGAATTTTAAAGTTTTAATAGTTGAAGCTCTTAAATTATTACAGGATGATTCTTTAGGTGGTAGTGGAAGCAGGGGTTATGGTAAGATACAGTTCGTAGATTTAAAATGGGGTGATGATGAGCTTAAGGTGTAAATTAAGGAGGAATAGTGAAACTTTATAAAATAACGATAAGACCACTTTATTCCTGGGGAACATATCCAAAAGGGGATACTTTGTTTGGGAGATTTTGCTGGCAGATAGTTTATGATGAAGGAGATAAAAAAATAAAAGAATATATAAAAGATTATGAAGCAACCCCTTTCTGTATTTTTTCATCCGCTTATCCTGTGGTTAAAAAAGATAATGAAGATCATATAGTATTTAAAACTCCTTCTTTACCTTTAAAATATCTTTTCGATGAGAACCAAATAAGAGATAATCATAAAAGTTGTAAGAAAAAAAAGTATATTATCCAAAGATTAAATAATCCATTGTTATTGGATAAAAATTCAGAAAAATTAGATGATGTTGAATTAGAAGAAAAATATAGAGTTGTTTTAAGAGAATATGAATCATTACATAACACAATAAGTAGGTTAACTTTTACCACAGGAAAAGGAATTTTTTCCCCTTATAGTGAAACATATTTCTCTTTTTATGGTTTTAATTTTATGTTTTTTGTTTTATCTGATTTAGATAAAAATTATATTAAAAAAGAAATAGAGAATATGGGTAAGGCTGGTTTTGGTAAAGATCAATCGTTAGGATATGGAAGATTTGATGTTATTGATATAAATGAAATTGAGATGGCAATAAGTCATAATAATTGTTATTATGCCCTTTCACCATTTGTAGTTGATAAAAATAATCCTACAATGATATATTTTTCACCATTTATTCGTTATGGGAAGTTAGGTGATGAATTTAATGGTTACATAAAAAAACCAATTATAATGGCTGATGAAGGAAGCATAATAAAAAAAGAATTAAATAATTTATATTATGGTAAGGGATTATCTTTTACGTTATTTGATAAAAAAATTGTCTCCCAGGGATATACCATCTGTTTGCCAATAAATATTGATTTAAACAATTGAAGAGGTTTTTATGTTAAATGAAAAAATATATAACTGTATATTAGAGATAAAAAGGCCTGTTCATATAGGATGTGGAGAAGAATTTGATATAACTAATTTTTATATTACTGATGTTGGGAATGAGTCTTATATTGTTTATTTTACCTCAGATAGATTAATTGATAAACTCAATGAAAATGAAAAAAATGAGCTTATCAGCCAAATAAATAAAAACAATTTATTTAATTCCTTTAAGAAGATAAATGAATTTGCAAAGAAGTATAAACCTGATGGTTATAAAATATTAATATCACCTGAACTAAAGAGTCATTATGATAGTGTTATGCAAAATATTGGATCAAATCTAAATATGTTTGTTATACAGAGAACTGCACATTTAACAAATAACATTCCATATATACCAGGGAGCTCTATAAAAGGTTTTGTAAGGACAGCATATTTAAATTCCATACAAGAAATACTTAAAAATAAAACTTTAAGTGATTATACTATTTACACCAAAAGATATGGTAATCATGAAAAACCAATTTATTTAAGCAATAAATTAGAAATGGATTTGTTAAAGGGTAAGTTTTCTACAGATCCATTCTCATATATTAAAATATCTGATTTTATGCCCGAATCAGATATTAAAACAATGATTTTGTATACTATAAATTTTAAAAAAGGTTCTAACGAAAAAGCAAAGGGTCCATATCAGATACTTGAGTGTGTAACTTCTGGAAAGTTTAAAGGAAGTATAAAAATAATCAATAATGAGCATAATAAAAATGATATTAAAGTTTTAAAGGAAGCTTGTAATAACTTCCTTACTGAAACTGTAATTTCTGAACAAAAAGACAAAAATATTGAAATAGAAAAAGATAATAATACAATTAATTTAATAATAGGAAAATATTCTGGCAAGGAAGTAGTAACTATTAAAAAATTTAGAGGAAAAAATGATCCTACAACATATTGGAAACCAGCAAAAGATAAGGATGGAAAAAATATTATAGCTGATTCTTTTGGATTAGTAACAATAAAATATCAATAGTGAATAAAATGAAAGCACTTATAAGTTTAATAAGTGAACAACAGATACCTAATGTATTGTTTATAAGACATATAAAACCTGATTATAATATTTTTGTAACTACTCAACAAATGGAGAAGATTAAACAATCAGATAAGATTATAAACACATTGTCATTGGAAGAAAAGAAGGTTAGGAGGATAATTGTAGATAGTGAAAATATTAGTGAAATAATAAATAGCTGTATAGAAGAAATAAAAAAACTTAAAGACTCTATTTCAGAAGATGTTGAATTTATAATAAATCTTACAGGTGGTACAAAAACAATGGCTTTAGCTGTTCATGAATTAGCTAAGATGCTTGGGGCTAAAACTTATTATTTACCAAGGCAATTAACCAAGTTTATTAAAATATATCCTGAGATATTTAAGGAAAGCATTGAATTAGATCTTTCAAATTTTACTGTGAAGGATTATTTTAACTCTTATATGCTTACGGAAAGAGATAGTGAACTAATTAAATTGTTTGAACCATCTTATGACTTTGATAAAGCGAAATCAATGCTTAAAAATTTTAAAGAGGGTTTATTAAAAGGTGAAGTCTATAAGAAGTTAAGAGAAGAGGGGAGAAAGAAAAACTTAAGGGTGGCTGATGATGTAAAAGAATTTTTGAGCAATATTGGTTTTAAAACTGAAAACCAAGAAAAAATTGATCAAAAAGAATCTAAATATATAACTGGTGGATGGTTTGAAGAATATGTATATTATTTTGTAAAAGAAAAATTTAAAATAAATGAAATTCATTGTGGTCTTAAAAGATTAAAAGGAGAACAGAGTATAGATAATGAGTTTGATGTCATATTTTTAAATGGTTTAACCCTTAATATAATAGAGTGTAAAACATCACTAACGGAACATAAACCAGCCGACCTTTTTAATGATACTGTATATAAATCTGCTGCATTGCTCAAAAATATGGGGCTGAGTGCTAAAACTGCAATAGTAACTCTTGAAAATTTAAATAATGAAAAAGGAGAAAGAAAAAAAGATTTTGATGAGAGAGCCAAGTATTTTGGAATTAAACTCATAGATCAATCCCAAGTTTTAGATGAAAATAAATTTCAAGAAGAGCTTAAAAGTTTTATTAGGTAAATAAAGGATAGTTATGATAACTATTTCAACATGTGGGACAAGCATATTAACAAATTTATCTAAAGATGAAAGGATGGAGAATAATCCTAATATACAAAATATATTGGAAGTATTAAAGAAAAATACAAACCTAAAAGAAAATGAGATTAATCCAGATGATAAGGCAGTTATAGAGGAGAGGATTAACCTCAAAAAAAACATATTATTAGCATCCAATATTCAGCAGGCGAGGAATATATCAGCAGAGATAAATGGTCTTTTTGGAATTTGTAATGAGGATATAAATATTTTAAAAGCTAATGGATCCTACCATTATCTTATTTGTACTGATACATATCAGGGAGAATCTTGTGCTAATATTATTGAAGAGTATTTACAGAAGTATGAAGTTAGTTGTATAGTTTTACCTATATCTGATTTGCGAGCAGATAACACAGCAAATGCTCATAACGGATTAACTGAATTAACTAAAAAAATTAGTGAGATAAGAAATGGATCTAAAGATAGGATAATTTTTAATCTTGTTGGAGGATTTAAGCTTTTACAGGGTTTTATGCAAACTCTTGGTATGTTTTATGCTGATGAAATCTTTTATCTTTTTGAGGGCACAAGGAAACCCATAAAGATACCAAAGCTTTCAGTTAAATTTGATTATCCTGAAGAAATGATGAATGCTTTAAGAAGGATATCATTTGAATTAGAGCCCAAAAACAATATTGATCTTGGGATCCTTGTTTTAGAGGGTAAGCCTCTTATGTTATCTGAGTGGGGAGAGTTAGTATGGGGAGAGGTTAAGAAAGATTATTATAAAGAATTACGAGCTCCCATCTTACCAATAGTTTCATATTCAGATAGGTTTAAAAGTGATTTCAATAAGTTGAATAATAATGAAAAAGTAGAATTACATGAAAAAATTGATTATGTAGCTAAATATTTGGCAACAAAAGATAAAAGATGGAATTTAGATTCTATAAGTTTTCATGAGTTAAAAGGGAATCCAGATGGGATGACTCATGAATTTGATTGTTTTACGGGACGAGGTGATAGAGCCTATGGTAAATTTAAAAATAACACCTTTCATATAGAATGTATATGGAGACATCTATGAACCTGCTATCATCATTTTCGCTGTCAATGATTAAGGAATATCCCTGCGAGATAAAAGCCTGTGAGATATCTGAAAAGGATGTCAAGGAATTGATAGACAACAATGCACTCACATTCAAGATAGGCCATCCGAGTTTTGCAGAGATCCTTTCCAAAAGATTCGGTTGTAAAATTGATTCACTCAGGGAAAAGGTTATTCTAAATAAGGGGGAGTCAGCGATAGTTGCTCAGATAATAACATCAAGGCTTCCTGAGGGAAAGGTCTTAGGTGTGGATGAACTTGAAAACACCGAGATAAAGTTTATAAAAATAGAGGTTTTATGAAACCAAAGATAAGAGTTATTCCCTTAGGTGGAGCAGCAGAGATAGGTGCAAACTCATACTATATAAGTTGGGAAAAGAATGATGGAAGGATCTTTTCATTACTTCTTGATGCAGGGATGAGGGGTGATGGGCCATCTGTAGAAAATTTACCAGATTTTTCAAAATTAGATACTAAGGTTGATGCTGTAATAATCTCACATGCTCATAACGATCATATCGGCTCTCTTCCATTTGTGTTAAAGAATTTTTTAAAGGATGATGGAAAGATTTATATGACTTCAAAGACATCAATTATTGCGGCTAAAACATTAAAGGATTCAGCAAAGATTGTATCAGGTAAGGGAAAGTTTTCATCAGTGATTAAAAAATTATACTCCAACCAAAATATGGATGATATTATTGATAGAACAATTAAAGTTGATTATAACAATGAAATAAAACTTAACGATGATATAAGAATGGTGTTTTATGATGCTGGTCATGTCTATGGCTCATCATCTATTCTTTTAAAGGATGAAAATTTTTCGCTTTTTTATACGGGTGATTTTAACTGTGCTGAAACATTCATCCACAATGGAGTAAGAATCCCTGATAATCTTACTGCTGATATTATGATAACTGAAACGACTAATTATTCAAAATCTGAAGCTAATTTGAAAAACCAAGAAAAGATATAGTAGTTGAAAAAGAAAAGGATAATCTTGATGGTTTAAATTTCTTAGCTTCAAAAACTATGGATTTTGTAAA
>JAAYVG010000052.1 GCA_012517285.1 Elusimicrobiota bacterium
AGTGATCAGTGATTAGTGATCAGTGATCAGCAAAACTAAAACAGTGATCAGTGAACAGTCAAATAACTAAATTTTCTTTAGTGCTCACTTGCTACTCCTTCCCGGGGTCAATCAAGCCCCATTAAAAACATACAACCTATAATCTATCTACTCTGAACTATCTTTTCTTATATTTTATATATTTTAGATAGTCCAGAGATTTTCACCAAACGCTACTTGAGTTTTATCGTATCATCTCCTTTTAAACTAAGCTAAAAAATAAAGAAAAATAAAGTATATTATCATAACAGGTGTCCCGTATGCTATTCCATATTTTGCCCATTCCTTAGATTTTATGTTAAGCTTTGAGGCACATATTATGTTTGGAATATTTCCAGGTATTAAAAAAATTCCAGAGGTTAAAAGCCCCATTATTATAAATGTTATCTGTCTTTCTGAAAGTGCTGGAACTATCTCACTTGCTGCTAAGGTGGCATTATCAAGCGTCGCTGATATTATATTTATCCAGTAAAGTATTTCTGGTTTGAGTTTTGTTATAAGCTCAGACATAAGTGGATTTATCCCAGCACCCAACAAAACAAGGGCTGCAACAAACATATAAACCTTTGCAGCTCTAACTGCATAATCCTTGTATGTGTCTGATGCATCCTCAGAAAGCGTTAGTTCAACCGATCTTTGCTTTGACGCTCCAATCGCTGATATGATGGAAACTATAAATGTTCCCGGTATAATCCATACAGCAAACTCTTTAAACATATAAAAAAAATCAGCATTGTGTGGTGGAGCCTTGAGTTTGGATACCACTATCGTTGAAAGTGGTTCGCCAACTGGTGTTAACGCTGCACCAAGTCCTATTGAAAGGCATGCTAAGACGGTGAGCCTTATCTCATAATCCCTGTTGAATTTCATAATCGTTATTATCTCTGATAAAAGAATTCCTGCAACAATTGCGGTTATAAAACTTGATATCATACCGAGTATAAGGACAACAAAAAATATAAATATCTCAGGCTTTGTCCTTTTTAATATATTCTTAGTGAGCTTTATTATATCCTTCCTAAAAAATTTTAAAAGAAAGCCCATAACAAGGACTGTTGCGGATATGAGCAACGGTTCCTTTAATGCTTCAATCACCAAATTTTTTGACCATACTCCTGAGATTGTAACAGCAGTTATTCCCATTATCAATAAAAAAAGTTCAAGTTCCTCCTCAATCTTTTTTACTGAAAATGGCAGAACAAGCGTTGCAATTAATACGAGGCCAAGCCCTGCTAACGGAATATATTCCATTATAAACTCCTTAATAACTTGCTAAAATATATTTTAGAACTTTTTAAAAGTTTAATAAAGGTAGATTTTATGGATTTAACTATATTTCAAATTTCTCTTCTTATGATATTTGGAATATTCATTGGTATAATTGGTTCGGTGTTAGGTGTGGGTGGTGGTATCTTTATAGTTCCCTTTCTACTTCTTGTTTTTAAACTGCCAATAAAATCAGCTATAGCTGTTTCACTTGTTTCAATAATAGCTACATCAAGCTCTGTAGCATCAACAAATGTTGAGAAAGGACTTGCAAATGTAAGACTTGGGGTGTTTCTTGAAATTGCAACAGCTGCTGGTTCAATAGCAGGATCACTTCTTATGTTAAAGATTCCATCCGATTTTCTTCAGATCTTTTTTGCATTTATGCTCATACCATCAGCTCTTAGTATGTATATAAAAGCAAAAAAGCCATCCATGGAAGAGATCCCGCTTGATTCGGATGAAGACTTTTCTTTTTCGTATTATGATTCATCTCTTAAAAGACAGGTTAGATACAAACCTAAAAAAACTAAAATTGCATTTTTATTTTCAGCTATTGCAGGAATGCTTTCAGGGCTTTTAGGAATAGGTGGAGGGATAATAGTTGTCCCTGTTATGAATATTATCTGTGGAATTCCTATGAAGGTTGCCACATCAACAAGCAACTTTATGTTAGGATTAACTGGGTGTGTCAGTGCCATAATACTTTTTAAAAATGGATATGTCGTTGAGAATATAGCAGTATTTCTTATAATAGGAGTTATAGTTGGAGGAATAATTGGAATGAAATTTTTGAGCAGGGCAAAAAATTCCACAGTCCAGATTATATTCTCAATACTTATGATGGGCATAAGCATTGAGATGATATGGAGGACTTTTAGCAGATGAAAAAATTTAGTGAGCGGTCATTTACTATTCTTATAAGCAGGGTACTGAGATATGGAGTTATTTTTTTTGTTGTATTCAGCTTTCTTTCATTTATTATGAGATTTTTAAATATTCCGCACAGCAGTGATATATTAAGGCTTGCAATATTTGTTTTGATAATAACGCCAGTGCTTAGAATAATAATGCTTTTGTATGGTTTTATAAGACTCAAGGATTTTAAGTTTGCATTTTATTCTTTAATAATTTTGATTGCTCTTTTTGTTGAGGTTATTGTCTAAATTAACAATGATCAGATGTAAGAAATTTGTTTTGCAAACTTATTTCTCTGTTTTCTGACTTCTGTCCCTGCCTGCGCCGAAGCGGCTTCGGCAGGCAAGTTCTGTTTTCTGACTTCTGATTTCTGTCTTCTGACATCTGTCTTAAAGGAGGTTATATGGATAAATATACAGCTATAATACCTGTTGCAGGTAGTGGTAAGAGGTTAAGACCTCATACCTATACATATCCTAAGGTTTTGTTGACAGTTGGTGACAAGCCTATAATAGGACATATAATTGATAAACTTATAAAATCTCAGATAAACGATATATGTTTTGTTATCGGATATCTCGGTGATAAAGTAAAAGAGTACGTAGAAAAAAATTACAGTGATAAGATCAATGCATCATACATATTTCAAGAGGAACAAAAAGGCTTGGGTCATGCTATATGGCTTACGAGAGATTTTGTTAAAGGACATATACTGATAATACTTGGGGATACAATAATTGAAACAGATATAAAAAAATTTATTAATACTAAAAATGCTATTATAGGCGTGAATGAGGTTAGCGATCCTCAGCGATTTGGTATAGTGAGCATAAAAAATGGTTTTGTCTATGATATGATTGAAAAGCCATCCAATCCTCCAACAAATTTAGCAATATCAGGGGTATATTCATTTCCTGATTCATCAAAGCTTTATGGAGCACTTGATCTTCTTGTAAACAACAGAAGAACAACAAAGGGTGAGATACAGCTCACAGATGCTATGAGAATAATGGTAAAGAATGGATATAAAATAAAGCCTATAAAAATAGATGGCTGGTATGATTGTGGAAAACCTGAAACGCTTCTTGAAACAAATAAATATATACTTTCAAGAAACAGTAAAAAATATGATTTTAAAAACTGTGTTATTGTTGATCCTGTTTATATCTCAAACACTGCAAAAATAGAAAACTCGATAATAGGGCCTTATGCATCAATAGGAGATGGTGTTGTGATAAAGGATTCAATAGTAAGTGAATCAATAATAAATGAACATGCAACAATAAAGTGTTCGAATCTAATCAAATCTTTAATCGGTCCATATGCAGTGGTTATAGGAAGAAGACATAGCCTTAATGTCGGTGAAAACTCTGAGATAAAGATGAGTGAGGATGCGTAAATCAGAAAACAGAAGACAGATGTCAGAATTCATATAGGATGAGTTACCTTAAATTCTGACTTCTGTCATCTGACTTCTGGGTTCCATTGTAATATGAAAGGAAAAGTAAAAAAAAGCATTGAATATTCAATCAAGGATGGTATATGCTGGTCAGCTATGGTTGGCTTCGTTGAGCCATATATGGTTCCTTTTGCACTGAGTCTTGGTGCTTCCAATTTTTTTATCGGAGTTTTGAGATCCCTTCCAGTTTTTATCTCATCGTTTGCTCAGGCTTTATCAGAATATATTGTGTATTATTTTAACAGCTGCAAAAAGGTTGTATTTTATTTTGTTTCTCTTCAATCACTGAGCATTCTTTTAGCATCGTTTTGTATATTTTTTTCCGGTTGGTATGTGAAGTATATATTTTTAATTTTTATCATAATGTATAGTTACTCTGGTTCAACATCATCAGCTCCATGGTACACGCTTATGGGGGAATATCTTCCTGAGAAAACAAGGGGAATATTTTTTGGCAAAAGGACACAGCTAATAGGTATTTTTTATTTTGTATCAAGTTTTTTAGCTGGATATATTTTGAAGGAATATGCCGGAAAGAAATTTGTTTTCTTTTTAATATTTTTTTTAGCTGCGTTTTTTCGCTCTTGCTCAGCATACTTTATAACTCTTATGTATGAGCCTGAAAAGCTTTTTCATATACCAAAAGAAAAACCATCAATCGGAAAGTTTTTTGATTTTAAAATTGATAAGAGTATTAAAAAAATATACAAATCAATTTTTTTCCTTCTTTTTTCAACATATCTTGCAGCACCATACTTCAGTGTTTATTCATTGAAAGAGCTTAAATTTGATTACCTGCAGTATATGCTTATAACAAGCATAGGTCAATTTCTTACGTGGATAAGTGCAAAATATTGGGGTAAGCTTATAGACAAGAGGGGAAGTGTTTACACACTCAGCTTTGCGTTTCTTTTCATTCCTTTTATATCACTTTTTTGGATGCTCACAAAAAATTTTTATATTCTGATGTGTATTGAGATGTTTTCAGGTGTTATATGGGGTGCTTTTGGAATGATAACAAACACTCTTATATACGAATACATATCACCGAGTGAGAGAACAAAATATACATCCTACCTTATATTTGTATCATCAATATCTCAATTTTTAGGTTCAATAATAGGTGGAGTTATATATGATAAAATTCATTTCAATTCTTTTTCAACATTTGTTTTCATCCTTGCAATATCAACACTCGGAAGATTTTTATCACTTATATATTTTAATTCAAAGGTTTATAAAGTGTTGTTGGCAGATAGCAAACAACATTATATCTGATAATTAAAACAGTAAATGATTCATGAACAATGAACGGTGGTGATTAGAAAAAGGCCAGAAGAGAGAATAAGAAGTAAAAGTTACAACAAATTATGATCTTTACCAATCTATTGGGTTGACAAATTATTTTGTTTTTTTATAAAAATTTGATATACTTTTAATTATGGCAACTAAAACTTATTTACCTGATAAAAAAATGATAGAAAAAAATAGGAAATGGCATCTCATTGATGCCAAAGACCAGGTTCTGGGCAGAATGGCTTCAAGAATAGCAACTCTGCTTATGGGGAAAAATAAACCTTATTATACCCCTAACTTTGACTGTGGTGATATAGTGGTTGTAACAAATACAGATCATATAAAGCTTACAGGCAATAAATCAGAAGAAAAATTTTATTTTTCACACTCAGGCTATGCAAAGGGAGCAAAGACAACTTCTTTTAAGGATATGATGGCAAAGGATTCAAGAAAGGTTGTTTATCTTGCTGTCAGGAAGATGCTTGATGAGAACAGATTGAGAGATAAAAGATTGAGAAAATTAAAGCTTTATAAAGATGATAAAGTAGAACCAAATATAGCTTTAAATTTTAAGAAATAAAAGAGGTATTATATGGAAAAGATAGTAGCTACCGGACGAAGAAAGACTTCTTCAGCTAAGGTTTTTTTGATGCCAAATGGTACTGGTAAGATGGTTGTTAATGATAAGGATATAGATTCATATTTTGGTAACAATCCGAGGATCAAAGGGATGGTCGTCGCTCCTTTTGATTTTGTTAAGGATCAGAAGTTTGATTGCGTTATCTCTGTTAAAGGTGGTGGTGTTGCCTCTCAGGCTGGTGCTGTAAGACATGCTATATCAAGAGCTATAGCTAAGTTAGGAGAAAGCTTTCACCATTCAATGAAAAAAGCTGGGTTTTTGACAAGAGATCCGAGAATGGTGGAGAGGAAAAAGCCTGGAAGACCAAAGGCAAGAAAGAGATTCCAGTTTTCAAAGAGGTGATTATTATCCTCTTGAAGTCATACATTCAACCCCGCCTTTGTGCGGGGTTGTTTTTTTGTAGAGAAATTATTATTTCATCTTTAAGTCGGGGTCACTGAAAAAATCTAACAGTGAAGATTTTTTAATAAAATTACTTTCCTAAATAACCAAACAACGAGATGACCAAACAACTAATCTATCTGTCTTCATCTCGATGATTTCATCCTGATGATTAAACAACAAATAACTTTTTCATTGCTATCTATTTTAAATATTAATGAATAAAAAATTATTCATCACCGCTGCTGCTATGGAATTAGGGTTTATATATTTTAAAAAATATGGTAGTATATAGAGTGAAATAGGTGTTTATTTGTGTATAGTTTTGATGGTAATGGAGGAAAAAATGAAGATAAGAATTTTATCTCTTCTTTGTTTCTTGCTCGGTAGTAATTTTCTTTACTCAGAGGATATTGATATTTATCATACAAGTGATGTTCATGGTATGTATTCATCGAGGGCCGCTAAGTGGGATAAGGAAAATTCAACAAGAACAATAGGTGGATTTGCTGCATTTAAGTCTCTTGTCAGCAAGGATACAAATACGGTCATACTTATTGATTCTGGTGATATGTTTCAGGGAAGTCCTGAGGGGAACACCACAAAAGGACTTGCATCAATAAATTATATGAACATGCTTGGTTATTCTGCTGCCATAGTCGGCAACCATGACTATGATTATGGGGAGGAAAACTTAAAAGAAATTATTAAGGCTGCTAATTTTCCATTTCTTGGAGCAAATGTTTACTATAAAAAGGATTTAAAACCTGTTGAGTATTTAAAGCCATGGGTTATCATTGATAAGGGTGGCAAGAAAATCGCAATCCTCGGGATAATAGGGGAGCATACAAAAACGACGACACTTCCTCTGAATGTTAGTCATCTGATTATTAAGGATGAGGCAAAGGAAGCAGAAAAATATATGGAGGAGATAAACAAAGAAAACCCTGATGCTGTTATAATACTTGCACATATAGGTTTGGATGGAAACTTATCCCAAAAGATTGTTGATGTATCAACATATACAATGACAAAAACTAATCATACGACATTAGGGGTTGCAAGGGCAGCTAAAACTGCAAATGTCGTACTTGGTGGTCATATACATGCAGGGCTTCTGAATGGTTACAGAGACACTCAAACAGGAACACTGATATGCGAGAGTTATTATGGACTGACTCATACTACAAGGATCAAACTCAGTTTTGATGATAAAACTGGTAAACTCATTGATTCAAGCTGCAGTCTCATTCCGCTTTGGGTTGATCAAACTGGTGAGGATAGCGACGTTTTGAGTCTCACTCAGAAGATATCCTCTGAAACAGCAAAAAAGATGGATATTGTCATAGGTCATAGCAGCAAGGATATAAACTATGAATCAGATACAATAGATAACTCCATAGGAAATTTTGTTACAGATATAACAAGATGGAAGGCTGGTGCAGATATAGGATTTCAGAATTCAGGTGGAATAAGAAATTTTATTGCCGCAGGGGATGTAAGATTGAGAGATGCTTATGAGGTTATGCCCTTTGAAAATACAATATATAGGGTAAAGATGAAGGGCAGTGAGATATACGATGTCATAAGAGAAAATTTTAGAGGGAATAGAACATCAATGTATATATCAGGGATAAAGGTGAAATACTGGCTCAAGGATGGAATAGTATCAAAGATTGAGATAGAGAAGGACGGGAAACCGATAGAAATGGATAAAATTTATACAGTTGCAACAAATAATTATTTAGCATCTGGTGGAAGCGGTGGGAAGACAATAACAGCAGCAAAGGATAAAGAGGATACTATGGTGCTGGTTCGTGATGCAATGATAGAGTGGATTAAAACTCAAAAAGAAATAGTTCCAGCTGATACAGGGAGATTTATAAAAATGGAATGAAAAGATTATTTTTCATTTTATTATTGATATCTACTGGATGTACAACTAAAAAACCTGAATTTGCTATTTCCTTGTATAAAGATGTAGCTTATAGCATATGGCAGGATAGGGATTATCAATATTACTGTTCAAAAAAGAGTGATAAAAAAATAAATATATTATTTCCACTTATCTCTAATCCTGATGTGGTGGAAAATATCTATAACAGAGGCAACGATGTCATAGCATTTGCTAAGGGATGCAGCATTGATGCAATATCACTTACCAGAAATGATCTAATTGAAATTAAAACTAATTATCTTTCCCAGTATATTAAGGCCAATCCATTTATAATTGCTACAAATGTCTATGATAAATTTAATAAAAACTTTTTTGTTAAAAAGTATTTAACCTTTGAAATCAATAAAAAAAAGATTCTTTTGCTTTCGGTGATATCTGACTCATCATCGCCGGATATGGCATTCTATATCTCTGGATATCGTATAGAAAATCCAGTGTATGAAATAAACAGAGTGAATGCTAATATCAAAAGTGATACTGAGGTCGTAATCCTTCATTCTGATTTTAGGGATAAGAGCGAAAAGGAAACAAAGGAATATTTTAAAAAGTTTCTTTCTCTTCTTACAAGAAAGCCTGATTATATAATAGCAGATGTAAGCAAGAACATTTATATAGATAAAACAAGGATCATAGGTTATACTGATAAAAATACTGATATTTATTTTTTAAGGGAGTTTAATTTTTTTAAAAAAATAAACGTAAAAAAAATGGATAAGAATTCAAAACCTTATAATTTTCAAGAACTTGATGATATGATAAAGAAAACTGATGACTATTTTAACAGAAAGCTTACTGTTGCTGAATCAGATATACCGCTTTCTGATGGAGATATATCTCCTCTCGGTAATATGTTTGCTTATGGTTTGTCTAAGTTTTTGAGATCTGATATAGTTATCTTTGATAACAGATTGCTTAAGAAGGGAATAAAGAAGGGAGATGTAAGAATAAAGGATATTTATTCAGTAATTAAGAATACTGATGAAAAATTTATATACCTTAAAATAAGAAAAGAAAAGTTAAAAGAGGTTATTCAGGATCTCAATGGGATGGATGTGAGCATATACTCAAAAAATTTGGATCTGAGTAAGCTCGCTATACCAGCTGATAAATCTTTTAAAAACTCAATTTATAGGATTTTGACAACTGAAAATTTTGTGAAGGATAACAGTGAGTTATTGAACCATATAAATGAATTTTCAATATTAAATGTTAAAATGATAGATGGTATATTATGGTATGCAAGAAATTACAAACTTGTTAATATTGATATAAAATCAAAATGAAATCTGTAATAGAAAGTATAAAAAATTTAATTAAAAAATGGTATAGTATTTTTAGAAACTTCTGCTATCTTTTTGCTGTGTGGGCGGTGATATATTCCACAATAAGTATATGCAATTTCAGTGTAGCCTTTGAATATGATGATGGAGTTGTTTACTCTGGTGACCTTTACAGGAAGGCAGCTCAAAATAAGACTGAAATTTTTTACAGCTTTATAAACTCAAATACAGATAGTGAAAAAACAAAATTAATACCATTTATACTTATTATTTTTTTCAAAATAACTGGCTTTAAGGTGGATTTTATAGCTGACAGGGATAATATAAACACATCAGATATATTTAAGAAGTGGAATAACTGGGCTTCATCAATATACTTTGTTTCTGATCAAAATCAAAAATATGAGCTTCTTGAATCAAAAAAATATCTGTTGTTTTTTTCAAGCTCAGATGAGGGGATAATTCAATCGAAAAAAGCAGGTATATATCCTCTGAGAATAAAAAGAAATCCCAAATCAGCTTCTGAACTATCCTATGTTCCCGGTAGATTTAATGAGTTTATTATTCCCTTTTCTGAATTTTGATAACCTTATAAAAATGCTAAAATATAAATAGGGTTCACTGAAAAACTCTAACGAAAGATAATTTTCTAAATGAATAGTTGTCTTGATTATAGTGTATTATTGCTTTAAAAGTGCACGATTTTTAGGGTAATGTTGCAAAAACCTTGCACTTTTCTTATCTTTCTTTTGGCAATAAACTCAATGCTTTTCTACTACGGCTTTGTCAGAACTTGCTTACCCCGATATATCGGGGCTCGCTCGTTTTTTCGACTCATAACGAAAATCCTTGGTTTATTGTTCAAATAGATTTTTTTAGTGAACCCTAAAATAAAAACATAAAGTTATTTTCAGATATTTTAGAGTGTTGTGCGATGGATATGCGGGGGATTTATGGCAATAAAATATTTAACCAAAACAGTAATGCTTGAAGGCAAGGGCAATGTCTTGATAAGACCGGCAAAGCTCATTGATGCAAGGAGAATACAAGTTTTATACACTGAAGTCTATGGCTCATCATATTCAATTCCAATAATAACGGATAGTGAGAAAATGAAAAAAGCCATAACAAGTGATGAATATTACTGGCTTGTGGCAGAATACAACGGAAAGATTGTGGCAAGCCTTGTCTATTCCATTGATTTTAAAGGTAGGATCTCAAAAGCGTTTGGAGCGGTTGTGAGTGCAGAGTTTAGAAAGCATGACATAGCATACACTATGATGAAGTTAATACTTGATGATATAACTCAGAATCAGAAGCTTGTCGATGTTATTTATGCAACTACAAGAACAACATCATATGGGCCACAGAAGCTTACAGAAAGTCTTGGGTTCTTGAAGCTTGGTATATTTCCAAATACTCATAAAGTAGCGGAGAATGAAACTCACTGTTTTACAGAGTATATAACAGAGGCTGGACTTAAAAGAAGAAAAAAGGTTCCTGTCATTATTCCTGAAATACTTCCATTTTATGAAATAGCTCTGAAACAGATAAATCTTGAGAAGCCTGTCACTAGTGATGTGAAATCAATCTATTCAAATCATAAACAGAGAATACCTGTTATAGATTTTGAAGTGATAACTGCTCAAAATTTTGTAAAAAGAAGATATGAAACAGTGAAAAGTAATAGTTTTTTTAACCATGCATATATGCCATTTCATGAGCCAAACATAATCCTTGTTTCTAAGGATGGTAAGACTGAGGTATATATGTCATACAATCCAAAGGATAAGTACAGCGTTATAATGGGTGGCTTTACTAATGCCGAGCCTGCTGTCATACTTGAGAGTGTTGCTTTAAAGATGCAGGAAATCAATATGTCATATGTCGAAATACTCTTTGATGCATATTCACCAGAACTGCAGAGAGCGGCCATAGATGCAAGATTTATTCCATCAGGATATTTTATAGCAGCAAAGCTGAACGGTGGTGAGAGGCGGGATTGTATAGTTTTTTCAAGGACATTTGATATACTTGATTTCAGCAATGTAAAGCTTTCATCGCTTTATCGCAGTTTTTTAAGGGAGTATATAAAACTCTGGAGAGAAAATTATATAGAGGTGGTGTTTGAATGAAAGAACTTGATATAGAAAATAAGATTCCTCATCCTTCAGAAAAATTAAAGATCAATAGTGTGCTTGAAAAAAATGCTGAAGCTGAGCCATTTAATTATTCAACTAATAACCTTAAACTATTAGCTGATGCTCTGAGATATGCTGCACGTTATCAGTCAAAAAGATCAAAGTTTTTATCAGCTTATTATAAGATGCTGGGCTTTAATCCTGATACAATAAAAAAATATTCAGATATTGAAAAAATTCCTTTTGTTTTTGTTAATGCATTAAAGGAAAGAGATTTAACAACACTCCCACCGGAAGAAATCATTCTCGAATTGAAATCAAGCGGGACAAGCGGGCAGAGGAGCAGGATGCAGCTTGATCTCGGTTCACTGCTAAGGGTTAGAAGAATGGCATATAATGTTTTTAATGCTTTAGGGCTTGCTGACTTAAAAAATGAGCATGATTACCTTTGCTTTACATATGACCCGGAGTTTGCAGGTGATGTAGGAACAGCATGGACAGACAAGCTTCTTACTTATTTCACAAAAAAGGGTGAGATATATTATTCATTTAAGTGGGATGCCGCAAAAAAAGATTTTTATTTTGATATAGAAAATGCTGTTAAAAAGATGAAAGAGTATGAGGAGAAACAGTCAATGGTAAGGCTTCTGGGATTTCCTGCCTTTGCTTTAAAGCTTACTGAGGAGTTTAAAAAGGTTTTTGGAAGATATCCTAAGCTTAACCCTGCCTCTTCTGTTATAACAGGTGGTGGCTGGAAAAATCTTTCTGATGAGGCGATAGATAAAAAAACATACAGAAAAATACTTGCTGATAATCTTTCAATACCAGTGGAGAATGTAAGGGATCTTTTTGGTATGGTTGAGCATGGTGTAGCCTATGTGGATTGCAGGCTTGGAAATTTTCATATTCCAATTTATGGAAAAATTATTTCAAGGGATCCTATAAGTCTTAAAAATATTGGTTATGGAAAAAAGGGATTGCTCCAGTTCATAACCCCGTATCTTACATCCTATCCATCATTTTCTGTTCTATCAAGTGACTGGGGGGAGGTGAAAGAGGGATGCGACTGCGGTATTGATGGACCAGTCCTTGAGGTTTGTGGCAGAGCTGGTGTAAGAAAACTTAAAGGATGTGCAGTTTCAGCAGCTCATATGCTGAAATAGTGGGCAGTGGTCAGTGGACAGAAGTCAGAAGGCAGAGGACAGAAAAGGCAAAAGCGATAATGGTTAGTGAATAATGTGTTTCCTTTCACTACCCACTGATTACTAATAAAGTATGCAGTGAACTATAGCTAATCACTGGAATTTTGTCAGAAGACAAAATTTCTAATGGAGTTTTTATGAACACAGGGAAAAACTATATATTTGGAGAGGAAAGTCCTGATGAAATTCTTACTCCTTATGATGTATTAAAAATAACTAAAAAAATAAAAGGACTCAAGTATGAGATTTATGAACAAAAAAAAGAATACATACTGGATGTTCTTGATAGAGTAGGAAATATATTTAAGGATAAAAATTCTAAATATTATAAAGCCTCTTATGAGGATTTAAAAAACACGGTAAGTTTCTCAATCCCTATGATAGAAGAAACATTAAAGCTTGTTCCTGAAGTCCTAAACAAAAAGGAATTGTCAAAAAGGCTTTCTCTTGAAATGTTTTTCCCATATGCGATTGATGATATGCTTGAAAGGCATGGTTATGATGGTTATATAAGAGCTTATCCAAAGGGTGCCGTCCTTCACATTGGTGCGGGTAATGTTTTTTTAGGAGTCCTTGATTCGCTTGTTATGGGACTGATAACAAAGAATATAAACATTGTAAAGGTTTCAAGCTCAGGCTCAAACTTTATGAACATATTTGCAAGGGCTGTAAAGGATATTGATACAAAAGGGGTTGTGGCAAAGTCCTTTTCTATCCTACACTGGGAAGGGGGAAGAAGGGAGATAGAGGAAGAGATTGTAAAATATGTTGATTTAATTATGGTATGGGGTGGTCAGGATGCTGTGGAATCATACAGAAAAATAGCTCCGATAAATGTTGAGGTTGAGGGCTTTGGACCTAAGACCAGTATGGGGATACTCTTTGAGGATTTTCTTGAAAAAACTGGATATGAGAAAGTTGCGAGAGATGTTGTGGTTGACTGTGCTATGTGGGATCAGGGAGCATGCTCAAATATGCATGACCTTTATGTAATATGTGATGAGAAAAATGAAGATAAAATTATAAAAAATTTATTGAAACATATTGAAACAGAGTTTAAAAAATTTGAAAAGAAACTTCCGCTCGGGAGGGTGGAGGATGATGAAAAGGTTGAGATTACAAAGGTGAGGGAACTTGCAAAGGTTGATAGCTCTCTTTCAAAAGCTCTTTATATTTCATCATTTCCTCGTCCTGACTGGACTGTTGTTTATGAAAAGGATAGAAGCTATAAAATTTCTCCTTTAAACAGGGTCCTTTATATCAAGTGTGTGAGAAATGTTGCTGAGGTTAGAAGAGAGGTCGAAAAATACAGGGAGTATATCCAGACAGTTGGTATAGGTGGTAATATCATTGAGAGAAAAAATGTTGTAGAAAATTTTTATGGGAGTGGGGCAACGAGATTTTCACTTTTAGGCGAGATGACACTTGGAAGAAATGGTTCGCCACATGATGGTAGATTTGTACTTTCAAGACTTGTTAACTGGGTCGGGCTTGAGGGTAGAAATGGAGTGTCTGATAAAATAATTGAGCTTGTTAAGTATGCAAGGGAAAGAAGTGTGTTCTATAAAAAATATTATTCATCAGTAAATGGTGATATTCTTACAGTAAACGATTTTGAAAAACTTCCATTCCTTGAAAAAGATCACATATTAAGAAACACACCTCCTGAAAGTGCGGCTCTTTTTACATCAAAACCTGTTAGGGGAATATACTTCGCAAGCGGTGGTTCAACTGGCCAGCCAAAATATGTTTTTTATGATCAGCATGAATATGAACACACAGCAAGGATGCTTGCTTATGCTTATGAAGCTGCAGGACTTGGTGAAGATGATGTTATAGCAAATCTTTTTGTCGCTGGCAATTTGTGGTCGAGCTGGCTGAGCGTTGAAAAAGCGGTTGCTTATACAAAGGCTACAAGTGTTCCTGTTGGAAGCAACCTACCGCTTGAAAATATAGTCAGCTATCTTAAAAATTTTAATGTTACAGCAATTATAGGCTTGCCATCCTTTCTTATAAAACTGGCAGAATATGTTGACTCACAGAATATAAGGCTTAACATAAATAAAATTTTTTATGGTGGTGAGTATGTCGGTGATGAGATGGTGAGTTATTTTAAAAAAGTTTTTAATGGAGCTGATGTAAAGTCTGCTGGATATGCCACAGCTGATGCTGGTGTGGTTGGATTCCAGTGCAAACATACCTATGGTGGGGTTCACCATCTTTTAACACAGTCTCAGTATATAGAGTTTGTTGATCCTGTGACAAGAAAGCAGGTTAAGCCGGGGGAAATAGGCGAGCTTGTTGTAACGTGTCTTAACAAGAAAAAAATGCCAATAATAAGATACAGGGTTGGAGATCTTGGAAGATGGATTTTAAAGAAATGTGATTGTGGAAGGAGCGATCCGCTTTTTGAGATACTTGGAAGATGTGATGACAGAATCCACGTTGGTGGTGCTCATTTATTTGTAAATGATATACAGAATGCGATAGGAAAGATTAAAGAGTTGAGCTTTAACTTTCAGATTGTTATTTATAAAAAGGGTAGAAGAGATTTCTTCGAGATAATTGTTGAATCCAAAAAGGGAGCAGATGTTTCAAATATTGAGGAAAAGCTTTATAATTTAATACTTGAAAGTTGTGAGGACTTAAGGGATAGCATAAAAATGGGTTGGTTGGATAAACCTATTATAAAAATAGTCCCACCTGATACCATAGAAAGAATAAAAAGAACAGGCAAAATAAGAAGGGTTCTGGATAAACGAATAAAAATCAAAAAGTGATTATTTTTCCTTATTTTTGCTGTGATTGGTTGTAAGCGATTCCATAAAATTCTTAGCAATGTCTTTTGCACCAAGCCCAAATGATATACCGATAGCAAAAGCAAACCCGAGTCCTAACGACCCGAAGAGTATGTTTATGCTTGATCTAAGAAGTTTTATATCAAGTCCTAACTGTTCAATTACAAGCACACTTGTAAATATGAGAACCACAATAGACATTATCTTTGAAAACAACCGTCCTGCTTTAAGGTTGTTTGCTGTGGCAGCATTATAAACTATATCCTCTATAACCTTTGAAAGAATTATTCCAGCAAAACCTATAATTATTGCTGCGATTATCCTCGGTATAAACTTTATCAAAAATGCTTCAAATATATTAGAAACAAAATCTAATTTTAATACTGTTGTGGCTGAAACTATAAAAATAAGCATTATTGTCCAATAGAGCAGTATTGAAAGTATCTTTGTAGGTGATTTCCCTAAGCCTATTCTTGTAAGTATCTCATTTATACCAATCTTGCTTGTAAAAAAATCTAATTTTATTCTTTTCATAACATACTCAAAAAAAGAACTAAAAACCCTTGAAAGAAAAAAACCTATAAGTATAAGTATAAATGCTGCAACCAAGTTTGGTAGATATTCTATACCGGCAAGCCAAATCTTATAGGTTGGTTCAAAAAGAAGCATTGAAAGTTCCTGACTCATATTTCCTCCTAATATTATTTTACTAAATAAAAATTATATAATTTAATGAAATGAAAGAATATTTTCCTAAACCTGTTGGATTTATTTATGGCTATGAACCAAGTGGACACCAGATAGCTGCTATTGCTGTATCAGAATTTTTGCCCGGTGATATAGTAAAACCGAATTTTTTCAGTTTATCAAAAATATTTCCAAAGGCATCAAATGTTCTTGTAAGAAGCTATTTAGAAGTCCTTCAAAAGACTCCTCTTTTATGGGATTATCTTTATGATAATCAGCTTTTGAGTATGGCGTATTATAACCTTGGTATAAAGATGCCTGAGTTCTATGTAAATCATATCCAGAAAATTTTGATAAGATATGCTGTTACCACAATAGTATCAACCCATGCATTTTCATCTATGATAACTGCAAGGGAAAATTTAAAGATAAAAATCCATAACAACTTTGCAATCATTACTGATATATATGCTCACTGCTTCTGGCCAAAAACACTTGATAAATATTTTGTTCCTCTTTATGAGACCTATAAAACTTTAAGGGAAAATGGTGTTGATGCCGAAAAGATTGAAGTATCAGGTATGCCGCTTAGAAAGGAGTTTTATCAGGAATATAATAAGGAAAATATAAAAAAGAAGTTAAAGCTGGACAACAGTCCTACCTTTCTCATAACTGGTGGCAGCAAAGGAATTGGTGAGATAATGGAAATAATAGATGTTCTTAAATCACTTCATAAAAAAGTAAATATAATTGTTTTTTGTGGCTCAAACAAAAAATTAAAAAAAAGTTTAAAAAAAATTAAATATGCAAGCAATGCAAGGCTTTATCCGCTTGATTATCAGAAAAATCCTGCCATATATTATGCAGTTTCAGATTGTGTAATAGGTAAGTCTGGTGGTATAACTGTCTTTGAGACAGCAGCTTTTAAGAAGCCATTTATTATTTATTCACCACTACCCGGTCAGGAAGAAAAAAATGCTAAGTTCCTTGTTCGCCATCATTGTGCATTAAATCCAGATAATGCTAAGGAACTGCGAAGTATTATAGATGCATATTTTTATAATCACCAGCTGTTTGAGAGGTTATCATCAAATATTTCTAAACTTCACAGGAAGGATGCATCGCTTAAAATAGCAAACAATATAATAAATTCAATATAATTTTTTTTATTTTTAAGATTTTAAATAAAATTGTAAAATATATATACAGACAGTAAACACTGACGAGTGATTGGTAGATAGTTGTGAGAAAGCAAACTGTAGTCAGTTAAATAAGGTGTTTTGTTTTACTGAACACTGCTAACTACCCACTGATCACTGTTCACTGATCACTTTTATTACGGGGCGTAGCTCAGCTGGCTAGAGCGTCCCGATAGGTATCGGGAGGACTGTCGGTTCAAATTTTGTAAGGTCTATAAATGCAGTATGTTTATATTTTGGAAAGTTTAAGATTTTTTAATTTACGGGGCGTAGCTCAGATGGCTAGAGCACTCGGTTAGGGACCGAGGGACCGTCGGTTCAAATCCGACCGCCCCGAAAAAAAACAGTGGTCAGAAGACAGAAAACAGAGGGCAGAGGTCAGCAAAGCTGGTTGTCTGGTTATTTGGTTATCTATTTATTTAGGAAGAATAATCATAAAGATGGAAACAGAAATTGCCTGCTGAAGCCGCTTCGGCGCAGGCAGTGTTATTGAATAAGGTGTTTTATTTACTGACCACTGATCACTTTTATTACGGGGCGTAGCTCAGCTGGCTAAAGCGTCCCGATCGGTATCGGGAAGACCGTCGGTTCAAATTTTGTAAGATATATGAATGTATTATGTTTATATTTTGGAAAGTTTAA
>JAAYVG010000005.1 GCA_012517285.1 Elusimicrobiota bacterium
AGGAGATGCGGTAGAACTGATAGGATTTGGAAGGACATTTCAATCAGTTGCGACAGGGTTAGAGATGTTCAGGAAGCTTTTGGATGAAGCGATAGCAGGAGACAACATAGGGATGCTATTGAGAGGAATAGAGAAGGATCAGGTAGAGAGAGGGATGGTGATAGCAGCCCCGAAGAGCGTGACGCCGCACAAGAAATTTAAGGGTGAGGTATATGTGCTAACGAAGGATGAGGGAGGAAGGCATACTCCATTTTTCAAGGGCTACAAGCCACAGTTTTATTTCAGGACAACAGATGTTACTGGTAGTGTAGAGCTGAAGCCTGGGGTAGAGATGATAATGCCTGGAGATCATACTGAGATCAATGTAGAACTTATAACCCCGATAGCAATGGAGAAGGGGTTGAGATTTGCAATAAGAGAGGGTGGATGCACAATAGGTGCAGGTGTTGTTACCGATATAGTTGAATGATATTTTATATGAAGAGATTATTACTGATAGCATTTTTTGCTGTAACGCTTGATGCAAAAGAGAATAGTGTCTGCGTCTTCGATGGCGAGAATGAGATCATTAATTATCCATGTTCATGGAAGGTGTATAAGTTTAGTGATCAGCCGGGTTATTCTGAGACAACTGAAGCTGGTATGGAGTTCTATTATAACAGATACCCCGCAAGCAATGAGTCAGATAAGGCTGATAAGAACTGGGCAATAATAAGGATAAGAAAACTTGCATGTGATGATGGAGTTGTCTGCTTGAGAGAGGGAGAACCTCTTACGCTTTCTGATTTTGTCCATTTTTTTAGGTGTGATGTCCCTAAATGTCTGGATAAATACCCTGCTTCTATGAACATAGATATCAAGACGGAGATAGGTGATGTTAAAAACTGTAAGAATGTAAGTCCGGATTCTCCTGGTCTTGCTGAGGGAAAGTGTGGCAACTATCAGTATGTAAGAAAATATGGCGGTCAGAAGTATTATTATTTTACAAGAACCGCTCAGAATGATTATTTCACTGGAATAAATGTGGATGTGATCACAGTTTTTTTTAGTCGTGGTAAGAATGTTTTTCAATCATCGCTTACCTGTTATGAGGGAATGTGTGATTATTACAAGAAGAATTTTGAATATGTCATCCATAACTTAAAGATGAAAAAATGATTATTATTTTAATAAAAAAGAGGTGTTATGAGTGAAGAAAATACAGCAGGTTCAAAGCAGATAATGAGAATAAAGCTTGAGTCCTATGACAATGCACTGCTTGATCAGTCATTATCAAAGATAATAGAGGCAGTGAGACGAAGCGGAGCTATAGTCTCAGGGCCGGTGTTTTTGCCGAGGAAAACAAGAAGGTACACTGTTAATCGTTCTGTTCATGCTGATAAAAAGTCAAGAGAACAGTTTGAGATAGTAAAGCATGTAAGGCTTATAGATATTGTTAATTCAACATTAAAAACGACAGATGCTCTTAGCTCAGTGGATCTTCCAAGCGATGTAAAGGTTAACTTTACACTTAAAACTATTTAATAGTTCTGAAGAATATAATTAAGTGGTTTTTTTTAAAAAAGCAATTTCTTATATAACAGAAGCTCCCCATAGGTTTGTATTGGGAGCTTTTTATATTGTTTCAGCAATATTTGTTTTTTTTCTTATTGTTGGCTCATTGCTGATGTTTTATTTCATAAAGGGACTTCCATCCATAGATAAACTCGGAGAGTACACTCCATCTTTGACCACATCTGTTTATGATATAAATGGTGAGATCATAACAGAATATTCAGTTGAGAGAAGGTCTTTCTTAACACTTGATAAGATTCCTCTTGATCTGCAGAATGCACTTATAGCGATGGAGGATAATAATTTTTTCAATCACTGGGGAATATCGGTTAAGGGTATTTTAAGAGCCTTCACAAGGGATGTTCTTCATAGAAAGGTAAGACAGGGTGGTTCAACAATAACACAGCAGCTGGCCAAACTCATATTTTTAAAGCCTGAGAGAACACTGTCAAGAAAGATTAAGGAGATTTTTATTGCCATTGAGATAGAAAGGAATTTTTCAAAGCAGGAAATACTTCAGATGTATTTTAATCAGATATATTTTGGTAGTGGTGTCTATGGTGTTGGAACTGCTTCAAAGATATATTTTGGTAAGGATGTTGAAAATCTTACGCTCGGTGAATGTGCACTTCTTATAGGTGTGATCCCTGCTCCTGAAAGATACTCTCCATTTGCCAATCCAAAACTTGCTAAAGCAAGAAGGGATCTTGTTTTGAATAGAATGTATGAAGAAAAATATATAACAAAGGATGAACTAAAAAAAGCAAAGGAGGAACCACTGCCTGATAAGAAATCTGTTATATATTACTCAAATGCTCCTTATTTTACAGAGTATATAAGACAGCAGCTTGAACCAAAGTATGGGGTTGAGATGTTTTGGCAGGGTGGTTTAAAAATCTACACCACACTTGATCTGAAGATGCAGAAGCTTGCTGAGGATATATTTGAAAAAAAGCTCGCTGAGTATGAGGCTAAAAATGAATCAAAGACTGATGTTAAGACTGCTACATCAACTCTTCAGGGAGCATTTGTTGCTCTGGACACAAAAACAGGTGGAATAAAGATAATGATTGGTGGAAGAAATTATAGAGAAAGTCAGTTTAATAGAGCTGTTCAGGCTAAGAGACAAGCTGGTTCTACGTTTAAACCATTTGTATGGCTTACAGCTCTTTTAAATGGATATACCCCTGCAACTATGGTTTATGATAGTCCTATGGCCTTTTATTCTGATAGTCGAATGAACTGGCATCTCATAGATAATGCCACAGATCAATCAACAATCAATGATGCGATAGAACCATTTCTTGAAAATCCGGATTTTAAAATATGGATGCCATCCAATCTTGATAATAAATTTCTTGGTGCTATAACATTGAGGAGAGCATTAGAAAAATCAAGGAATTTAGCATCTGTATATCTTGTTAACAAGCTTGGACCTGCTGCTGTTGTTGATACAGCTTATAAGGCCGGGATAAAAAGCAAGCTTGATGCTGTTCCATCAATAGGACTTGGCACATCACTTGTAACAGTTCTTGATATGACATCAGCATTCAATACATTTGCAAACTCAGGCATATATGTTGAGCCTTTTGCGATACTCCGAGTTAGTGATCACAATGGTAAGGTTCTTGAGGAAAATTTTCCTAAGGAGACTGAATCGTTTAGACCTCAGGAGGTATATCTTCTTTCAAATATGATGAAGGGAGTTGTTAAAAGGGGAACAGCAAGAGTCGTATCAAGGATCAAAAGACCAGTGGCAGGAAAAACTGGCACAACTCAGGACTCAAAGGATACTTGGTTTATTGGTTTTACTCCTGATGTAACGGCTGGAGCATGGATGGGTTATGATGATTTTTCAAAGATTACTATGAGCGATTGGACTGGTGGTGGAACTGTTGCTCCATGGTGGACAGATATAATGGAGCAGGTTTTGAGCGAATACCCTGTAAGGGATTTTACAGTACCAGAAAAAATTATATTTGTTAATATAGATGAGGATAGTGGTAAGATTGCAGGTCCAAAGTGCAAAAATAAATTTATGGAATCATTCATAAGTGGTACGGAACCAAAAGAGTTTTCAGATTGTGATAAGAAAGACCAATGAGTTATCCAGTTGTTAAATCAAAGTATAAATATGCCTCTTTAACATCGCCTGAACAATATATAAAACAGTACAAAAAACATTCAGGAAATACTCAGAATCTTATTGTTGTATATGCAAAAAGTTTTTTTGATATACTGATCAAGAATTTTAATTTTAAAAAAAAATACTCAAATCTTTATCGTATAAATGAGAATTACGATTTATTTCTTTGTCAGATTGGTTCACCAAACATAGGAATGTGTGTTGAGGAATTCTCTGTAAATGGTTATAAAAATTTTTTTGCTATTGGGGTATGCGGTGCAATAAATAATGATTTGGAGATTGGGGATATAATAGTTTGCAATAGGGCATTGAGGGATGAGGGAACATCATACCATTATATAAAAGCTTCTGATTATATAGACTGTAATAAAAATTTTTTAAGCAGTGTTGAAAAAAAATTAAAATCAAATATGATTGGATACAGCAGAAGAACTGTATGGACAACGGATGCACCATACAGAGAAACTTATTTTGAAATTAAAAAAAATCTTAACATGGGTGTGGATTGTGTTGATATGGAAACCTCAGCTTTTTATGCAGTAGCAGAATATAAAAAAGTGAATGCAATTTCAATATTTACAGTCAGTGATGTCCTTGATGTCAAGAAAAAAAAATGGAATATGTTCTTTAATGCTAAGATTATTTATAATAATTTTTTAAAGATATTCAATGCAATTGTTTAAAAAAAATTTATTTTGTATTTTATCAATAAATTTGTATAATATAAAAAAGGCTGTTATTTCGAAAGCTTTTTGTTATAAAGTGAATTCTTTATAAATTCATAGGTTTTTCCTATGAGAAATAAAATACTTTTAAAAAAGATGTGAGGTGTTTTTCATCTCTCTTTTTTAGAAAAAAGGAGAATGCTGTAATCTGTATGGCAGATAAATTAGAAAAGATTGAGGTTGAAGGAATTGTTAAAGAAGCTTTGCCGAATGCTACTTTTAAAGTGGAAATCGGCCCTGGCAAGGTTATACTTGGTATGGTGTCTGGTAAGATGAGAGTCAATCATGTTAGAATTTTACCGGGCGACAAGGTTAAGATGGAGCTATCACCGTATGACCTTACAAAAGGAAGAATAGTTTTTAGAGAAAAATAATGTGAGGTGAATATGAAAGTTAGAGCAAGCGTTAAAAAAATATGTGAAAAGTGTAAGGTGATTAAGAGGAACGGAGTGGTGAGGGTTATATGTGAAAATCCTAAGCACAAGCAGAGACAGGGTTGATTTAGATGGTTATAAAAAAAAATTAGATAAGGAGATAATATGGCAAGAATAGTAGGAATTGATTTACCGCGTGAAAAAAAGATAGCTATAGCTCTTAGCTATATATACGGTATAGGAAGACCTTTAGCAAAAAAAATTCTTGAGGTTGATTTAGCAGGCAAGATCAATCCTGATAAAAGGGTGAAGGATTTAACAGAGGAAGAGATTGGTCTTTTAAATGCTATTATATCCAAGGAATACAATGTTGAAGGAGAGCTCAGAAGGGAGATCCAATCAAATATAAAAAGATATATAGAAATTGGATGTTATAGAGGTCAAAGACATAGAAGAAACCTTCCTGCGAGAGGCCAGAGGACAAGAACAAATGGGAGAACAAGAAGAGGAAGAAGAAAGACTGTTGGTGCAATAGCAAAGGGAACAACAGCTCAGTCAGAGGCTAAATAGTTTATTAAGGAGTTTATATGGAAAAAAGCAATAGTAATCCAAAAAAGAGGCATATACATGTTCCATCTGGAAGGATGTATATCACATCAAGCTTTAATAACACAATAATAACACTTACTGATGACCATGGAAATACTGTCGCATGGTCAACATCGGGAGCAAACGGATTTAAGGGAACAAAAAAGGGAACCCCTTTTGCTGCTCAGATAACGATGAACAAGGTTCTTGAAAGGGGAATATCTTATGGGTTGAAGCAGGTTTATGTTTTTGTGAGTGGTCCCGGTCCAGGTAGAGAGACAGCGCTTAGAGCAATAGCACACAATGGTGTGAGAATTGTATCAATAAAGGATATAACACCTCTACCACACAATGGTTGCAGACCCCCTAAACCGAGAAGAGTATAATTAAAGGAGGATATAAAGATGAAATACAATGGCGCAGTATGCAAAAAGTGTAGAGCTCTTAACGAAAAACTTTTTTTAAAAGGAAATAAGTGTTTTTCAAACTGCACAATAGAGAAAAGAGAGAAAACTGGAAGGCAGAAAAAGATGTCAGATTATGGTAAGCATCTGAGAGAAAAACAGATAGCAAAGTTTTCATATCTTATGAATGAAGGACAGTTCGAGAGGTTTTTCAATATAGCCTCAAAGGCTAAGGGAAGGACAGGTGAAACTATGATGAAGTTGCTTGAGCTTAGGCTTGACAACATAGTCAGAAGAGCAGGTTTTTCCACATCCATAAGGATGGCAAGACAGCTAATAGGTCATGGCAACATAAGGGTTAATGGTAAGGTGGTAAAGATCCCATCCTATATATTAAGAGAAGGGGATGAGATATCTTTAAAAAATGATTTGCTTCTTGAAAACTTATATGTAAAGCAGAGCCTTGAAAACACTGAGAGGTTGGGTTGGAGACCGAGTTATATAACTTATGATCCTCAGAAGAAGTCAGCAAAGCTTTCAAGGATTCCTGAAAGAGCTGAGCTTTCAACAAAAATAAATGAACAGCTTATAGTTGAGTTCTATTCCAAATAAGGAGGAGAAATATGCCAGGTTTTTTGAAAGAAATAATTATACCGAGAGGTGTTGAGTGTGTTGAGGAAAAATCTACAGAAAATGGTAGCTATGCCAAGTTTGTTGGCGAACCCTATGAAAAGGGATATGGTCATACTATAGGAAATTCTTTGAGAAGGGTTTTGCTGTCAAGCATAGATGGAGCTGCTGTTGTGGCTGTAAGAATAAAGGGTGTTAATCATGAGTATACCACGATAGAGGGAATAAAAGAGGATGTCATAACCATAATTATGAACCTCAAGAAGCTAAGAGTTAAGCTTGAGGGCAGTGACAGACAAACAATTCACATATCTGAGAAAGGCAAGAAGGTGGTTAAGGCCTCTGATATCAAGACAACGGCCGTTGTTGAGATTATGAATAAAAACCTTGAGATAGCAACACTTGAAAGCGGTGCAACATTTGAGGCTGAGATTGAAATAGCGAGGGGAGTTGGATATCTCACGTCAGAACAGGTAAGGGAAACGATCTCACTTCCTCAGGATTATATTGTGATGGATGCAATTTTTTCACCTGTCAGAAAGGTAAACTATAAGGTAGAAAATGCCCGTGTCGGTCAGGAAACAGATTATGATAAACTTATTCTTGAGATATGGACAGATTCAACAATAACACCAAAGGAAGCTCTGGACAGAGCAGGTGCTCTTTTAAAGTATTCAATAATACCATTTGCATCACAGGAAGCTGCTGATGTGGAAATCCCCACAGAGTCAGAGGAGACAAAGGATAGTGAGCTTGAAGAGATTCTTGATCAGAGTGTGGATATCATAGAGCTTTCTCAGAGAGCAAGCAACTGTCTTAAAGTGGCTAATATCAAAACAATAAGAGAGCTGGTTTACAAGACTGAAGAGGATTTGTTATCCGTTAAGAATTTTGGTGAAAAATCACTTGAAGAGATAAAACAGAAGCTTGAAGAGATGGGTTTATCTCTTGGGATGAAATAGCTGGAGGCTTTATGATTAAGAATAATGGTGATAGAAAGCTTTCTAAAACAGGTTCCCACAGGAATGCTATGTTTAGAAATATGATGACAAGCCTTATAATGAGTGAGAAGATTATAACCACCGCTCCAAAGGCAAAAGAGTTAAGGCGTTTTTTTGATACTCTACTGAACGATGCTAAAAAAAATAATTACTCTAATGTTAGAAGCAGCATAAACAACAAGGATGCATATGCTAAGCTTATGCATGTCCTTGCTCCAAGATACAAGGACAGAGTTTCAGGTTATACAACTCTTATAAATGTTGGCATAAGAAGGGGAGATAACTCTTTGATCACGATGGTTAAACTGGTGGACTGATTGAAATGTTTGATAAAATATTTAATATATTTTCAAATGATATAGGGATGGATCTGGGAACAGCCAATACCCTTGTTTATTTGAAAGGTAAGGGGATAGTTTTAAGAGAGCCTTCAGTTGTTGCTATAGATAAAAATACGAGGAAGGTTCTTGCCGTTGGTAATGAAGCAAAACAGATGATTGGTAAGACGCCTAACAGCATAGTTGCTGTGAGGCCTTTAAGAAATGGTGTGATAGCTGACTTTGAGGTTACACACCAGATGATAAAATATTTTATTCAGAAGGTTAATACAAAAAAAGGTTTATTGAGACCGAGAATTGTAATAGGCATACCTTCTGGCATAACTGAGGTTGAGAAAAGAGCTGTTCATGAGTCGGCTCAACAGGCGGGTGCAAGAGAAGTTTATTTAATTGAAGAACCTATGGCAGCATCCATTGGGGCAGATCTTCCGATATCCGAGCCAAGCGCAAGTATGATATGCGATATTGGTGGTGGTACCACAGAGATAGCGGTGATATCGCTCGGTGGTCTTGTAGTTACAAAATCTACAGACATAGCTGGTGATGAGATGGATGAGGTCATACTGCAGTATTTTAGAAGAAAATATAATCTTATAATTGGTGAGTCAACAGCTGAGGATGTAAAAATGAAGATAGGTTCTGTCTTTCCATTGAAGGAAGAACTTACTATGGAAGTTAAGGGAAGGGATCAGTCAAGAGGTCTTCCAAAGACAGTCAGTGTTACATCCGATGAGATAAGACAGGCTCTTATGGAGCCAGTGAATTTGATTGTTGATTCTATAAAACAGGTTCTTGAGGAAACACCTCCGGAACTATCTGCGGATCTTGTGGATAAGGGAATGATACTTGCTGGTGGTGGTTCTTTGCTAAAAGGTTTTTGTGAGCTCATAAGACAGGAAACAGAGCTTCCTGTTCACCGAGCTGCTGACCCGTTGAGCTGTGTGGCACTTGGTTGTGGAAAATACCTTGAGATACTGGACAAGGTTAAAACTACATCAGTGCCGTTTTACAGATAGCATACAGCTTTATGCGGGTTTATGAGAGAAAAAGATAAAACCTTTAAGTATCTGTTCTATGTCTTTTTGACGATTTCTTTTTTGTTCCTTGTATTGAAGATAGATTTCCTCGTAAATGATGTAAGGTTGTTTTTTTCCTTTCTGTTCAATCCATATTTTTCAGTAAGCACAATAAACCGATTTGAAAAAGTGAGTAAAAATGTTGATTATTTATTAGAATGTGGTGTAAAAAATAAAAATTTAGAGAAGGAGAATATTGAGCTAAGGTCAAAGCTTATTGACTATGAGGCTCTTGATAGACAGTACAAGGAAGTAAATGATCTTTTGAGACTTAAACAGGGGTTTAGATATAGTGGTAAGTTTTCAAAGGTGATTTCTGTAAATCCTAAAAATCCTTATTCATTCATATACTTAGATAAAGGATTCAATGATGGTATAAAGGCATACAACCCTGTTGTCGTATACAATAATGATAAGTGGTTTGTCATTGGAAGGATAAATGAGGTCTATAAGAATTACTCCCGTGTGATACTCATCACCAATACAAACTTTTCATTTATATCCGATACCCCTTCAAGCAGGGGACTTGTGGTTGGAAATTTGGATGATGATCTCATTTATAAGTATATTGATGGAGATATAAAATTGGGTGATGATGTTTTTACTTCAGCTATATCAATAACATTTCCACCATTTCTTCACATAGGCTACATAGATAAGATAATAAGCAATGCTGATCCAAATTCAAGAATGGCATCTGTATCAACGTTCAAAATAAAAGATATCAACTATGTCTATGTTATTGACTGGCAGCCTTATATAGATGAGGACAATCTGGTGAATATATGATGTTTATAATTTATATTGCTATGGTTTTTTTTCAGTGGCTGTTTTCCTATCAGCCAGATTTTATGAATTTAAGTCCTGATATAATATTTATATTTGTATTCTGGGCTAACTATTACAAAAATCCCGTTCCTGCAATACTGTTTTCATTCTTTGCAGGACTTTATGCTGATTTTTATTATATAACAGCATTTGGAAGCTATACCCTTAGCTTTATTCTTTTTTCTTTTGTTGTCAATAAGATCAAAAACAATATAGAGATAGATTCCTTTATTCCACGGTCTATTAATTTTATTGTTTCAAACTATGCATTAATAATTTTTATAACAATTTTAAACTTTATTGTTGCTGGAAGGTTTTCATTAAACTATGCAGTTTTTATACAGCCACTTTTAAATATATTTTTCTTTGAAATTTTTAGATATATATTGAACAAGTTGTTTAAGAGAAGAGAATATGCCAGGCTATGAGAAAAGGACAGAGCTTATAGATTTGATTTACAGAGTTTTTTATATAATTTTAATTCTTTTTGTTATAAAGCTTATAAGTATCCAAATAGTAAATCATTCATATTATCTTACCCTTTCAGAAAAGAACAGGATACGGACCATATCAAAGTTAGGACCGAGAGGGAATATAATTACATCTGATAATGTTGCTGTGGCAGTTAATAAACCATCATACAGCATAATGTATTTTCCAAGAGAAAATATAACTGATAAGTACATTGATGATATGTCACTGCGAATATCAAAAGTCCTTTCTGTTTCATATGATGATATAAAAAGGTCAATATCTGTTTCTCAAAAGACATCAAAGCCATCAAAGATTATAAACAATCTCAGCATAAAATCTACAATGTTTTTTTATGAGCTTAAAAATATTTTTCCTGAGCTTGAAATAATAGAAGAGAATGCAAGATACTATCCGTATGGAAATTTTTTAAGCCATATAATAGGCTATACTGGTAAGATAGGAGAGAATGAGATTAAGTATTATATAAGTAAGAACTATTCACTTGATTCTTTGGTGGGCAAGACTGGGGTTGAAAAAAAATATGAAAGCAATTTAAAGGGTGGTGATGGTGGGCTGTTTATGGAGGTGGATAACAGGGGGAGACTTGTGAATATAATAGGTTTTAAACAGTGGCACAAGGGTGATGATGTGATGCTAACAATAAATTATAAGGTTCAGAAGGCTATGGAGGATTCCCTTTCTAAACTACCCTACAAAAGAGGTGCTGCTGTTTGTATGGATGCAACAAACGGAAAAATTTTAGGCTATGCTGTAAAACCTGGTTTTGATTTAAACTATTTCAGTTCATACAGGGATGATAAAAAGTATGAGGAAATAGATGAGTTCAATATACCTATATCAGGGCTTTATCCTCCAGCATCAACATTTAAAATAATAATGACTGCTGCAGGACTTGAAAGTGGGAAAATATCTGAGAGCACTCAGTTTTACTGCCCAGGATATTATGATGCTGGCAATAGAGTCTTTAAATGCTGGGAGAAAAAGGGACATAAAATGCTTGATCTGATTGGTGGGCTTGCAAAGTCATGTGATGTATATTATTATAATGTTGGTAATCTCATAGGTCCTTATGAGATAGAAAATATGGCAAGAAAGTTTAGATTGAATGAGAAAACTGGCATAGATCTTCCATATGAAAAGGAAGGTAAAATATTTGGGCCGAGGGCCAGAATGTCAGGAAAGGGTTACTGGTTTATTGGTGATACACTGAATATGTCAATAGGTCAGGGTGAGACACTTGTTACTCCTATGGAGATGCTTATGGTTATGTCCTCCATAGCAAACAAAGGGAAATTTTATAAGCCATACTATGTTGATAGTATTGTATCATCAGATGACAAGGTGATTTTACGCAATGAGCCTCAGGTTGTCTCTGAGATATCATTAAAGGATGAAACATATGCTACTCTTTATAAAGCCCTTCGCAGTGTTATAACGGATGGCACAGGAAAACTGGCTGATGTGCCCGGAGTTGATGTCTATGGTAAAACAGGCACAGCCCAAAATCCACATGGCAAGGATCATGCTTGGTTTATAGCATTTGCACAAAAGGATGGTAAAAATCCTATAGCAATAAGTGTTTTAATAGAGCATGGCGAACACGGTTCAACAGCAGCAGTCGTGGCCAGAGATGCAATAAAATCATATTTTTTAAATGATGATCATAGTGATGAGATAAAATTAAATACTAAAAAGGATATTATAATAGAATGATCTCAATAGATAAAAAAAGAAAGTTTGACTGGACTCTTTTCTTGAGTGTTATATCACTTGTCTTGCTTGGAACGCTTGCTATAATGTCTTCAACCATAATGCTTGATTTCAGGGAAAGGGTTATAAGGACACATATAATAGCAGTATTTATTGGTATATTTGCTATGCTTTTTATGTGGGTTTTTGATTATAACATGCTTGATGAGCATTCAAACAAGATATATGTATTTTTTCTTTTTCTGCTTCTGCTTGTACTCTTTTTGGGTGTGGCAGATAAGGGCTCTAAATCATGGTTCAGACTGCCATTCTTTTCACTGCAGCCTAGTGAGTTTGCAAGGATATCACTGATAATAGTTCTCTCATCATATCTATCAAAGTATCCTCATAGCCTCAATGACCCTGCTGGAATAATAAAGTTCTTTTTGATTACACTACCATTTTTTATCCTTATGGCAAAACAGCCTGATTTTTCAGGAATACTTATAACCTGTTTTCCTCTTCTTGTTATATGCATTGTTGGTGGTATAAATCTTAACTATATATATATCTTTATATTCTATTTAATAATAGTTCTTTTGATACCTGCAGTAGGTGTAATAGTCAATTTAAACCCTGATTCACTTAATAGTTCAATAGTTTATTTTTTATACACCATATCATATTTTAATATCAATAGTATTATATTCATATTACTTACCGGAATAATCTTATTTCTTATATGGATGCTTGTGAATAAACTCAATCCTCTGATAAATATAAGCTATTTTGTGATATTCTTTTCAATAATATTTGCAGGTTATTTGTCTGGCATATTCATAAAAAGTCAGATAAAGGATTACCAGTACAAGAGGATTGAAAGTTTCATATATCCTGACAAGGATCCTAAGGGCTCGGGGTATAATATAATACAAGCAAGAGTGGCACTTGGCTCAGGTGGAATAAGAGGCAAGGGACTTTTTTCAGGCACTCAGTCAAGACTTGGGTTTGTCCCTGAGAGGCATACAGATTTCATATTATCGGTCATTGGTGAGGAAATGGGAATAATAGGTGTGCTTATTATAATTGCAGCCTATACAACTCTTATAAACAGGATAAAAAAGATTGCTGTTATGTCAAGGGATATCTTTGGTTATTATATGTCCTGTGGATTTGCAGGGCTTTTTATGGGATATTTTTTTATAAACATAGGTATGATACTGGGATTCTTTCCTGTTGCAGGTGTTCCATTAGCCTTTGTATCATACGGTGGCTCAAACATAGTTGCATCGTTTATAATAATTGGAATACTTGAATCCATTTATACAAGGAGATTGATGATAGCATGATAAGATACAGATTTGTTTTTTCAAAGAAAGAATCGGCCATATATACCGGCTTTTTAAATGAAGTGGAATATTTTAGGTCTTTTTTCTTAAACTCATTTGAACTCTATGTGAACAGCAAAAAGTATAAGTTTTCGTTTGGTCCGGCTCTGCCCTACGGATATGAGAGTGAAAGTGAGTACGTTGATGTTTTTATGGCTGATAGGATGGATGATGAGGAGATAACCATTGTTATAAATAAAAATCTTATGGATGGCTTTGAACTGTTGAGGTTTAAAACAGTGCCGATTTATTTTCCGTCTGTTGAGTCATTGGTGGACATAACGGAGTGGGATCTGTATTTTAATGATACTTCAAAGTTAACATTCCTGATAGATAATATTTATAGCAGATACTCAGACTTTATCCATAGTAAACATAATGAAAATGAAATATTAAAGTTGTATTTAAAAAAAGGAATAAAGCTTGATATGATTTTAAAAGATTTTAATATCAATAATGATATTAAAAAAATTGTGAGAAAAAATTTATACTGGCTTGATGCAAAAGGTGGCTTGAGGCTGATATGAATGAATATAAAGGTCAGAGGACAGAGATCAGAAGTCAAAGCCTGCCTGCGCCGAAGCCGCTTCGGCAGGCAGGCTTGCCTGCCGAAGATATATCAGCAAAGTGGTGAATAACCACAGTCGTTTTGCTGATAAGTTTATCGCAGGCAGGTAGGAACTGATCACTGACCACTGACAACTAATTAAAGGAGATAATATGGCAAATGAAAACAATATAAGAAGAGAGATATATTCAAACAGATCGTTTGAAGAGATAAGAATAGCTGTTATGGAAAACTCAAAGCTTTCCGAGCTTTTCTGGGAGAGGAACAGCAGTGCGAGTCTTGTTGGTAATATTTATAAGGGTGTGGTGGAAAATGTTTTACCCGGGATATCAAGTGCTTTTATAAATATTGGTTTTGAAAAAAACGCCTATATATACATATCTGATGTTATAGGTGATGCCCGTGGTGGTATAGATAAGGTCTTAAAAAAGGATCAGGAGGTTATGGTCCAGATAATAAAGGACGCAATAAGCACAAAGGGTATGAAGGTCACCATGGATATAACACTTCCTGGCAGATATATAGTTCTAACCCCATTTCAAGAGCATGTGGGAGTGTCAAAAAATATAGATAATGAAGAGGAGAGAAACAGACTCTCTAAGATAATAAATGAGATAGTGGATACTTCTAAAAAATATGGTTGCGTTGTAAGAACTGAGGCTGAGGGGATAAGTGAGGAGGAGATTAAAAAAGAGTATAAGTATCTGATAAGATTGTGGGATAGCATATTGAAAAAGTATGATAACAATCGTGCTCCTTATTTGCTCTACAAGGATATAGACCTAACCCTTCAGGTTGCAAGGGATCTTCTCTCTGAGGATATATCCATATACATGCTTGATAACAGAGAGGATTATTATAACGTACTGGATTTTGTTTCAAAGATATCACCTGAGTTTAAGGATAAAATAAAATACTATGATGCAAAGACGCCGATATTCAAGGCCTTTAACATAGAGCAGGAGATAGATGAGCTCAGAAGAATCAAGGTTGAGCTTCCGAGTGGTGGTAGCATAATAATACAGGAGGCTGAGTCGCTGTGTGCAATAGATGTGAACACAGGTAGATACACCGGTAATAAATCTCAGGAGGAAACTGTCACACAGATAAACATTGAGGCGGCCTATGAGATAGCAAGACAGCTAAAGCTGAGAAACATCGGTGGTATCATTGTCATTGATTTCATAGATATGAGAAAGGCATTCAACAGGCACAAGGTTATGAAAGCCCTTGAGGATGCTGTTAGAAATGATAGAGCAAAGATAAAAATACTTCCTATAACAAGGTTGGGATTGATAGAGATGACAAGGGAGAGAAGAAGGGAAAGCACATTTAATATGATAACTGAGGAGTGCCCTCAGTGTCAGGGCTCTGGCAAGGTGTTATCAATAGATAGCATAAGGATAAAGATTCAGAATGATATCTTAAATCTTACGATGGGAAGGCCCGGTGGAAATTTAAGGGTTGTAGTTCATCCACTTGTTATGGAGAGCTTGAAGGAAAAACAGAATATGGTTGAGAAAAATGTTCATAGAAGCATTAAAATTGTTTCTGATCCACAGCTTGTATGGGAGGATTACAGGATCATAATAGAATAGTTAGGGTTCACTGAAAAAGTCTAACGAAAGATAATTTTTCCGATGAATAATTGTCTTGATGGGAGTAGATTATTGTTTTAAAACTGCACGATTTTTAAGGTAATGTTGCAAAAACCTTGCACTTTTTTATCTTTCTTTTGGCAATAAAGACAACGCTTTTCTACTACGGCTTCGTCAGAACTCGCTTACCCCGATATATCGGGGCTCGCTCGTTTTTTCGCCTCATAACGAAAATCATTGCTTTATTGCTCAAATAGACTTTTTCAGTGAACCCTACTCAATTTTTTTGAGAATGCTAATTTGATAAAATGATAGTATATAAGACAGTGATCAGCGAAACAGTGAACAGTGGTCAGTGATCAGTGAATAAGGTGTTTTCCTTTACTGCCCACTATCCACTACGCACTGATCACTGATTAGCTGGAGATTAATATGAAGATTAAAAAGATTTTGATTCTATTATTAACTGCGGTATTCTGTACAACGAGCATTAATGCTGCAGTAAACAAATACAAGGTTTTTAAAAAAGCTAAGTATGTAGGAACGATGACATCCTATGAGGTGGATGATAATATATATTTTGATCTCAATGATATAACAAAACATCTCAATGCTAAAAAAAACATATACTCTGTTTCAAAAAAGATAGTCCTTTCCATTGGAAACAAAAAATTAAACATCTCAAGAGATATGGTTGATTTTGATGGTATTTCAACAGCAAATATTCCATCAGCGTTCATTTTGAGAGCTTCTAAATATTTCTTAAACAGTAATATCTTTTTATCTCCAACCTTCGCAAAGATATTTGAGCTTAAGCTTGATCTCGATGATAAAAGCAGAACAATAAAAATATATGACGATATCAATATAACATCTGTAAAAAATTTTTCATACACGGAAAAAACAAGAATAGTTGTCTATATGACAAAAAAGCTTGATTATAAATTAGATACGGTTGGCAAAACACTTGTTTTGACAGTTTTCGATGGTTCTTATATTGTGCAGAATGATATCATTGATATAAATGATGGGAATGTAGAAAACATTAAAATGACTCAGGATCCAAATCTCTTCAAGCTTGTCATAGAGATGGGAGATAATTTTGATGGATATGAGTCCTCTACACTTAAAGACCCTGATAGAATTGTCATAGATATAAAATCAAAACCTGCTACTGTGGAAAACAGAATAAGCGGTGTTATATCACCATCAATCCCTGATGTGAGCGGATCTTCGTCATCATTTGTGCTTCCCGATAAACTTAAACCAAATGGTGATGAAAAAACTGTTGTGGTTATAGACGCAGGTCATGGTGGAAAGGATCCGGGTGGTCGTGCTGTGTCAGGCAAAAAGGAAAAGCAGATAAATCTTGAGATAGCTAAAAAGCTTTATGATATATTAAAAAAGGATGATAAGTTTGAAGTCATCTTAACAAGAAGTAGCGATTACTTTATACCCCTTTATGAAAGAAGCAAGATAGCAAATGATGCCAAATGCGACCTTTTTATCTCCATTCATGCAAACGCTCACAAGGATAAAAATGTTAATGGCTATGAAATATACTTTCTTTCTGAGAAGGCAAGCGACCCTTGGGCAAACGAGGTTGCTGATTATGAGAACGCATCAATAAACTATGAAGAGGGCACTTTTGATTATGGTGGTGCTGCTATGGTGCTTCACTCTATGGCAAGAAATGAGTATATAAACGAGGGTTCAAAGTTAGCAGCCTATGTCTCAAGATATATGTCAAAGGACACGCCGTTCAACAATAATGGAATAAAGCAGGCAGCATTCTATGTTCTTAGAGGCACATATGCCCCAGGGATACTTGTTGAGGTTGGCTTTATGACCAATAAGAAGGATAAGAAGAATCTTGATAATCCTTCTGTTCAAGAAAAGGTTGCACGTTCAATTTATAAGGGAATTTTAGATTATGAAGACCAGAACAAATAACCCTCCAATAGGAATCTTTGACTCTGGGCTTGGAGGGCTTACAGTTTACAGAGAGTTGAGGAAAATCCTACCATCAGAAAATATTATATATTTTGGTGATACTATGAGGGTTCCATATGGCAATAAATCGACAGAAAGCATAAAAATATTTTCATCAGAGATTTCACAGTTTTTGCTATCGCTCGGTGTTAAGATGATAGTGGTGGCATGTAATACCGTATCATCAACATCACTTGACATAATAGAGAGCATAACAAAGCTTCCTGTTGTCGGAGTTATTGAGCCGGGTGTTAAGCTTGCTATTAAAAAGAGCAAAAATAAAAAAATAATAGTTATCGGCACAAGAGCAACTGTAAACAGCCACTCATATAAAAACAAGATAGAAGAAAATGATCCAACCATTGATGTCATAGAAAAGGCCTGTCCGCTTTTTGTTCCGATTGTTGAAGAAAACTTTGTAAATCACAAAGCATCGCTTTTGATTGCAGACGAGTATCTCGGTGAGTTTAAAAGCAAGGATTATGATACCATAATCCTTGGCTGTACCCATTATCCACTTATTAAAAACTTGATAAAAAAGGTCTTGAGTGATATAAATATTATTGATTCGTCAAAGGCCTGTGCTGGTTATGTCAAAGACATACTCACAAACAATAATATGCTTTCTAAAAATGATGGAGATGGCTGGACTGATTTCTATGTCAGTGATAAGCCACAGAACTTCATGGAGTTAGCATATAGATTGGCTGGTGTTAAAATATGTAAAATAAATATTAAAAGGTTTTAAACGGAGGTTATATGAAATCAAATCTTAAACTGTTGATTATGTTTTCAATGAGCTTTTTGCTTATCTCAGCATCGCCAAAGAAATCAAAAAGCGTAAAATCTGAAACTAAAAAGGCAGATACAACGGTTGTTTCTGTTTCATCAACTACTACAAACTCTGCTAATACATCTGATACCAGCTCTGGCTCATCATCCGATGATTTAAGTGGTGTTATGGTGGACAACCTTTCAGACGAAGATGTTTATGATACTACATCAGACAAACAATATGAGGCTGAAAATACTGAGGGAATACCATATTCTTATGGCGTCATAAAGGGAACAATAAACGTTGATGGCAAGAGCGTAGTCGTTATGGAGCAGGAGGATGGTGGCATAAATCTCATACAGATATACATTGATAAAGCTTCTGTTAAGTGGAAGCTGATAGGCCAGATCAAGCGAAGTTAAAAGGTGATGAGGAGGATATATGAAGAGAAAGGATTTGATAAGATATCTAAACAAGGAGGGATGCATCCTTGTCAGGGAGGGCGGAAAATACTCAGTTTTTCTCAATCCAAAGACAAACAAGGAAGTCCCTGTCACAAGACACAATGAAATAGCAGACTTTGCTGCAAAAAAAATATTCAAGGAGCTTGGAATAAATCCACCTGAATGAGAAAGTCATTTCTGATTTTTTTATTATCACTATCATCGTGTCATACGATGAACATAGATGTTATAAAGACAGGTCGTTATTTTTCACCCAAAAAATACACCGATATAGACCTTTATCCGAATAGCAAAAGTGTTAAGCGACAGTTTGGTGGTATTGCAATATTTAAAAGCGATAGATTTGATTGCAGCGTTGAAAAACAAGAATCCCTTCTTTTAAAGGCTAAGAAGATGGCAGCTGATATCGGTGCCAATGGAATGATATACTACTTTGACTATGGTGAAAAAGACCCATATGCCAAACCTGAGGAAAAGTGTTTTTTATCTGCTGTTGCTATTAAATACCTTGATGATGAGGTTGAAGAGTTTTTAAAGAACAACCAGCCATCTGATACAGTCTCTCAGTGATCAGAATTTTTGTCTTCTCCCGCCAACAATTTTTTATTCTTGACAGAATTAATAAAAATTTAATAGAATTTTAATATAGCCTCTAACGGGGCTAATATAACCTTAATAAGGAGGGTTCAGATGAAAAGACTTATAGCAGTATTAGCGGCAGTGACAGTTATGTCATCAATTGCCAGTGCCGAGTTGCTTAAAAACTTCAAGTATGACGGTTCTTTAGAAGTAAACGCCTATAATGTTGACAATGCCATAGACTTTGACAGCGACACAGATGATAAAAATGGCAAGGTTGACACAAGGCTTATATTGAACATGGGTTTTGACCTAAACGATGATGCAAACGCTGTTGTTACCCTTACAAAGAATGACAGACAGTGGGGAACTGGTTCCCAGAATGGAGACAACATTCAGACCAATGTTTGGGTCGATCAGGCTTATTTAAACCTCAAGGGAGTTATGGGTCTTGATCACAGGGTTGGAAGGCAGTTCTATGGAAATCCTGGGGATCTTGTCATTTATTACGGACCAAAAATGTGGCCTTATCAGACAAACATTGGTGCGATAAGTGCCATAGATGCATGGGTTGGAAGCTACAAATATAATGACTGGGAGTTTACAGGATTGATGGGAAAACAGTCTGATATTGGTGCTACTATGGGTATAAACTTGAGTGGTATTGATGTTAAAACAAAGCTTGCTGGCTTTGACCTTAATGCATATTATTACTATCAATCTAACAATATAGTTGATTCTCATTTAGGTTTGATCGGTTTAAGAGCAGGCTATGACATGAGCAAGTTTGTTAATGGCTTAAGCCTCTCTGGCGAGTATGATGCAAACAATGGCAGCAATAATACAACCAATAAGGATTATAAGGGTTCTGCATACAAGTTAAATGCTTATTACTCTATGAGCTTAGCCGGAAAGTTAGGCCTTAAAGCAGAGTATGCTTATCTCTCAGGTCAGGATACTTCATCTGATAATAAGGTGTTTACGCCAATCAATGGGGATTATAGACCTGGTATAATAGCAAATGGCTATGGTACAAGCGGTGTTTACCTTGGGGCAGTCGGAACAGGCAATAAAGTTTTATCATTAGGTGCAAACTGGACACCATCAGCAATTGAGAAGTTAAACATTGCAGTTGACTATGTTAACCTTAAGGTTGCAGAAGAAAATGCAGGTATGAATGATACCATTGGAAATGAGTTTGACTTAACATTGACATGGACGCATTCAGACAAGCTCTCATTAAAGGGCTACTATGCATTCTTATCACCTGATGAGGACAATGCAAAAGCAATACTTGGAAAGGATGATGCTGAAACAATGTTAGGCGCAGCGTTTGTTGTAAAGTTCTAATTAAAAAATTAGATAATAAAAACACTACGAACCCCGCACCCTGTGCGGGGTTCTTTTTTTCATCGAATTACTCATCAACCGCGTAGGTTGGGTAAACTGAAAAAAACTAAATTAGTGCTTGAAATTCAATCTTTTATCTGCTAAAATATAAAAAACCCAACCTACGCGGTTGGAAGGATTATGATTTATCATATAATGAATAAAAGTATTGAGGGTTACAAAATATTTATAGATGATGCTGATTCTAAAAGATTTATTAAAGCAATGATTTATTATTCTTATCAAAGATCCATAAAAATACCATTTAAAGAGTATTTAAAAATTATAAGCGAAAAAGAAGGGAAAAGTGGTATTAATAAGATAATTAGTTTTGCTCCTTTAATTAATATAATCTGTTATGTTGTTATGCCAAACCATTTTCATATATTATTGGATGATTTTAAAAATAATTATCTATCAAAATATTGCAACAACCTCTTAGATAGCTATACTAGATATTTTAATGTTAAATATCAGAGAAAAGGACCGCTATGGCAGTCGAGGTTTAAGAGGATCCCTGTAGAAAAAGATCAGTATTTTATACACCTAACAAGATATATACATCTTAATCCTGTGACAGCATTTCTTGTTGATTCCCCAAATATTTGGGAGTTTTCCTCATACAACGAATATCTGAGTGGGAAGGAAAACATATGTAATTATTTGAATTATTTTCCTGATAAATATAACTTTAAAAAGAGTTATGCAGAGTTTGTTAATGATAGAATTGATTATCAGAGAAAGTTGGCTGAAATTAAGCATATGATCTTTGATTGATACCTTTTTTCTATTTTTTAATCTATAAATTTTAAATTTAAAGCATTTTCTAATATAAGAATGATACTGAAATAAAGTAATTAAATTGCTCAATTAGCATTAAGTGAATAATACTTTAACCGTTTAAGCGTTTCTTCTATCCAGTTATACTTGCTTAGACGATTGGCTCCTTTAAACCTAATAGGAGCGGTTGATTCTAAAAACAAACAAATCTCTTCTACGCTTTTAAGATTCCAATCACCATTATTATTGTCATGACTCAAATTATAACGCTTTTGCCAAAACCTTTTAAAGAGCATTATTACCTAAACCTTACTACTATTTTCAGGCTCATTTATGTTAGAAACAACATAAATTTCAGGCTCATCTCCTGCCTACGCCGAAGCGGCTTCGGCAGGCAGGCCTGTGACGAAACAGCTTCGCCATGCTGGTTCTATTGGATAATTCTAACTATTGATTTATGATTTGATAAAATTGTATAATATTAATGATTGGGGATTATGTAAATAAAGCCCCATAGTAAAAAGAGAGGGAAAATGAGTGAAAGTTCAGGGAAAATAGGGCCAAATCAAGAGCCAGATTACAGTTCTAAGTCGCTGCCAGATGGGTATGGAAATACTGAGGCAGCTCTTCTTCCGAGAGATCCTTACTGGATGTTTGTTTACTGGGAGGTTTGTGAAAAGACCAAAAATAATTTGATATCTCAGATTGGTAAGGATACTTTTGATAAGTCAAGAAGTGTGATAAGAGTTTATGAGGTTGTGGAAGGAGATAACACGGGTAAGTATTTTGATGTACCTGTTATAATGGATGCAAAAAACTGGTATATCAATGTAAGTGAATGTGGAAAAACATATCTGTGTGAGCTTGGACTTGTAACTCCGGATGGGAAATTTATAGGCATAGTTAAAACAAACAAGGTTTCATTGCCACGTTCAGGTGTTTCTGATGTTATTGATGAAAAATGGATGAGCGTCAATCAAGAGTTTGAAAAACTTTTGCAGATATCAGGTGTTGAATACATCGGTAAGGGTTCGCTTGATATAGCAAAATCACTTGCACAGAGATGGGAGATGCTCAGATCTGTGTTTTCAAGGGTAACATCTTTTGGTGTATCATCTTTTTCATCACAGTCGCTTTTTAGAGAACAGCCAAGGGAATCCAAGGATTTCTGGCTTGTTGCTGATTGTGAGCTTGTGGTTTACGGAGCAACTCAGAGCGATGCAAAGCTTTATATAGGGGAGAGAGAGATAAAACTAAATCCTGATGGAACATTTGCAACAAGATTTGCTCTTTCTGAGGGACAGACAAATATACCAATAAATGCAGTTTCAAAAGACGGGGATATGAAGAGGGGAATAACTATAAGGGTAAAGAGAGAAACAGAAAAAAATGACAAATAATGAATTAGGCTATTTCTGCCTTGTTCTTCATGACCATCTTCCATTTGTAAGGCATCCTGAGTATCCTGATTTTTTGGAAGAAGACTGGTTTTTTGAAGCAATGAGTGAGACTTATATACCCCTTCTTGATGTATATGAAAGGCTTTCATCAGAAGGTGTTGATTTTCGTGTTACGATGTCGTTGACACCACCGCTCTGTAATATGATGAGCGATCCTCTTTTGAATGATAGATTTAAAAATTATATATATAAGAGAATTGAGCTCATTGGAAAAGAGGTTATAAGGACTCAGAACACTCCTTTCTATAAAGTTGCACTTATGTATCAGGAGAAGTTGAACAGGATAAGACAGCTTTATGAGGATTATTACCATGGCAATGTGTTGAATGGATTTAAAAAGTTTCAGCAGATGGGAAAGATTGAGATAATAACCTGCTGTGCAACGCATGGATTTTTACCACTTCAGCTTAGAAAGGAAGCAGTCAATGCTCAGATAAAAATAGCAACTGATGATTATACAGAAAAGTTTGGAGTTATGCCGCGTGGTATATGGCTTGCAGAATGTGCCTATAACCCAGGCGATGATAACTTCCTTAAAGATTATGGAATAAGATTTTTCTTTCTCGAAACGCATGGCATACTTTACGGAACACCGAGACCAAGATTTGGGGTTTATGCCCCAGTGTATTGTCCAAGTGGTGTAGCAGCTTTTTCAAGAGATATGGAGAGTGCTCATCAGGTTTGGAGTGCGGAGATGGGTTATCCGGGTGATCACAGATATAGGGAGTTTTATAGGGATCTTGGATATGATCTTGATTATGAATATATAAAACCATATTTACACTCTGATGGGGTGAGAAGAAACATTGGAATAAAGTACCATAAGATAACAGGCAAGGTATCACTCAGTGATAAGCAGCCGTACAATCCTGATGATGCAAGAGAGATAGCAGCTGCTCATGCTGGTAATTTTATGTTTAATAGAGAAAGGCAGATTGAATACCTTAACAGCTTTTTAGGAAGAAAGCCTATAATAGTTTCAATGTATGATGCGGAGCTTTTTGGCCACTGGTGGTATGAGGGTCCGATGTTCTTAGAATATTTCTTCAGAAAGGTTTACTACGATCAGAAGACAATAAAGCTTATAACACCAATGGAGTATCTTGCGATGTATCCTGATAATCAGGTGGTTCAACCCTCTATGTCAAGCTGGGGAGATAAGGGATACAACGAGGTATGGCTTAACGGTTCTAATGACTGGATTTATAGACATCTTCACAAAGCAACTGATAGGATGATAGATATAGCTAATAAATATTATTCAACAACTGATAGCAGAACTGATAGGGTTTTAAAGCAGTGTGCGAGGGAGATAGTATTAGCTACAAGCTCTGACTGGCCTTTTCTTATGACTGTTGGGACAGCAAAAACCTATTCCACGAGAAGGTTTGTTATGCATATACAGAGGTTTACAAAGCTCTGGGAAATGCTTGACAACAATAATATTGATGAGGGTTTTCTTAGCGATGTTGAGTGGAGGGATAATATATTCCCGCACATTGACTGGAGATCCTTTTCATCCAACGCATTGAAGCATTGACAATTTCTAATCACAGTTTTTTCAATGAAATGGTTGATTGTAATATACGGTATTAATTCGATATTTGCTCAGACTCTGATAATAAGAGAGATATCGTCAAGCTTCTATTCAAATGAGATATTTATTTCCCTTTCAATAGCTGGGTGGCTCTTTGCATCTATAATCGGCGTCTATATCTCCAAATTTTTTAATAGAGATGCTTTTATTAAGGCATATCACATACTCTCACCCTATCTTATTCTTATACTCTTGCTAATTATAAAAATTATAAAGATTAAGACTTCACCACTCTCAGAAGATCAGGATTTTTTCTTTTCAGCGTTTATATCTTTTTTATCCTCACTTGTATTCAGCAGCCTTAACGGTATATATTATATACTTGTATCCGATAAATCACGAGACAAATATATCAAAACATATTTTTTTGATTCAGCGGGCTGTCTGCTTGGAGGGATACTTATATATCTTTTTATATCAGCTGTAAAAACAGAATATATAATAATATTCCTTACCTGTTTAAATATATTTTTTCTATCAAAATCACTAAAAAATTTTAGGTATATTCTATTGCTTTTTTTGATTCTTCCAACTATATTATTAACACAAAAAATATTAAAAGCATCTTACGCTAACAAAGTGCTTATAGATTCATCTAACTCAGAGTTTTCACGTATAGATGTTTATAAAAATGCTGATAATATTTTTATTTATTCAAATTCTGAGCTTGCATATAGTGATGTTAAGGATATGTCTCTTGAAGCGGAAACGCATATCCCTGCTCTTTTTGTTTCTAAGATAGAAAAGGTAGGAGTCATTGGCTCAAATCTAAATATTGCCGATGAGCTTATGAAATATACAACATCTGTTTATATAATAGCTGATGATATAAAGCTGTATGATTATCAAAAAAAATATTTGAAGTTGAGCAGATATCCTTTTTTTTTAAAACCAGAAAAACTTTATGATGAAAATGGATTTGATCTTATCCTGATATCAAACAAATTTCCTGAAAGCATATATTCAAACAAGTTTTATTCATTTGAATTTTTTAGGACATTAAAAGAAACATTGAAACCTGATGGGGTTTTATCCATTACGCTTCCATATACGAATGCAATACCGAAGAAAGAGTTAAAAAAATCCATAAATATTCTTTTAAATACTCTTTCATCAGTGTTTAAAAATGTAAGGGCATTTTATGATGAGGATATAATTATACTATCATCCAATTCTGATATCAAGGCAAGCGATAACTCTAAAATCATAAAAAATACAAAATTTTTAACAACTGGATATATTAATTATCTTTTATCAAGAGAGTTTCATTTTGAGTCTAATGCTGAAATAAATTTATCAGAAAAGCCATCGTTTTTTCTTAATACAACTCTATATGAACTCTCAAAGTTTTATCCTAATCTCACATCTTTTCTTGTCGATAATATGAGATATGCAGGATATCTGTTTTATGGGCTAATAATTTTCTTATCAATCATTTTACGCAGTAAAAATAAGATATTCAGCAGTATGTTTATAGCTTCATTTATATCTATGTCTGTAGAAATCATATCGATATTTCTTTTTCAGATTAATTATGGATATATATACAGGGATGTGGTTGTGATTGTGAGCTTGTTTATGATAGGGAGTGCTTGTGGAATCAAAGTCTTTCAAGAAGGAATCATAAAAAAAAGAATGGATAAATTCCTTTTTTTGATTCCAATAACGCTAATATTTTTTAAAATAAGTTTTTATCTATATTTTGTAAATTTTATTGCTGCTCTGATAAATTCTCACACATATGCATTGTTTATAAAACATTCTGATGTTGAACCACAAAAAATTTATATAACAGATATCATAGGTGGTTTGCTGGCCACATTAATTCTACCTGTATTTTTTATATCGGTTTACGGTGTAAAAAATTCAATTTTAATGATATCAATTTTAAATCTGATTTCAATTATTAATTCGTAGATTTTATATTTATTAATACAATTTCTGGCTTAGCTAAGAATCTTAATTGCGGTCCCCAAGTTCCTTCTCCAGAGCTCACATAAAGAAGAGAGTTTTTGTTTGCATATTCACCGCAGAAGTATTTATAACCCAAACGTGTTAATAGGTGAAATGGAAATATCTGACCACAGTGTGTATGGCCGCTCAACATCAGAAGTTCATATTTATCTGATATCTCTTTAAAATATAGTGGTTGGTGTGAAACAAAAATATTAAAATAATCCTTTTTATAATTTTTGCCTATAAACTCAATAACCTTACTTTTATCCAGTTCTTCTGTTCTTATATCAGAAATCCCTATTATGTTTATCCTGCCAAGCAGATCAGATCTGTCCTTCAATAGATCAAAGTTCAAATCTTTTACAATTGACTCTGTCCTTACTGCTCCGTAATAATACTCATGATTTCCAAGAACAAAAAAAACTGGAAACCTCAAATCTTTTAGCTTTTTGATATTTTTATCAAGAACAAATCCAGGATCAACAAAATCACCGCCTATGATGAGTGCATCTGGATTTTCATTAGCTATTTTATCAATAACTCTTGAAAAAAGTTTGTTTTTATATGTTGAATCAAGGTGTATATCAGATATAAAGATTAATTTATAATTTTTATCTACATATTTTGACTCAAAACTAAGTTTTGTAAAATCAGGAATAGTTACAGCATTATAAAATGATTTTATAAGTATTACAATAGAGGTAATAAAGGTTATCCAGAATACATTTTTGAACGGGAAGGGATGAATCTTCAATGTTATATTTGCTATTAAAATGAAAAATGAAAGTATAACAACATATCCCATCCATATATATCCTGTAGTTGAAAGAATTTCAAAAAAATTATTATTAAGTCTATGTCGTATAAAAAGCGTTAATAGACTTATTGTGCAGATTAGATAAACAGAAATTATAGCAAAGGTTTTTTTAATGCCTGCTTTTGAAAAAAATGAGGCAATGTAGTAGTGTAGATAGAGATAAAAAAATATTAAAAGTATAAAAAGAAATATAAATTTTTTCATAAATCACCGTTTAAAAAATTATCAAGACTTATCAGAATAAATAAATTTTACAATTTTTTGTTTATCTAACACCTGTTCAAGAATTAAATTTTTTACCTGTTAAATTACTTCATTTTTTTATATAGTTCTTTTTCCTGAGATGTTATGGCATCAGGGATATCTATTAAAATTTTTACATAAAGATCACCACGTGTGCCATCATTTTTGTAGAGTCCTCTGTTTCTTATTCTTAGCTTTGTGTTGGTGTGAGTCATGGGAGGAATCTTTATTTTTATAAAACCACCATCAGGTGATGATATCTCAACATCATCACCGAGAGCTGCCTGACGTGGTGATATGAGTGTCTCAGTAATGATATCATAGTCTGAAACAGTAAATTTCTCATCCTGTATTATTTTTATTTTCAAATACAGATCACCTGTCCTGTTACCTGATTTAAGTCCTTGTCCTTTAAGCTTTATAACAGAACCATCTTTTATCCCTTTTGGGATATTAACCTTTATCTCTTTGACTTGATTGTTGTATCTGAGTGATAGCTTCTTTACAGAAGGATTTAATATCTCATAGAGCGTAAGCTGGAGCTCTGATTCGATGTTTAGATCGTTCAAATTACCAAAGCTTTCAAACTCTTCATTTTCATCCAGCGAGGATCTAAATGTTTTCCTTCTGTCATCATTGTCAGTAGACGAAAAAAAATCAAAGCCTCCACCAAATATCGTTTTAAAAAAATCACTGAAATCATTAAAGTTTCCAGTTTTATATCTGTACTGTCCTGAGCCTGCATTGTTAAAATTAAACCCGTTCGGTGGTGGTGTAAATTCATCACCCTGCTGCCAGCCTGAACCCAAGTTATCATACATCTTTCTTTTATTGGAGTCGGATAAAACCTCATAGGCTTCATTTATCTCTTTAAACTTTGACTCTGCTTCCTTATTGCCATGGTTCCTATCAGGATGATATTTCATCGCTAACTTTCTGTATGCAGATTTTATCTCATTCTGAGAAGCATTTTTAGATACACCTAATATTTTATAATAATCTTTATATTCTGGCATATTTCCTCCATCAAAGTGTCTGCATCAAAAAAATATAATTAAAGTTATTTATTTGTTACATTCAGTTGAATTGCTGATATTAGTTACTCTTTTCTGTATTCTTCTTATAAAAAAATAAAAATAATACAAGCGATAACAGCAGATATCCGAGCAGTGCTCTCTCTATCCTATATTCCTTTGTTTTTATAAAAAAAGGAAGCAGTTTGCTAAGCAATGCAACAGCAACTATATTTGATATGAATATTATTAATTTTTTTCTATCGTTCATGTTTAGATATTATACTTAAATCCTGAAATATAAGAGTATATCCTACAATGCTCTGATTGGTATCCTTTATCTGCATACTACTGTATCCTATTCTCAGTATAAACTCAGCATGGGTTATGTTCATCTCTCCCCTTCTTACTGTTTTATTTTCACTGATCATATCATATACAAGATCCTCAAACTCAGTATATTGATTTAATACATCTTTGTAATTTTTGTTAATAAGTTCTTCTCTATTTAAATGAAGAATTTTTTCTGCCATAGGATTTAAATAGAGTATATTACCATCTACGTCAAAGCTTATTATCCCACTCTTCAAGTTTTCGAGAATCAGTTTATGTATATCCATAATTATATTCTATAAAATTAAAACACAAGTTTAAGACCATCAAGTGTTATTTCTATCGCTATAGCAAAAAGTATAAATGCAGAAAGTTTTGAGATTATCTGTTGCTTTGAATAATCAAGCTTTTTAATTATTGCTGATGAGTATCTGTAAAATATATATATGCTTGCTGAAGCAAGAAATATACCAGCTATTATAGAGGCTATCTCATTTAGTGTTCTTATATCAAACGCAGGCTTTATCGGGCTAAGGCTTATTGTTATGGATATGCTCCCTGGTCCTGCTGTCAGCGGAAGTGTCATAGGATAGAATGCAGTCTTTTCATCTATTCTCATACACTCCCTTCGTTCTTCTTCAGAAATTTTTGGTTGATCATTGAGCATCTTCCATGCGGTGTTAAAAAGGAGTATCCCTCCTGCAATTTTGATCACTGGAACTGATATCCCAAATATTCCTAATATCCAGCTACCAATTATGAGTGATGATGTGAGAAGATAAAACGAATACTTGGCCACCATATATGCTACCCTGTTCTGTCTCTTCTGTCCGAGCTCATAGGTGAGCTCATTAAATATTGGTGACATAGCCGGTGGATTGAGTATTGGAAATAGTGTTAAAAAGGTTAAAAAGGCTTTGCTTATGAATTCAAGCATCTTTTGTTCCTTGCTTCAACACCTTTATCGGTGTAAATTTAATTCTTATGTTTTGAGCATTTACTAAAGCATTAAATGATGGGTTAGATGATTCCACCACAATGACTGTTTCTTTCTTTGAATGTGATTTCAACATCTCATCAAAATAAAAATTATCAAAGTATAATATGCCACCTGAGTCTGCATCTATCAATTCTATCCTTCCAAATATAAATGATATGGAGTAAGATGTCCTGTTCTCCACTGATATATCAAATTTTATCCCTTCCTTGGTTGCTCCCTTTAAAATCTGAGAACTTATCAGAGATAGCCTTATTTCCTCTAAAGATGTTTTTTCAGATGCACTGCCAGTTTTTTCAAGAGCCTTTATTCTTTTTTCAAGAGAAATGATTTTTTTTTCAAGGTATGATAGTCTTTTTTCAATGGTGTTCTGGGTGTTTGTTCCTTTTTTCGTGGTTTTGAGATCAGCCGATGTAACAAAAAAAACAATAAAAAACAAAAAACTCAGATTCTTTAGTTTTTTTATCTTTCTAAACACTTCTTTCATTTTTAATTTACATACATCTCAAAAAAAACTTTTTTATAACCTTTGCTCAGTCCAAGTATGTTTTTTAAAAATTTCTTATTAAATTTTTTTATTTCTCTTAAATATATTATTTTCATAAATATATTTTAGCATTTTTATTTTTACATGTAATATTTTTGATAGAATTGTTTATATGAATAAAAAGAAATTTATATTGTTATTTCTTTTAGGAACTCTCTTATCCTGTTCCAGTGTTAATGATAAACAGGTTATAGTCAGCGGAGATGAGCAAAGACTTGTTTATTATGTGGATATTAAAAATCCAATGTTCCTTAATTTTCCACCGCCTCCAGCAGCCGGTTCGGATGAAGAGAAAAGAGATTTTTTGATACTGCACGAATGGCAGGATAAAAGGACTGATAAAGACTGTGAGTTAGCAAATGCTGAGTCGCATGCAGATTATGAAGAGCTTTTTGGTGATATATCGCCTTTTATCAATCCTGAGCCTGAGGATCTTAAAAAAACATTAAAAGATATAAAAAAAGAAACAGATTATATCGTTGGTATCGTAAAGGAAAGATATAACAGACCAAGGCCTTTTCATAAAGATGAGACTCTATCTCCATGCCTTGGAAAGATTGGAGGCCTTGCCTACCCAAGCGGCCATGCAACAATATCAAGGGTTTATGCAAACCTTTTATCAGATCTTGTCCCTGCGCGTTCAGATGAGTTCTTTAAGAGAGCTGATCTGGTAGCATTAAACAGGGTGATTGGTGGTGTCCATCACCCAACTGATATTGAGGCCGGTAAAAAACTTGGTGATATAATATATAATGAGTTTAAAAAGGATAAAAATTTTCAGCATAATTTAGTAAAACTTAGATCCTACCTGAAATAAGGGTCGCTGAAAAACTGCAGGTTAAGGTTAAGATTAAGGTTAAGAGAAAACCACAAATCTCCACCGAACCCGAACCTGAAGTAACCTACGCGGTTACTTTTGGTTCTTCCCAAATAACTAGACAACCAAACAACTAAATAACCAATTTGTTCTTCCTAAACAACTAAATAACCAGATAACCAATTTATCTGTCTTCATCTGATGTCTTATCCGTTTACATCCTGATGAATCTGTTTACATCCTGATGATTAAATAACTAATTTGTCAGCCAGTCAAAAATTGATAGAATTATATATATGAGTATATATAGAAAGTTTAAGGAAGGACTTTCAAAGAATGTTCTTTTCCTCGGTATAGTCAGCGGATTAACTGATATATCAAGTGAGATGCTCTATCCTGTTATACCTGTTTTTTTGACAGCCATACTTAAAGCTAATATGGAGGTGGTTGGGCTCATAGAGGGTATTGCTGAGGCCACTGCGAGTATATTTAAGATATGGGGTGGATATCTGAGTGATAAATACAGGAAAAGAAAGCCATTTGTTGTATGTGGATATTCGCTTTCTGCAATATCAAAGCCTCTTATGGCTCTTGCTTCAAGCTGGTATTTTGTGCTTTTTGTAAGATTTATGGACAGGCTCGGCAAGGGTATAAGGACATCGCCGAGGGATGCACTCATAGCTGCATCATCCGACAACAAACACTGGGGAAAGGCATTTGGTTTTCACAGAGCCTTTGATACACTTGGTGCTGCCATAGGTCCTCTTGCAGCACTCCTGCTATTTCATTTTTTAGGGGAATCTGAAAGTTCTTACAGATATATCTTTTTAATAGCTTTTATCCCTGCGGTCCTAAGCATATTTATACTCCGCTATGTGAAGGATATAACATTAGCTGAGAATGTTAAAACGCAAAATAATGTATCAAAAAAAGTTCCACTATCAAAGGAGTTTAAAATTTTTACTGTACTTTATTTTATATTTTCTATAGGAAATTCATCCGATGCTTTTTTAATACTTAAAACAAAGTCGCTTGGTTTTTCTATGACAGAGGTGATGCTTGTTTACTTCACTTATAATATAATTTATGCAATTATTTCAACACCTGCTGGAATGATAGCTGACCGAATAGGCAAGATAAAGACATTTATTATTGGGCTTTTTATATTTTCTGCTGTTTATTTTGGATTTGGTATAAATCACAGCAGGTCTGTTGTATGGCTGCTGTTTGCACTTTATGCATTTTATGCTGCATTGAATGAGGGAATATACAAGGCTGTTATCTCTCATCTTACAACCGATGAAAACAGGGGAGCTGCTATGGGTGTATTTCAAGGGATATCTGGGATAGCTGTTTTTGTTGCAAGCTTTTTAGCAGGTATACTCTGGAACAGAGTTTCAGATACTGCTCCATTTATCTTTGGTTCAGCAACTGCTTTTATATCAGCAGTTTTAATATTTGTCTGGTCAAAGTGGAAGAGGATAGAGGTATGATATGAATCTCCTTGATGAAATATTAAAAAATGAGGTTTATCCAGCGCTTGGATGCACAGAACCAATCTCAGTAGCTTATGCCTGTGCAGAGGCTTCCAGAATTATAAAGAAAATTGATTTTAAGACATTAAAGGTTGTTGTTAATATGGATCCGGGTACATATAAAAATGGTTATGGTGTTAATCTTCCAAACCTGAACGGTGAAAAGGGTAATATGATAGCAGCAGCTCTTGGAGTTGTTATAAAAAAACCAGAGCTTAAATATAAAATTTTTTCAGAGGCTGATAAAGAAAGCTTAAAACTTGCTAAAAGGCTTCTAACAGAGAAAAGAATATTACTTAATGTTGACTACACCAAGAAAGAGATATATGTTGAGGCCATAATAAGCGATAAAAATAATACTGCAAGCTGTATTCTTAACAGAGCTCACTTTGACGTTTCTTTTATGTCATTGAACGGAAAAATTATTAAATCAAAGAATGTCATAAAAGAAAAGCAGAGTGATTACAAGGAAATAATAAAGAATTTGAGCCTTAAAGAGTTAGTTTCACTTGCAAACTCTGCTAACAGAAGGCAGCTTGGATATATAGAAACTGGAATAGAGATGAATCTTAAGGCATCAGATGAAGGACTTAAGCTTAAAAAGATAGGATATAATCTTAAAAATATGATTGCAAGAGGACTCTGTAACGATATAAATAATGAGGCAAAATATATCACATCAGCAGCCACTGATGCAAGAATGGGTGGTATGGCATGTCCTATTATGTCAAGTGGTCAGAGTGGTAACCAAGGAGTTGTTGCAATACTTGTTCCATACATTTATGGTAAGAGAAATAGGATTGATGATACGAGAGTTCTTAAAAGCATAGCCCTTGCTCATATAATAAACTCTTATATAAAATCATATACAGGAGAGCTTGCACCAGTGTGTGGATGTGCGATATCAAGCGGTGCAGGAGCAAGTGCTGCAGTAGTCTATCAAACATATCCTGATGATATAGAAAAAATAGGTGGAGCGGTTAATAATGTTCTTGCTGATATAGGTGGTATGATCTGCGACGGAGCCAAAGAAAGCTGTTCATTGAAGGTCATATCCTCAGTTGATTGTGCTCTTAGATCAGCTTTTCTTTCAATAAATGGTCTAAGGGTTGAGTCATCAAATGGATTTATAGGTAAAACAGCAGAGGAGACTATAAAAAATGTTGCCAGACTTTCTATAATAGGAATGTCATCGGTGGATTCTATAATAATAGAGACGATGAAAAATAAAGATATTTATTTTTAAGAACAGTAAAAAAATTTCAATTTATAAAAGGAAGTTATATGAATGATAAAAACGAAAAAGTTAATTATTTAGCACTTCATGCACACTTCTATCAGCCTCCGAGAGAAAACCCGTTTACAGGAGAGATAGATTATGAATCATCTGCTAAACCTTATGATAACTGGAATCACAGAATAGCTATGGAGTGTTATTTCCCGAACTTGTATGCAAGGATATTTGATGAGAAGGGTGATATAATTGAGATGATAAACAATTATGATTATATCAATTTTGATTTTGGGCCAACACTTCTGAACTGGATTGAAACATATTATCCTGAGTATTATTTAAAGATAATCAACTCTGTAAAAAAGATTAAAGATGAAACTGGATTTTCTCCTGCAATAGCTCAGGTTTATAACCATACCATTCTTCCGCTTGATAGTTTTGAAAACAGGATAACACAGGTTCACTGGGGTATTATGGATTTTAATCACAGGTTTGGATTTTATCCTGATGGTATATGGTTGAGCGAGGCTGCCGTAAATGAGGATGTGCTAAGAATATTAATAGATTATAGAATAAAATATGTCATACTTGCACCATATCAGGTTGCTAGTGTCAGAAGTATTAAAACTGGAAAGAATGATACTGTGAAGGCAAACAGGTGTTATATTTGGTATGACAGGGATGGAAAGAAAAATAAAATTTCTAACAGAAGTATAAATATATTTTTATATGATGGAGAACTTTCAAAAAAAATATCTTTTGAAAACATAACATTCAAGTCGGAGCTGTTTTCAAAAGAAATAAGTATGAGATATGGAACTGATAATGAAAACTTTATACTTGCTGCTACTGACGGAGAAACATTTGGGCATCATCATAAATTTGCTGATCTGACGCTTTCACATTCTTTTAAATATGAACTCAAAAAATTTAATATAAAGCCAATAAATCTTTCATCATATCTTTCAATGTTTAGGCCAGAGTTTGAGGCAGAACTTTCAGCTGGGCCTGATGGCGATGGTACGAGCTGGAGCTGTGCTCACGGTATAAGAAGGTGGAAGGGTGGGTGTAATTGTGGTGATGAGGGAATTTATGATACATCGTGGAGGTTTGGTTTGAGGGCAGCAACAAGGTGGCTTGGTGAAGTTTTGGGTGATATATACGGCGAGGAGGGAAAAAAGATTTTTAAGGATCCGCTTATAGCAAAAAAGAATTATATAGATGTTATGAGGCGAAAGATATCGTTTAATGATTTTCTCGCTGAAAATCTTATTGATAAGACTGATGCTAATTATGATAAAGCAAAGAAGCTTCTGCTGATGATAAAGTATCAAAATTTCTCAAATACAAGCTGTGGCTGGTTTTTCAATGACATATCAAGGATTGAAACACAGCAGAATATGAGATATGCTTCAAAGGCAATATCAATAGCTGAGAGCTTTGGTTATAGAGGAATAGAAAAGGGCTTTGTTTCACTTTTAGAGATGGCTAAATCAAACTTCAGTTTTAAAGGGATGGGAAATGGAAGGGAGATATATGAGAATTATGTCAAAAATGAAGAGGCAGATAAAAATGTAATAGATGCTTACCTGTGTATAAAAACTTTGCTTATGGAACTGCCCGATTATCAAAACCTTCTTTATAAGATAAAAATTGATAATAAAACTGAGATATCTGATGATGAAATATACTTTTATTCTGTGATAGACGAAATAGAGATGTGTGATGAAAGGAAAATAAATATTTATTTCAATTTTAAGAATCTTGATGATATCAAAATAATTTTAAAATACGGAGATATGGAACAGGATTTTTATAATAAGAATGATGCTGTTAAGGTAGAATTTAACAGCCTTACAAGAAAGATGAGGTTTGAGATATTTAAATTGTTGCTGTTGATTAGGAGACAAAAAAATATTGATACTTTAAAAGAAGGTTTTGATAACTTTTATTCAATTATAAGACTTGATAGAAATCTGTACGGTGAAGAGATAGATGATGATTTAAAGTATTACTATAATCAGCTTATGAATGTTTATATAATAAAGTTTTTGAAAACTGGTGATATGAGCTTCATAAATGATATGGATGAGATGATATCGCTTTTAAAGGATATTGATTTTAAAGCTGATTACAACTTTTCGAGTGATATTTTGATAATGATGCCCTATTTATTAAAAAGACTTTTTAATGACTATTCATATGATGATATCATTAAAATAAAAAAGACCTTTAACAAACTCAATCTATCTCCTCTTATATTTCATGTCGATAACGCAGCTTTTGAAAAAAATTTATTGAAGGCATAGGATTATAATATGGAATTTTTACTTGTTGATGATAATGATAAATTGAACGAAATTATAAAATATCTTTCAGAATCAAGGTATATTGCTATAGATACTGAGTCCGATGGACTTTACTCATATGAGGAAAAACTCTGTCTCCTTCAGATAGAAACTGGTGGGAGGATATTTCTTATAGATCCATTCTTTGTTGACATATCACCATTGAAACAAATTTTTGAATCTGAGAGCATTGAAAAAATACTACATTCAGCGTACTCTGATATATCTATGATAAAAAAGAATCTTGACTGTTCATTTAAAAATATATTTGATGTTATGATAGCCTCAAAATATGTTTTTAAAAAAGCAGTATCGCTTTCAAACCTTGTTTCAAAATATTTTAATGAAAAACTTGAAAAAAAATATCAAAAGGTTAACTGGGGGAAGAGACCCTTTGACGAGAACTATTTAAAGTATGCAGGTATGGATGTGTTTTACCTGAAAAAGTTGAGGGATATGTTTTATGACGAGCTCGTAAGACTTAATTTCTATGATGAGTTTAAGTATAGCTGTGAGAGCATATCAAAGGTGGAAAAAAGGGAGAATTTGTTTAGTATTGATAAGTATGTTAGCATGGCATACACATATTCGCTTGATGAGCTTGAAATGAATATCTTCTTGAAAATGATAATTGAAAGGGAGGGCATAGCAAAAAGAATAGATGTGCCTCCATTCAAGATTGTTACCAATGAGCTTTTGATTTACATCGCAAGGCATCACAGAGAAATATTATCTGCTAATGACATGAAGCTCTACAACAGATCAATATCAAGGAATATAGACTGGATAAAAGATTCAATACAATCAATTTTAAACGGTGAAAAACTAGTTCATAAAAACTTATGCTCTGCTTCAAGGCCTGATGATAAATATGAAATAAGGCTTAAACTCCTTAAAAAATGGAGAAGGGATATGGCTCTCGAAAAAAATATTTTATGTGAACTTGTGGTGGATATAGGATTGCTCAAGCAGCTGGCAAAGTTCGATGAAATAGACTTAGAAAAGCTCAAAACTCTTGGTCTTGATGAAAAAAGGCTCTCAACCTATGGTGAAAGTCTTATTAATTTTTTTAATTCCAATCTGAAAAATTAACGTCGGCTTAAAAAAAACTTTATCAACTCTGTTCTTTTTGCTATTTTCAATGCCTTTATTATGAGTGGAATATTTTCTTTTTTAAAATATTGCATCAATGCCCTGTGCATCTTTCTTTCTGATTCGAGAACTGGAACATATATCTTTTCTTTTGTAAATGGATCCATACCAGTATAATAAATAGCTGTTGCATATTCTGATGGGGCAGGTAAGAAATCATTTATCTGAAGTGGTCTGAGATTGTGCTTCTTCATAAACACTGCCATATCTATAGCATCATCAAGTGTTGTTCCAGGAAACGCTGATATAAAATATGTTATAAGATACTGTTCCTTTCCTGCTGACTTTGAATAGTTATCAAATATCCTTTCAAACTCAATGAATGTCTCTATGGGAGGTTTTTTCATTATATCAAGAACTTTTTTCTGTGTGTGCTCTGGTGCAACTTTAAGATATCCGCTTGTGTGATTTATTGCTATCTCTTTTATATATTTTTCCTCAGCTGTTGCTATATCCATCCTTATACCGCTTGCAACAAATACTTTCTTTATATTTTTATAATTTGAAACCTCTTTCATAAGCTCTATGAGTTTTTCTGAACTAATGTTAAGATTTGAACATATAGATGGGTGAAGGCAGGATATCCTCTCACATCTTTTGCAGATCTCAAAGTTTTTTCCACCTGTAAAATACATATTTGCTGATGGGCCACCTATGTCAGAGATGATAATATTTTTTTTATTGTCTGATAATTTTTTAATCTCTCTCATAACAGAGCCTATGCTTCTTGACTGTATAAATTTTCCTTGATGATGCGATAGTGAGCAGAATGAGCATCCACCGTAACATCCACGGTGGATTGTTATAGAATTTTTAACCGTTTCATACGCTGGTATCCTTTTCTTATAAATCGGATGGGGGAGATAGTTGAATGGCAGATCATATATATCATCAAGTTCTTGCTGTGATAATGGAAATGATGGTGGGTTCTGTATTACAGCCCTTGTATCAGAGGATTGAAGCATGGCCTTTGCTGAATACGGATTTATATTTTTAAATATCATCTCAGTCATGATTGCAAATTTGAGTTTATCACTCTTGACTTCTTCATATGAGGGTATGATTAAAATATCATCTTGAGATTTGTATTTCTCTATTTCTTTTTCACCCATCTTAAAAACAGTTCCTCTTATATCCTTTATATCTTTTATGTTTTCGCCTTTATCAAGCCTTTTCATTATTTCTATGATTTGTTTCTCGCCCATTCCATAAACAAGCATATCAGCCCTTGAATCAAGCAGTATGGGTCGTTTGACAGTGTTTGACCAGTAATCATAGTGGGCAAATCTCCTCATCGTTGATTCAAGACCGCCAGCTATTATGGGGATATCAGGATAAGCCATTCTTGCTATATTTGAAAAAACTATTGTTGTCCTATCAGGCCTGTTATATCTTTTTCCATCCTCTGAGTAGTCATCCTCTGATCGTGGTTTCTTGTTGTGGGTATATTTGTTTATCATTGAATCCATATTACCAGATGATATAGCAAAGCAAAGTCTTGGCCTGCCAAATCTCTTGAAGTCATTTGTATTGTGCCAATCAGGCTGTGAAAGTATTGCCACCCTAAAACCGGCATTTTCTATCACCCTTCCTATGATAGCCATAGCAAAGCTCGGAATATCCACGTATGCATCTGGTGTTACGAGCACCACATCCACATAATCCCAGCCTCTTTTTATCATTTCTTTTTCTGTTATTGGTAGAAAATCTGACATAATTATATATTACAAAAAATCTTAAACTTTAAATTTTTACAATTGATTTATATAATTATTATATGTTGTAATTTAGAATTTTTTTAACAGGAGTCTTAAACTATGGATTATTGCTCAATCTTAAAAAATCTAACTAGAAAGATATCTGTCCTAATAATATTTATATCTCTCCCTGCCATTTCTTACGCTGATGAAATAGTAAATACGCTTGAAAAAAAGTTTGATACTGCTTTGTTTTCACTTAGTATATCAAAGGTATCTGGAGAAAATCTTGTATCGTATAATGCTCAAAAACTATTGATACCAGCAAGCTCTTTAAAAGTTGTTACAACAGTATATGCTATTGAAAAACTTGGCTTGGATTTCAGATTTAAGACAGAGATAAAATACTCTGGAAAAATAACCGATGGTGTTCTTGATGGAGATCTATATATTGTTGGTGGTGGAGATATGACCCTCGGCAGCGAAAACTTTGGCTCAAGTATTGATAAAGTATTTAACAATATATATACGGTGCTTAAAAAAAACAATATAAACAAAATAAATGGAAATCTCTATGTTGATACATCGCTTGCTAATGATTTTCAGGAAGCCTCTTGGGAGTGGCAGGATATAGGCAACTATTATGCAGCAAGGGTGACAGGGCTATCAATAAATGATAACAGCTATAAGATTTATTTTAAAACTGGAAACCGTGCAGGTGAAAAAACTGAGGTTGTTAAAACAGAACCGGATGTGGGTTATAAAATAACAAATCATGTCATAACAGGTAATGATGGAAGCGGTGATAACTCTTATATATACTCAAATCCATATATGGACGAGATAATAATAAGGGGAAGTATTGGGAAAACTGATAATTTTTTTATAACAAAGGGTTCTATCAATGACCCTCCAAGTTTTTTTGCAAAGAGTTTTTTTGATTATCTTAAAAAAGCAGGCACAGGTATAAAGGGTTGGTATGTTATTGATAAAAACGATAGAAGTAAAAATCTTAATTTTATGGATGAGATAAAATCTCCGCCACTTTATGAAATCATTCGTATAACAAACAGGAAAAGTTTTAATTTTTATGCAGAGTCGCTTCTAAGGTATGCTCGAATTAAAGAAAATATTACAGGACTTGATGCAAATATATTTGAATTGAGTGACTTTTTAAAGAAGGTTGGGGTCAATGACAAAAGAATTGTTGATGGAAGCGGGCTTTCAAGGGGGAATCTTTTTTCAGCTGATGGATTTGTCAAGGTATTAAATTATGCTTATAAACAACCTTATTTTAGTTATTTTTATGATTCTCTTGGTTCATGGAAAAACAGTGATGTAAAGGGACACATAAAAAAATTTGGTAGCAAAAATGCTCTTGATATAAAAATCAAATCTGGTTCCTTGAACAGGGTAAGAAGCTATGTTGGTTATATAAATTCTAAGAACAGCGGGTTGCTAAGCTTCTGTTTCATAATAAATAATTATACTGTTTTACCTCAAGATATAGATGAGATATTTGAAGAAATTCTTGCCACTGTTTCTGAAAAATATTGATTACAATCAATTTAAAAATTTAGTAAAATTTTAAGATATGAATTTTTTAATCTTTTTTATTTTTAATTCTTTTAGTCTTTATTCTCAAAATATTTTTATGGTAACGCCATCTACCTACAGCCTTATTTTCAGAAATTCTGTGGCAGATGTCAATGTGAAGGATAAATTTACTGCTATCTCAAAGCCACCTTTGCATGAGAATGGCTTTACGTTTGATGATTTAGTGACTATAAAGAAAGGTAGCAATGTCAATGAGAATCAGATAAAGGATATAGAGGATGAGGATGAGAATATTGATGTTGATATTATGGAGGCCGTTGAGCCTGCTCCATTAAATCTTGGTGGAAATGGTAATCTTACAATAATAAGAAGAGACACTGGTGAGAAGGTTGATATAAACTATAGGGACAGAGACGGAAGTTATGATGAGGATGAGATAGCAAAGGCTTCGTATATAATGAGGTGTTCCTTTGATGATGCTCAGAAGAAAGTCCCAGTCAGGTTGTTGGAACTTTTGGATGCCATTGAGGATAAATTTGGTAAAAAACCATTGATACTTTTGAGTGGATATAGAACAATCCCTTTTAATAGTATCACACCTGGCGCGGCAAAGAAAAGTATGCATCTTTTGGGATGGGCTGCTGATATAAGGATAAATGGTGTCTCATCAAAGAGGATCAGAGACTATGTAAGGAAGTTAAAGATTGGTGGAGTTGGATATTATCCATCAATGGGTTTTGTCCATGTTGATATTGGTAGGGTAAGATACTGGTATAAGTATCAGTATTCTAAAAAAAAGAGTTATGCTAAAAAAAAGGTCAGAAATAAAAAAACAGCGGTTTCAAAGAGCAAGTCTTTGCCCAAAAAAATAAAGATATCGGAGCTTAAATAGTTATTTGGTTATTTAATCATCAAGATGAAGACAGATTCATCGAGATGTAAACGGATAAGACATCTGATGAAGACAGATAAATTAGTTATTTAATCATCAGGATGTAAACGGATAAGACATCAGATGAAGACAGATAAATTGGTTATCTGGTTATTTAGTTGTTTAGTTGTCTGGTTATTTAATGGAAACAGAGGTCAGAAGTCAGATGACAGAAAACAGAAGGCAGAAGACAGAGCAGGCATGGCGAAGCGGCTTCGGCGTAGGCAGGGACAGAAATCAAAAATCAGAAATATTAGGAGTTTACTTTTAAAGATTATAATTCTATAATATAGTTATAAACAGTAAATATGAGGTTTTGAGGAGGAGGAATGAAAAAAATTTTTTCGTTAATTTCTTTGTTGTTTGTTTCTGTATCTGCTTTTTCATACGATAAGATAGATGCTAAGTCTTATCTCGTTGATGCTGCTTTTACTAATGCCAGATCTTTAAGCGTTGATAGCGATATGGTTTATGTATTACTTAACAGCAAGGTATCTGTTTATTCTTCGACGCTGTCTTATATAAATTCCTTCCCTGTAAACCTTGAGTCACCAGCTTCCATTACAATCGGTGATGGTAAAATATATATACTTGATTCTGGAAAATCATCTGTTTCAGTTTATGATAAAAGTGGAAAATTTTTGTTCAACTTTGGTTCTGAGGGCTCTGACAATGGTCAGCTTTTATCACCATCCGATATCCTCTATTTCAATGGGAGAATCTTTGTTGCCAACACAAAAAATAAAAAAATAAATGTTTATGATAAGAACGGAATATTTCTTTATGATTTTTCTGTTATGTTAAATGATGGCATAACTTACCTGCTCCCTACAAGGATTTCTATCGATCCTTATGGAAATCTTTATGTTGGTGAGTCCAAAAGGAAGGTTATATTAAAATATGATTTAAATGGGAATTGTATATCAAGCTATGATAGATCAGATTTTCCATTTGCCATAACACAGAATGGTTTGATATATACAGGTAGCGATGAAGGCAAGGTTAAGGAGTATGACCTTGCTTTTTCACACAGCATGCCATTTGGAACAAAGGGGAAGAATAAATATGAGTTTATGGAGTTCACCGATATAAAGCCTCATGATGGGGGAATATTTGTACTTGATGCTAAAAACAGCAAGATAATATATTTAAAGGTACAGAACAGCTCAGCTCCAAATATTTCAGCTAATCGTAGTTTGTGGAAAGAACAGATATCGCTTAACCCAACTGATTCATTTAATATAAAGTCTAATGTCTTTAATATATTAAATGATGGTATAATCTATTATCTTAATGACAAACAGAAGGGAGTTTTTGTTCACAGGAAGGATAAGGATGAACTACTTCTTGGCTACGGTGAGGGAAGTAATAAGATCAAAAAGATAAATGATATCTTTATTTACGGTGATAAATCATACTTTGCTGATCTTGATGATACTAAAATAAAAGTCTTTGAGAACTTTAAGTATCTTATCAGCTTTGGTGATAAGGTAGGATTTTTTGGTGGTGGAAAGGATGGAAAGTTCTCAAATCCATCAAAGATTTCTATTGATCTAAATGAGAAAGTTTATGTGCTTGATACGAGCCTTAATATGATTCAGGTTTTTAACAACGATGGCATATTTTTGTATTCAATAGATCTTGCGTCACTTGATATGAACGGTAAATTCTCAGACATATTTAATGATGAGGCTGGAAACCTCTATGCATTATCCTACAGCAGCAAAAAGGTATATGTTATGGATTCCAATGGCAAACTGAGTTCAAGTTTTGATATAAAGGATTCTTATAGGCCTCAGTCATTTGCATATGATGGTATTAAATTTATCTTTATACTTGATACAGAGAGATCAAGGGTTTATGTGTATGATAAAACAGGAAACTTCTATGCATCATTTTTTGCTAAGGGTGTTACATCAAGAGAGTTTATGAGGCCAGGCAATATAAGGTATAGCAATGGCAGATTGTATATATCTGATGAATCTCTCGGAAGGATTTCAAGCTTTAAAATTTCATATATACCTGAGATAACCAATTTCAAGATTCTTGGCGAAGATAGTAGGATTAAAATAAGCTGGGATGTCAATATTGTGATCAAAAGCAAAGAGATCTTTAGAAGCACTGATAACATAAACTTTACAAGCATTGCAAAACCTGAAAAGAATGAGTATTCTGAGGAAAATCTTCTCGGTGGTACAACATATTTTTACAAATTAACCGCTACTTCTCTAAGTGGAGATGTCGTATCGGGAGATGTTGTATCATTCTATGTTCAGCCGAAGGAGGAGGAAAAAACAGAGGTTCTTGAGTCTGCTGATCAGAGTATTAACAACGCAAACAAACCACCACTTGAGATAATAACTGCTGATCTGAAGTATATATTTTCAGCAAACTATAAATATTATCTTGATAATCCCATAGGAAGCATAACAGTAAAGAACAATACTCAGGATAAGTTTGAGAATATCAAGGTATCGTTCTATCTAAAGGAGTATATGGATTTTCCTTCCGATATCATAGTAGAGGATCTCCTTCCTAATTCAACGAAAGAGGTAACCATAAAGGCAACCCTTAACAACAAGATCATAAATATAACAGAGAACACTCCTATTCAGTCTCAGATATCTGTTAAGTATTATTCAGCAGGTGTGGAAAAGGATGTGACACTAAATGTGCCTGTAAAGATTTTGTCAAAGGATTCCATAGTCTGGGATGATACGAGAAGAATAGCAAATTTTATTACTGTTAAAGATCCTGTTGTCGTTGAAATAGCAAAAAACTTGAATTCAAAGGTGGATGATATTGATGTAGATGTTGATCCGAGTATAATCACTTTTTCATTTTTTTCAAATTATTTGGCGTCACTTGGAATAAAGTATGTTGAGGATCCTGTAACACCGTATAAACTTTCAAAGTCAAGCTCTGATGTTATTATAGATACTGTTCTGTATCCGAGGAATCTTATCAAGATTAAATCAGGTGATTGTGATGACCTCACTGTTATGTTTGCCTCTCTCTTTGAGGCTGTTGGAATAAAGACTGTTATAATGGATTATCCTGATCATATCACTCTTATGTTTGAAATAAAAAACAAAGATCTTTCAAAGATAGGTGTTCCTGAGGATATGATAATAAATTATGATAATTCTTATTATCTGCCGGCTGAGGTTACAATGATTTCAAAGCCTGTATATGAAAACATATCCTATGCCTCAGCTTTTTATAAAAATAATAAAAATCGTGTCAATTTCTATGATACGAGAGCTGCTCTCACTGTTTATGAGCCTCCAACACTTGAATCACAAAGCTCTGAAAATATAAAAATAACTGATGAGCTTGTAAAAAAGGTTAAGGATGATGTAGAATCACTCAGTAAGAAAAACTTTGACTATTATCGCAGATACTATCAAAATATAATTGATAATAATCCTGCCGATATATCAGCAAGATTGAGTCTCGGTATATTATACGCTTCAAATATGATGAGCGATGAAGCCCTTAAAATTTTTAATCAAGTGTTGGAGAGCGATCCGAAAAATCCATCATCGCTTAATAATATTGGAAATATTTATTATATTAAGGGCGATTATCAAAAGGCAATAGATTATTATAACAGATCATATGAGATGGATCCATATGATGCAAATATACTGGTAAACATTTCAAGGTGTTATGTAAAGCTCGGTAAAAGCGATGAGGCAAGATTGTTTTTTAATAAAGCAGTTTCAATCAATCCAGAGCTTAAAAAATACTCTGGTGATATAATAAAGTAAAAAAATATTTTATGAATCTTTATATGGAGGGTGTATGAAAAAGATTATCTTGGCTGGTTTCTTGGGGATTATAAGCCTGAATGCTTTCTGTGATGATATCAAGCCTTCTGAAACCAATAAAAAATGGTATGTGGAGGCTGTTAAAAAGGTAAAACTTAAGCTTAATAGTTTATTGAATCCAACAAAAACTGCATCTGTAACATCAGTTTTTGGGATAAGGGGTAATAACTATGATTCTAAGAACAGTCTCTACTGGAAGAATATGAACACAGATAAGCTTAACGATAAGATATCAGCTGATAAGAAGGCTCTTGAATCAATAATAAAGCAGATTGAAGATGGAAAGATTGATGAAGCAAAAACGGGATTAAAGAATTTTATTAAGAACAACCCAAACAGTTATATCATAAATGACGCAAAGGAACTTTTAAATAACTTAAACAGTGAAAGTTCTAATAGTGATTCCAATACTGATGATGCTGGTGATGAAAAATAATCTATCTCTTTGATAGATCAATGAGTGTTTCATAGAGCATATTGTCTATAACATATTTTTCTTTTCCTGAAAATATTGAAATTGGATAGAACGGGAAAAGCAGAAGATGAAATGTGGTTTTAACCTCTCCAGTTTTTTCAAATTTGTATTCTTTATCGTTCTGCTCTGCTGTTACAAACATACGGTATGTAACCTTTAAAGATGCCGGAAGGATAAGAATATATCCAGTGTCAACAAGAAATGTTGAAAATAATTCTGAATAATTCCATCTACCGTATGTTAAAAGAATAATCTTTACAGTTCCTGTCCCGTTTGTTTCATCATACATATTACTTTCTTTAAATTTTTCTATTACTCTCTTCTTAAACTTTATATAATCATCATCATCTACTTCCTGAGGTGTGAGTGTATTGAGATCCTTTTCAAGACGATTGACCTTGTTGTAATCAGTGTAGCTGTAGTTTTTCCACTGAACAAGTATTTGTTTGTATGGATTTTTGGCTGTTTTCTCTAAGTCTAATATCTCATTTCTCGGTATCAGTTTGGTCTTGCTTGTTGATACGCAGGATGAGAGGAAAAGAATGACAGCAAAGAATAGAATATTTATTTTTTTCATCAAATTTATTATACAAATTTTTATATTATTTTTTCTAATCACATTATAAATTTTTTAGATTTGAAAAAAAAATTTATAATTTGTATATTAATCTTAGGAGAGGTTTATGAATAAAAAAACAAATAAAAGTGTTAATATAACCAATAAAAAAATGAGTGTTATAAGATTTGCTGGCGATAGCGGTGATGGAATACAACTTGTTGGAACACAGTTCGCAAATGCAACCGCTATAGCTGGGAATGAGCTTTCAACACTTCCTGATTATCCAGCAGAGATAAGGGCTCCTCAGGGGAGCCTCGGTGGGGTGAGTGGCTTTCAGGTAGCATTTGGAAACGAATCTGTTATGAGTCCTGGTAGCAGGGCTGATTTTCTGGTTGTTATGAATCCAGCAGCCTTAAAGGTTAACATAAAGTATCTTGACAGGGGAAGTGTTGTTGTTGCAAACTCCAGCAACTTTACACCTGATAATCTTAAAAAGGCCGGTTATGATTCTAATCCTCTCGAGGATGGATCGCTTTCAAACTATAGAGTTTTATCTGTGGATGCAAACTATCTTGTTGAAGAAACGCTTAAGGATACTGGACTTACTAAATCTGAGATATTAAAAACAAAGAATTTCTTTATGCTTGGGGTTCTTTACTGGATATTTGATCTTCCAATTGAGGTAACAGCAAAATGGATTGATGAAAAGTTTAAAAAGAATCCTAAGATTGCTGATGCAAATAAAAAAGTTTTATATGCCGGTTATAATTATGCAGAAAATACTGAGATGTTTGATGCAAGATTTAATATAGAAAAGGGTAATCTTTCAAAGGGTAAATATCATAACGTTACTGGCAATGAAGCAAGTTGCTATGCCCTCATTGCTGCATCAAAAAAATTAGGAAGAAAAGTTTTTTATGGTTCATATCCTATAACGCCTGCTACTGAGATACTCCATACTTTTTCAAAGCTCAAAAGCAAAGATATCGTTGTTTTTCAGGCTGAGGATGAGATCGCTGCTATATGTGCTTCAATAGGTGCAGCCTATTCTGGGTGTCTTTCCTCAACAGGAACAAGCGGGCCTGGACTTTCTCTTAAAACAGAAGCTCTTGGTCTTGCCGTCATAAGCGAGCTTCCTCTCGTGGTGGTGGATGTTCAGAGAAGTGGACCATCAACCGGGATACCAACAAAGACAGAGCAGTCGGATCTTTTTATATCAGCGTTTGGGAGACATGGTGATTCTCCGCTTGTTGTTCTTGCTGCAAGAAGTCCTGCTGATTGCTTTTATACCGTTTATGAGGCCTCAAGGCTTGCGGTTAAGTATATGACTCCAGTGATAGTTCTTACATCGGCCTATATCGCTCAGGGATCAGAACCATTCAAAATTCCATCAAATTCGGAGTTAAAAAATTTTGAGATAGAAAAGTTGCCTTCAGCTGATTTGTTCAAGCCGTATATGAGAAATCCCGAAACATTTGTTAGACCATGGGCATATCCTCCTATGAAGGGATATGAGCACAGAATAGGTGGACTTGAAAAAACCAATATTGCCGGTAATGTCAGTCATGAACCAGAGAATCATCAGATCATGACCGATTACAGAATCGGCAAGATAAAGAAGGTTCAGTCTGATATTCCGCCAACTGAGATCTATGGCAACAAGGATGCTGATATGGTTGTGGTTGGATGGGGTTCAACCTATGGTGCTATGATGAGTGCTGTTCAACTGGCTAATTCTAAGGGGATAGATACTGCTTTCATAAATATGAAGTATTTAAATCCTTTACCAGCGGATCTCGGTGATAAGCTTAATAAATATAAAAAGATAGTTGTGATCGAAGAAAATAAAGGGCAGATGGCATTTGTTTTAAAAGGAAATTATCTTGTTGATATCGTAAGCAGAACAAAGGTTACAGGTCAACCATTTACAACTGAGGAGATACTCAATATAATTGAGGAAGAGTTTAGAAATAGATGATGTAGTTTTTTGTAATTGTGATTAGAAAAAATACAGGAGGAGAATATGACAAAGTTAACGCCGAATGATTTCTCATCAAATTTACCGATAAAGTGGTGCCCAGGATGTGGAGATTATGCTATACTGAATTCTGTAAAAAAATCAATGGCGGAGCTGGGTATAGATCATGAAAAGTATGTCGTGGTTTCAGGTATAGGTTGCTCAAGCAGGTTTCCCTATTATGTTAATACATATGGATATCATACCATTCACGGAAGGGCTATACCAGTGGCTACTGGTATAAAGCTTTCTAATCCTGATCTTATGGTTTTCGTTGTAACTGGTGATGGGGATTGCCTTTCTATAGGTGGGAACCATTTCATCCATGGAATAAGAAGAAATATTGGGCTTAAAGTTCTGATGTTTAATAACAGAATTTATGCACTTACAAAGGGTCAGGCCTCTCCTACAACACTTCCAGGCGCAAAAACAAAAACAACACCTTATGGAAGCACAGACTATCCATTCAATCCTATGCTTTTTGCAGTTGGGATGAGAGCTCCGTTTGTAGCAAGGAGTATTGACACTGATATAAATGGAACATCTTCAATAATAACAGAGGCAGCTAAGAATGAGGGCTTTGCATTCGTTGAGATACTTCAAAAATGTGTTGTCTTCACTGATAAAGAATTTGATGTCTTTAAAAATCCTGAGACCAAGGATGATATGATTGTAAGAATAGAGGATAAAAAACCTATGATCTTTGGCAAGAATAGAAATAAGGCTATTGTTGTTGAGAATAATACACCAAAGATTGTTGAGTTTGATCCGTCTATCGTCCCATCAAATCTTACTATATATGATTCTTCAGATGTAAATTTAGCATATATCATATCCTCGCTTATGCCACCTGAGTTTCCATTACCGCTTGGGATTTTTTTAAGATTTGCTAAAACATCTTATGAGAATTTATTTTATAACAGCGTGAAAGATGTAGCCACCCCTTCTTCTGTTGAAGAAATATTAAAAGAAAGCACATATGAGATAAAATAATTTATTTAGGGTTCACTGAGAAGTGAACCCTATTTAGTAAAAATTAAATAAATATTTAATATAATAAATTTATAACATAGTTATGAGACGATTGGAAGAATTAATAAGTATCTAATCGTTATATATTTTTTATGAAAAAATATTTGAGAACATTTTTCCCCGAGGATAGCATACTTGGCATAGATATTGGCAACTATGCCATAAAGTTTGTCCTTTTTGATAAAACTGGTGAAAACATTTCTTTAAAAAACTTTGGTTATCTGCCGCTCAATATTCCTCAGGATATAGAGCCTGCTGAACGAAAAACAATTATCTCAGGAGAGATATCTAAATACGTCAAGAAAGAAGGGATTAAAACAAAGTATGCTGCTACGTCTGTTTCAGGAAATTCAGTTATAACAAGATATATAAAGCTTCCAAAGATTGATAAGAAGGAGCTCGATCTGAGGATATCATCAGAGGCTGAGGCATTCATTCCTTTTGATATAAATGATGTTGCTCTTTCATACTTTATTATAAATGATGATGTCTTTGAGGATGGTCAGAGCAGAATGGAGCTGGTGCTTGTTGCTGTAAAGAAAGAATTAATAGATGAAAGAACTGAAATAATAACAACTGCTGGTCTTATCCCAGTTTTAATTGATGTTGATAGCTTTGCAATTGAGAATGTAGTCAATTTTATAGAGGGAAGACCATCAGAAAATAACAGATCAATAATGGTTATAAACATCGGTCAAAGGCTTACAAACATATCAATACTTGTAAACAACATATCAATATCAAATGATAAAAAGGAGCAAAGCTTTCCATTTTATTCAAAGCTTGTAAGGGACGTTTTTGTTGGAGGATATTCAATTGATAGAATGATATCAAAGAAGATGAATTTAGATATACACAATGTGGATGAGATTAAAAAGAGTGCTAAGATACTTGTTGATGATGATGATAAATTGGATGCGATAAAAAACTATGATAAGTTTACCATTTCAACATCAAGAATAATTTCTGGTGTTGTAAAGGAATTGATAAATGATATAAACAGATCCATTGATTTTTTTATATCATCAGGAATGGATGTCTCTATATCAAAGATATACCTCTGTGGTGGATGCTCGTCCATTAAGAACTTGGATAAGTTTATGTTCAATGAGCTTAAAATTCCTGTTGAATATATAAATCCTTTTAAGTTTGTGAAAAACAGGCCTGATAATATCCCAGAGTATATGTTGAATTCACTTGCTGTGGCTGCAGGTCTTTCTTTGAGGAGCATTAAGGATTTATGATCAAAATAAACCTTTCTCCTAAAAATTATGTTGATAAAATTTATTCAAGTGTTTTTGCTGCAAAGGTTGCTCTGGGCGGAATATCTTTGTTCATAATTTTATTTGTTCTTTTTGTCTTTCACTATACTTCTTTTAGAAATCTTCAGGTTGATTATTATGTGAAACAGAAGGAGTATGAGCTGTTGAAGAAGGATGTGGATCGTTCCAATGATATACAAAAGCAGATAAATGAAATAAACAATTATATATCAGCCGTTGATAAAATAAACAAAAATAGATTCTTATATATAGCTTTTATGCAGGATATCGTTAACAACCTTCCTGAGACAATGTGGTTTGGAGGTATAACAACAGTTTCAAAGACTGATCATATAGAAGTGAGTATAAATCTTAACTCCAATTCACTTGAGGATATGGTGTGGTGGTATTCCCTTTTGGATAAAAGTTCTAAAAGATATTCCAATGTAAAAATCTCTCAGATAATGTCAAATGGAGATTTTTATAATACACAGCTAACATTTAGTTATGACTACGAAGTATGAATAAAATTAATATTGATAATAAACTGCTGATAAAGATTGCATCCGTTGCTGTTATGTTTGGTGCTGTTCTTTTTATTTATTTGTTCTACTTCTGGTTTCCAGTATCTAAGAAGATAGCTGATATGAATGAGAATCTTAAAAAAATTGATGCTGAGATAAATCAGGCTAAAGAGATAAAGTCAAAGTATAATGACCTTTCAAAAACACTTCTTGATCTGACTGAACAAAAGATTGAAATGGAAAGAAAGCTTCCGAATGATAAAAATATGCCTGATCTTGTGAGAACCATAAAAAAAATAGCTGATAAATACTATATAAAGATAAACTCGATATCTCCTGCTACTGAGGTAAAGGATCAGTATTTTTTCAAGGTGTCATATAATATTGCTGCAACAGGAAGCTATCATAATATTGGTAAATTCTTTGCAGAGATTGCCTTACAGGAGAGGATATTGAATATCGAAAACCTTTCCCTTTCGCAGGGGGAAGAGTCATCTGTTAATTTTGTTCTTGTTTCATACAGATACGATGATGGTAAAAATAACCTATGAAAATATTTTTATTTTTATTTTTCTGTAATTTTCTTGATGCTCAGTATATAAAATCTGATGTGGTCATATCCACTACTAATGTATCGGTAAAGGAAATTTATGCACCATATGTTAAAAGAAATCCTATGGTGCAGTCAAAGGTTTATGGTTCTAAAACTTTAAAATATTCCATTGTCAATTCCACTTCTCCCATCAAACAGGAGATGAGCATAAAAAAATTTAAACTCTCTGGAATAATAAAATATAATGATTACAGAGAGGCTCTTTTAAAGGATACTATGAACGATACTGCCTATATACTCAGAAACGGTATGCTTTATGATAATAAAAAGAAGGTATTGAAAAACATACGAGGTGATATAAGGGAAAAATCAGTCTTGCTTTATGACATAATATCTAAGGATGAGATCAATCTTTTAATAGATGAGGATAAAAAGGAGTAGTCTATGAATACAATATTTTTTATGATTTCTCTATTTCTATCAGATGTTTATAGCAGCGAAATAATAAATGATGTTCAGTGGAAGGATAACAGCATTGTTATAACCCATTCTGCTGAAAGAATGAAATATTCTATAAAGAACTTACAGGGTTTATCAGGTATTGAAATAAGTATAAGTGATATGAATTTTAAAGTTTTAAAGGAACAGCCAGTTGTATCTGATATTGTCAAAAGGATAAAAACTTTTCAATATGCTGATGTATCCAAAATAGAGGTGGAAACTTTAAAGGCTGTGTCGTATGATGTAGTCGAAAATAAAGGAAAGCTTATAATAAAGCTTTATCCGAGTAAGACGAATGAAACCCATAATGATATGAAAATAATTTCTCCCAAAAAAGAAGTTATTAAAAACAAAGGCAATACTGCTTATGTTGAGAAAAAGAACATAATGGAAAGACTGCCAAAGTATAGGATTGATATAGACTACTCTGAGGCCGATGTGAGAGAGGTATTGACACAGCTTGCTGCAAGGGCTTCTATAAATGTTGTTTTTTCAAACAATGTCACAGGAAATATATCGTTATCGTTAAAAAGCACTCCTTTTGATGAGGTGTTTAAAACAGTGCTTGATATAAAAGGTCTTGTTGCCCAACAAATAGCTGATAATGTGCTGAAAATATCCACGACTCAAAATTTGTTTGATGAACAGAAAAATTCATATCTTCAAACCAAGGTTATCTTTTTAAACTATGTAAAAGCCTCAGATTTAAAGGCTCAGATAGAGTCTGTTGCTCAGGCTGAGGGAAGAGTATCGTCAAAGTGCAATGTTGATGATACAAACAACGCACTCATAGTTACAGATACACCTATGGGACTTGAGACAACAGAGATGCTTGTTAAGAAGCTGGACAGAATCCCCAAACAAGTCTTGATTGAGGCAAAGCTTGTTGAGGTAAATCTTAACAGCGGGCTTGATACAGGGATTCAGTGGTCTGTTTCAGGCAATAAAAATGGTAATTATGTTGGTGCAAACAGCGCTCAGAGCGATGGAGCAATAGGGCCTAATGCTCAGTGGGGAAATCAAAAAAGCATAACTCCAGGATACAGTGGATCGTATACGGGAGTTGGGGCAAACCTTACAGCTCAGACTGGAGGAACAGGTGTTGAGCTGCCTGCAAGCACAATATACGGGGCATTTAGATTTGGAAGGATAACATCCAATTTTATGTTTGATGCAATAATATCTGCCGCTGAACAAAAGGGAAATGCAAAGGTTTTATCAAATCCTAAGATAGCTACGCTTAACAATAAGACAGCAACAATACTTATAACAGATCAGACCCCTTATGATCAACAGACTGCTACTATTTCTAACGGTCAGACAACTATATCTCATAATTATTCAAATGTTGATACAGGGATAACGCTTGAGGTCACTCCGACAATAACATCGGATGGACAGATAACAATGCATGTTGTTCCTGAGGTTAGACAGCTTTCTGGTCAGCCAAACGGGATTGCTCCTCCACCAACAGCCACAAGAAAGAGTGATACAAACGTAATTGTTCAGGATGGTGAAACGATAGTAATAGGTGGGCTTATACATGATTATGAACAAGAATATGAGTATAAGGTTCCTCTGCTTGGAGATATTCCACTTTTAGGATACTTGTTTAAAAAGACTTCCAAGGAAAGGCAAAGAATGGAGCTTTTAATATTTGTAACACCTAAAATTATTGAAAGTTAATTTGTTGATATAGTTTTTATATCAGCCAGTAAAACATGAAAAATACTGTTGAAAAAAAATATGATCTTTTAAAACTGTTTGGTTTTTTTCCTTTCATAGCAATGATCTTTTATGGATTCTGGAATATAAAGATATATCTGGTCTTAAATTCTATTGTTTTTATAGCATTTATTTTGCTGTTGTTTCATATTTATAAAAAAAAATATTTTTTTTTTACTGATGGATATCAATATTTCTTTGCAGCAATTGTCTTGTCCTTGATTTCATTTTCACTTTCTCCATTAAGGAATCTGATATCACTTGAGTATATAAATTTTTTATCAGGGTTTATAATATTTTTTATAACACTTAATATTCAGGATAATGACGGAGATATTAAGTATTTTTATCCATTTCTGTTCATAATAGTTCTCATATCAGCTTATAACCTCATAAGTGGTGATGATGTCATAGCAACGCTTAAAAACTCCAACACACTCGCATTTTTTTCAATCCTTATAATTGGTATGCTATTAGAAAAAAGAAGATATTATGCTGCTCTTATATTCTTCTGTGTTTTGATATCAACGAGATCTATTGCCGGTATGTTGTCTGTGGTTCTTGTTAGCTCTTATTACTGTTTCAATAACAGGAAAAACATAGATTTTAAAAACAATAAAATTGTATTATCAATAGTTTTGTTGCTGATTGTTTTTCTTGTCTTCAATATAGATGAAAGATCTGTTTCTGATAGGATTAATTGGTGGAGATCATCATTTGATATGTTTAAAGAAAGGCCTCTTGTTGGCTGGGGATATTCAGGATTTACTCATCTTATATCGGCATTCTCATCTGATGGCCCAAAGTCTCTTTATGCTCATAATTATTTCATCGAGACATTGGCTGAAGAAGGGATAATCTTTTCTGCTGTATGGTTCTATTTCTTATTTTTGATCATTAAGAGATCAAAAAACTTTTATCACTATGCATTATTATCTGCACTTTTACAGAGTCTTTTTGATTTCGGGATAGACACAACCTGTGGCTGGTGGTTTTTCATGTATATACTTGCGGAGTCTGATAAAAAGGATCTTTTGATGTTCAGATTTTCAAACAATGGCAAGAAAATAACCAGTTTTATTATTGCTTTATCCTCTCTTGTTTTTTTTGTATGGCTTTATTCTTCTTTTAAATATATTGATATAGAAAAAAGGCTCGGGGTTATATCTGAGCTTGCTAATAATAACAGATATGATCTGGCTGTTGCATACTCCGATGATTCCATAGCAAAAAATCCTGATAATTTTGATATCGCTCTAAAAAGAGCTCTCGTGCTTGAAGATATAGCTGAAATCACAAGGGATAAAAGAGCGTATATGGATCTGGCAAAATCTCTTGAATATATTCTTATTATCAATCCATATTATAAAAGGGCTTATGATAAGTTAGAGAAAATATATGATATGATAGGTGATGAGAGACTTATTACTGATCTAAGATTTCGCAAGAAAAATTATATCCAGGCAGATAAATAGTGGAAAGATTTAAATCGTTATCGTATAATAAACTCTTCATTATAATATTTTTATTATCAGGAATATTCTTGAACGGATTTGTTGACAAAAGTATATTTTTAGTTATATCAATACTATCATTTGCATATCTGTGGCTTTACAATAAAAAACTATCAGTTGATTTTAACTATCTTTGTATGTTTTTTTTATCAGCTGTTGTTAGCACATTCCTATCAGTTGATTTTGAAAATTCATTTCACTGGTTGTATATAAATTTTTTTTGTGTTATATTCTTTTTTTATTTTTATGGTCTTTCAAATGATGAAAAAAATGATATTCTATTGTTTATAAGGCAGCTCTCATATCTGTTTTCAGTATTTTTCTTTTTTATTGTACTGTATAAATTTTTCTTAGGAAAACCACTTTATTTTATAGGTAAAAATCCTAACTATTTATCTCTTTTCTTTGGAATTTCTCTTATTTTTTCTATCAGCGATTATCTTAAAAAAAAGGATATAGTTTCAGTAATAGTCTTTATCTTATCTATTTCAGGACTCCTGATTATTAACTCAAGGGCATCATTCTTTTCTCTCTTTGTTTCAGTATTTATTTTACTTAAAAATAAGATAGGAATAAAAAAAACTTCTATAATTTATATCATTCTTGCCTCAGCCTATCTTATGTTTTTCTTTCCGCTATTAAGATACAATCTCAAGCTCTATGATTTGAGGGCTTTTGAAAGGATTGATATCTGGAGTACAGCATTTAAGGCTTTTATGTCAAGACCAATCTTTGGCTGGGGTGGCGGGGATTTTTCTATTGCGTTTGAGTATTTTAAGTTCCCTTACTTTGACGGGCTTTCATATTACAATCACTCAACCTTTCATGCTCACAGCGAGATTTTAAATGTCCTGTGTGAAAATGGTATTGCTGGATTTATTTTTTATCTGCTTTTTATAAAAGAAGTTATATCGCATGTAAAAAATGTCGATATGAAGATTGTTTTTATATTTTTTACACTCTTCAGCTTTGTTGATATAGTCCTCTACCTTCCATTTTTTAGATTTGGATATTTTATTATTGCTGCACTTATGATAGAAAAGCAATATGATTTCATCGTCAGCATTAGAAGATTAGTCTTTGCTATAATTTGTTTCATTGCCATGGAGATTGATATTATTTTTGTGGTCCATAATAATCACAAAACACCTGTTGCGGCCTATTCGGCTTTACTGTCATCAAAAAACTATGTTAAAAATGCAGCGATAGTGGAGTATTCCTTATACTCTAACCCTCATAACGCAGTCCTCTATTTTGAGCTTGGAAGATTCTATTTTAATACAGGTGATATGAGATCTGCTATCTTATATCTTAAAAGGGCATATGATCTAGAACCACTCTTTAGAAATGCTCTTTTGATGCTTGCTCAGTCTGAGCTTTATGAGAAAAATAATGATATGGCTGAATATTATTTTAAAAGAATAAATCCAAATCTATCCTTAGTTCCTGATAATTTTTATTCATCATACATAGCTGGATTTAATTCTGTTGCTTATGATAGTGTCTCTAAAATTTTAAGAGGAAAGTAAATTTAATAGAATATTATTATGGATGCTTATAGAATAAAGAAATACTGTCTTAACCCTGATTCCATACTTATGGCTGGTGATATAAAATTATTAAGCACAGGTGATTTGTTTCTTAGTGAAATGCAGGCTATGATAGAACACACTGAAAAGAGTCTGCTCATAGAGTTTTATGAGATAGCTGATGATGACTTCGGTATAAAATTAAAAGAGTTGCTCATAAATAAGGCAAGGCAGGGTGTAGATATAAAGATAATATATGATAGCATTGGTTCAAGAAATACATCTCAGGGTTATTTTAATGATATGAGAAAGAATGGGATTGAGGTTATAGAGTATAATCCTATAAGGATGTTTACATCAGTAAGAAGGTGGTTCAGACGTGATCACAGAAAAATAATGGTTTCAGATTTTACATATTCTATACTCGGTGGTTTTAATCTAAGCCTTGATTATCTACCATATTTTATAGGTGGGAGGAACTGGAAGGATTTTGGAGTTAGATTTTCAGGTGATGTGGTTTCAATGATAACCAGAATATTTAGAGATAACTGGATTTCTATTGGTGGCAGTGATTTTGAACTCTTGCCTGCGAGTGTCAGTGGTGATATCCCTGTTTCAATTGTATGGGAACATGGAATAAAAAATATACACTCTATAAGAAGAAGTTATAAGTATGCTATGGATAATGCAAAGGATTCTATATATATAACAAATGCATACTTTTTGCCCGATGGGCTTATATACAGATGTCTAAAAAGAGCTGTGATAAGGGGAGTGGATGTTAAAATAATACTTCCATTTAAAACTGATCATCCCTATGTGCGAATCGCATCAATGTCAATACTGAAACTTCTCATAAAGCATGGGGTAAAGATCTATGAATGGCAGGGAGAGGTTCTTCATGCAAAGACTGCTGTTGTTGATGGGGTCTGGGTATCCATAGGTTCACACAACTTTGATCATATAAGTATGCATCACAATCTTGAGATGAATATAAATATATTTGATGAAAACATAGGTGCTGATATGAAAAGGCTTTTTGAGAATGATCTGAATAATTCAAAAGAATTGACGTTATCATATATAAACAAGCTTCCACTTTCTACAAAGATATTCAGTCAGTTCATCTATCTTTTTAGAAACTTTATATGAGGCTTTTATTTATTTTTCTTTCTCTTTTTTTAAGCTGTGAAACCACCGATGAAATATACAATAAGATACTTACTGATAAATTCTTTAGGGGGATAGTTGCTGATAATCTTATAGAGAATAAAAAATATGCTGATATTGGCGAGATAAAAGAGTTTGAAACATATTCGGAGTTAAGAGGTTATGTCATTTCGCTTGTAGAAAAAAATCCCAAGAAGGCAGCTGAGCTTTTCAGCGGTGTTGTAAAAGAAACGGGTGGTTATAAAATTGTCAGTGAAAACTATGAATATGAAATCAATCCTGTTTTCAAATCACTCATAGACCAGATGAAAAGAGCATCATCTGATAACAGTATCGGGGATGAAAGCAGAAGGGTTTTGTCATCAACTCTTTTTGAAGGTGTATGGAAAAAGCCCGATGGCGATCTCTCTATAACCTCAAACAATACTGAAATAAATGATTATAGAGTTACACCTGAGTATAATTCTCTGGACTTAAACGTTAATAAATTATTATCAGAAAAAAGAAACATAGACAGTATATGGAATTACCTGAACGAATACTCTGTTAGAGATATAAATGATATATTAAAAAATACTCAGTCTGCATATTTAAAATTTTCTAAATATGTTTCAAGTATAAGTGGTATGAAAAAAATCAATCCTGAGCAATCGAAGTCTCTTATTTCTATTATTAATGAGGTATCAAAGTATCTTAAATTGAAGGTTCTTGTCATAAGATACAGGGAGCTTGAGGAAAGGATAATGGCTTTAAAAAGTATTAGATTAAAAAATAGTTTATCAGATCTGTATAACAGAATGATAGATCTCAGTTCTAAAAACAACAGTACAGAGTTTGATAGAGAGTTTATGTCTCTTTTTTCTGATATGGACACAATTGCATCAGAAACAACTGTTTTAAATAATGTGTATGATTTAAAAAATAATCTTGAAAGATATTATCCATCGTGTTTTTATGACTGGCTTGTTTATAAAATAAATTATTATATATATCCGTCAAAAAAGTTTTTAGTTATGATGAGTCAAAAAAAAGATATTCTTCTGTTGCTCAACAAAATTATTTCTGGATACGAGAAAAATGGATTTGATCATATCAATAGCAATCTATTGATTACAGAAAAAAAATCACTTGATGATGCATTTAAACTGATTGAGGATATGAATGAGATAAAGAATAAAAACAGAAAAATTCAATATTATTTCTTTGATAATTTAATACCTTACGATATCTACACTAAAAATGGTAAAAGATATTTTGGTTTGAAATATGCTGAAGAGATAAAAAAGCATTAAGCATATTCTATTTTTTTTCCTGATATTCCTGTTCAGTGTTTATATCCCATATCTCAGTCTTATCAGTATTGTTTAATATACACTCTGCTGCCTTTATCCCTGTTAGCATTGAGTGATCCATGTTGTTATATCTATGCATCCCGTTTCTTCCTATAGGGTATAAGTTTTTAATGCCATTTAAAAAGTCTTTTATCCTATCAATTTCCTCATATGCTCCAAAATATGCTGGATATGCCTTTTCTGTTCTTATGGCTGTTCCATCAAGGAAGTCATTGCTATCTATGATGCCAACATTTGAAAGATCTTTTATTGCGATATCTATTAAGTCCTTATCATCTTTACTCCACAGATGATCATTTTCATTACAGAAGTATTCAACCCCAAGCCATATTTTGTTAACATCGTTTAAAAGATATGGGCTCCAGTTGTTAAATATTTGCAACCTTCCTGCTACTATACCGCTATCCTGTAAGTATATCCAGTTATCAGGAATAATATTATTAACGGTTCTTTCACCGCTTTTATTCTTTACCTTCATCCTTTTCATTAAAAGCCCGACAGCTATAAAATCTCTATACAAAAGTTCGTTTGATAATCTTGCAATATTCTCATCCTTTTTATTAAAAGCATTTATTAAATCTTTTATCGGCATTGATGATATGAGATAATCTGCGTTATAGTTTGCAATTTCTCCTGTTAGTTTATTTTTAGTGGTTATGGAAAGAACTCTATCATTCTCTATATTAATACCAATAACCTCAGAGTTTTTAATTATAACTCCACCAGCAGCCTCTATCCTTTTTGCCATCTCATCCCACATCTGACCGGGTCCTAACTTTGGATAATAAAACTGCCTTATCAAGGTTGTTTCAACAGCTTTTGTGGTTTTATATCTGCTTGAAAAAGTATTAAGAAATATATCCTTTAAAATGGATGATATAGAAAGCCCCTGAACTCTCTGTGCACCCCAATCCGGTTTTATCTCATTACAATTTATACCCCATACCTTTTCCGTATAATCCTTAAAAAATGTCAGATAAAGCTCTTTACCAAATCTATTAATAAAAAAATCCTCTAAATTTTTCTCATTTTTTATTGGCGATACCATGCTTTTCATATAGCTGAGTCCGATTTTTGTCATCTTACTGAGTCCAAGATTTCTTATGGTGTTATAGTTAAGTGCAACAGGATAATCAAAGAATTTATGCATATAGTATATTCTTGATGTCCTTTTCCTTATGAGCATGACATTATCTTCTTTTTCTGGGTCTGGCCCATTGGTGTTATAATCAATATTTCTGTATCTTTCTGTAATTATATCATCGCTTGATGGAAATCCTTGTATAGGCATTATTTCTGTCCAGAGTTTTAATATATCATCAGATTTGCTATAAAACCTGTGGCCACCGATATCTATTCTGTTTCCTTTGTAAGACTCTGTTCTTGCTATACCACCGAGAATTGCTCTTTTTTCTATTATTACTACATTATAATCCTTATTTTTTACAAGCTCATATCCAGCTGTAAGCCCCGCTGGTCCACCACCTATTATTATCACATTTTTTTTGTTCATATCTTTACACTAAATACCAGATATTTCCTGCCAAAAAAATTCCATACAAGAACTATTGCAGTTGATATCAGTTTTGAATACATATAATACACACCATACTTAGCAGTTAAAATCCACATAATAAGCTGATTAAGCAAAAGTCCAATAACTCCTATTATGCTGAAGAACAAAAACTCAATATTTTTATTCTTTATGTTTCTCTCATCAAACACCCATATGGTGCTTAGCACATAGTTAACCAAAAGCCCTGCTGTAAATGATATTGCTGATGAAACAAGGTAGTACAGAGCAAACTCTTCTGTTAAAAGCCAGAGCACAAAATAATCTACAGCAAAGGATATACCACCAACAACACAGTATCTTGAAAACTGATGAATAGACTTTTTAAAACAGAAATTCAACTTATTAATCCTCTTGCAGGGTTATAACCTTTCCAAAGTTTTCAAGTGGTTTTGCAAATTTTTTAGAATCACCTATAACAAATATCTGTGAGTTTTTAGTATCATAGAACTCTTTTGCAGAGTTAACCATGTCTTTAATTTTTACTGCATCTATTCTTGATGTATAATTTGAAAGATAATCAGGTTTGTATCCGTAGAGATCATAGCTTGCTATCTCATCAAGGAGTGCTGATTGTGTCTGAAATCTAAATACAAACGAGTTGATTATCTCTGATTTAGCCATATCAAACTCTTTTTCGTCTATCTTATCTGTTTTAACCTTTTCCATCTCTAAAAAAACCTGTTCTATTGCTTCGTTAACGCTTTCAGGTTTTGTTCCAAGATATGTCATTATAAAGCCAGCCTTATTTCGCTTTGAAAAATATGAATAAACGCTGTAAGCAAGCCCTCTCTTTGATCTTATCTCATTACCTAATCTGGACTGTATCCCTCCACCCATATACTCGCTTAAAACTGTGAGTGGATACTCCCTGTCATCGTGCCTTGCTATACCCTTGTTAAGTATGACAACAAATGCCTGTTTCAACGGTTTGTCTATAAGATATACAGTTCTTGTATCAGGTGTTTGAGGCAGTGCTATGTCTGGAAGCTTTACATCTCCCATCTGAATATCTCCAAACTCTTTTTTTATTTTATTGTTCATCTCATTCTCATCAAAATCACCTGCGATAGAAACTATCATATTGTTCGGTATTATAAAATTATCCCTGTATGCCTTTAAATCATCCACTGTGATTTTGCTTATTGTTTCAATCTCAGATCTCATACCGTATGGATGGTTTTTACCAAAAAAAATCCTTAACGCCTCTCTTGTTGCCTGTCTGTCAGGGTTATCATTTCTTCTTTTGACCATTTCTATGGCTTCCTGTTTTTTTAGCTCAAATTTCTTCTCTTCAAAAGCAGGGTTTTTTATAAGATCTGAAAGAATGTTAAAAACTTCATCAAAGTCTTTCTTATGAGAAAACATTGATATGCTTGCTTCTTCAGGGCTTATTGATGTTGTTATCTCAGCACCTAAATACTCTAATTTTTTATCAATCTCATCAGATGAAAAATTTTTACTGCCACCATTTCTTAATACCTCAAAGAAAAGGCTTCCAAGCCCTGCTTTTTCCTGAGGGTCATAAACGGTCCCAGTTTTAATTAAAACTTCCATCCTGACTGTTGGCAATGTTGCATCCTTTTTTATGTATATCTTTAATCCGTTATCAAGGATTAATGGTTTTACAACAGGTGGTTTGAATTCCACATTACCATAGTGCGGTATATTAAGATTGTTTGAATAAAGATTTATGTTCATAATCATTGCTCCAGTAATAAAATAAATAATTTTTTTCATAGGATCTCCTTAATATTCACTTGCTTTCTACTATATATACAGTAGTTCTGTTGCTTCTTGTGAGGTATTTGGTTACAACATTAACAACATCCTCACTCCTGACCATTTTTATCTTTTCAAGCATATTCCATGAAAACTTCCAGTTCCCCATTATCTGCTCATTGTATGCAAGTGTCTGAGCAAACTCAAGATTCGATTCAAGCCCTTTTATTAAATTTATCTGATAATTATTTATAACCTTATCTATTTCCCATTGCGTTGGTGGGTTGTTCTTGAATTCTGATATTTCTTTCATTATTTCATCATCAAGGGACTGGACATCTGTATCGCCTTTAGGAGCTGAAGCAATAACAAAAAGTGATGGATATCTGTCACCTGGAGTTGAGGCATAGGCTCCGGTGTATAGAGCCATATTCTTTTCCTCCACAAGTGATTTATAAAGCCTTGATGTACTGCCATTTGCTAGTATATCAGCAGCAACTATTAACGCTGGCATATCAGCTGAGTTAATTCCAGGGTTTTTAAATCCCATTATTATGGATGATTTTGATGGAAATGATACCTTTATTATTTTTTCCTCTATTTGCTTTGGTTCCTTTGTATAATTTGTATCAGTTATGTTTGAGGCTTTCCAGTCAGCAAAATATTTTTCAGCTAACTTGATTGTCTTTACAGGATCTATATCACCAACTATAGCAAGCGTTGCATTGTTCGGTACATAAAATTTCTGATAGAAAGCGAATGCGTTGGGCCTTAACAGATGTGATACATCATCCTCAAATCCTATAACAGGGTTATGATATGGATGTGCTATAAATGCGTTTGAAAAAAGCTTATCCCAGCTTATTCTATTAGGGTTTGTTTCATACATCCTCAGCTCCTCATGGACCACATCCCTTTCCTTATAAAAATCCCTCATAGCAGGATTTTTGAATCTATCAGACTCTATTTTAAAATATGCTTCCATTCTATCGGCTGGAAGCTCTATGACATAACCTGTATAGTCATTTGATGTGAATGCGTTTAGATTGTGCTGACCTAACTCATTGTATATTTTCCATAGTTCTTCTCTTATCTGATACTTCTCTGCCTCATCTGTAAGCTTTTTGTATTCTTCATTCAATTTCTTTAATTTTTCCTCATCCCTTAACTCTTTTTTATCCTCACTTGAGATCTCTGACTGAATTTCATCTATCCTATCAAGGATCAGCTTCTCCTTTTCATAGTCCTTTGTCCCTATGTTTGCAGTTCCTTTAAAAGCCATATGTTCAAACATATGAGCAAGCCCAGTCTGGCCTTGGATATTGTCAACATTACCAACCTTAAACATCATAGTATATGATACAGTCGGTACAAAATTTTTTTCAAGCATCAGTATCTTTAAACCATTTTTGAGTTTATATGAAATCACCTGAGGATACTGTGGATTTTCCTCAACAGTAGCTCCCATTTTTTTTAGTTCATTAGCTGTTTCTTTTTCCATAGAATAGACTCCCTGTGAAAGCATTAAAGTTAAAAAAAACATAACAAGTTTCATTTTTTCCTCCAACTTAGCTTTACTTTTGCTTTAAATATTATATAATTTTTTTAAGAGTAAATTATAAATTTATAGGCCTTATGGCAAAGGGGAGTTTCTTATGAACAGAATCCAATCTCATCCGGTCTTGGATGTTCCTCAAAAAAAGGAAATAAAATTTTATTTTGATGATAAAGAGCTTGTAGGTTATGAGGATGAAATGATATCATCAGCACTTTTTGCAAATGGTATAAAAATATTTAGCTATCATAGAAAGGACAACTCACCTCAGGGAATCTTCTGTGCTAATGGACAGTGCTCTCAGTGCAGCGTTGTGGCGGATAACATGGTGGTTAAGGCATGTATAACAAAGATAAAAGAGGGTATGAGGATTCAAACTTTGAAGGGTCTTAGAAAGCTCAATATTGAAAAAGATATTCATTTTAATTATTCAAAAATAGAAGAGATTGAAACCGATGTCCTAATCATTGGTGGTGGGCCGAGCGGTCTTAGAGCAGCCTCAGAGCTTGGAAGGTTTGCACTTAATGTGATACTTATTGACGATAAGGATAAATTAGGTGGCAAGCTTGTGCTTCAAACTCATAAATTTTTTGGTTCTGTTGAAGACTGTTTTGCTGGGACTCGTGGTATAGATATAGCTGATAAGCTTTCATCAGATTTGGCTGAATATCCATTCGTTAAATACTGGACAGGTTCAACAGCTTTTGGAGTGTTTGCTGATAAAAAAATAGGTATTGTCAGGGATGACACCTGCTGTCTTATAAAGCCAAAGGCTGTGATATTTGCAACAGGGGCAAGGGAAAAAACTCTTATTTTTGAAGGCAATACGCTGCCGGGTATATATGGTGCTGGTGCATTTCAAACACTGCTTAACAGAGATCTTGTAAAGCCATCATCCAATCTATTTGTCGTTGGTGGTGGAAATGTTGGTCTGATAGCATCATATCATGCTATACAGGCTGGTGTTAATGTCGTTGGATTGTGTGAGATAGCCAATAAATGTGGTGGATATAAGGTTCATGAGGATAAAATAAGAAGACTCGGTGTCCCAATATTTAATAATCATACTGTATTAAAAGCTGAGGGCTCAGATATGATTGAAAGGGTTATTATATCGGAGGTTGATAAAAATTTCAAACCTATAAAGGGTAGTGAAAAGGTTTTTGAGGTTGACACACTGCTCGTTGCAGCAGGACTAAATCCTGTGAATGAGCTTTATGAACAGGCTTTAAATTGTCAGATTCCATCATTTATATGCGGTGATGCCGAGGAAATTGCAGAAGCTTCAGCTGCAATGTTCAGTGGACGAATTGCTGCTCATAAGGTTTTAAAACATCTTGGATTTGTAACGAGCGATGTTCCGAAGTTCTGGTTCGATAAATTAGAGGTTTTAAAATCAAGGCCAGGCAAAACATATGAAAATATTAAAAATTCTGTTACAAATATTGTTTATCCATCCATTCATTGTAATCAGGAGATTCCGTGCAATCCATGTGTGACGGTATGCCCTAAAAAATCAATAAAACTCAGTGGTGATAGCATAGTAAATATTCCAAAGTTCAGCGGTGATTGTATAGGCTGTTTTAAATGTCTTTTGATATGCCCGGGGTTAGCAATAACAATTGTTGATAAAAGGAAAGACATTAATAATCCAACAGTATGGATCCCTTTTGAGGTGGATGCTGGAATAAAAAAAGGTGATAAGGTCAAGGCTGTGGATATAAATGGGAATTTTTTAACCGAGGCTGAGGTGGTTGATGTTAGATTTTTTAATGCTGAAAAGACGGCAGCTATAGCTATCAAAATTGATGCTGCTATGGCTGATGATGTTGCCTCAATAAAAATAATAAATCCAGAAACATTTAAAAAAACTGATGCCGATATATCACTTATGAGTGATGATGTTATAATATGTCGGTGTGAGAGGGTTAAGCTTGGGGATATAAGGAAATGGATAAGAAGGGGAGTAAGAGATCTCAATCAACTCAAGGCCCTTACAAGGCTAGGTATGGGAGCATGTGGATCCAAAACTTGTTCAAGCCTTATTATGAGCATAATGAGGTCTGAGGGTATAAATCCACAGGATGTGACAGAGCTAACAAAAAGGCCATTTTTTGTTGAGATAAATTTTGGTTCTTTTGCTGGCTTAAACAAAAAAGAAGAGGAAACTAAGAATAAATTCAGTGACTTCTGAAATAGTGGTCAGTGCCTGCCTGCCGAAGCCGCTTCGGCGCAGGCAGGGACAGTGGTCAGTGGACAGCAAAACAAAAGCAGTGATCAGAAAAAACAAACAGCAATAGTGGACAGAAGACAGAACTCAGAAAACAGAAGTCAGATGTCAGAAAACAGAACTTGCCTGCCGAAGCCGCTTCGGCGCAGGCAGGGACGGAGGACAGAAAAGGCAAAAGCGATAATGGTCAGCGAATAAGGTGATTCCTTTTACTGACAACTATCCACAAATCACTGATCACTAATCACTGAAATTTTGTTTATAAAATTTGTTCTGGAGGAGATATTATGGAAAAGTTTGATATCATAATAGCTGGTGCTGGTAGTATAGGTGTTCCGCTCTCACTTTTTCTGTCAAAGGAAAAATACAGAGTTTGTGTTATAGAAAAAAACCATTCACCCGGTCAAGGTCAGAATAAAGCAGCAATAGGAGGGGTACGAGCAACACACTCCGATTCATCAAAGATAAAAACCTGTCTTAAGAGCATAGAGATATTCTCATCATGGAAAGAAACCTATGGTGATGATATAGGCTGGCAGAAAGGGGGATATCTTTTTCCTGTTTACAGTGAGAGTGATAAGAAGGTTTTACTTGAATTGTTAAAGGTTCAGAAGAACTACGGTTTAAACATCGAATGGATAGAAAAGGATGATATCCTTGAGCTTGTTGATGGGATAGATGACAGAGGACTTTTAGGTGGTACATATTCACCTGATGATGGGTCTGCTTCATCGATCCTTTCGTCAAACGCATTTTATTTTAAATCACTTGAATATGGAACAACATTTAAGTTTAATGAAAATATAAATGAGATATCAAAAAAAGAAAACTTTGTGATAAGGACTAACAAGGGTGAGTATGAGTCAGAGTATTTTATAAATGCTGCTGGATCTCATGCAAAAGCAGTATCGCTTATGTTGGGTGTTGATGTTCCTGTTAAACCTGACTGTCATATGGCAGCAATAACAGAGCCACTTGAGAGATTTATGAAGCCTATGGTTGTTGATATCAGAAAGGGGGAAGCTTCATCTAACTGTTATTTCTATCAGAACTTTGAGGGTCAGATAATATTTTGTCTAACCCCTTCACCACAGATTTGGGGGTATGACAGGAGGGCATCATCAGAATTTTTAAATGAGTCTGCCAAAAGAGTTTTAAGTGTTGTCCCATCAATGAAAAATGTAAGGGTTAGAAGGATGTGGAGAGGACTCTATCCTATGACTCCTGATGGTTTCCCTGTGGTGGATTTTGATGCCGGTGGAATTAAAAATTATATACTTGCAGTTGGTATGTGCGGGCAGGGATTTATGATGGGACCTGGAACAGGATGGGTTATAACGGAGATACTTTCAGGAAGAAAAAAGAAGGACGATGATATGGTGATTAACTTTAAGCTTGAAAGGAGCTACTCTGGTCAGGAGAAGCTTAAATAAATTTATCTTTACAATATTAGTTATAATATTTTTTTATGGAGGAACCTATATGAGAACACCGATGATAGCTGGGAACTGGAAGATGCACTTAACAACGTTTGAGGCTATGGAGTTAGCTGCTGCTATAAAAAATGGTATTAGCACTGACTTGAATCGAGAAGTTTTGATTGCCCCTAGTTTTACCAATCTTCAGGTTGTAAAAAAAGCGATATCAGGCAGCAAAATACTTCTTTCAGCGCAGAATATGTGCTGGGAGGAGAAAGGGGCATTTACTGGTGAGGTATCACCACTACAACTTAAGGACATTGGTTGTGATTATGTAATAATAGGACATTCTGAAAGAAGAAAGATATTTTATGAAACGGATGATATGCTCAATAAGAAGGTAAAATCAGCTTTAAAAAATGGTTTAAAAATAATCTTTTGTATAGGTGAAACAATTGAAGAAAGAGAAAATCAGCAGACATACAATGTATTGAAAACACAGGTTAATAATGGGCTAAAAGATATAACTGATTTTGAGATGTCAAATCTTGTTATAGCATATGAGCCAGTCTGGGCCATAGGAACAGGAAGAACCGCAACCCCAGAACAGGCAGAGGATGCACATATATTTATAAGAAGAGAGATTGAAAGAATATTTAATAAACATATATCAGAAAGTATAAGGATACTTTATGGTGGTTCTGTTAAGGCAGAAAATATTGATGATTTAATGGCCTGTAAAAACATAGATGGAGCTCTTGTTGGTGGTGAAAGCCTTAAAGCTGAGAAGTTTTTAAGAGTGATAAATTATATGACTAAATAGGGGTCAGTGAAAAATCCTAACGGTGGAGATTTAGGACAATAAAAAAAGGTTAAGATTAAGATTGAGGTTAAGGAGAAAAGACGAAACAGAGGTCAGAAGACAGATGTCAGAAAGCAGAACCTTTATACAACTTCGTAAGTTGGATAGGTTATAAACGCTTTTATTCAATTGTTCATCTTGATTTTTATCGTTTACACATCCTGACTTAATCTGTCTTCATCTTGATTGAATCTGTTTACATCTCGATGATTAAACAACCAGATAACTTTTTTAGTGCCTCTATGACAGTGAATTTTAAAGTTTAGCTATCAGATAGTTTGCTTTTAATGAAAAAATTTTGTAAATTAATATTATTGAATTAATATTCCCCGGTAGCTCAATGGTGGAGCGTTCGGCTGTTAACCGACAGGTTGCAGGTTCGAGTCCTGCCCGGGGAGCATCCTGCTAATCTTATCTGGGAGAAAGCCAACGGTTTGGCTTTCGTCAGGACTCGAAAGTCCGCAGTCCCGATTGTGCTGTAATATCGGGATGAGGAGCGGCCTGCGAAACCCAGTGGAATAATTTGCTTTGCAAATTAAAATCCAAATGATTTTATTCCACAGGGTCATTTGTAGGCAAATTCCATCACGTCCATCCTGGTACTAATAGACAGCGGTAAGATGTCGAGTGTTAGGGAGTTTAGATATGGAGAATGAAAAAACTTTAATTACTGATTTTGATTTGGACTTGATTTGTGATTATTTTGGAAGGTTGGATCGGCAGGGACCTGGTAATCCTGAATCTACTATTAGAGCATTGAGTTTTATTGACAATTTTTCAGATGAATTAAAAATTGCGGATTTTGCTTGTGGAACAGGTGGTCAAACAATGATTTTAGCACAAAATACAAAAGGAACTATTACTGGACTTGATATTTCTCCCTATTTTATTGAAAAATTTAATACAAACGCTGAAAAGCTTGGTTTGCAGAATAGGGTGAAAGGCATTGTCTGTTCAATGGATAATTTACCGTTTCAAAATGAAGAATTTAATGTTATATGGTCTGAAGGGGCTATTGCCAATATAGGTTTTGAAAAAGGCTTGAATTATTGGAAAGGTTTCTTAAAAAAAGACGGCTATATTGCTGTAACATATGAGTCATGGTTTACTGATGAGCGACCTACTGAAATTGAAAAGTTTTGGGTTGATGCTGTTCCTGAAATAGGTACAATAGGACATAATATTTCAATAATGCAAAAAGCCGGTTATAGTCTTGTCGCCGCATTTGTATTGCCTGAAAGATGTTGGATAGATACTTATTTTACTCCGCAGAAAACAATACAAAAAACATTTTTGGAAAAAAATGCTGGGAATAAAGCCGCAGAGGATTTTGTTAAGTATATGAAATATGAAGAGGAATTGTATTTAAAATACAAACAGTATTATGGATACGTTTTTTATATTGGTAAAAAAATGTAAAGAATGAATAATTCACCACTTATATAACTGTAAGTAAGCGGCTATGATGGATTATTGCCTTCACTCAAAAGTGGCTACAAATTTATTTTAATTTTCAAAAGTTGTTGATAACTATGGGTCACTGAAAAAGTCTAACGGTGAAGATTTTATAAATGAGAAATCGTCTAAAAAGTTTAAAAATTTATATCAAAACTGCAAGGTTTTTTAAGCATTGTTAGCAAATTCCATTAAGTTTTTTTCCAAAATCGACAAAAAAAAGACGTTCGCCTTTTTTTTGTCGATTTTTAAATAGACACATTCCCATAGGAGAAAACTTAGTTTTAATACTAATTTTAAACTAAAAATTTGCCTGCCTGCGCCGAAGCGGCTTCGGTAGGCAAGTTCTGTTATCTGACTTCTGTCATCTCTCTTCATCTGATTCTTATCCGTTTACATCTTGATGATTATTCTTCCCAAATAACTAAATGACTAAATAACTAATTATATCCGTTTACATCCTGATGATTACATCTTGATGATTAATTTATTTCATCAGCCTTTTTTATAGATTTTTTTGTTTATTTGATTTGAAATTTCTGATATATTTTCTGTAAAATTTGGAAACCTTTTTTCCACTGTTGGAATCATTATGTGTCTTATCCAGTTCCTCGTATATTTGACATCATAGTTAGTTTTATCTACAGCATACTTTATTCCTTTTTCTTTTAGATAACTAATTATCTCCTTCTTCCTTATGCACAGCAATGGTCTTATAACATATACTTCCCCTGATAACTTTCTTTTCACCGGTATTCCTGAAAGGTTTTTTATCTCAGGATTTCTCATAACATTCATAATCACAGTTTCAACATTTTCATCCATATTATGAGCTGTTGCAACAACTCTACATCCAAATTTTTTTGCATACTTAAAAAACAGCTTATATCTTATTTTTCTTGCTGTATGTTCAAGATTTTCCTTTGAATCTTTTAATATCAAAGGAATACTTACCTTATCTATTACGCAGGGAATGTTGTTATCATCACAGAATCTTTTTACAATCTCTTCATCCTTTACTGCTTCCTTTCTTATTCCGTGGTTTAAATGAAAGACAAACAGATTCTTTTTAAATGATGATTTTGAAAAATAATCAAGCATAAGCATAGAGTCAGGCCCACCGGAAACTCCGAGCAGTATTCTGTCCTGTTTGATTAAAAGATTATTTTTCTTAATAAACTTATTTATTCTGTCCCATACTCGAAGTGTCGTTGTTTTCATATTTTATCTTCTTTTATACAAGCCTATAATCTCAGCTTTTGAGATGGTATGTTCATTTATTATCCTATCAATATTTTTAGGGTTAGCATCTAATTTTTCTATGTCAATCGCATATAATGTGAAAACATATCTGTGAGTGCCTGAAGGCGGGCATGGACCGCCATATCCAATATTGCCAAAATCATTTTTTAACTGGGTGTATCCAAAAGAATTAATCTCATCTTTTTTTATTCCTCTTATGTTCTGTGGAATATTTATAACTATCCAATGTGTAAAAGTTCCAAATGGGGCATCAGGATCCTTAACAGTCAGTACAAAACTTTTAGTTCCTTCAGGAACATTTGACCATCTGAGTGATGGGGGGATGTTTTTGCCATCACAGGTAAATTCTGCTGGAATTAATTTCCCATTTTCAAAATCATCAGAAACAAGTGTAAATTTATCTTTAGGTGTTACTGGAATAACTTCTTTATTATCCACATAACGAATATTTGTAGTTTTTTCAGTTTGGTTGCATGATATCATGGCTAAAACAGTAAGAAAAAAAATATATTTTTTTTTCATGTAACACCTCCTTTTATTATTTTATAATAATTTATAATAAATGATACAAAATATTATATCTATATAATTAGGGTTACTAAAAAAGATTAACCGTGGAGATTTTATAAATGAGGAACTTTATAAAAATTTTAAAAATTTATATCAAAACTGCAAAGTTTTTTAAGTATTGTTAATAAATCCAAAAGTGACATAGGAGGTTCTTTTGTTTCTTCCCAAACAACTAAATAACTATTTTATATCTGTTCAATCAGTAGATCCAATTTTTCTCTGTTTTTTTGTTCAAGCCTCGTTAGTGGAAGCCTTAGCTCATCATCGTCTATAATTCCCATCTTTTTGAGTGCATACTTAACGGGTATTGGATTTGTTTCAATGAAAAGATTTTTAATAAGTTTAAAGTTTTTTTGGTGAAGATTAATTGCCCTTTGAATATCTCCATTTTTAAAATAGTTGCACATATCTGATATATCATCAGGTATTATGTTTGAGGCAACAGATATAACACCTCTTGCTCCAACGCTCATCATAGGAAGGGTAAGCGAGTCATCACCTGATAAAACTGTAAAATCTTTTGAACATATGTTTATTATCTCGCTTACCTGATCAAGATTGCCACTTGCTTCTTTTACTGCAACAATGTTTTTATGTTTTTCCGAGAGAGTTTTAACAGTTTGTGGAATCATATTAACGCCTGTCCTTGATGGTATATTATAAAGTATTATCTCCATCCCTGTATTCTCAGCTATCCTTGAGAAGTGTTCTATCATACCACTCTGGGTCGGTTTGTTGTAGTATGGAACTATTGCTAATATAGCATCAGCTCCAAGATCATTTATCTCCATAAGTGTTTTTAATGATTTTTCAGTTGAATTTGTTCCAAATCCACAGATGACCTGCTTCCTGCCTTTAAAAAAATTAACGGTAAACTTTATCATATCAGTATATTCATCAGGGCTTAGTATGCTTCCCTCTCCTGTTGAACCACATGGAACAACTCCAGATATGCCTGATTCAAGCTGTATTTTTAAAAGATTTTCATAAGATTTAAAATCAATTTTATTATTTTTAAATGGCGTGACAACTGCTGTATAGCAACCTTCTATTTTCATAATCTGCCTCCTGATATTTCTTTTGCTGCATCAAAACCATCCCTTATATTCTCTTCCATAAATGAATACTTCCATCCACCATATCTCCCTGTTGATATAACTTCATTTGTTTTAAGATAACCAAAGATGGTTTCAAGGCTTTTGTTTCTTTTATCATCATATATCACATAACCACATTCTATCTTTGACCATAGCTTTGTGATAACATCTTTTTCACTTCTTATAATCTTTAACTCAATGAGTGCTTTTATTATATCATCATATTTTTTCTGGATATCAACATATTCATTTTCTCTTGTCGATAACTCAACGTATAGTGAATCGTATCCATCTGGTGCAAGGTTCTTTGAAAAATTTGTATAAAAGCCAACCCTGTAGAATGGAAATCTTTTCTCAGGAAAGTATATCCAATGTTGTTTGAACTTTGTCTTTTTAATACCTAAATTAAGAACATATACTGTATTATGCTTGAGATTTCTCGCTGCTCCTTTGACTTTTTCAGGGGCATCGGATATCTCTATAAAGTGTTTTAATGGCATTGTATTTATGAGCTTTGAGTATTTTATAGCACTGCCATCTTTGAAAAATAATTTTTTTTCTTTAAAGCTTACTTTTGTGACCTCTTTTTTTAGCATAAGCCTTTTATTATCAGCAAGCAGTTTCCTCGTAAGCGAGTATATGCCACCATTTAATGGATAGTAAAATTTTGCATTATATCCTATGTTTTTTATCTTGCCCTTCAATGCACCGTTTAAAACTTGGTTTATATTCGGTTGTGGAACAAACTCGCCAAGCCAGTCAGTTGTAATGCTTTCTAATGGATACGAAAGCAGCTTCTCGTTGTAGGGAAACATAAAATATTTACATATCCCCTCACCAAATGTTTCATATGACCATATCTTGAAGTTTTTGGTCATAGTTCTTTCTTTGAGCTGTGCTTTTAAAAAACCATTAAGGCACTGTGATTTTATTTCTGGTGGGAGATTGTAGAGATTTACCTGAAATGGATAGTCTGTATAACATTTATCAATATATATCTGGGCATTCCTTTCAATCTCAATTATATTGTCTTTCAATATGTCAAGAACAAATTTTTTAGTTTCATCCCATCTCAGATGAAGAAGATGGCCTGAGTAGTCAAATGTAAATCCATCACTGTATATACTCGCGCCAAGTCCTCCATAATATGCTTCCTTTTCAACTATTAAATAATCAGTTCTAAGTCTGTAAGCACAGCTTAGCCCTGTTGGCCCTGAACCTATTATGATTAGCATCTAACTTTAATTGCCTCTTTCACTTTTTCTGAGACATACTCTATCTCATCATCTCTTAGCTGTGGGAACATCGGAAGTGATAAAACCTCATCCTGAATCTTTTCCACAACTGGCAGATCACCTTTCTTATAACCTAAATGCTTGTATGCCTGTTGAAGGTGTAGTGAGACAGGATAATATATCTGATTTGCTATACCATTTTCATTGAGATGTTTCTGAACTCTGTCTCTTATCTCCTTTGATTCAAATCTTATCGTATAATAGTTAAAGGAGTGATAGCAGTTTTCACCTGTTGATGGAGTTTTTACAACATCTTTGAGCAATTCATTATACTTTGATGCGGCTTTATTTCTCATCTCGGTAAACCTGACTATATTTCTGAGTTTGACTCTTAAAACTGCTGCTTGAATTGTATCAAGCCTTGAGTTAAAGCCCTCTCTTTCATAAAGATATCTTTCGCTTGAGCCATGGTTTCTAAGAGTGTTTGCTAACTTAGCGACATTATCATCATTTGTTGTTATCATACCACCATCTCCATAGGCTCCTAAGTTCTTAGCAGGAAAGAAGCTGAAAGCTCCACATTTACCCATAGAACCAACAAACTTCCACTGGCTTTCCATATTATATTTTGCTGTAAATGCCTGAGCACAATCCTCTATAACGATAAGGTTATGTCTTTTTGCTATATCCATTATTTCCTTCATCCTTGCAGGGTGGCCGTAAAGGTGAACTGGCAGTATAGCTTTTGTATTCTTTGTTATCCTTTTCTCAATATCCTTTGGATCTATGTTATAATCATTTTCGTTTATATCGGCAAAAACAATTTTTGCGCCTGACTGTGATATGGTTTCGCTTGTGGCTATAAAGGTAAATGGTGTTGTTATAACTTCATCGCCTTGCTTTATTCCTGACGCCATTATTCCAATTCTCAAAGCGTCGGTTCCACTGGCCACTGCTATGGCATATTTTGTGCCATTAAATTTTGCAAATTCTTCCTCAAATTTATGGACATCCTCGCCCAGTATGAAGTCACATCTTTCAATAACCTTTGATATAGAAGAGTCTATCTCACTCTTTAATTCCTTATACTCTCTTGTAAGATCTGCTAATGGTACTTTCATATAATTCCTCCTTACACTTAAATTCACATTGTAACTACAAGTTAAGAACTGCAGGTTAAGGTTAAGGACTAAACAACCAGATAACTGCCTTGCCTCTTTCTTCCTAAATAACCAGATAACCAAACAACCAGACAACTTTTTCAGTGACCCTAAGTATATTATATATTAATTAAAAATATATTGGAATAAAAAATAATGATTTTGATTATATAGGTTTTAAGACTTTTTTAATATAGGTCTTAGGACCCTTAATTTATAATTAAACCGTTATAAAATATAAACATATGGCGACATAATCTTTTTTAAAGGAGAATCTTATGATGAAAGTATTTAATTTGATGGTCTCTCTGTTTTTGTTTAATACAGTTGTTTTTTCAGCAGATCTTTCAAATCCGCTTCCAAATTGGCTTGATCCTGCAAGAGAAAAAAAGCAGGTGGAAAAAATAAATATTCCCGAAAGCAGAGCTGTTCCTCCAGCAGATTTTAGGATTCCAGCCGAATATGAGCCTGCTTCAGCAGTGTTAATATCATACGCAGGATACTCTTCTATGCTAACAGGTATCGCTCAGGCTGTGAGCAACAAAGCCAATGCTATGATATGGGTTATGTCAGGACCTGAAAGTATGAGCGGAGTTCCAAAGGAAAAATATATGAATTTTTCTATTCCTGTTGATACTGTATGGATGAGAGATTACGGTCCTTTTGGGCTTTCTAAAAAACAGTCAAAGGTTGCTATAATTGATACGATTTACAGACACTACGAGTATCGAACGGATGATGATGCTGTTCCTCAGAATGTTGGTAAGGCTCAGGGTATAGATGTCTATCCTGCTGGTCTTATACTTGATGGTGGAAATTTTATGGTTGATAGCTATGGCAATCTGTTTATGACAGAGAGAACTTACATATGGAACAGCAATAAATCAAAGGATGAGGTCAACTCAATACTCAAAAACTATTTTAAAATAAAAAATATTTATACCTTTGAATATGCTGGATATCCTGATGAACCTGCTGATGGAACAGGTCATATAGATATGTTTATGAAGTTGCTAAACGATCATACAGTTCTTATCGCTAAGACTGATACTGAGCCTTTTAAGACCACAATGGATAAGGCAGCAAAGTTTTTTGAAAACAGAACTGCTCCTGATGGAAATAAATACACAGTTCTTAGAGTTGCCGGTTATTACAAAAATCACACATGGTACACATATACCAATTCGCTTATAGTGAATGGATATGTCCTTATGCCATCATACTCAAGCTATTCTTCGTCAAACTCTGATGCTCAGAAGCTTTATGAGTCTGCTGGTCTTAAGGTTGTTCAGATAAACTCTGATAGTTCTATAACAAGCGGTGGCTCAATTCACTGTGTGACCCAGATTATCCCTGATGTTGGAAAGATTTTAAAGGAGAGCGATTCTCAGAAAGAAATCAATAAATCTGTTGATTATATGGAGCTCGAACCAGTTGAGACATTGCTTAAATCAGCGACTAATTTTTAATTTTTTAACAGTTTTTGCTTATATCATAAGGGCGAAAAAGTTTAAAGTTATAGAACAATTTGATATTTTTTTATATTTTCATATCATTTGTGAAATCATTTTAAAAGTATTGATTAGTTTTTATTTTTTTGCTATATTTGTTATCTATGATTACACTCATTAAATTTGGAACCTCCGGATGGAGGGCAAAGATCGGAGAGAATTATAATGTTTATAACTTACGCCGTGTGGCATGTGCTACAGCAATGCATATAAAAGAAAATAAACGATACGGCTTTAATGGCGAGGATTATGAATTTTATCTTAAATCAAACAATAAAACAAAACCAAACATACCCACCGTTGTTGTGGGCTATGACACAAGATTTTTTTCAGAATATGCTGCAAGGATTGTAAGTGAAGTTTTTGCCTATCATGGGATAAATGTAATATTTTCAGATATAGAAGCTCCAACTCCAACCATAGCATGGCTTGTGATGAAGTATTCTGCTATTGGTGGAGTAACAATAACTGCAAGTCATAATCCTCCAGAATACAATGGCTATAAATGGACACCATTTTGGGGTGGGCCTGCAACAGTTGAGATTACAAACGATTTAGAAGCAAGGTGCTTCTCACTTTCAGAAACTATGGCCGAAAGATATATGAATTTTGATACTGCTGTTTCAAACAAGATAATAAAGGTTTTTGATTTCCATAAGGATTATTTTGAACAGATAAATAAATTGATAGATTTTAAAAGAATAAAATCTGCAAATCTTAAGATAGCGGTTGATAGCGTTTATGGAACAGCCAGAAGTTATCTGAGAAAACTTTTGGAAAACAATGGTATCAATGTTATAAGCATAAGGGATACGAGGGATGTTTATTTCGGAGGTCACTCTCCTGATACTGATGAGGAAAACCTCAGCGAGCTTAAAAACATTGTTGTTAAAAACAGGTGTAATATCGGAGTTGCTTGTGATGGTGATGCCGATAGGTTTGGAATAATATGTTCAAATGGAAAATGGCTTTCTCCAAATATTGTGCTTGCCTTGGGATATTACCATATGCTTGAGAATAAAAAGATGAGTGGGGGTGTTGTCAGAAGTGTTATGACCTCTCATTTTGTTGATGCAATAGCTAAAGATTATGGCTGTGAGGTAAGGGAAACACCGGTGGGTTTTAAATACATTGGAGATCTACTTAGAACAGGGAATTATCTTATAGGCGGAGAAGAATCCGGTGGTCTTTCTGTAAGAGGACATGTTCCTGAAAAGGATGGAATATTGGCAGATCTCCTCATCACGGAGATGATTGCTTATGAAAAAACTGATCTTGTCTCCATAATATCAAAGCTTGAAAAAAAGTATGGCAAATATTATAGTTCAAGGATAAACTTTAAGATAAGCGAAGATATGGATATGGGCAGAATAATAGAAAAACTAAAAAAAACTCCTCCATTGAAGTTAGGTTCAATGCCTGTATGGAGAATAGATGATACAGATGGCTTTAAGTTTATCATTAAAAATGGAAGCTGGCTCGGGCTAAGGCCAAGCGGGACAGAACCTGTCGTAAGAATATATGCGGAGTCAAGTTCTCTTTCTTTGTTGAATCAGCTTATTGAGGAAGGGAAGAAGATAATAAGAATGGATGATTGAAGAAAATGAAAAAATCAATAAGGCAACGATGGATAAGAAGTTAAACTCTGGTTTAATTGGAGGTAATATGGATGTTAAAATAAAAAAAATTTATGCAAGGGAGATACTTGATTCAAGAGGATTTCCTACTGTTGAGACGGATGTTTATCTGTCGGATGGTTCGTTTGGAAGATCAGCAGTTCCATCAGGTGCATCGACGGGGAGCAATGAGGCACTTGAGCTAAGAGATGGTGATAAAAGATATCATGGCAAGGGAGTTTTAAAAGCAGTTAACAATGTTAACAATATTATTGCAAAATCTCTTGTTGGGATTAAGGCTATAGAACAGCAGAAGATTGATAAGATGATGATAGATCTTGATGGCACTCTAAACAAGTCAAAGCTCGGTGCTAACGCAATACTCTCAGTTTCTATGGCTCTTATGAGGGCTGCGGCCGTTGCAAACCATATGCCACTTTATGCATATATAAGAAAGGTTTATGGAATCAAGGAAAAGGATTATTACATACCAACACCAATGCTCAATATTGTAAATGGTGGTAAGCATGCTGATAGCGGGCTTTCTGTTCAGGAGTTTATGATAGTTCCTGTTGGAGCTAATTCATTTGCTGGTGCTATAAGAATGGCATCGGAGGTATATCACACTCTTAAAGGAATACTTTCATCAAAGGGTTACACAATATCTGTTGGTGATGAGGGTGGATTTGCTCCAAAGGTCTTTACCCATGAGTCCGTTTTAGAAATTATTGTTGATTCAATAGTGAAATCGGGTTATACAACAAAGGATATAAAAATTGCAATAGATTCAGCTGCAAGCGAGTTTTATAAGGATGGCAAGTATATATTTGAGGGAACTACGATGACATCGAAGGAGTTAATATCAAAGTATGAGGAGTGGAGAAAATACTTTCCAGTGGTAAGCTTTGAGGATCCGCTTGCTGAGTATGACTGGGATGGCTGGCAGTCTATGACAAAGTCTATGGGTAAAAAGGTAAGGCTTGTAGGGGATGATATATTTGTTACTAATCCTACAATATTTGAAAAAGGTATAACTGAGGATGTTGCTAACGCAATACTTATAAAGCTGAATCAGATAGGTACTCTAAGCGAAACAATAGATGTGATAAATATGGCAAAAAAAAGTGGTTATGCAACAATAATATCTCACAGGTCAGGTGAAACAGAGGATAATTTTATAGCTGATCTGGCTGTTGCGACCAATGCATGTGCCATAAAAACCGGCGCACCTGCGAGAAGTGAAAGGCTTTCCAAGTACAATCAACTGATAAGAATAGAAGAGGAGCTTGCCAAAAAATCCAGATATGCTGGTGACATGGCTTTTAGGTTGAAATGAGACGTAAGAAGTTAAAGCCTGATTTTAAGGACATACTTGTTATAGTTGCTGGTATTGTATTCTCTGCAAGTGGAATCTATCAGATTGTTTCTAATTACTGTGAAATATACAAGCTGACAAAGGAAAAGAATAAGCTTTTAAAAGAAAATGAGGAGTTAGCGATCAAAATAAAATCCACTGATAAGAAAGAATTTATAGAATACAACGCAAGAATAAGATTGGGTCTTAAAAAACCAGATGAGATAGAATACAGATTTGATCCTCCGGAGAAAAAGTGATAAAAATAAAACAGATAAAGGTTGGTAAGATGGATAATCTTATGTATATAGTATCTGGAGCTGTTTCTTTTATAGTAATAGATCCATCATGGGGTTTTGATGAGATTGAAAATTATATATCTGAAACAGGTAAAACCCTTAAAGCAGTTTTGCTAACCCATGGCCATTTTGATCATACTATGGATATAAGAAAGATAAGGGATGCTCATAAAGATGTGGATTTTTATATATCAGAAAGGGATCTTGTCTTTATAGATTATAAATTTGATTTTAAATTTTTATCTGATGATCAGATTTTGAAGATTGATGATATAGAGGTTAAAACTATTCATACTCCAGGCCACAGTGCAGGTGGTTATTGCTTTTTAATAGGCAAGTATCTGTTCACTGGCGATACTCTTTTTCAAGGACTCTGTGGAAGGGTTGATCTCCCATACTCTGATCCTGAGGAGATGAGAAAAAGTCTTTTAAAGCTAAGTGAGCTGGATGATTCAACAGTTGTATTCCCCGGCCACAGTTACAACTCTCTTAAAACCACGATAGGAGCTGAAAAAAAGGATAATATTTATATGAGATCAGCAAACGACAAGGAAAAATTTTTATCAGTGGCTTTATGAAATTTGCACTTGTAAGCGATTTTGATGGGACTATTACAACACGTGATGTGGGAGATTTTCTTCTTCTTCATTTTGGATTGGCCGCTCAGAAAGAGATAGATGAATCATATGCAGTTGGGATGAGGGTAGAGGAGTGGATGAAAAAGTATTTCAGAAGAATGAAGTATATAGATGGTATAAGGATAAAAAAAGCTATATCAGATCATATAAGAATAAGAAGGGGATTTCGTGAACTTGTGGATTTCTTTAATAAGAACAATTATCCCTTAGAGGTAGTAAGCGGTGGAGTTGATCTTTATATTGATGAGGTTTTTGGCAGCAACGGAATAAAGATAAATGGGTTTTATGGAAGATTTAATAGCGGTGATATAAAATTTGATTTTCTTAAAAAATTAACGCTTTCAGATTTTAAGGCAAGTAGGGTAAAACATTATAAAAAGTTAGGATATAAAACTATATTCTGTGGCGATGCTACAAACGATTACAGAGCTGCTAAAGAAGCAGATGTAGTTTTTGCTGCATTAAAGTTGAAAGATATATTGTCTGATGAAAACTTTCCTTTTTATCCTCTTAATAATTTTAGAGATGTGGTAGGAGCTATAAATGCTACCTTATCTCATTGAGATAGGAAGCTTCAAGCTTCCAACCTATGGTGTGATGATAGCAACTGCATATCTTGTATCTGCATGGTATCTCATCAAAAAATCCAGTATCGTAGGGTTTGATAAACAGTTTATTTCTGATTTAATATTTTATATAGTTATATTTGGTTTTATTGGAGCAAAATTACTTTATTATATAACCTTTTTCAGTTATTTTGGTGATAGTTTTTCATCAAGGCTTGCTGGTATGTTTTCTATTGATAATCTGAGGGCTGGCTTTGTTTTTTATGGCGGATTTATAGGAGGAGCAGCTACAGTTTATATATACTCAAAAAAAAAGAAGATAAATTTTTGGAAATTAGCTGATTTTATAGCTCCTGTGATACCCCTTGCCCATGCTATAGGCAGGCTTGGTTGTTTTTTTGCAGGCTGCTGCCATGGGAAACCCACATCCTCAATATTTGGAGTGAGGTTCACAAAACCTTATTGTGATGTTGACCCCTCGCTTATAGGGGTTCCTATACATCCTACACAGCTCTATGAATCGGTGGGTAATTTTATTATATTTCTTTTTTTAAATTATTTGTATTCTCGTAAAAAGATTAAAAAAGAAGGTGGAATTCTTCTTCTTTATTTTATGAGTTATTCTGTGCTCAGGTTTATAGTTGAGTTCTTTAGAGGCGATGAAAGGGGTAACTTTTATTTTGGACTTTCTCAGGCACAGCTTATTTCACTCGTTATCATTATAATATCTGGATTAATTTTTTTAAAGAGGCAGAATGAAAAATAATAAACTTGTTTATGATGGATATGGCGATAGATTGGATGTTTATATAAAGACGAAATATACTGAGTTTTCAAGAGAGTTTATAAAAAATCTTATAGCTATGGGAAATGTCACTGTTAACTCTCTAAAAGCAAAGCCATCGTTAAAACTCAAGTATGGAGATGAGATCATCATAAGTTTTAGTGATAGTGAAAGCAGATCGTATTTTTCATTAAAGAAGATAACAATTTATGAGGACGATGATATTCTTGTCATAAACAAGCCATCAGGTCTTCTTGTCCATCCTACAGATGACAACTGGATAAGGGATTTTAAAGCCCTTGAATTTTCTAAGAACACTCTTGTATGGCTTTTGCACGAAGAAAAAAAACTTTCTGATGTTGATGGACTTATGAGACTTGGGCTTGTTCATAGGCTTGATATGGAGACAAGCGGCGTTATGGTCATAGCAAAAAATGCTATCTCTCAAAAGAAATTGATTGAAGAGTTTAACACAAGAACTGTAACCAAAAATTACAGAGCTGTTGCCGATGGAGTTATTAGTGATGAATTTATGAGGATAGATGCTCCAATAGGAAGATTCAGCGGCTCCAAAAGGTACAGTGTTATGGAGTATGGCAGGGATGCTATTACCGAGATAAGAATAATAAAAACAGGCAGTAAAAACACATATCTTGAAGTCTTTCCTAAAACAGGAAGGACGAACCAGATAAGAGCTCATCTGGCTTTTATCGGTCACCCTGTCATAGGTGACAGAATATACTCAAAGGATAATTTTGAAAGATTGATGCTTCACTCATATAAAATTTTACTTTCACATCCATCATCAGGAAAAGCTGTTGAATTTGTTGCTGATATAGATAGTGAGTTTAAAAAGATGCTAACATTACTTCTCAAATAGGGGACACTGAAAAAGTCTAACGAAAGATAATTTTCCAAATGAATAGTTGTCTCTATTATAGCGTATTGTTGCTTTAAAAATACACAATTTTCGGGTCATTCGTAAATAATGTGGGATTTACCAATGAAAATAGTATATAGAGGAAAACACTTCTGCGTTTTTTTAATAAAATATAGACTTTATACATAAAAAATTTATATAAATTTTAAAATAGTTTTCCTTCATTTTGACACGATCGTATGGAATTTGAGAAGACTTAAGCAAAAATACCATGAACAAAAAATGGATTGCTACTGCTTTTGACTTTTATTCTACAGTTCCCGACTTGATAAAGTATTGAATAAAAGCGTTGTAACCTGTCCAGCCTACAAAGTTGGACGAAAATTTGTAAATGGGATTATATGTTCAACTTACGAATTTGGACAGAGGTTTTACTTTGAAACTCAAAACTCATAGACCTCTTCAATGCCACCTTGTTTAACTGATGAAATTCACTTATGTGTTTTTAATCTTGTTATTCTCTAATTCTGCAGAATTAGAGAATAATAAAAGCGATACGGTTATATAATAATTGATTTGATTGTATGAATATAAAAACAATGAGTTAGTGTATGCATTAAGACTTCTTCTTGGTTTTATCCCTTTTCCCAAATAACTAATTTCCCTATTCTTCCTAAATAACTAGACAACTAAATGACTAAATAACTAATTTTATCCGTCTTCATCCTGATGATTAAATAACCAGACAACTTTCAGTGCCACTGTTAAAAAATAAAAATTGATTTAGTACAATTTTTTTTGCTAAATTATAGTTATGGATATGAAGGTAACAGTTTTATCATCGCTTGACGAAAACTACTGTGTTGTGATGCCAAGAAATTTTGAAACTGTCTTTATATTCTGGAAGTTTTCAAACTATAAAATATCTCAGTTCAAAAATGGTGAGTACAATAAAAATATAATGATAAAATTTTTTGATGAAAACAGAAATCCTGTGCTTGATATATCAGTTCCGTATGATGCTGCAAAATATTATATCACACTTCCGAAACATACTGCTTCCATTACTGCATCGCTTTATTTAAACAGAAATAATTCATATGAGCTTCTTTCTAATTCAAATGAGATAAGCTTATCCTTTGAAAAAAATCTTAAAAAGGAATACAATTACATAAGATGAGCTCAAAGATATATCATATCCTTCTTCTTCATGCTCACCTACCTTACATAAATCACAATGCTCAGGATTATATTGAGGAGAACTGGTATTTTGAAAACATAACAGAGTCATATATACCGATTTTAAATATGATAGAACGCCTTTCATCCGATGGAATAAATCCAAATATTACCATATCACTATCACCAACTCTTTGTGCTATGATGGATGATGAGGGAACAGAAAAAAAATTGAGGAGGTATATCAATCTTAAACTCTCGCTTATAGAAAAAGAGTATGGCATTGTGAATGATGATAGAGAAAAAAGGATGCTTGATTTTTACCACAATCATTATATTGAGTGCATTAATTTTATAAACAAATACAGTGGTGATCTAATAACACCGTTCAAGCTGTATCAGAACCAGAAGCTGATAGAAGTAATAACAACACCTGCGACATATCCAATAATTCCGCTTCTTTTAAACCGAGAGAGCATAGATGCCCAGATAACTACTGCTTCATATGATTACAGCGATAGATTTTCAAGGTCATTGAATGGTATGTTTTTAAGTGAGTGTGCCTACGATGAGCGGGTTGATAACTATTTAAAAAAGAATTCAATAAAATATTTTTTTCTTGATGATAACGCAATTGATACCGACAGGTATGATATACATAAACTTTATAATCTTGAGAATGGGATTGCTTTTTTTATAAGGGACTATGATGTTGCAAAAGGGATTATGGATGAGAATGGATATCTTTCAAATCCTCTTTATAGAGAATTTTATAGGGATATTGGTTATGAAAGGGATATCAACTATCTTAAAGATTTTACTCTTTCAAACGAAAGGATTCCAACAGGAATAAAATACCATAGGATAACCGATATAAAAAAATCGCTTCCTGAAAAAGAGCTTTATGAAATGGATGCTGCTATAAAACAGTCTGAGAGCGATGCATCTGATTTCTTGCTGAAGATGACCGAAAAGTTTAAGGATTATTCGTCAATTCCTGTAGTTGTCTCATGTTTTAATATGGAGCTTTTCGGACATAGATGGTTTGAGGGAGTTCATTTTCTTGAAAATCTTATCAGAAAGGTAAGGAGTGATAGATTTCCTGTGCAGTTTATAACACCTTCTGAATATCTAAACATTAATGAACCACATTCAAAGATAAAACCATTCATATCAAGCTGGAGCGAAAATGGATACTTTGATAAATGGCTCAATGAAAACAATGACTTCATCTATCCTTATCTTTATGAGATAACAAAGCGTTATATAATGATAGTAAATAAATTTGTAAACAATGATATCTCAATTGAAATAGATAAATCATTGAAACAGCTTACAAGGGAAATACTTCTTATGCAATCAAGCGACTGGGCCACGCTGATAAATTACAATACTCACAAAGATTATGCAGTCTTCAGGTTTAAGTCCCATTATGAAAATGCCAACAGTATCATTAACTCACTGAATTTGGGTAAAATTGACATTGAGCTTATTAAAAAACTTGAAAAAGAAAACTCAATATTTCCATTTATAAACTGGCGTGTGTTTGCTACTAAATCCAGATTTTAGAAAATCATTTTAAAAATTATAAAATATTATTATAAAGGATATGGTACAGAAGTCAGAAGGTATAGGTCAGATTGTTTCTGCTTCGCTGGAGGTTATATGAAGATGGTTGAGATTGCTAATGGAGTTTATTCTATAAGGGTTAATCATTATAATAGAAAGCTTTTTGATTCTCTTATACCGCTTCCTCAGGGAACAAGCTATAACTCATATTTTATAAAGGGAAGCAAGTATAACGTCTTGATTGATACAGCTGATCCTGAAAAAAAGGATGTTTTTGAAGATTATATTAAAAATATTGAGAGAATTGATTTTGTCATAAGCCATCATGGAGAACAGGATCATAGCGGACTTATACCTTTTGTCCTTGAAAAATATCCTTATGCTAAGGTCATCACCAATGAGAAGTGTGCTGATCTTCTTAAAACTCATTTACACATAAGTCATGAGAAGTTTCAGATAATAAAGGATGGTGAGAGGTTTGATATTGGGGGAAAGACTTTAGAATTTGTTTTCATACCTTGGGTCCATTGGCCTGAAACATTTGCAACATATCTCATTGAGGACAAGATACTCTTTACCTGTGATTTTTTAGGATCTCATATAGCTACTGATGAGCTTTATTCAAGGAAGGAGATTGTGTATGAGCCAATGAAAAGGTACTATGCTGAGATAATGATGCCTTTTTCAAATTTTATAAAAACAAATTTAGAAAAGATTGAAAAATATGATTTAAAGATGATATGTCCGAGTCATGGAATGATTCATAATGATGTCAGATTTCCTCTGGAATGCTACAGAGAATGGTCAACAGGTGAGATGAAAAATGTTCTCATACTTTATGTTTCAATGCACAACTCAACATATATGATGGTTGACAGGCTTATAACAAAACTGAATGATTGTGATGTTAAGATTGAAAAGATAAATCTTGAGGACGCAGATCTTGGAAGGGTTGCTATGGGGCTTGTTGATGCTAAAACCGTCGTTATAGCAACTCCAACAGTGATTGCTGGTCCTCATCCAAAGGCAGTATATGCAGCGTATCTTTTTGCAGCACTCAGAGCGAGAACCAAATACTTAGCTGTTATGTATTCATATGCTTGGGGTGGAAAGACTCTCGATATTTTGGCCAATATGGTTTCATCATCAAAGGCTGAGCTGATTGGCAATGTGGCAGTAAAGGGAATGCCTGATGATGCTTCATATGCCATGATAGACGAGCTGGCAAAGAAAATATCTGAGAAAAACTCTTAAATATACAGTTTTTTTGGGGAGCTTTTTTATGAAAAAAATTATTATGATATCTCTTGTCTTTATATCAGGGTGTAGTTATTTTTCTAAAAAGACGCAGCCTCAGTTTTCAGATAGTATAACATTATACTACGATGCTGTTTTTGATAAGGACACAAATTTCTCAGGCGAAGCCAAAAGTCAGATCTGTCAGCAGGCTTCTTTATCTCTTTTCAAACTTATGGCAAAAAAAGAGCTCAATGCCTCATTCTATGATGATATAAAAAGCAGATGTTCTCTTTATATCTACAATATCAAAGAAAAGGATAAAAAAGAAAGCAAGGATAATTACAATGTTAGTTTTAAGTTTGATGTAAACCTTTATGACATATATAGTGAGTTAGGAGATAATGGCAATTTTAATAAAATGAAACCTAAATTTTTATTTTTTGTTAACTCTGAAGCATATGATTATTTTGTAAGAAGCAGTATTAAATTTAACGGTTTTGATATATCTTTTAAAAAGTATGGAGATGACTATCAGTCTGATATGTTTGATTATATAATATACTCAACCATTTCAGCCTCAAACATATCATCATCAGTTTCAAATGTCTTTTTTTCAAGTGCTTCAGTGAGTATCTTTAGCATTGCTGAAAATAAAAAAATTGTCAGTTTTTCTTCATCAGCTACATCCACCCTCTCACAAAATGATTCATATATCAGGCTTTTTAATGATATACTCTCTAATATGGATGCTAAGAAAAATTTGTTTGATATTAAATACTATGAGATAAGGTTTTACAATATCACGAGGATTGCTCAGATAGAAAATATAACAAAAATACTTAGCTCTGGAAAATATAAATTTTATATAGAAAGTTTTAACAGCGATTATCTTGCTGTAAAAATAGTTCCTCAAAGCCTTGAACCTCTGGAACAAATTGCAAGCAATATTATAAGACAGATCTCTGATATATCAATAGAGAGTATAAACGATGAGAACAGAGTTCTCTCATTGAGTTTTACAGAGAGTGGACTTAAAATAATATCCTAATTATAATGAAACAAAAAATATTATCAATTTTTCTGCTCTTTTTTATATCCTGTGCTTCTTTCAATAATTCAGATGATAAAAAATATTATTCAAATCTTACATCCCGTGGAATAATTGCTGTTCTCCCCTTTGAAAACGAGTCAAATGATTTAACAGCTCCTAATATGCTTAGGGATATGGTTATATCATCATTTGCTAAAAAGGGCTGGGATGTGATAAAGAAGGAAACTGTTGATGAGAAGCTCAGGAGCATAGGCATAACGGATGGGGGACAGCTTCCTGCGGTTGAGGTTAAAGAACTCTATGAACTGTTGAATGTTAATTATCTCTGTTATGGATACATCCATGATTTTAATATGCAGAATTTAGGATATATAATTAAAAAGAATGTTGAGATTGAAATAAAAATAGTTAAAGCTGATACTGGAGAGGTTGTTTTTGATGAGGCTGGTAAGGGCAGGGATATCAAGATATACACAAACAGCGATGATGCTAAAAAAGCTTTTTTAGAGAATGCTGCCATTAAGCTTGTCTCTGATATAGTAAACAGGCCTCTTTACAAACAATCTGAGGAAGCTATCAATAAAATTTTTATTAAGATCCCCTGAATATTATTTAGAATAATAGGACCTTTGTCTCATATACACTGGGTCTTATATCCTTTAAAATATATCTGTATTTGCTTAAATTATAATAAAGGAGGAAGATATGTTGAAAATATTTTTTATGAGTTTTTTTACACTTTTTTTAAATGCCTCATCCAATAAAGAAAATATAAATTTTAACAGCAATCCCTACCCTTTAGCTGCAACCTCTGATGTGAGTGATAAGAGTTATATACTCTATGAGACACCACTCTCAGAAAATCTTATCAATAAAAGCTTTAACAGAATAGTAGCTGAGGGTATCATCAATGATCCCAACGTGATATTTGAGATGTGGATACCGAGGGATGACATAAACCTCTCAACATCTGTTGTAAAATATTCGGTTATAAGAGGGGAGTTAAAGGTATATAAGAATGGAAGGTTCTGGGTGTTCTTTGATGTTAATTTTGGAAAGGTTAGTAGATTTAAGATTGTGGTTGTAAACAATGGGGTAAAAAAGGATAAATTTAATATAGAGATATATGAAGTTCAACCAGTTACTGTTAATATTAAAAGAGATGGTGATGACCAAAATCAGTATGTAAGCGATGATAAAACATTATCCCTTCCTGATGATCTTCCTTTCAAATTTATAAGAAGGTCAGACTGGAATGCAAAGCCTCCATCAGATGATTACACAAAACACATACCTCAAAAGATAACAATACATCACACTGCTGGTAATTATCCAGCTACATACGATGACGCTTTATCAGAGATTCAGTTTATACAAGACTATCATCAAAATGCCAAAGGATGGATTGATATAGGTTATCATTTTTTAATTGACCCTCAGGGTAATATATTTGAGGGAAGACCAGTGCTTGTTGTTGGTGCTCATGTTGCAAACAAAAACACAAACAATGTAGGCATTTCTATTATGGGGAACTATCATCCACCAGTTAACAATCAGCTTACTGATATAGAGATCAATTCAATAATAACACTTGTTAAATATATAAAGGACAGATATTCAATAGTTAAGGAAAACTTCTATGCTCACAGGGATCTTGCTGCAACAGACTGTCCGGGTGATATCATTTATTCAAAAATTCCATATCTCAAAGAAAAGATATTTGATAACAGCGAAAAATCTGTAAGTGTGATGATTGATATAGATAACACTGATCTAAAAAACAGCCTTGAAAAACAGCTAAACTCAGTAAACTAACTCCTCAAAAACAGATAAAGTCTCTTTATAAAATTTCTCATAGGAAAAATTATTTTTTATTCTTTGAAGATTTTCAAGCCCTGCTTTTTCTATTATATTAAAATCAAGTTTTTCTATTATTTTTTTTGATAATGCATAAGAGTCCATTCGAGGAACAATATATTCATCTGATACAAACTCCCCGAGACATCCTACGTTGCTTGATATAACAAGCCTTCCAGATGACATCCACTCAATAGCCACCCTGCTTACAGCCTCGCTTGATATAGATGATATCACACCAATATGGCAGTCTGATATAAATTTATAAACATCATCAACATATCCAGAGTATGTAAAGGCATATTTAAAATTGTCAGGTATAAGCTCCAAAAGTTCTTTCCATTTTATATTTGCTTCCTTGCCAGATATAAAAAAATTGCAGTTATATCCTTTTGAAAGTATATCAACAGCTGCTTTTATAAAATAAATATGTCCCTTAACAGGATCAAGTCTTCCAAGTATCCCAATCTTAAAAGGTTTTTCTTTCATAATTTGTTTATACTCGGGCAATATGATAGATTTATAAATTACGACAGACTTTTTATTATTTATATTGCTAAACATATCTTTGATATATTTTGAACCGCATATAATAAGATCTATTCTTGAATAGGTAAAGCTTTTTGTCGCTTTTTTAGTATCTGCTTTTGTTCTTATTAGTTTTATATTATGGCAAAAGAATGATATTATATATGCTATGCTTTGGGTTTTTCCTGTGTGTGCATTTAATATATCTATCCCTTCTTTCCTAATAAAGTTAATCAATTTGATTATTATAAAAGGATTTAAAATCTTCTTTCTATCCTGTATATTAATTGTTTTATATCCCTTTTCTTTTGCTAATTTTTCAGACAGACTATTTTTTGGGCAGGCAAAGTATATTATATGCCCCGCTTTTTCTAAAATATCAGATTGAGCAAATGCATAATCGCTAAGCCCGCTGTACCATGGTATGTCAATTAAATTTAAAATTTTTAATTGCTCTTTCATAAACCTCTAATGTTCTTTTTGCCATAATCTCAGATGTGAAATTTTTAGATCTTTCAAAAGAATTTTTTCCAAATTTTTCTCTTAGTTCTTTATCTTTAATAAGCATTAATATAGCCTCAGCAAGTTTTTGTGGGTCTTCTTTTGGAACGACAAAACCATTATATCCATTTTCTATAATCTCTGGTATCCCACCAGCATCTGTTCCAACAAGCGGAAGTCCAAAGTTCATTGCCTCTATAAGAACACTGCCAAGCCCTTCCTCCCTTGATGGAAGAATAAATATATCCAACGAATTTAAAAATGATGCATTATCCTCGACGTAACCAGTGAGTTGAAAGTTATCAGTTATCCCTAAGTCTTTTATAAGTTTTGCTGACTCATCCTTTAGTGGTCCTTCGCCACCGACAACAAAAAAGCAATTGTTATTTGATTCAATCACAATTTTTGCAGCCCTTATCAGGTTGAGAGGATCCTTGTGTGGTACAAGTGCTATAAGTGAGCCAATTATAATTTTCTTATCTTTAAACACTATCTTTTTGAGCTCTTTTTTTTCTAATCTAAATGATGATGGTATAACAATTATCTTGTTTTTATCAATTCCGTATTCTATTAGAATTTTTTTTATAGCTTCTGATATGGATATTATGTAATCTGCCTTTGTATATTTTATCCTTGAAAGAAAACTGGTTTTTATTTTAAAATCAACCCTTCTATGAACTATTATTTTAGTCTTAATAAAAAAAGATGCTAAAAAGGCCAGTGATGACGTGTGGCCTGTATGAGAATGGATTATAACCTTTTTTTTGCTTTTATTTATGCTTTTTATTTTATATGCGAGCATTGCTGCTGAAATTATATCCCACTCAAACAGATATGGTAGTGTGAGTGTCTTTATAGTCTTCTCTTTTGATTTAAAATAGAGAGGAGAATTCTTTCTTGAAACAATATAGTTTTCAACTCCTAATTTTTTTAATTCTTCTGCTAAATATAAAACCTGCCTTTCACCACCTCTCAAATTTTTTGAATCATCTAAATGAAAAGTTATTAAGTTGGTCATTAATTATATTTTATCAAAGTTTGTAAGGTGGTAGTTAATAGGGATTAATTCTCTCAGAGTGTTTGATTTTTAGTGTATCATTATAGACTTTATATATATCATCTGATGTCTTTTCCCATGTCATATGGCTTATATGAATAGCATTATCATTAAACATATCTTTTGATACCTGCTTATTGATAAGCATTAAAGCCTTTGATACAAAATCATAATCTGATAAACATAAAGAAAAATTTTTAACTTCTTCTTTCATAAGCTCAGTAACTCCTATATCCATGGTACACAACACTGGTATTTTTGAAACCATCCCTTCCATAATAGCTATACCAAATTCCTCTAAGACTGCAGGATAAATAATACAGTCAGCAGATTCATATATTATATTTACATCCTTTATTGGTTCTATAATTTTTATAATGTTTGATAACCCAATATCTGATATCTTGGATAAATACTTTTTAAAACTTGAATCCTTACCTGTTATAATAGCTTGACAATTTTTATTTTCATTATAAATTTTTAAAAATATATCTATAAACCTATTAACATCTCTTTTTAAAAAATCGCCGGAAGCTGGTAAAAGAAAACAAAAACTTTCAGGATTTAAACCTATTATCTTTCTTGCCTGTTCTTTCCCATTTTTCAACTTCGTTATTGAAGGATTATAGGATGGATAAACTACTCTAATCCTTTCCTCAGATATTTTAAATCTATCAATAATATCTTTTTTCATAAATATGGAGTTTGCGATTATAAAAGTAAACTTTTTCTCTGAAAGCATTTTATTATGAAATTTCCATAACCCATCTTTTGGCCTATTCAATTTTTCATATGTCCTGTGTATAAGGTTGTGGAGTGTAAGAATATCCTGATTTAGAATATCTCCATGACCATTTAATAATCTATAATTTTTAGACACAAAATTAGAATATTTTGAAAACAAATATCTTTTGCAGTATCCATGCATATTTTTTATGATTGGAATTGTGCTAACTTCAAAAGGATAATTCTTATGTTCTTTTTTGGCAGTTAATATATTTATTTCCAAACCATATTTTTCTTTTAATATGCTGGATGTCTGAGTTATATAATTTACTGCTCCGGAGATTCCTTTTAAATTGATTATTGAGATTAATATTTTTTCGTTCATAAATATCTGGATTAATATTATTAGAATAATTATACAATATTCTTGGTGTTATAGATTTGTTTATAAACAAATTTTTATAACCAAAAATTGTATTTATAAACATAAATTTTTTAAACCATAATTTACAGATAATTTTTTAATTCCTTTATATCTAAATTTTTGTATAATACTTTTAGGAGGTCGTTATGCCAAAACAAGGTAAAATAGAAGTAAATGAAGAAAGATGCAAGGGTTGTTACCTTTGCGTGAGTGTATGTCCAAATAAATGTCTTGAGAAATCAGATAAGTTCTCAAAAACAGGATATTATCCCGCAAGCTATAAAGGCAGTGGTTGTATCGCATGTATGAGCTGTGCAAAAATATGTCCTGATTTAGCAATAAAGGTTTACGAGCTGTAATTAAGGAGGAAAAATGAAAGTGTTAATGAAAGGAAATGAGGCTCTTTGTGAGGGAGCTATAAGAGCTGGATGCAGATTTTTTGCAGGCTATCCTATAACCCCTCAGAACGAGGTTCCTGAATATATGTCATGGAGACTTCCTGAGGTTGGTGGTCATTTTGTTCAGGCCGAATCAGAAGTTGCAGCAATAAATATGATATTTGGTGCAGCATCTACAGGGGTGAGAAGTATGGGCAGTTCATCAAGCCCTGGTATAAGCTTGAAACAGGAAGGAATATCATACTGTGCAGGAGCAGATATACCATTTTTAATCGCAAATGTTATGAGAGGTGGACCAGGACTTGGAAATATAGCAGGTGCTCAGGGCGATTATTTTCAGTCAACACGCGGTGGCGGTCATGGTGATTACAAGCTTTTTGTTATGGCACCTCAGGGTGTTCAGGATATGATAGATTTTCCTACACACTGTTATGAAATTGCATATAAATACAGAGTCCCAGCTATGATATTAGCTGATGGTATTATAGGACAGATGATGGAATCAATTGAAATGAAAACACCTGAGATAGATCCTAAAAATTTGAAAGAACCTGACTGGGCTCTTGGAATAAATAATACAGGCAGGCCAAAGAGGAGGGTTACGTCATATGATTTGAGAGAGGGTATGCTTGAAAAAATGGTTCTTGAAAGAGTCAAAAGATATAGAGAGCTTGAAAAAGAGGTGCTCTGGGAAGAGAAGATGACAGAGGATGCTGAGATAATACTCGTTGCATATGGAACAAGTGCAAGGGTTTCTGCAACCGCTGTTAAAATGGCAAGGGAGAAGGGAATAAAAGCTGGTCTTTTCAGACCGATAACACTCTCGCCATTTCCTAAGAAAAGACTTTTTGAATTAGCATCAAAAACCAAAGACTTTATGGCTGTTGAGATGAGCTTAGGACAGATGGTTGAGGATCTAAGGCTTTCCATAAATGGAAAAGCGAATGTTCATCTCCATGCAAAACCAGGAGGCTCATTAATAGCCCCAGAAGAGGTTTTTGATTCTATAATTAAAGTAACAAAAGAAGGAGTGAAAGATTATGCAACTATTAAATGAAAGACCTAAATCTTTATTAGATGTCTCTATGCATTATTGTCCTGGATGTGGACACGGAATAGTTCACAGACTTGTTGCAGAAGTAATGGATGAGCTTAACATAAGAGAAAAAACCATATTTGTTGCTCCTGTAGGTTGTGCAGTTTTTGCTGATACATACTTTAACTGTGATGCGATACAAGGCCCTCATGGAAGGGGACCGGCTATAGCTACGGGAATAAAGAGAGCAAAGCCTGATAGCATCGTTGTTTCATATCAGGGAGATGGAGACTTAGCCTCAATAGGTATGGCTGAAACTGTTCATTCAGCTGCAAGAAATGAGAATATAACAATTATATTTATCAACAATGCAATATATGGAATGACAGGTGGTCAAATGGCACCAACGACTCTTATAGGACAGAAGGCAACAACCTGTATATATGGAAGAGATCCAAAGGTCAATGGTTATCCAATAAGAATATGTGAACTTCTTTCATCACTTGAAGGAACAAGATATGCTGAGAGAACCACCGTTCATAATGTGGCAGGAGTGGTCAAAACTAAAAATGCTATTAAAAAGGCATTTCAAAATCAGGTGAATGGAATTGGATTCTCTATTGTTGAGGTTCTTTCAATGTGTCCTACGAACTGGGGTGTGAGAGCTGATAACCCATCTGAGGCTACAAAATATATCAATGATCAGATGGTAAAGATATTTCCACCTGGAGTTTATAAGGATGTTAAATAAGGAGGATTTATGTATTTAGGTGCAAGATTGAGTGGATTTGGAGGACAGGGTGTTGTATCAGCTGGAGTTCTATTAGCCTATGCAGGTATGCTGGATAACAAAAACGTAAGCTTTTTCCCAGCATATGGTGCCGAAATGCGTGGAGGAACAGCAAACTGTTCTGTTGTAGTTTCTGATGAACAGGTTGCAAGTCCTGTTGTTACTGCTCCTGATGTAGCTATAGTATTTAATGAACCATCTTTTGCCAAGTTTGAACCGCTTGTAAAAAAAGGTGGGGTTTTGATTATCAATACTTCCCTTGTAAATTCAAAATCAACAAGGAAAGATATAAAGATAATTGAAGTTCCTCTTAATCAGATGGCTGATAAACTTGGAAATTCAAAGGTGCTAAATATGATAGCACTCGGTGCTCTTTCAAAGGTTACAAATGCTGTATCAAAGGAATCCTTATCAGAAGCGATACCGAAGGTTTATAAAAAGTTAAAGCCGGAACTTATTGAGCTTAACAGGAAGGCAGTCTTAGAAGGCTATAACTATATAAACTGAGCTATAATTAATAATAATTAATGTTTGTATATAAGCCGCGGTAGTTTTTATAGAAGCTGCCGCGGCTTAATCAGTCTAGTCATCTATCAGCAAACAGTGATGATAAGTCGCTGTCAGTTGTTGGCAAAACTCAAAAATCATAGTAGTGGTTAGTGAGTAGTGATCAAAGATAAGCCTGCCTGCTGGTAGGCAAAAATAATGCCTTAATGTTTGTCATTATACACTTTTTATTTTAATTATATTTTTTGGTTAACTGTTAAATATGAGACATAACAACGAATCTGAAGAATTAAAAGAAAAGATTAATTATAAAAAAGATTTTAAGGTTATATATTCTATTGCTAAGGATTATAAGAGCAGTTTTATAAAAGCAATACTTTTATTTATATTTACAACTATTTTAAGGTTGTTAGGGCCATTATTCATAAAAGAAATAATAGATGTGGCAGTAAAAAACAGCGATTTCAGATATCTTTTTATAATAACATCAGCATATCTTATTGTAAACATTGTTTATTTTATTGTGAATTATAAGTCTCTCAATTTATTGATAAGGACTGGTCAGAGGCTTGTTTATGATCTCAAGAATAAACTTTATGCCCATATATTAAATCTTGATGTAGATTATTTTTCATATAACAATCCAGGAAAATTAGCATCAAGGGTTCAGAATGATACAACTGCTGTTTACGATCTCTTCACAGAGACATCTGTTACAATCTTTGTTGATGTCGTTATATTTGTGACTGTTTTTATTATAATGGCTTACAACAGTCTTTCTTTAACGCTAATACTTGTACCTATGATACTGATAATAATGGTTATAATATATATTTTTGTTTCTAAAAGCCAAAAACTTTTTGTTGAGGTTAGGAAAAAGATATCAGACTTAACATCATTTCTTTCAGAAAATCTTAATTTTATGAGCACTATAAGGGTTTTCGGGATAGAGGATAAGATAAATGAAAAGTTTTTTAATGTTAATTTTGAAAAGTTTGACAAAACAGTAATAGCTGAATATATGTCGGTTCTTTTTGGACTTACAATAATGCTTTTTGATCCTGTATCAAAAGCGACAATATTTGGTTATGGTGGAATAAAGGTTCTTGACTCATCGCTTTCAATAGGAACGGTTGTTATGTTTGTGCTTTATATGGGACAGCTTTTTGAACCACTGTTTCGTTTTTCAGAGCAGATAAGCATAATCCAGAAATCATTTGCTGCTGTGGAAAGAATAACAAGAATACTCTCTCTAACTCCAAAGGTTATTGGCGGTGAAAAATACATATCGCGTTTCAGTGATAAGTTAGAATTTAAAAATCTCTGGATGAAATATCCTGAGTCAGACTGGATTTTAAAGGGAATAAATATAACACTTCCGAGAGGAAAAAGCCTTGCGATAGTTGGAAGAACTGGTGGCGGTAAAACAACCGTGGCAAATCTAATATTCAGGTTTTATGATTATCAAAAGGGTTCAATAAAAATAGATGGTATAGAATTGAAGGAAATAAATATAAAATCGCTTAGAAAAAACATAGGACTTGTCCAGCAGGATATGTATCTTTTTCCCGGCACAATAAAGGATAATTTAAGACTTATGGATGACAGCATAGAGGATGAAAAAATATTCTATGCTATAAAAACACTTGAGCTTGAAGATTTTTATAAAAAGCATAAACTTGATAGCTTGATTATGGAAAAGGGAGCAAATCTTTCTGTTGGTGAAAAACAGATAATATCTATAACAAGAACACTTGTGCTTGATCAGGAGATAATAATACTTGATGAAGCCACATCAAATGTTGATCCTTATACAGAAAGAATAATAACAAATGCTATAAGAAATGTTATGAAACATAAAACAATGATAATAATAGCACACAGGCTTATGACAATAAGAGATGTAGATTATATAGCATTTTTAAACAATGGAGAGATAGTTGAGTTCGGAAGTCATAATGAGTTAATTGATAAGAAGGGCTATTACTACAACTATTACTCGCTTCAGGAGTGATCAGGCAGGCACTGATCACTGACCACTGATCACTGTTTTAGTGGAGGTTTGAGTGAAGTATTTGATTAAATGGCTTTTTCCTTACTGGAAAAAGCATAAATACAGAATGCTGTTGATAATAACACTCGGTATTATAAGTGCTGCTTTGCAGGCCTTAATTCCTTTGTATATCAAACAGATAATAAATGGTTTTGAAAAAAATCTTACAGTTGCTTATATAGAAAAAAATGTTTTAATAATGCTTGGACTTGGAGTTATAAGCTTTGTAGTAAATGTTTTTGCTCAGAGGAACAGAGCTTATATGAACTATAGGACTGAGTATGAGATAAGGGAAAAGCTTTTCAATCATATATTAAATCTTGATGAATATCTCTTTCTTAAATATAGTGTTGGGGAGGTCTTAACACGACTTGTTGATGATATCTCAGAAAAAATAGCATGGTTTTCCTGCTCTGGAGTATTCAGATTTGTTCAATCCTTTTTTACGCTTATAGCAATAATTTCAGTAATGCTTTATCTGAATGTGGAGCTTACCATAATATGTCTTATACCGATGCCTTTTATGGTTTATGGAGTTGTAAAAATGGGAAAGGTTTTGACAAGAAAATATGATGATCTTCAAAAAGCGATATCAAACGTGTATGACTACATAGAAACAAGCTTTTCAGGTGTTAAGGTTATAAAGGCAAATCTTAGGGAAAAGAGCTTTGCATCAAAGTTTTCATCAATTACATCAAATCAGATGGACAAGGCTGTGGAAGCTGAGAAGAAGCAGATTTTTATAAACTACATATTTTTTGGTACTGCTTTTTTTGTAGTTTTTATTGTTTATCTGGTTGGTGGAAGTCTTGTCATAGAAAACAAATTAACTGTTGGAGCATTGGTTTCATTTCAGATATACGCTTCAATGCTTATATGGCCATTTGGTGATGTCAGCCAGTTCTTTATATCATCAAACAGAGCAAGGGTCAGTGCCAAAAGAGTAGATGAAATACTTAATTTTAAATCGTCACTGCTATTTGAAAAAAAATCTGTGGAACTTAAGAGAATTGAACGTGTAGAACTTAAAAATATATCTTTCAGCATAGGTGATAAGAAACTTCTTGAAAACATAAATATAGATATTAAAACAGGCCAAAAAATTGCTGTTGTAGGAAGAATAGGAAGTTCAAAAACAATGCTTTTAAAGATCATATCAAGAATTTTACAGTATTCATCCGGTCATTTTTACGTGAATGGGATTGATGTTAAGGATTTTGAGCCAAAGATTTATCAATCAAGATTATCATATGTTTCACAAGAAGCTGCAATATTGAGTGATACTGTTTTAAACAACATAACGATGTATAAAAACTATTCTGAAAAGGACTTAAAAAATGCAATAGAAATATCTCAGCTTGAAAGGGATCTTTCACTTATGCCCCATGGTCTCAATACCGTTGTCGGGAACAAGGGAGTAACACTTTCAGGTGGGCAGAAGCAGAGGATATCCCTTGCAAGAGCACTGATAAAATCACCTGATATACTGGTTATGGATGATGCGACAAATCAGATGGATGCTGAAACAGAACATAAATTTTGGAGCAAATTTTTAAAGTGTTTTAATAATACAATGGTTATATTTGTTACTCACAGAACGTCAACAATAGAAAGGTCTGATGAAGTGTTTGTTATGGATGCTGGTAGAATAGTTGAAAGAGGGAATCATAAGGATTTAATATCCAAGGATTCTCTGTATAAAAAGATATATACAAAGTATAAGTTAGAAAATAAGTAATAATTTAGTTATCTGGTTATCTCGTTATTTAGTTATTTAGGAAGAAAGAAGAGGCAAGGCAGTTATCTTGTTCTTACTAACTAGGGTTCACTGAAAAAGTCTATTTGAGCAATAAAGCAATGATTTTCGTTATGAGGCGAGGAAGGACGAGCGAGCATACTACAAAGTAGTCTGTAAGCGAGTTCTGACGAAGCCGTAGTAGAAAAGCGTTGTCTTTATTGCCAAAAG
>JAAYVG010000006.1 GCA_012517285.1 Elusimicrobiota bacterium
ATGCTGATCATAAAAATTCTACAAAGGAAAGCGTTGTTGGATATGTAAGTGGAGTCTTTGCAAAATCTAAAAATACAAATGGATACAAAACCATACTTAGCGAAGAACAAAAAAAGATTTTACTTGATGAGGCAAGAAAATCTATAATATCATACATCAATGGGAATAGAAACATAATTGATAATACACTTTCAGATATTCCTGAGTTCAATCTTCCTAAAGCAGTTTTTGTAACAATAAATGAAAATGGATATTTAAGAGGTTGCATAGGAAGCACGGAGCCAGTGCTTTTATTGAATGATGCTGTAAAATACTTTGCTCTGTCTGCTGCCTTTGGTGATAGAAGATTTAAACCGCTTGAAAAAGGTGAGATAAATAAAATCAAAATTGAAATTTCAATACTTTCACCACTTAAAGAAATAAATGACTACAAAAAAATAAGAGAGAAAGTTGATGGGGTGATGGTTTCATCCTCCAAGGGAAACGGACTTTTTCTGCCGCAGGTATGGGATTATTTTGATAAAAAAGAAGATTTCTTAAATCAGCTTTGCACAGAAAAAGCTGGGCTTGATAAGAACTGCTGGAAAGATAAAGAAACTAAACTTTTTATATTTCAGGTTGAAAAAATTTCAGAATAACAAACCAGCCGTCTTTTAAAAAACAGCTGGTTTACTCTTTTGCTTTATCTCTACAGAAACATCCTTATCAGAAATCAATATTCGGATTTGTGTCAGAAAAAGACAACTTATTTCTTTTCAGATTTTTCTTTTTCTTCTGCTGCTGGCTTTGCTGGAGGGACAACCTTTGTTGCCTTCAAACCTTTGTCTGTTTGGGTTGCTTCAAACTCCACTTCCATATCCTCTTTAAGCGTTTTAAAACCCTGCTTATCTATAACGCTGTAATGAACGAATACATCGCCGGAGTTGTCATCCGGGGTTATGAAACCAAAACCTTTCTTATCGTTAAACCACTTTACTTTACCTTTTGCCATTTTATGCTCCTTATTTAAGTTTATAATAATATTATATCAAATTTTAGAGCTATTGCAGTACATCAAATCCGAAAATACTAACATAAATAAAAGTGTTCTCTATTGTCAGTAGTAACAATTATTTTATCTCACATTTAGATGTTATATTCATCTATTCAAAAATGGAGTTATAAGATTTATTCTAATTTTTATAAAATATTATTCTATGAACAAAAGAGGTCGTTTTATTGTATTTGAAGGACCGGATAAAAGTGGCAAGACCACTCAAGCAAATCTTTTATATAACCATTTTAAGAAACTTGGCAAAAAGGTTATAATAACAAGGGAGCCGGGTGGAACAGCGGTTTCAGAAAAAATAAGAGATATACTCCTTGACCCGAAAAATAAAATATCGCCGATGTGTGAGCTCCTGCTTTATGAGGCATCAAGGGCAGAGCATATATCAGCAAAGATAAAACCAGCACTTTTAGACGGTTATACTGTCATATGTGACAGGTTTACTGTTGCTACTATGGCGTATCAGGGGTTTGGAAGGGGTTTAGATGTTAAGGTTGTAAAAAAGCTCAACTATATAGCAACCGATGGTATAAAACCTGATATAACGATAGGATTCAGGCTTTCAAAGAATGAGTATATTAAAAGAGCATCTGGAGAAAGGGACAGGATAGAAAGTGAATCTGAAGGCTTCAGAAAAAAGGTCAATGGTGCCTACTCAAAGATTTTTAAGGATATGAAAAACATACTTTTAATAGATGCCTCAGATGATATAAATGACATACATAAAAGAATTGTTGACTATGTTTCAAAAAGGATGAGATGAAATTTCAGGATATAAAAGGACATAAAAAAAATATAGAGATATTAAGGGGACTTGTTGAAAGGGATACCATTCCTTCATCTCTCATATTTTACGGTCCCGAAGGATCTGGGAAGCTTCTTGTTGCAAAGGCACTCGCAAGGGATATACTTTCAAGATATGTTCTCCCCCACAGCGAGGATTTACTTTTTGGGACATCTGAAAACACTGCTTCTAACGATGATGCTGAGAGTATTAGGATGTTTGATGCTGGTGTTCATCCAGATTTTATTGTTGTTGATCTCAAGTATCAATCAGCACTTCTCAATGAAAAAGTTGATGAGCAGAAGAGCATAAAGATTGATACTGTGAGAGAATTGATCAAATTTTCAAACTTAAAGCCATCCTACTCAACCAAAAAGGTAATAATAGTTGATGATGCTGAGAAGATGACTGTTGATGCCCAGAACTCGATACTTAAAACCCTTGAAGAGCCACCTGAAAACACAATAATAATACTTGTTACCCAAAACATAAACCTTCTTCTTCAAACCATAGTTTCAAGGTGTTATACAATGAAGTTTACAGGACTTGATAAAAATAATATCATAGATATACTTGTTTCAAAAGGCTATGATATGAAAAAAGCAGAGCTACTATCCGAGATGAGCGAGGGCTCGGTCTCAACAGCTTTAATATATGATGATATAATAAAGATGATTGAAGAAAATCTTGAATACAAAAACCTTGCCCCCTTTCTTATAGTCTCAAAGATTTCAAAAACATCTAACTTCAGGCACATGACAGATACAATAATAAGTTTTGTAAACGCATATATATATTCAAAAATCAACACTTCAGACAACAGGGAAGAACTTCTAAGTTTTTTAAAGGAAAACTTCAAGTATAAAAACTATTTAAAGCACAACGTCAACACAAGAATAATACTTACAATGGTGCTTCACAGGTTTTTTAAGACATTTAATTATTTCAATGATGGTATTGTTTTAAAAGTTTAGTAAGGAGGATAGAATGGCTTCGTCAAAAAAATATTATATCTCAACCCCATTGTATTATGTAAACTCAAGACCTCATATAGGTCATGCTTATACAACACTTGCAGCTGATGTTTTAAAAAGACATCTAAAGTCAATAGGTAAGGATGTTTATTTACAAACAGGAACTGATGAGCATGGCATAAATATAGAAAGGATTAGCAGTGAAAACAATAAAACCCCAAAGGAATGGGCTGATGATGTGGTTAAAGATTTTAAGGAGATGTGGAAAGTTCTTCACATAGATTATGACTATTTTATAAGGACAACTGATGACTATCATCAAAAACAGGTTCAGCTTATATTTGAAAGGCTTATAAGAAGTGGCGACATATATAAGGGAAGCTATGATGGACTTTACTGCAGCTCCTGTGAAACTTTTTATGATGAGTCAGAGCTTGTGGAAGGAAACTGTCCTATACATAAAAAACCTGTTGAAAAGGTTAATGAGGAGACTTATTTTTTTAGACTATCAAAGTATCAGGATCTACTTTTGAAGTATTACAGTGAAAATCCATCATTTCTCTCACCATCATTTCGTGCACCTGAGATACTTAGATTTGTTGAGGGAGGGCTTAAGGATATATCGGTTTCAAGAACAAGGGTTAAGTGGGGCATACCTGTTCTAAGCGATCCCAACCATACAATATATGTCTGGTTTGATGCCCTGATAAACTATATAACAGGTATTGGTTATGACATAGAAAAGGAAAAGAATGAAAAATTTGAGTCCTTTTGGCCATGTGACCTTCATCTCATAGGGAAGGAGATATTTAGATTTCATGCTGTAATATGGCCAGCAATACTTCTCGCCTTAAAACTCCCACTGCCTAAAAAGGTTTATGCTCACGGCTGGTGGACTGTTGATGGTGAGAAAATGTCAAAGTCTAGAGGAAATATAATAAACCCTTTGGATATTGTAAAGGAATACGGGGTTGATGTGTTTAGATATTTTATATTCAAGGAAGTCCCCTTTGGTCAAGATGGAGATTTTTCAATGGAATTGCTTAAAGCGAAGTATAACAGTGATCTTGCAAATGGTATAGGAAACCTTTTTTCAAGAACAGTTAATATGGTAAGAAAGTATCTTGATAATGTTATGCCTGAAAAGCCTGAAGACTCAGAGATTTTTTCAAGATTTCTTGCTATGCAAAAGGATATATATAAGGACATTGAGGAGCTTCAGTTCAGCCTTGCACTTGATAAGGTGATGAAGGCTGTCAGTATTATGAACAAAGAGGTTGATACAAAAAAGCCATGGGAGCTTGCAAAAAGCGATACGGTTGCCCTGAAAAAATTTCTTAATGAGATGGTTTGGTGTTTGAGGCTTGTATCAAGGTGGATCTATCCATTTATGCCTGATACATCAGCAAAGATGAATATGTATTTAGCTATAGGAAAGACTCAGCATCCTGATGTGAATGCAGCAAAACTGACACCATTGTTCCCTAAGAAATAGGGTTCACTGAAAAAGTCTATTTGAGCAATAAAACAAGGATTTTCGTTATGAGGCGAGGAAAAACGAGCGAGCATACTACAAAGTAGTCTGTAAGCAAGTTTTGACGAAGCCGTAGTAGAAAAGCATTGAGTTTATTGCCAAAAGAAAGATAAGAAAAGTGCAAGGTTTTTGCAACATTACCCCAAAAATCGTGCACTTTTAAAGCAATAATACACTATAATCAAGATAACTATTCATTTGGAAAATTATCTTTCGTTAGAGTTTTTCAGTGAACCCAGAAATAGTATTTTTAATATTTATCCTTTCTTATTTGGTATAATATTTTAATGAGGGCCCGTAGCTCAGTTGGGAGAGCGTACCCTTGGCATGGGTAAGGTCGCCGGTTCGATCCCGGTCGGGTCCATAAACCAAAAGTAACCTACGCGGTTACTTTTTTGCAAGGGGATGTGCCTTATTATAAACCTCTTTAAGCTTTTCAATTGAGACGTGGGTGTATATCTGAGTGGTTGCAAGGCTTGAATGTCCTAACATTTCAGAGACTCCTCTTATATCACAGCCATTGTTTAAGAGATGAGTTGCAAAAGAATGCCTTAGCATATGCGGTTTTATTTTTCTTGTAAACTTAGCTCTTCTTGCAAGCTTTTTCAGTATCAAAAAAACAGCTGTATCAGAAAGTCGTTTTCCGTTCTTATTCAAAAAAAGTGGTGATGAAGGTGAAGTATCAGTCCTTGTATCAATATAATCCTTCAATGCTTTAAAAGCATGATCACCAAATGGAACCGTTCTCTCCTTTCTTCCCTTTCCATAAACCCTGACAAAACCTGAGAAAAAATCCACATCACCGATGTTCAACCCGACAAGCTCACTTCTCCTAAGGCCGCTTGAGTAAAGCAGCATAAGAATCGCATAATCTCTAAATGCAAAAGGATATTCTGGGTCCTTTGATAGAATCTTATCAGGTGTATTTGCTTCTATAAGCTTTCTAACCTCTTCCTCAGTTAGAAATGAAGGGAGTGTGTGTTGTTTTTTAGGCGTTGTTATAAAGTCAAATGGATTTTGAGTTATTATATTATTTTCAATCAGGTAATTTATAAAGCTTCTCACCGCGGAAAGCTTCCTTATTACAGTATTCCTTGAAAATTTTTTCAAGCTTATATCAGAAAGATATTTTCTTATAACAACACTTGTTATGTCCTTTTCGCTTAGAGCACCATTTCTGCCACAAAAATCAGCAAATTCATTGAGGTCATAAAGATACGACTTCTCAGTATGCCTTGAAAAAGCTAACTGAGTTTTACCATAAAGCAAAAACTTTTCTATAAGATTTTTCATCAGGACTTGTTTTCACCTACGGATGCAAGCAGCTTATCTATCTCAGCCTGAGAAATTTGTTTTACATTCCTGCACTTAGGAAAGTTTGAACATCCAAGAAAATAGTTCTTTGGACCTTTTCTCAACACCATATACCCATCCTTGCACTTATCACACTTTTCAGTTGTCTTTATAGCCTTAAATCTCTCAGCATTATTATTGGCAAGATTTATCTTCCCACGACACTTTGGAAACTTTGAGCAAGTCAGATACTTGCCATATCGGCTTTCACGAAGAATCATATCAGCACCACAAATAGGACACTTTACATTGGTATGCTGAATAACCTTTTCAGACTTCATATTCTCAGCTGCTTCTTGAAGCTCCTTTGAAAAACTGCTGTAAAACTTTTTCATAAGCTCAACCCAGTTTACGTTTCCATCGGCAACATCATCTAACTTATCCTCAATATCAGCAGTATAACTTAAACTCATTATATCAGGAAAAAACTCTATAAGTTTCTCAGTAACCTTTTTCCCAAGCTCAGTAATAAGAAGCTTCCTGCTTTTATCCCTTTTAACATATCCCCTGTTTATTATGGTTGATATGATTGTGGCATAGGTTGACGGTCTTCCTATACCGTGATTCTCAAGGGTTTTTATAAGGCTCGCCTCATTATAATTTGGTGGTGGTGTTGTCGAGTGTGATTGAACATCAAAATCAACAACAGTAAGAATATCCCCCTTCTTGAGAGGTGGAAGGGTCATGTTATCATTATTGTCATCATCCTTTTTTTCTTCCTCATCAGAATAAACCTTTAGATAACCATCAAACTTCAATGTCCTGCCACTGACCTTAAACAAAGACTTGTTATGTTCATCAGATATCTCGACAGTGAGCTGCTCAAAAACAGCATTTTCCATCTGGCTTGAAATAAACTTTTTCCATATAAGATCATAAAGTTTGTATTCATCTGGGGTAAGGCTATTCTTTATTGAATCAGGAACAAGGTTTACATCTGTTGGATGTATTGACTCATGTGCTTCCTGAGCACCCTTAACCTTTTTAAGATACTGAGGTGGTTTCTCTGGACAATATTTATCACCAAAATTCTTTTTTATAAACTCCTGAGCCTGCTTCTGTATCTGGTCACTGACATTAAAAGAATCAGTTCTCATATATGTTATAAGACCCCTCATCTCACCCTTTATTGCTATACCCTCATAAAGCTTTTGAGCAACCTTCATAGTTCTGTCTGGTGTGAAACCCAGCTTGTTGTATGACTCCTGCTGAAGTGAACTTGTAATAAACGGAGGTTTTGGCCTTGAGCTTGTAACCTTCTTATCCACAGCTGTAACCTTAAACTTCTCAGGTGTCAAATACTTTACAACAGCAAGCATCTTTTCTTTTGTATCAAAGACAGATGACCTGTATTTGTAGTCCTCAGCAAAAAGTTTAAGCGTGGTATACCTATCTACATTCTCTCCCTCCCACTTAAAAAGCCTTGCATCAAACTGATTTTCATCCTTTTTAAACCTTCCAGAAAGTGAATAATAATCCTTAACCTCAAATGCTGAAATCTCCTTATCCCTTTCATAAAGAAGTCTCACAGCGACAGACTGAACCCTTCCAGCAGAAAGCCCACCACTTATCTTTGCCCACAGCAGCGGTGAAATTTTATATCCAACTATCCTGTCAAGTATTCTTCTTGCCTGCTGAGCATCAACAAGATTCATATCTATCGCTCTCGGATTTTTTAATGCCCCTAATATTGCATCCTTTGTTATCTCGTGAAACGCTATCCTTTTAAACTTTTTCCTGTCTATATTCTTCAATATCTCCATTATATGCCAGCTTATAGCCTCTCCCTCTCTATCAGGGTCAGTTGCTAAATAAATATTATCGCTTGACATAGCAATTTTAGTTATCTCAGGAACTATTTTTTTGCCTCTCTCGACAACGACATAGCTTGGTTTAAAATTTTTTTCTACATCAACACCAAGCGTTTTTTTAGGCAGATCTCTAAGATGTCCGAATGAACTTCTTATCACATAATCACCGGAAAGAAAACGGGATATTGTTTTCTGTTTTGTAGGAGACTCAACTATTACAAGATTTTTCATAATAATGTTATTTTAATAAATTTTAATCATAAAAAAAACATATTAAAGAATTTAACAGTAAAATAATATTTTATAATCTCTGATTTCTACAATAATTATCCAGAATTTATGATTTATTATTTCCCCACCCCTTTTTTGATGTCTTGACCATTTACTTTTAGAACGTCTGCCCATAATCTTGAATATCAGATGAAAATGGCAAGATTGATATAAAATATTATATTTCTTTGCAATATGAAGAATTCCCCTGTGTTTATCACCTACTATTGCTG
>JAAYVG010000007.1 GCA_012517285.1 Elusimicrobiota bacterium
ATATATAAACTTATGAGGCGGGAGTGGCGGTTGACGCCTTACATAATCAAGAAAATGTAGTGCCCATGAAAAAAGGGTGTTTCTAAAATTCCCCTATGAGAAAAGTTTTTTTAACTAAAAAAATGCGGAAGTCGGGAGATCCATAAGCAAATCCATCTCTTCCCTTGATATCTCGCCAGTGTTTTGTCTGAAACTAAGATAATCAATTGCTGTGTCCATAGCCTTTATCTGTGATGTATTATTGATTGAATCAAGAAGTGCTATGCTACCACTGCTCTTGGATATTGCGAGTGATATTCTTTCTTCCTCAGGGTTTAGATTTGAAATCTTTGATTTAACCTTGTAATATAATGAAGGCCTGTATATAAAATTTTTTTTATCTTACTTCATTTAATTTTTCAATACTTCCTATGTCAAACCAGTAATAGGGTGATACTTTATATCCAAATATTTTTAAATTTTTAACATTTTTAATATAAAAATCAAATATACCAAACACATCATCCTCAGGTATGAAATCAAATATGCGAGGTGATGCTATATGAATACCGGTAAATGATAAAAGTCTTTTCCCACTGATATCACCATTTGATATATTTTTGTTAAGATTTGTCCAGCCAGAAAACGACATATCATCATTGAAAGCCAGCTTCCGTGAACTGTCCCTTTCCATAACAGCAAGGGTTACATCATTTCCATTTTTTAAATGGAAATCAACAAGAGATGAAAGGTCAAAATCAGTTAATATATCAGAGTTATGAACAATGAAGTCATCATCAATTAAAAAATTCTTAGCATTTTTAATTGCACCACCGGTATCAAGGAGTCTTTTTTCATAAAAAAATTTAAACTCTGAATTAAACTTTTTAGTCTTTATGAAATTTTCAATCTTATTCCCTAAATGAAAGAGGTTTATCCCAATCTTATTTATGCCATATCCCTCAAGCTTTAATATAACATTTTCTATCATTGGCCTGCCCCATACACTAACAAGAGGCTTTGGAATACTATCGGTTAGTGGCCTAAGTCTATTGCCATAACCTGCTGCAAGTATAAAGCCTTTCATTTATTTATTCCTAAAACAGTATGGTTCAAATGACAAGTAACATTTTCTTTTTTAGAAAAATCATTAAAAAGTTTCTCTGCCATATAAACGGAGCGATGCTGACCACCAGTGCATCCGAAGGCAACATATAACTCTGTAAAATTTCTTTTTAGATAGTTTTCAACCGCCTGTTCAATAATAAGACGACAATTATGATAGTATCTTTTCACATCTGCATCGCTATCAAGAAATTCTTTTATCTTATCATCCCTACCAGTTAGATGAGAAAGCTCAGGAATACGACCTGGATTTATAAGACATCTTGTATCAAAAACAAAACCACCATTGTGTCCCTCAGGATCTGGTGGAAACCCCTTTCTGTATGAGAAGCTGTAAATTCTCAAGTTTAGTCCTAATCTTTTATTTTTGTCTGAAAACTGTCTGAGATATGTTGATGTAGTTATCCTTTTAAAAACCTTTAACAACTCAGGCATCTTAACAGGAAGCTCAACATTTGCTAAAAGCCACTCAATATTTTTTATCACATAAGGGACGCTTGTCAAAAAATGAGGTTTTCTTTCATAAAAACCTCTTAGTCCATAAGCACCCATTGCCTGCATAATTCTTATATAGACAAACATATAGTAATACTTTAAGAATTCTTCCCGTGTTATAACTTTTTTTATCTCAGGAAGCCCAAGGTAATAATCGAGCAGTTCAAGACGAATATTATGAGGGATATCGGCCTTTGCATCATACAAAAGAGCTGCAACATCATATGCAAGAAATCCCCTTCTTCCCCCCTGATAATCTATGAAGAAGAGGTCATTATCCTTTACCATAATGTTTCTTGACTGAAAATCACGGTACAAAAAAAAGTTTCTATTAGCATCCTTTATAAACTCAACAAATTTTTTATAATCATCCTCTAACTTATCCTCATCAAAAGCTATACCCCCTAACTTTAGGAAATAGTATTTAAAGTAATTGAGATCCCACATCATTGACTGCTCATCAAATTCCTTTCTCGGATAGCACCAGTTGAGGTCAAATTTGTTCAGGCCTTTTGTTTGAAAAAGAGATAAATGTTTTAAAGCCTTTTTATAATAATTTTTGAGCTCTTCATCAAAACCTGAAGAATCTCTTTTCCTTACAAGAAAATCAAAGAGGGTTTGATTGCCCAGATCAGTTTCCAGATATATCTGTTTTTTTTCATCATAGGCATATATTTCAGGGACGTTCAGATCAGCTGATTTAAAATGTTTTGAAAATTCAACAAATGCCCTGTTCTCTTTTTTATCTGGTCCCCATACCCCGATGACACTTCGCTCCAAAGAGATAAGTCTTATTATCGCCCTGTTAGAGCCATCGGCTCTAACATTCTCTGTTTTTGATAACTTCTCAGCAAAAGTTTCTTCAAAAAGTTCTTTTAAATCATCAAGGTATTTCATTATTTTTTTATAGCGGTTTTTGATGCTGCGCCTATATGCTCAAAGAACGGTTCGTATGAGAGTTCCCTGTTAAGAAAGTTATTAACCTGCATCTCCTCATCAACAGAACCACCCTTTGAAAGAACAGTATCTATATACCTTTTCCCAACCTCAGGATTTAGTATTCCGTTTTTCTTAAACTCTTCAAAGAAATCCGAAGAGATGACCTCAGACCAGAGATAGCCATAGTATCCAGCCTCATATCCACTCATAAGATGTCCGAAGCTTGCCTCAGGATGTGTCCCATCAGTCATTGGTATGAGTGATATCTTCTTCATAAGCTTTGAATATATGGCTGTGGTATCAACACTTCCCTTTTTTGTATGATATGTCATATCAAGCATACCAAAGAAAAGCTGTCTCAAATAAAACATACCGCTTATAAGGTTTTTATCCTCAACAAGCTTTTTTATTATATCATCAGGCAACGGCTCAGATGTTTTGTAATGTGATGATATCTTTTTCAAGACCTCTCTGTCATATGCCCAGTTCTCAAGCATCTGAGATGGCACTTCAACAAAATCCCTTGAAACATTTGTGCCTGAAAACTTTGAATATTTTGATTTAGTGAATATGTTGTGTGTCACATGTCCAAACTCATGAAAAAGGGTTGTAACCTCATCAAATTTTAGAAGCGATGGCCTATCAGTTGATGATGGTGTAAAGTTTGCAACTATTGACGCTGCTGGAAGCTGATATTTTCCATCAGAAAGCTCTCTTCCTTTAACAAGTCCGAAGCAGGCTGCATGCTTATACTTACCATCACGAGGAAAGAGGTCAAAATAAAAATATGCAAATACATTTCCATTCAAATCCTTAACCTCATAGCTCCTCACACTCTCATCCCATTTAGGAAGCTCCTTTGGCTCAAACTTAACAGAAAACACTGTTTCAAATATTTCAAACATGCCTGATATGACCTTTTCAAGCGGAAAAAACTCGCTTATCTTTTCATGGTCTATCTGATATTTTTCCTTTTTCAGTGTGTTTGCATAGTATCTCCACTGCCAGTTATAAAGATCTTTGTCATTCACCCCTGTTTTTTCAAATCTGAGTTTTTTCAAAATATTAAGCTCTTTTTTCCCCTTTGGCTTTATGCCGTTGCGAATTCCATTTAAAAACTCAAAAACTTTCCCTGAGTTTTTTGCCATTCTATCCTCAAGCATATAATCTGCAAATGTTGGATATCCGAGAAGCTTTGAAATCTTTTTTCTTATCCTTATTGCTTCCTTCATAAGCTCAACATTGGCTGGATAACATCTATTGTTAAAAACCATCTCAAGCCTTCTTCTTGCCTCATCATTTTCTGCATTATCCATAAAAGGCATATACTCAGGATAATCAGTACTAACAATATATTTACCACTATCAGATTTTTTAAGTCTTTTTATGTAGCTTTCATCAAGCCCTTTAAGCTCTTCATCGCTTACCTCTATAAAATCCCTTGTTTCTCTGAGATTTTTTTCAAAATTTATCTGGACTTCAACCAGTTGCTTTAAAAGTTTTTTTACCTTCTTTCTTGTCTTTTCATCACCATAGAGTCCATTCTGCTTAAAATCAAACAGAAACTTGTCAATCAATCTTTTCTGAACAGGTTCAAGGGTTTCCTTAGTATTTTTTGCATAAGAGTTTATAGCATTAAAAAGGTCTTCCCTTGTGAATATATCCACAGAATACTGGCTTATTTTAAGCTCTAATTCTGATGATGCCTTTCTTATTTCAGGGTCATGGGATACGTAGGCTAAAAAGATTGGTATCGTAACGGAATCCTCAAATTTTGCTATTGCATTTTCAAATGCATCAACAGTGTTTTCAAAAGTTCTTTCATTATCAGTAATATTTACAACAGACTTTAAATCAGCCTCTACCTTTGATATAACCTCATCAGCTAAGGCTGATATACTTTCCTTCGAATAATTAAATACTGGTTCCATAATACCTCCGTAAAACAGATGTCAGAAATCAGATGACAGAAATCAGAAGTCAGATAACAGATGACAGAAGTCAGAAAACAGAAATCAGATAAATACTAAGATTCTTTTACTTGAGCATCTCTTTTCTGTCTTCTAATATCTGCTAATCAATTCCGCTAATAATATTCTATAATTTTTATGACATATTTATGAAATTAGTTATTTAATCATCGAGATGAAGACAGATAAACATCAAGATGAATAATTGAATAAAAGCGTTGTAACCTGTCCAACTTACGAAGTTGGATAAAGGTTAATTCTTTACTACATGAATATTGGTAAAAACTTATTTTCTCGGTACGATAACAATAAATTCTGAATCATTCTGTTCTAAACCTATTTCTTTTTCAATTGTATTTTTAATTAATTCAGATGCTCTTCTAATACCACTTCCAAGATCTGTAACAAAACCATATTTATATAAAAAGTTATAAATGGTTGAATTTCTTAATACATGAGCCCCGCCTAATTTTATCTTGTCAACGGTTACAGTGTTTGGAAGATTCCCAGGACTGTGAATTTCAATTCTGTCAAAAAATATTATTATTCTAACAGGAGCATTTATTGTATAGTCTCTATGTCCTAAAGCATTGATTACAAACTCCCTTATAGCAGATATAGGTATTTCCTTAGTTAACTCAGGTTTAAAATCTTTTATTTTATGTGGTTCAGGAATATAGAGGTTGATAAATTGTTCCACATTATTAATCATCTCCGGAATAGTACCTGTAATATTTTTTAAATCTGCTGGCTCCTCGGAAATATCATTCCCCGAGATATAAGAACATACTATTCTTGCCTCTTTCAAATATTTTTGTGGATTTTTACCAAAGAACAAAAGACCTGCAATAGTAGGAATATTCTCTTGATTTATTATATTAAAGTTTTTAAGAAAATAGTTTATATCATTTTCATTCACTCTAATATTTATATAATTATTGAAAAAATTATAAATATCTTTATATTCCATATCATCTAAAGAAGATTTAGCTACAGGTAACTCATCATAAAATATGCTTTCGTTTTTCTGAAAAATCCTTAAAATTTCTTCTCTTGTGGCCTCTCTAATACGATTGGAAGCTCGTATATAAAATCTACCGTCTGTCATATAAGGTCGCTGAGTGCCTTTAGGTATTGATACAATTATGATTTCTTTATTATCAATACGACATACCTCTTGTAAAACTGTTATTGGCGGATTGCACCTCTGGTAAGCAATATCATCTATTCGTCTCATAACCATATCAGAATTACTAACCCCACAAATATTTCCATCATCATTAACACCAATTAAAATTTTACCACCATCGGTATTAGCAAAAGCAATAATTGTCTTTGCAAAATCTCTATTATTTTCATCCTCTCTTTTAAATTCTAAATGATGACTTTCCCCTTTATTAATTAATTCTTTTATCTCGACCTCATTCATATTTTTACTCCCATCAGATTAATGGCCTAATAAGTTTATAGTCTAAACTTTTTTATATTTATTTTTATCCCATCCTCAAATTCCATTTCGTTTTCAGTGATTTTCTTCATCCAATTTTTTGTCCGAAAAAGCATTACATCTTTATTATTAGTATATTTTTTTCTCCCTTTGTCATATTCTTAATTTTACTAAATTTACTAGCTAAAATTACAAATCATAACATATAAAAATAAAATTAAATTTTAATATGTAATGGATTTAATATTCTTAACTGCGTAAGAAGTTATATAATATGGGTCATTCGTAGATAATAAGGAGAACCAAAAGTCTGGTCATTTTATTTTTGACTCTAATGCTTCAATTCTGGCTTTTAATGCATCATTTTCAGTTTTTAATTCTTTAATTTGTTCCTGTTGTTCTTTTATTGCACTTGTCAGAACTGCGGTTAAAGCACCATAATCTAATCCAAATGAACCATCCTGACCACTTACAACCTCAGGTATCACCTTTATCATATCCTGAGCAATGAATCCTACATGCCTTTTGTTATCTTTATCACTTTTATAAACATAATAGACTGGCTGAAGCTTATTTATTTCATCAAGCCCGTAATTAAAATCATAATCTATATCCTTTTTATATGAGCGATCAGAAGCGGTTACCCAAGAATTTCCATCAGAATATGCTCCTCCAACTAAATGAAGCATAGCTTGAGGATTTTTCAGCCCGATGCCTACGCTGCCGCTAAAATAAGTGTCGCCGTTGGTGCCTCCATCAATTTGCAGATAAGTGGCAATATCATTATGGATGCCGCCGCGTGCCTGAATTTGGTTAGTAATGTAAACTGTGCCGCCTGAAAAATACGCACCATAAGGAATAATTATATAAGAACCGCCTGAGTAAATGTATGGGTTCGTATCTGACAGTGTAATATTTCCGCTTATTGAAGAGCCTGACCATCCATCAGGACTTTTATCAAATGATTCGGATGAGTATCCATCCAGCGTATCCGCATCCAATCCTGATCCTGGACCGTCGTTGCCTGATGACCATATTTCTGACCATGATGACCATGTCCCAGCGTTATGTGTTCTGAATGCTAATTTGTTCTGGTAAGTTGTCATGCCTATTGCAATCTGTGAGCCCCACATATTACCATCCCCAACTCCACCTCTGTGTCTATTATTAATAACTGTGTACCATGCCTCCCCAAAAGGAGTATTGGCATTTGCATTTATGGAGGTAACCCTTGAATTTGTAGTCAGATTATTAAAGTCCATCTCTGAAAAGATGTCTGATCTTGTATATCCACTGCTGTCTATACCATCCAATAAATCTGCATTAAGATTTGTATTGACAATTCCGTTTGATACTGGAATCTGTCCTGAAGCGTTGCTTGCATGATACCCATCTACCGTATCCGCATTACCAGCATTTGTTATTGTACCGCTTACACTACCTGAAACTGTCAAATTGCCAGCTATAGTCACATTATCCCACATCCCTATCTCACGAACCGCGCTACCAGAGTTATTGCCTACTATCATTAGCTTTTTATGATCTCCACTATCATTATATATTGCTGCACCTCCATCACCAGTTCCATAACTATTCCAATTAGCATAACTAGGCAATAAAGCATAGTTTCCGCCAATACCTCCGTTGGATACTGTTAGTTTATATCCTAGACTTGTCGTCCCGATGCCGACGTTGCCAGATGAATCGATTCTTATACCTCTTGCCGAATTGCTCCACTGAGCAATAACCAAAGCGCCTGTATCAACTGACCCCGCACTGTAAATAATAGATGAATCGCCTGCCTGTGTTAATGGATTGTAGCTGCCTGCTCCCATGCTAGGCCTTATCCAAACTGCACGGCTATCTGTTGAGCGAATAGCAAGGGCATCAGTAGATTGGGCTGCAATGTTTGCTATATCTAATTTATATCCCGGACTTGTCGTCCCGATGCCGACGTTGCCAGATATGTAACTATTACCCGTTCCAGCAATTTGTAGGATACCAGTAGCATATATATTTCCCACACCTTGGTTAGACCAATCTCCTACTGCCAAGCCTCCAGTACCTAATGAAAGAGATTGATACATTGCATTTCCATTTGCTGAACCAGAACCCTGATTCCAACGAATCCAATCAGTGTCATCTGTATCAACGAGCTCATAACCAGCGGAATTAATCAAACCAGAACCAGTTATCTTTACCGCTCCAGCAACTTCTAGTTTCGCCCCCGGACTTGTCGTCCCGATGCCGACATTAGTTCCATTATCAAAGATAATTGAGTTGCCTTGGGTATAGGTTCCTGTCCATTTTGAAATATAATTTGCAGTACCGCTACCAGTAACCATATCTCCCGGATTTGGCCACGAAGAGGAATAGTGTTGTCCATCCAATAAATCTGCATTAAGATTTGTATTAACAGTTCCGTTTGATATTGGAATCTGTTCTGAAGCGTTGCTTGCATGATACCCATCTACCGTGTCAGCATTACCAGCACTTGTGGCATTACCACTTAAACTCGCTGTTATCGTCCCCGCCGAAAAATTACCTGAACCATCACGCTTAACTATCATGTCCGCCGTATTAGCGCTCGTAGCATCAATAATATCTGATGATGTGTGAGTATGACTATTGACATCCTTCCAGCTCGCAAGTCCAGCATTATCAGATGTCAAGACTTTATTCGTTCCAGGATCTCCGCCGGTTATCTTCACCTGTCCCGCTATCTCTAATTTCGCGCCCGGCACCGTCGTCCCGATGCCGACGTTGCCAGCCTTTACAACAAAAGTAGATGTTCCAACACTAAAAGCATTCCCAGTTACCGTAAGCGTCGAGCCTGATAGTGTTAATTGTCCACTCATCACATCACCACTTTTGGATACCTTACCTTGTATATCTGTCTGAAGTGTTGCCGTTGAATTAGACCATACTTCCAGACAAAAACAGGGGGTAAAAAGCTGGAAAATGATTATTTTATAAACATATTTTTGGTTTTTGCCCTTTCAAAATGTAGCCACTAATACAGATAGGATGGCCTACGGCATTGATAATACTGTAGATAGACA
>JAAYVG010000008.1 GCA_012517285.1 Elusimicrobiota bacterium
TCCTCCTTTATAATATTTTAACCAATTTTCATCCAAGATATTAGCAAATAATGTATCTTTGGCTTCTTGCATCATCTTTGCAAACTCATTATCACTGTGCTTCATAGCAATATTATCAAGGATGTTGAAATTTAAACCTGACTTAAGATACTTACTTGCGTCCTTAATGGATTTCAACTTTTCATAAGGCGTTTGATAAACCTCATATTTGCGTTTTCGTTTCCCACAGTCATCAATAGTAATAGTAGCAAAACCACAAGGCCTATGAAAGTTAAGATAATGGTTTAGATATTGAGAATAGAATGTATTTACATCATCAGCATATTTCTGATCTATATACCAGTATCCCATATGTTTTCGTACCACACTTCCATTCTTAGACTCAACTAAAGCATTGTCATTAGTACGATTAGCTCTTGATTTGGTCTGTTTTATTAAGAGCCTGTTTAATATATCAGCCACAGTTTTATTAATAAATTCACTGCCATTATCCGAGTGAAAGTTAAGTATTTTAAATGGGAAAGAATCTATAGCTGTTTCAAGTGCTATGGATAGGAAATCTTCACTTATTGCCTCTACACAGGTAATTATCTCCCATTGAGTAACCTCATCAACCAGATTAATATGATATATCCCCTGTTTCTTTCCCTGCTCACCCTGATGCACTGTATCAACCCTTAGATAACCGGGAATACCATTGGGTTCTGGTTTACGTCTGATTCCTATTGGGACACAAACAGATTTAGTCCTCGCAATAGTATTAGAATGTGTCTTATAAGTATGACTTTGGCGTATGTTATATATATGGGCAGGGGATATGTCTTTTAGTCTTTCAAATCGTTTATCACCATAAATATAATATTGCCTCTCTAAAATATGATTAGTAGCAGGCCCAGAAAGCCGGCTATGTGCATTGTCAGTTTCTGCTAATAGTTCTTTATCAAGATTAGTATATACCACTTGAAACCCTCTTCTACCATTAAATTCTGGCTTTATTTCATCATACATAAGATTCTTCTTTATAAGTCTGCTTACCTGTGCCCTTGAAAACCCCGTCATTCGCATAATATACCTCCTAACTATCCCTTTATCTTTCTTTGTAAGTGAATAATACTTTAACCGTTTAAGCGTTTCTTCTATCCAGTTATACTTGCTTAGACGATTGGCTCCTTTAAACCTAATAGGAGCGGTTGATTCTAAAAACAAACGAATCTCTTCTACACTTTTAAGATCTGAATCATCCATTATTATTGTCATGACTCAAATTATAACGCTTTTGCCAAAACCTTTTAAATAGCATTATTATCTGAACCTTACTACTATTTTTGAGGCTCATTTATGTTAGAAACAACATAAATTTCAGGCTCATCTTGTATTAGATAATTCTCGCATTTGACGATATATAATGTTGGTTTTGTATAATGTATTATATTTGTTTTTATGTTTTAGAATGTAAAATATGAGGAGGAAATCATGGAATATCGCCAATTGGGTAAATCAGGATTGCTTGTCTCAGAGCTGTGCTTTGGTGCTATGAGTTTTGGTGCAAAGGGATACTGGGAAAAAGTCGGTGGACTTGATCAGAAGGTTGCCCAGCGACTTGTGGATATTGCTTTTGATAATGGAATAAATTTTTTTGATACCGCTGATGTTTATTCATATGGCCAATCTGAGGAAATATTGGGCCGTGCAATTCAGGGGAAGCGTGATAAGATTGTGCTCGCAACAAAGGTAAGGGGAAGAATGAGTCCTGAGATCAATGATGTTGGTTTGAGTCGTCTGCATATAATAGAAAGCTGTGAGAGAAGTCTTAAAAGGTTAGGAACTGATCATATAGACCTTTATATCGTTCATAGTTTTGATTTCATGACACCGCTTGAAGAAACGCTTTCGGCTTTAACAGACCTTGTTAGGCAAGGAAAGGTGAGGTATATTGGATGCTCAAACTTTTTTGCATGGCAGATTATGAAAGCGATTTCAATATCTGAGAAAAATTATTTTGAAAAGTTTGTTTCACTCCAAGCCTATTATTCACTTGTTGCTCGTGATGTTGAGCTTGAGATTATTCCACTTTTGGAGGATCAGGGGCTTGGACTTACGACATGGTCACCACTTGCTGGTGGATTTTTAACAGGCAAGTATCCGCGTGGGGGAAAGGGACCATCCGATGCAAGGAGAAGCAAAGAGCAGCAGAACTTCATACAATTTGATGAGGATAGAGCATACGCAATACTTGATGAGGTGAAAAAGATAGCAGATGCAAGAGGGGTTACTCCTGCTCAGGTTTCATTGAATTATCTATTAAGAAAAAAGGCTGTGAGTTCTGTTCTTATAGGAGCTACAAAGCCAGAGCAGTTAGAGGATAACCTTAAAACTGTCAACTGGAAACTGAGCGATGATGAGATGAAAGCCCTTGATGCAGTTAGTTTGTTGCCAAGGATCTATCCAGCATGGATGCTTGAAACAACAAAACTTGATAGAAATAATCCATCAATGATACTTTAATATAATGTAGTGATATAAAATATTTAACAAGCCGCTTTTATTAACAAAAGCGGCTTGTTATTTAATCACTAAAATTTAGTGATTTTCTGATGTCATATATTATTTGATATTTTAAAGTAGAATATATATATGAATAAAAAACTGGTGGATTTTGCTGCCATAGATTTTGAGACAGCAAACTATGAGCCAACGAGTGCATGTTCTATTGGTGTAGTAGTTGTGAAAGACGGAAGTATTTCTAAAATTTTATCATCGCTTATAAGGCCAGAGCCATTCTGGTTCTTATCAAAGTTTACAGATATACATGGTATAAAACCTGAGAACACATTTGATTCCCCCTGTTTTTCTGATTTATGGCCTGAGATAAATAAACATATATCAGGATTGCCTCTTGTCGCTCACAACGCTACATTTGATAGGAATGTCTTATTAAGCTGCCTAAGATTTTATGGAATTGAATTTGATGAGCCAGAGTTTTTCTGCACAGTCAGGATGAGTCGTCGTGCTTATCCTGAAATAGAAAATCACAGGCTTGATACAGTTTGCAGAAGCCTTGATATAGTTCTTGATCATCACAGGGCAGAGTCTGATGCAATAGGTTGTGCCAAAATTGTTTTAGAGATTAATAAAATAAAAGATTTTAATTTTTTATCAGGAAGATTAAGAAAAATAATCCATTGATTTACTCAATAATAGATATATTTGAAGGAGATTTATGAAAAACAAATTAACCAATCTTATCTCAGGAATTTTATGGCGACCTTTTATCATTGCTGTCGCTATGATAGTTATATTTACTCTTACACGCATATCACTTCTAATATACACAGGATATGAGTATATAACCCTTGGATTGTTTTTGCTTATATCTTTTAAAGGTCTTTTGTTTGATATCATAGCTGCGATCTTTCTTTTATCACCATTTTTTATTTATGAAGTTTTTTTTAGAGGCCGTGCAGCTGGAAGAATAAGAAAAATATTTTCTGTGATTGCTCTCTGGATGTTTTTTTCATTTATTCTTTTTATAGCTGTGGCAGAGTTCGTATTCTGGATAGAGTTTTCAACGAGATTTAATTTTATAGCTGTGGATTATTTGCTTTATACGCATGAGGTTATAGGAAATATACTTCAATCATATCCTGTTGGATGGATCTTTTTTGGAATAACTCTGCTTGCTGCTGTGATCACATACATCCTCTTACCAGTTCTTCGCAAGGGGAAAAGTTGTAAACCTGCTCCTGCTTCAGTACTTTCGTGTTTGCTAATGGCGATATTGTCTCCTATTATTATCTATTATACGATCAGTACAGATATGAATGATGGTTCGGGCAATGCATATGCTGATGAGCTTTCAGGCAATGGTATTCTTACATTCTTTGCTGCTGTTAAAGAGAATGAACTTGACTATGATAAGTTTTATATGACAATACCTCAGGATGAGGCTGATGAAATCCTTAAAAAAATGGGAGTGGAAAGAAGACCTTTATCAAGAAATATTAAAAAAGATATGTATGATCCTGCTGATGATGTCCTACCTTTAAAAAAGAGACCAAGTAATATTGTTCTTATTGTTGTGGAAAGTCTTTCAGCATCTTTTTTAAACTCCTATGGTTCAGATTATAATATAACTCCAAATCTTGATAGACTTGCTCGTGAAGGCTTGAAGTTTGAAAAGGTATTTGCAGCAGGTACAAGAACAGTGCGTGGGCTTGAGGCTCTTTCGCTTGGAATTCCACCTGTGCCTGGGCAGTCTGTGGTAAGACGTCCATACAATGGATATCTATCCACACTTGGTGTGTTGTTAAAAAAACAGGGTGTTGATTCTTTCTTTATATATGGTGGTTATGGTTATTTTGATAATATGAATGCTTATTTCAAGGCAAACGATTACAGGATAATTGATCGCAGTGATTTTCCATCAAACTCTGTTGTCTTTGAAAATATATGGGGTGTTGCTGATGAATCTCTTTACTCCAATGCCATAACAGCAATAGATCTGGCTGCAAAAGAGAAAAGGCCATTTTTTGCAACTATTATGACGACTTCAAATCATAGACCATACACTTATCCATCTGGAAGGATAGATATTCCTTCGCCTGGTGGTCGTGTAGGGGCTGTAAAATATACTGATTATGCCATAGGTAAGTTCATAGATGAAAGCCGAAACAAGGATTGGTTTAAGGATACTCTTTTTATCATCACAGCTGATCACTGTGCTTCTGTGGCAGGCAAAACCAAATTGCCTTGGGAAAAATATCTTATTCCATTAATATTTTATAACCCAAATATTATAAATTCAGGAGTGTTTAAGCCTATTGTAAGTCAGATAGATCTACCTCCAACAATAGTGGAGATGCTTGGTAAAAAAGGGGATGACTATTTTTTTGGTCGATCTTTTTTTGAGTCTGGAAAACCTCTTGAAAGAGCTTTTATAAGCAATTATCAGGCTCTTGGCTATATTCGTAACGGAATTCTTACTGTTTTACTTCCAAAGAAAAAGTTTGAAAGTTATATGATAGATTCAAAAACTTTTGAGCTTAAACCAGTTCCTGTTGATCAAAAGCTTTTAAAGGAGGCTATCGCATACTATCAGACTGCTTCAAGAGAGTTTAAAAAGGGTTATATGAAGTTTGATAGGTAAGAAAAATAGTTTTTAGAAAATTTTTAATTTTTAAAAAAAAGAATTATTTGCTATACTTTAATGAGTTTAGTTTTTTAGGATAAATGAGCTTATATGTTCTGAAAAATTATATATAGGGGGGTAAGATGAAAAAACTTTTACTAATGCTTGTTCTGATTGTTCCTCTATCAGGATATGCTTCTGAGTTTCATACCAGTAATGAGTTCTTGATGTATTATAATGATATAACAGGTAATGGCAAGAATCAATCATCTCTTACCGATGGATTTAATTATATGGATACATTAAATCTTTATGGCTCTGATGAAAGAGATGGTTTAAAATACAACTATAATCTAGGATTAAAATTTACTGATGATAGAAGAAATGATGTAAAAAATGTATCAATTACTAATTTGAATGGAAGTTTTAATAAGGATGATCACTCGCTTTCACTTGGTGATATTTTTGAGAGTTTTTCACAATATACCCTTGCTTCTTCATTAAAAGGGGCAGAGTATAAGTTTAAAAAGGATGGGAGCAGGATTCCTGAGGTCACAGCAGTCTTTGGCTATCCATATCCAAGATGGGATTCTGTATGGAAGGATCCCAAAACGGTTGTTACCAAAAGGCAGGTTTATGGAACAAGAATACACGAAGATCTTGGTGATTTGAACCTGGGATTAAACTATTTAAAGGCTAATGATGTGAAAGTTGTTAATGATACTACTAAATATGACTCAAAAAATTATTCATTTGATATGGATTATATAATTATGCCAGGCTTAACATTGAATGGCGAATATGCTAAATCTGATTATGATGAAAAGATATCAGCCACATCAGAAAAAGGCGATGCATACAGAATGGAGATTGTTGGGGATGCTGACCCATCAAGGGTTTCAATTGAGTATGAAAATATTGATCCTGATTATCTCTCTTTGCTTGGTTCTGCTGTTTCTGATAGAAAAAAAATTAAGACCAAATGGACATATAAATATTCAAAGTTAAAAACTTTCAATACAGGACTGCTCTGGTACCGGGATAACCTAGATGGTCAGAAAACTGCTACAACCTATTCTTTAAGACCTGAGTTTTCTATGTCAGTAAAAAAGATAATTCCTTCAAGACCATATTCTTATGCTAATTTTTCTTATAAGTTTGATAGGAAGTATGGCAATAATTCAGAGAAGGATCATTACTTCAATGTTAACTATCGCGATAAGCTTAATGAGATAGACAATGATACAAATTTAGGCTATACCCTATATAAAACCGATAGTGTAAGGGATGCATCAGAGATTAATTTTAATACTTCATTTAACACAAGGTTGGAGTCTAGCGATTGTGTTTATACCCCGCAACTGAATCTTGGTAGCTGGTATTCAAATGATGAACTGGCCAATCAAACTGATAAAATATATGAATACTCTCTTGGATTGGGTTATGAAAAACCGGCTTCAAATATTACAGCTGATATAAGATTTGGACAGAATTTTTTGAGGAAAGAAGTGGGAGATGATTCTGATAAGTTGTTTGCTTCATTGAATGTTTATTACAGGACAACTGTGATGAATTTGGATTCAACAGTTTTTTTAAGAGCCGGATATAATAACTACAACTTTTCCACTGATTCAAATGATTTCAGAGAAAAAAGTATAAGTTTAGGATTTAATACAGCTTTTTAAGGAGGGATTATGAAAAAATTGATTACACTGGTTGTTGTGTTTTTTATTGTTACTGGATTCGCTGATGCGAAATGGTGGATATTTGGAAAATCAAATGATGATGTTGCCATAAAATATATGACAATCAATTCAGTTTCAGCTGATGAGTCTGCTCAGAATATAACACTGTTTAAGGAAAACATTAAGGACAATAAGATAATAATCAAGGGTAAGGCATTAGCTGGTAAGGGAGCTGATATAGGAAGTGTGAGAGTTTCAATAGATGGCAAAAACACATGGCAGGATGCAAAATTTACCCCGGATGGTAATTTTGAATTTTCATTTATACCAGAAGAAGGCAGGGATTACAAAGTTTATATAGAGATTACAAACACAGCCGGAAAAACAAATGATGTAGAATCCACAATGAAGGTTATAAAAATATCAACTGAAAACATATCTTCTAAAATCAAAGAGGTTTTGGATTCATTATTTCAAGCCTATTCAAGTGAAAATCTTTCAAAGTTTATGTCATATGTTGCTTCTGATTTTGCCGGTGATAGAGACTTTTTGGAGCTCGCAGTAAAAAAAGATTTTGATGCATTAAGCAATATAAATCTGAAGTATTCGATAAACAATATTGCATCAAGCCCTAAGGGAGTTTTTGTATCACTCACTTACAACAGAACAGTCCTTGTAAATAAAACAGGTCAGATTACAACAGATAATGGTATGACAGAGATGGTGTTTAAGATGGATAACAACAAACCTCTTTTATACAGTATGAAAAAGCCACTTTTATTTGGTCTTTCTGATGCTGAGAACGTTGCAACTGGTGAGACTCCAGGTGGTGGAGAGAGTTTGGTTCTTGATGATACGGGTAATATTGGCGGTGACATCATAACTGTGAACATTAGCTGTTCTGGAGAAAATCCTTATTTGCATCCTATATATTATTTTTCTACTGGTAATAAAGGGTGTCATCGTGCTGATGATATGGATAAGTATGGTAAAATAGCAGAATCCATTATTTACACAAGTTATATGGAGCTTCATGATAATGGTATGGTTAAGGTGTTTGATAAATCTTTATCAAACCTTACATCATCGGAGGTAAAGAATACTACTGGATATGAGGTTAAAACAAATTTTGATGTATCATTGGGCAAGTCTTATGGTATATATATATATAATAAGTTTTATGCCATTGAATTTATCTCATTGCCAGCAGATTTTGGTCAACAAAATACAACGTTTAGATTGAAAAGTTATTAAAATAAGAAAGTAGGTTAGCAATTTTTTAGAATGAGGAACAAATGAAATATCTATTTTTAGTTTTTTTGTTTAATATAAACTCTTTTTCATACACATCCCCAACATCATACTCCGATGCCATGAATGAAATCGGCTTGACTGCAATTGAATCATCCCTCGTCCAAAAGGATATGAAACAGAAGGTTAATGAGCAGGCTGCAAACTATGAGGTTTTGAACAGATTAAATCAGGCAAAGATAAAGGTTGAGGAGATGATACAAAGGGATAATATAGCTAAAGCGGCAAAGGTGGTTGATTTGGGATTTACTGCTGCAGGCGTGGTGACAGGTGGAGCGGCAGTAGCAGCCAAAGAAGGAGGAAAACAGGCATTAAAATGGTATTTAGCAAAAAAAGTATCCATAGAAGTTGGTAAAGAGGCAGTTGGTGTCCCAGGTTATTCCGATGCTGTAAAAGTTGGTATGTATATATATAATAAAGCTGATGAGAGGGATATAAAAGTCGATTTTTCAAAGGATTCAATGGAATCACTTACTAAGGCAAAACAGCTTGTTGAAGTGGATGATGGCAGGACGCTTCAGGAAAAACTTCCAGAGTTGAGACAGATGATATTTGATATGGAAGATAAGATAGAAAAAACTGATTTTTACTTGAAGGCCTGTGTTAAAAAACTTGAAGAGCTCAAGGACAGGGCGGAAAAACTTGAGATTGATGCTAAAAAAAGAAAAGAAGAAGAAAACAAAAGAGATGAGGAAGCGAAAAAAAGGATAAAGGATATAGAAGTGAAACCAGCAATCAATACAACGGTTTCAAAATCTGTTGATGTCCCTGTGACAATTGACCCAAAGGATAGTGAATATGAAAGGAGATTAAAAATACAGTCTGCAATAGATAGTTATGTGTCGTCTTTGAAAAAAAAATATGATCAGATTAATTCCAAAATTAATGAAAAGTATGATTCATTTGAAGGGGTTAATGTAAAAAGAAACTTACGAATGGATTCAAAGGATGAAGTTAATGATAGGATTGATGCTGCAAATTATCTTAAATCATCTATGGCCAGTGCAGAAACATATTCAAATGCTCAGGATATTGAAAGATCGGCACAAGAAAATTTAAAAAGCTTGAGAAATGATAGGTTAGCAATGGAAGGTTTGAAAAATAATATAAAATCCTCAATAGAACCAATGATAAAAGAAATGGCTGATGTAGCAGCTGAATGGAGGGGAGTATATGATAAATATACTCCATTGGGTTTTACCGTATCAAAATATCCAGATATAGAGGGGAGTTATTCCTGGAATTATTGTTATATTAAACCATTGTCTTATATAGAAACATTTATAACAGGGACTGCTTCTCTTGAAGGAGACCTTTCTTCCATTGAATCATCGGCAAGAACGCTAAAAAATAGATTATATTCCAATGCTTATGATTTTGCTTTAAAATATGCGGCTATAGTTGACGATTTAAAGGTTTATATAGAGCCGACTGAAAAGAAAATAAATGGGCTTCTGGAGGAGATGGGCAAACTATCTGAGCCGATAAATAATTTACCTCATTATTTTAAAACTGAATTTACATATTATGGTAAGTATGATCTCAATGATATAAAAAAGTATATACAGTCAGCTGAATCGGTATATCCTCAGGTTATGGAAAAGGGTAAAAGTATAACTCTCCTTTACAGAGAATTGATGTCTAAATACAGTAAATTTTATGAGTTTTCATCAGACCCATTAGCAGGTGAAATCTCATCCATATCCTATGCTGCTTATGATGAGTCGCATAAAACCGCTATGGATAACTTATATAAAAAAATACAGGGATATACTCCATATATAAGTTTGGGAACAGTTGAGCCAGAAAAAATAATTGATACGCTTTCAAATACTCTTTTTGCCACCAAAAACGCTGTGGATTATCTTGAGAAGCAGAAGCAGAAAATAATATCAGCATACCAGAAAGCTGCAAGCGATTTTAAATCGGCTACGAATGTTGATTTTTCATCCCTATATGATAACCCTGATTTACTTCAAAAAAAGGTTGATGAATTAAATGGGTATTTTTCAAAAGCTCAGAAAGAGAGGGATAAAATTATAAAAGAAATATCAGAGGTCTCTTTCTATGGTGAGAGTGAGCCAACACTTAAATATTCAGGGTTCTGGGATAATGAGATGGGCAAAAAAATAAATGAAGCAGAAAAAGTAAGCTCTGATTTCTGGGCAAGTGAAAAAGGACAGACAATAATGTATTATATAAACAAAGAAGAATCAAGAAAAATTCAGGATAAAAGAAATCCGGATCTCCCTGTGGTGAGAAAATTATATGAAGATTTAAAAAATGCTTATGAATCAAGGAATGCCTCACGAGTTCTTTCATTGATAGATCCTGATTGGTCTTCGCCTGATGGGGATTCTGTCTCAGACTTGAGTGATCATCTTAACAGAACATTCAAAATGTTCAATGAGATAAAATTTAATATTACAGAGTTAAATATTGTGCCTGAAGAAAATGGGATATTCGCTGTGTCGTATAATCTTGATATCATCTCAAAGATATATTCAAAGAATATAAAAAGAGAAGAAAAATCATCGGTTTATGAAAAGGTAAGGGTTGAAGATGGCAGAGCAAGAATAATTAGAACTGAGAACGGTTCTTACTGGATGATAAAATAGTTTTTTTGAGTTAAAGCTCTCAACCGTTCGGTCCAGTTAAAATCATACTCTGATTTTACTGGCAGAAATAGTTTCAATTAGATTTTTGGATATGTGAAACCAAAGTTACATTGACATCTGTTATAAAAATATGTAAACTTTGCTTATCCTGTAAAATGTGCAGGGTATAAGAAGGATGGAGTTGGTTTTGATAATTGTTTATTTCAGGGAGTATGTATGAAAAATAAATATTTGTTTTTTGCTTTTATTTTCTTTTTTATGTCATCAGGTCTTTTTTCACAGACAAAGCTTATCAACGATAAAGGACTTTCTATCTCAGACTCTGGTGGGTTGCAGCAAGTCTGGGACTCTAAAACAAAGATAGTGAAATCTAAAGCTTGGGGTGATACTTTTTTTTATGTTATATGGGCTGATACTGGGACATACAGTGGTCACTCACCATCTGCAGATCCCAATGCTAATCTCAATGGTGAGAATTTGCCAAACGCAAGTCTCTTTGCTGTGAAAATGAAAAAGGATGGAAATACATATATTAAGGATATAAATTTTGGGACAAATGGACTTGTTGTTATAACCGACAGATATGACCAGTCGGTTAGGGATATAAATGCCTTTCCAAATGGGAATGGCTTTGTGATAATGTATTCAACAAGTGCCTCTGGTGCTGGAGTGGAGGGATTTATTCAGAGTTATAGTTCCACTGGTGTGGCTCAAATAACTTCGGGTAATGACGGCAGTGGTAACACTTCATATAAACTTCCAAATTTCAATTATGATTTTCCTTTTACAGTTTCTGGGGGATACGCTTATTATGTTTACAATAATTCAGGGTTTAAGGTAGAGTACTGCAAAATATCTGATATGACTTGTAGCACAACTGACGATTTGGGTTTGACATCAGAGCCTGTCAATGGTTTTTTAATTCCATCATATAATTCATCAAATCCTGGTGTTATATTAGGTGTACAGAATAACTGGGATGGTGATGGAAAATTTGATATAAGGATAAAAAGGATAACACCAAGTAATGTTTCATCTGATTGGATTGCTGTTACAAACACAGGTAGCGTTTATACGGAGTATGATGAAGAGTATGATAAATGGGATGGTGTTATGAATGGGTTTTATGATGAAGACGGGGCGTCGTATGTTATATGGGCTGATACATCAGCCACATCAGGTATAAGGATCGGTAAGATGGTTGGTAATTCTGATAACTCAGTTACACTTTCTACAAACGGTGGAAGTGGATATCAGCTTGCTAGTGTGAATGAGACCCTTATGAGCGATAATCTTGATGACAGATGGTTTTCTGCAAACAATGGTAGGATAGGGCTTATATATAAAGATGGTGATGGTAAAAAATTTCAGCTTTTTGACTTTACCGGTTCTGTGCCTTCTTCTAGAGGTTCTGAGCCTATTTTGTTATTATCAGGTACTGATTCTAATATTAATGATGATCAGAAATTTTATTTTTCTATAAATAATGATGGATATGTTTCTATTTTTGACAGGGATAATGCCGACAATGGTGGAAGCCTTAAAATTTCGGGATATAATGGCAGTATGTCTCAAATTTTTGGGCCCACAGTGTTTCTGTCATCGTCATCTGCGAATAACACGAGATATTCATTTTCTGATGTTGCAAGCATAGGCAATTATTTTGCAGTTTTAGAGCATGAGTCTGTTGGCAATCCATCATCCTACAATCTCTATACTCAGGTTTTATCAACTGCAGTGCCACCATTGCATGATCTTACATCATTAGAGGTGAATAAAACACAGGACTCACCACTTGCTTTTACATTTACTGCCACAGACTCAAACAATATCATTGGTTCAACATATACTGTTCAGGTTTCAACAGTTCAAGATTTCTCAACCATAATATATTCAACTGGTGTTTTAAATGCAAATACAGTTAATCCAAAAACGCTTCTTACCATAAATGGATTAACGTATGGAAGGAATTATTACTTTAGGGCTAAGGTAATATCTGGTGATAGAGAAAGCGAATGGAGCTCAGCTTCTAAATCTGATGGGGCTGAGGGTGATCACAGGCCTGAGTTAGGAATAGCTAAATGGTCTGCTGATAAGATAAACAATGCAATAATACCTCTTGAACCTTATGATGCTCAGGATGGCTATGTCATAGCTGCTGGTGGTAACAATTCTTTCTTCATATGGTCGTCATATGATTATAACACAGATAAGACATCAATAAAAGCAATAAAGTACAGTTTGAACGGGACAAAAACTTTTGAGAAGGACCTAATAACCGATATACCTTATGCTGATGATAGTGACAATGGCTTTGGCGTGGTCTCTGATAACAGTGGTGGGTTCATTGTTGTCTGGAGCTCATCACCTGACGGAAACTATTACTCCAATATATCAAGGTTTGATAGTGATGGTATCCTTAAATGGTCAAACAGGATAAATAATGGTGGAAGCATATTTGGTGGAGAGGATGAAGCAAAGATTATAGGAGGAAAGGCATTTGTTCTTTATGCAGACTCAGAAGGCAAAGGGTACTTCGATTCATTTTACTTAACCACAGGCTCAAGAAATCAAATTGATGCTGATATAACTGCATCTGGTGATTTTATAGCTGAGGTAGCAAAGACATCCGATGATAAGTTGATAGTTTTTTATGGCAATGCTCCTTCTATAAGCTCTAAAAAAATTGATTCAGCTGGAGCTATAACAGCTGGTCCTTCATATAATACTTCAGGAATAACAACTGATAGTGATATAATACCTCTTACTGCTAACGGTGGTGGAGCTTATCTGGTTTATGCTGATTCTGGTAGAGATAAACTTATGGTTTTAAAGGTTAACTCTGATTTAACAGCTGTTGATGGATATCCAAGGGAAGTTGACGGGCTTTACAAACAGAGCTGGGGAGATTATACATATGACGCAATTCATACGCCTTATGGCTTGGTCTTTGCTTATACAAAATCATCAGGCGAATCATATGTGAAGTTTGTTAATGATTCATTTAATGATATAAAAAAGGATACATATACTATTACCTTTAACGACATTAAATTGAGTTATAATTCAAACACTGATGTGATTGGGTTAGCAACGCCTCTTAATAACTTGGGAGCTGATAATATATATGTGGCAGAGTATAAGGCAACTGATGGCACAAAGGTTGTTACACCTCTTAAAGCCATACAAAACATATATGGCATTAATAGCATCAACAATTTTTATAACTTTGGAAGGAGATTGAACTTTAATTCAGCAGGCGATAACTTTATACTGAACTATATATCGCCAGAAAACTCATACATCCAGCAGGTATCAACATATGCTGTTCTAAACACGCCGACCAGTATATCTACAACTGTTCTTGCGACGGATAGGATTTCTTTTGGTTGGACCGAGAATAACTCTGGTGTCAACGAGTGGTATGTAAGATACTCAACAAGATCTGACTTTGATGCATCTTTGACCACAGAAGCTTATACAACATCAAATCCATATCAGGCAACTGGACTTAATCCGAATACAACATACTATTTTCAGGTTAAATCTTCAAGCGGTGTCTTCTCATCAGGGTATTCCAGTGCATTCCTTGTTTCAACACTTGTTGCTGATCCAAAAGGGCTTACTGTCCAGGAAAGGACATCAAATTCTTTAACATTTAGCTGGGAGTCTAATGATAATGGCCATGGAACACGATATAATATTATTCTTATAGATGATGATTCAGGCGTTGAGGTTAAAAGCTCTACTGAGGCCGCATTATCAAAAAAGTTTGACTCTCTTGATGCAAATACATTTTATTCAGCAAAGGTGAGAGCTGTTGGAAATAATCCGAATGATATAAGTGATTTCACATCTCCTGTTTTAACAAAAACACTTATGACGCTTGATGATGTTAGTGTTACAGGTTTTACAGAGGTTGATACTGATACATTAAAAATTGAGTGGACTCATACATCAGGGGCATTGAGATATGATGTTGATGTATCAACTGACTCTGATTTTAGTATTGGTTCTGTTATAATAACCTCAAATACAGCAAACAAGTATGCAGTTTTTGGTAATACTGGTGTGGGAACGCTTACTCCAAACACGACCTACTATTTCAGGCTTAAGGCTTATTATAATGACGAAGAAGCAGGATATTTAGAAATGGGTTCTACGTCAACATTAGCGGCTATCCCTACTGGTTTTGACTTTGATGGAGTTTACGCAAGCTCTGTCACACTTAAATGGAATTCAAACGATAACCCTGGACATACGGTTTATAAGGTTAGATATGAATCAGACAATGACAGTGGCTCAAAGCTGTTCTCTGGTCTGGGCACTGGGGAGCTAAGTGCAGTTTTAACATCGCTTAAGGATGCAACTACATATACATTTTACCTCTCAGCGATAAACAATAACTCTGTTCAGACGGCTGAGTCAAGCATTTCTACCACCACTGTAAAACTTGTAAATGCTGTTAAGACCATAGGCTCATCCGGTGGAACAATTAACTTCAATCCGGGAAATGGAAGCAGTATAGATCTTGATGTTCCTTCAAATGCTTTCAGTTCAAACACAACCGTAACGATCAAGATTCCTGATACAACCCCTTCATCAAACACATCACTTATGGGAAATGTTGCTCCAACGGGTATTTATTTTGAGGCCGATCTATCAGGTGGGGTACAGCCTTCTAAGAGTGTGACTATAACTATTGCTTATCCTGCAACCATAGGTGTTAGCGAGGATACACTTGTAATAGCGAGATATGACAGTGATAGAAATCTTTGGGTACCACTTAAATCATATGTTGATAAGGCTACAAAAAAGGTTACAGCTTATACTGATCATTTCTCCGTCTTCTCACTGTTAGGTTTGACACCATCATCAACTGTATCCGATCCAAAGGTTGCACCAAATCCTTTAAGGCCATCAAAGGGGCTTTTATATTCAAAGATAACATTTTCAAACCTTCCTGCTGATACTGAAATAATTATATATAACGTTTCAGGTACAAAGGTTAAAAAGCTTAAGACTGACAGCTCTGGTATGGCAGTCTGGGATGGTAAAAACGATGATGGAAAAGATGTGGCAAGCGGAGTGTATTTTGCCCTGATCAAAAAGGGAAGCTCCACCAAAACTATTAAGATCGGTGTACAGAGATAAGGAGATTGTATGAAAAAATTAGTTTTACTTTTTTCAGTTATTTTTCTAAGTTACAGCCTTTATGCTGAAACAGGTGATTCGGCGGCTTCTTTTCTGAGTCTCGGTGTTGGGGCTAATGCCTCAGGTATGGGAAACGCCTATTCGGCAATTTCTGATGGTGCTGAATCACTTTACTGGAACCCCGGAGCAGTGGTGTTAAATGATTCCAAGAGGCTTTCATTTACACACACGGCATACATTGAATCAACATCATATGATACCCTTTATTTCACTAATAAAATTAATGAGGATTCAGCCTTTGGTGTTGGTTTGCAGTATCTCTCATATGATTCGCTGGATGAGATAGACCCGAGTGGCATTAAGGTGGGGAGCTATGAACCAAGTGACATGGCGTTATCAGCTGGTTATTCCATCAGGCTTAGAGGTTCAAACTCTATATTAGATGGAGCAGGTGTTGGGGTTTCATTAAAGTATATTAAGGCTGAGGTTAAGGATTCAGCCACTGCCTTTGCTGCCGACATAGGCTTTATAACTGGTTTAATAAATAATAAGTTTAGGGGCGCAGTTACTGTTTATAATCTCGGTAGTAAGATTAAGTTTGATAAAGAGGATGAAAACCTACCTCTTATGTTCAGGGTTGGAGCAAGATATGATATCAATGAGAACTTTCTGACATCCATTGATCTATCGCTCCCGAGGGATGCTGATACATATTTTTCGCTCGGTGCAGCATACAAAAAAAGTTTTGATAAAAACCTTTTAACCATAAGAGCAGGATATGATGGAAGGAACTCTGATGTTGAGGGATTTTCTGGCTTTAATTTTGGAGCTGGATTTGAGTTTTCTAATATATCAGTTGATTATGCATTTGTCCCTTATGGAGACCTTGATACAACACACAGAATCAGTGTAGGATTTAAGTTTTAGATTTTAAACTGATATACCTTGTTCTGTCCAATAATAATCTTAAAATCTTTTTATTTGTAATTTTGTTCATATCTGTCCAATAATCGTCGAAAAAAAAATATAACTGTTGCATTCTTTTAGCCTTTGTTGGTTAAAAAATAATATAGAATAATATTTGAATATTAAAAAAGTTATTTTTTCATTCTTTATTGATTACGGAATTAAGGAGTTATTATGAAGTTTAAGTTTGCACACAACAATATAAATGTTTTGGATCTCTCTAAAAGCATTGAGTTTTATGATAAGGCATTGGGGCTTAAAGAGGTGAGAAGGATAAATGCTAAGGATGGAAGTTTTATCATTGTCTATCTTGGCGATGGGGTAAGCCAGCACCGACTTGAACTCACATGGCTCAGGGACAGGAAGGAGAAGTATAACTTAGGTGATAATGAGTTCCACTTAGCTTTTGTGGTTGATGATTTTGAGTCTGCAAAGAAGCTGCACATGGATATGGGTTGTGTATGCTATGTAAACAATGAAATGGGAATATATTTTATAGAGGATCCTGATGGTTACTGGCTTGAAGTTCTTCCAGAAAAGATGATTTAGTTTTTATATTAAGGTTAATCAGAACTAAATGGAGGATTATATGGGTAAGATACTGGTTGCTTATTTTTCTCACAGCGGTAATACAAAAAAAATTGCTGAAAAAATATCTTTGGTTACTGGTGGAGATCTTTTTGAAATAAGGGCTGTTAATAAATATCCTGAGGAATACAGTAAATGCACTGAGGTTGCGAGAAAGGAATTGATGGAAAACATAAAGCCGCAGCTGGCTGAAACTTTTAATAGTATTAATGACTATGATATTATATTTCTTGGGTATCCTATATGGTGGGGGACGATGCCAATGCCAGTTTTTACATTTCTTGAAAGGTGTAAGTTTGATGGGAAAACAATAATGCCTTTCTGCACCCATGGCGGTGGCGGGTCAGGAAAAAGCAGTGATGATATAAAAAAACTCTGTCCACGGGCAGAGGTTATGGAATGTCTTCAAATAAAAGGAACTGAGCTGGCGAGGGCTGATGAGATGATTAGACCATACTTCCAGCGTAGAAAAACGGTTTTTACCCTTGACAGTCGGTTAATTCCGACTGTAGCTGTTCTGGCTACAACGACAACGGGATCTTGAGTAATTCAAAAACCCGTTTCTGCAAAGGCGTAGGTTTGGTCAGCATAA
>JAAYVG010000009.1 GCA_012517285.1 Elusimicrobiota bacterium
CGGATGGCAGAGATATAATTATAAAAAAAGATGAATAACATTCTCTAATTCTCAAGAATTAGAGAATATAAAGGATAACAAAACGATTTAAATTAAGCGAAGTATGCGATACTTTATGTCGTTCAGTATGTTCTTTTCTTTGTGTAATACCATTCTAACTGTGCTGGTGATGAGTCCTCATCCTTGTTCATAGCATATACGGCTTTTTCACCGCTAACCCTCGGTAATATTTCCTTTGCTTTCCACTTGTTATCTTCTTTAGCGAAGTTCCAGTATTCTGTGAATGGCATTACGTATTTATCTTCAAAAATAACATTACCATTTCTAATAACCCTTTTTTGAGCATGTGCTGAAAATCTCACTGTAAACTCATCCTTGCCATCATCAGCCATATTGTATACTAGTACTATATCCACCTTTCTTATACATAGATTTCTAAATTCAAAGATATAACCTTCACTTTTCTTTTCATTTATTATAGAGCTAATAGTTTTTGCCATTTGCTCTGATATATATCCATTGTTTAACAACAAAGGATCAGAAGCTGCCCATGACTGATATACCTTTATAAATGCAAGGCTTGCACTTACTTCCATCAGTGAAAGATTCCATAGCTTGTCAGTTTCTCCTAAAAAGTTTATCATTCTCATTATCTTGTTCCCTTTGTCTACAACAGCCTCAGGAATTACAGGCCCTTTTGGCCCGACATTAGAAATATCCTCACCGTAGATCTGGCTGAGAGTGTTATCAGTGAACTGTTCAACAAAATCTTCCTTTGTAAGCTCATCTGATTCAGCAGTCTGTTCTATTTCATCAAGTAACCACTTCCCTTCTATAAGCTTAAAAATCCAGAACTCTTGAAACTGTTTAGGAGTTCTGTCACCCCTTAAAAAATTGTTATTTCTATCATCTATATAATAATCCTTTGCCTCAGCAGTGATGAGTGCCGTAAAAAACCGACCATCTTCTTTTGCTGTATATCTCAGCCCCACAATGTCTATTGATACAATTTTTAAATCATCTATTATGTTTATTTCGTTTTCTTTTATCATCATATCTATCTGAGATGTGTGCTTGATGTAGAGGCTCTGAGTCAGTAAATCTTTCATAGGGTCATAATCTCTCTTCTGCCAGCATTCCTCGAGCTTTAAAAATGTGTTTGAAACTGTATTCTTTATGTAGGCGATATCAAAATTCTTATCATGCTGTGATATAAAATTTATCAGTTTTTCAGTTTTTTTTGATTTTTTCTCTATATCGGAGCGAGAAAATAAGTAATCAAGTTCCTCACTTTCATCTTTTCCATTTGAAGTTGCAGAGAGAACAAATATAAAAATAATAATAATAATACTGATTACCATATCTGTCTTGCTTGTGTTTTTATCATTAGAGCTGTGATAGTGGCTATGATATCCTCCTCCACCAAAACTACCCTTGTTATGAACTATAAATCCATCAGCTATAAATGTGTTTGGATATTCTACTGATAAATTATAAACTGTTTCAGGCTTAGAGTTTAGAGTCATTTTTTTTATAATTAAAAATTTTAATTCATTGTCCCATGAAGCTATTCTATCCCCTGCTTTTAAGTTACCAGCTTCTTTAAAGCCATCAGTTGTTAAAAGAGGATGCTCATATGTAGTTTTTAAAAATCTTCCTTCAGCTTCTATCTCAAAGATTTTATCTTTCTTTTTAATTATATCGTTTACTGTTGATTCCACAAGTTTTTCGTCTGTATATGAATAAACTTTATCTCCAATTTTTATATCTTCAATATTTTTTTTGCCGTAAGGTGTGGATATCTTAGTTCCTAAGGGAAAGCATCCTCCTCCTTTGTTGTGAACAGCAACATGGTTTGCAAAAAATGTATTTGGAAAATCTGTTTTTAAGTTATAAACATACGAATCTTTTTTTATTTCCTCTATCTTTTTTATCCTCTGTGGCATCAGTTTATCTCTGCCATCATAAAGATATATTGTGTCACCATTTTTAAGAGATTCCATTGTTCTAAAGACGCCATCGCCCGCATAAAAAGGATGCTCAGCAGTTGCCGAAAGTGAAATCAAATCAGTTTCAATTGTATAGTATTTGAAAGTTTTTAATTTTAATATTTCTTTGACGGTTGTTTTGAGTATTTTTCCATTCTCATCAAAAGAAAGCAAAAGATCGCCCTCTTTTATCTCTGATATTTTTGATCTGGAACCATCCGCCTTTGTTATCATTGTATCTGGAAGGAAACATCCCTTGTTGTGTACAACAAAACCATCTGCTATATATGTTTCATATGGATAGGCAAGAATATTATATATGAGATCCTTTTTGTTATTTATAATTTTTTTCTCGATACCACATTTTTTTGTTTCCTTGCCGTTATAAATATAAATCTCATCTCCTTTTTTTAATTCTACAGCTTTTTTAAATCTTCCATCAGAAACCATAAATGGATGTGTCTCTGTTACAGATATGCTTTTGCCACAGGCTTGAATCTCAGCAAAGTTATCAGAAACATCCAAGTATATTCTTTTTATTTTTGTTTTATTATATCGATTGGTAGAATATGATATAATTTCATCATTTTCTTTTAAAGTTTCAACAGCTTTATATCCATAAGGAGTTAGAATCAAGGTCCCTTTTTCAACGCATCCTCCACCACCCCTTGCCAAAAGGGGAATACTATTGATAAGAATTAAAACTGATATGAAAAAGTTTCTCATATTCTATTTCAGTGAAGTCCAGCTATGATGCCTGCGAATACTGCGAGTCCTATTATTATGCTTATTCCTATTATACCTGCTGCAACTATTTTGCCAAAATATTCAGCAACTGCAAGATTTCCTCTTATCATTTCCTTGCCCTCATCTATGTTTGGGGTTATTCTGTCAAATATTGAAGGAAGTTTTCTTGAAATCTTTACAAACAACAGTATCCCTAACGCTGCTCCTATAAAAGAAAAAATAATAGCCCATAATATGTTTATTATTGTTGCTGTCATAAATCCTCCATAAAATAATATATATTTATATAATATATAATTTTATAGATAATTATTGATTAATAATGATTAAATCGCTATAGCTTTTTTAAGCTCGGGTTTTTTTAGAAGTTGTTTCTTTAAATTTTCTTCCCTTATAGAGTTTTTGTAATCTTTTGACTGGAATATATATTTAAACTTTGTATGAACATCATACTTGTTTTCTAAAAGGGCAATTGTATCCTCAACAAAAACCCTTTCTTCATCAGTTGGTATAACAAAAACCTTAACATTTGAATCATCAGCTGATATCACTGTCTCAGCATTTCTTGTCTTTGATATGTTGTTTTTTTCTTTATTAATCTTTATTCCAAAGCTATCAAGTCCATCCAGAGCTTTTTCCCTTATTATAGGGCTCATCTCACCAACACCTGCTGTAAAGACAATAGCATCAACCCTTCCAAGTGCTGCAGCATAAGAGCCTATATATTTTTTTATTCTGTAAGATTCTATTTCTATTGCTAACTCTGCTCTCTTGTCTCCATTTTCTGCTGCAATTTCAATATCCCTTCTATCGGCATACTTGCCAGTTATTCCAAGCACTCCTGATTTTTTATTCAGTATTGAGTCCATATCCTTTGGTGAAAGATTTTCTTTCTGCATCATAAAAGTTTCAATTGCAGGGTCAAAATCACCAGAGCGTGTTCCCATAACAAGCCCTTCAAGAGGGGTAAATCCCATTGATGTATCATAGGAGACTCCATTTTTTATAGCATTTATTGAGGCGCCATTTCCTATATGAGCTATTATAAGATTTGTTTTAAAAGGATCTCTGTTTAATAAAACTGATGCTCTTTTTGCAGTGTACAAAAATGATGTTCCATGAAATCCATATCTTCTTATGCCATATTTTTCATACCACTCATAGGGAAGAGCATATATGTATGAATGTTCTGGCATGGTCTGATGCCATGCTGTATCCATTATTGCGGTATGTGTTATATTCGGGAGTATTTCCATAGCTGCTTCAATACCCATAACATTTGGTGGATTGTGAAGTGGAGCAAGTGAATATAGTTCTTTGAAGGTTTTGATTGTATCACTGTTTATTTTTACTGATTTTACAAATTTTTCTCCACCGTGAACAACTCTGTGAGCAACGGCTGAAATCTCTGAAACATCATTTATAATACCATTTTCTTTATTTTTTATCATATCAAGGACAAGGTTGAATGCTTCTTTATGGTTTTTTACATCACTGTTTAAGGTTATTTTTTCTTTGTTAAGTGGTTCAAAGCTTATAAAAGAATTACCAAAGTTTATTCTTTCCACAATTCCAGAACCGATAAATAAATTTTTATCCCTGTCAAAAACAGAAAACTTAAGAGATGAGCTCCCGCAGTTGATGGTTAATATCTTCATATCTTCTCCTTATCAATGTTTTTTAATTTGACTGATGATATACATATTTTCCATAATTATATTATATGTTTTTTTAAGTTCTGTTGTTATGTGTTCATATGTTTTGCTTTTTGGTTTTGCTGACCCTGCCTGCGCCGAAGCGGCTTCGGCAGGCAGGCACTGCTTTCTGACATCTGTCCTCTGTCTTCTGATTTCTGACCACTGATCACTATTTTACTGGAGGTATTATGGATGAAAATTCTAAAAAAGCAGATATTAAAATACTGGATAATGTAAGAAAAGCACTTATAAAAAATCATTTTGATTGTGAGGTGTTTTTAACGGTTGATGAGGCCAAGAAATTTATAGTTAATAAAATTGGCAGAAATAAAAAAATAGGAATGGGGGGAAGTGTAACAGCTTCTGATATGTCTATCGCAGATATACTTACCAGAAATAGTAATAAAGTATATTCTCACAATCAGAAGATGTCTCTTGAGGAGAGGAGAAAGCTATGGCTTAAAGCAATAGATTCTGATTTTTATATAGCATCCCCTCAAGCTGTAACAAGGGATGGAAAGCTCGTGTTCATAGATGGAAATGGCAACAGGTGTGCAGCAATAACATGGGGACCTAAAGAACTTATACTTATAGCTGGTAAGAATAAGATAACACGAGATCAGGATGATGGCCTTTGGCGTGCAAGAAATATTGCAGCCATAAAAAATAATATAAGACTTGATAAAAAAAATCCATGCGTGGTATCAGGAAAATGTGAGGATTGTTTTTCACCTGAGCGAATATGTAATATAGTTACAATTTTGTGGAAAAAACCAAATCTAACGAAGGTAACTGTGGTTTTGATAAATGAAGAATTAGGATACTGAAAGTAGTGGGCAGTGGGTAGTTAACAGTGTTCAGCAAAGAGAAGACAGAGGACAGAAGACGGAAATCAGAAGACAGAATTTAAGGAAATTCCCTATTTGTCTGTCCTCTGACTTCTGATTTCATTAAACAAATAGACACCCAGCTTCTTTTTCTTCCTAAATAACCAGATAACCAGCTTTGCTGATCACTGATCACTATTTGTGCTGATTTGGTTTTGCTGATCACTGATCACTGACCACTGATCACTACTTTGACAGAACATAAAGCGAAAGAGGGGGAAGAATTATTGTTCCTCTAAAAATTTTACTTTCGCTGTAACCATTCTCATCAAACTTTAATTGCCACTTCCCATCCATAAGGTTAAATGTTCTTGAGTCAGTGTTAGGGTTTATAAGAACCGTTATTTGATTCCAGCTATCACCTGCGTTACTACCATCTATTATATAAGCTATTGATTTATCATCAGGAAGCTTTATACCTAACTCCTCATAAAATTTAATATTTTTTAATATATCATTTTTTGTTTCCATTCTAAATGCTGGATGATTTTTTCTCATATCTATTAAATCTCTATAGTATTTAAAAACATCGTAAAAAACTTTTTTTCTTGTCCAGTCTATTTTATTTATTTCATCACCAGCATTGTATGAGTTGTCATTTCCATTCTTTGTCCTTAATATTTCTTCACCACTTAAAATAAATGGTATCCCCTGTGAGGTTAATATTATTGCTTCGGCTAACTTGTCTCTTTTTATAATTGTTTTTAAGTCATCATCAGGCATAGAAAGTTTCAATCTGTCAAAAAGCGTGTGGTTATCATGGCAGCTAACATAATTTATTGTTTCAAGTGGTGAGTCTGTGAATAGATCTATACTTCCCTTTATTCCCTTTATTACAGTTTCACGGTTGCTTTGATTTTGAACATATCCAAGATTTTTTATATCAAACACACTTCCCTTTATAGCGTCTCTGAAATCATCATTAAAAACAGCAAAGTTTTTACCCTTTTGAAAGCCTTTGTAAACTCCCTTTATCGGGGTTACTCCGCCTGTCCATGGCTCGCCATATATAATTATATCTGGCTTTATTTTTCTGATTTCGTTCAATATCTCAATGACTGTGTCCTGATCCATCAGTCCCATTAGATCAAATCTAAAACCATCTATTTTATAGCTTGTTATCCAGTACTTAAGGCTATCAATAATAAACTTCCTTCCATATGGAGATTCTGTTTTAAACTCATTTCCGCATCCTGAACCGTTTGAATATTTCCCGTCCAAATTTGTCCTGTAATAATAGTCATGGGCAAGAAGATTAAAGTTATAGACCTTGCTTTCTGATGTTTCCGCAGTATGGTTGTAAACAACATCCATTATAACTTTTATCCCATTCTTGTGGAATTCACTTATCATAGCCTTGGTCTCTTTTATCTTGCCTGCCATTTTGTCCACTGCAAATGACCCATCTGGAGAGTTAAAACTCACAGGCATGTATCCCCAGTCATATGATGATGAGTTCTCATCATTTTCAAAATCATAAAAAGGCATAATATGAACAGCATTTATTCCTAATTCTTTTAAATGTGATATGCCTGTTCTTATATCAGAAAAATCAGGGTGTGTAGTCTCTTCTTCAGTAAGTCCAAGATATTTCCCTTTATTTTTAACACCAGATAAACTGTCTGATGTAAGGTCTCTTATGCTCATCTCATATATGACAAGTTCTGAGTTGTTAAATTTTGGGCTGGGTATCACATTGCTGTTATCATTTACAATCATAGCATAAGTATTATTCCTTATGCTGCACTTAGCAGAAGGATCAATTCCGTAAAGTGTTTTATCAGGATACACTACCTCATATCTGTATATGCTTCCATAGTATGATGTTGATAGTTTAACTTCCCATACGAAATCTTTATCATATTTAAAAGGAATTTTTTCCTCTTTATTATCTCTTTGAATCAAAAGATTTATTTCCTTAGCAGTTGAAAAAATTCTGAATGTTATTCCGTCATCTCCTGTTATCTCTCCCATATCGTTATACGGACTAAATGTGTATAAAACATTCCCAAACCTTACCAAGGTTTCGCCATATTTTGATGATACTATATAATCATTATCTTTTATTTCGTTAATATCAAGTGGTTCTGTCTTAAAATAAACAGTGTTTGAAATTCCATTGTTATCAACCTTAAAAATTTTTTTCTTTTCACCACTCTTTTTGTTTATTAAATAAAACTCATCACTGATGCTTTTGGTATATACTGTTCTGTTGAAAACAACTCTAATATTTCCACCAGTATCATAAAATGCTTTTGTCGTTTCAGTTGATATGTTCATATCATTTATATTATTGTAAATCTTTTCATCAGCTTCAACAATGTATATCTCCTTTTCTCCACTGTATCTAAGTATTCTGTCAAATGCCTCTTTGCTTTCCCAGTTGCCATACTTTGGAAGTATTCCTATCTCCTTGTTCATAAGACCATATTTATCAAGGTCAAGTTTAAAAACAAGACCGAAGTCATTCTTGCCTTCTGGAAGCAGTTCAAATCCAACTTTGCCTTCGGATTTGTCCCATATCCACAGCTTCCAGCCCTCATAATCACTGTTTATCCTTTTATAATTTATTTTAAGGCTTTCAGCTTTCATATTCATAGATAATAACATAATCAAAAAAAAAGATAATGTTTTCATATAATTATTATACTAAATAAGTTATCTGGTTATTTAATCATCGAGACGAATACGGATTCAATCAAGATGTAAACGGATTCATCAGGATGAATACAGATGTAATCAAGATGAAAATGGATAAAACAAGAATTATCCAATACAACCTGCCTGCGCCGAAGCGGCTTCGGCAGGTAGGAATTATGACGGATTATATGTGTTAAATTAATGCTGGTTTACAACTTCTTAACACATTGCAGTGGGCGGGTAGGCAGGCTCTGCTTTCTGACTCTGTATTCTGTCCTCTGACTTCTGATTTCTGATCACTATTTCGATGGGGATTTGTCGTTTTCTTCTTAACCTCAATCTTAACCTTAACCTGCAGTTTTTCAGTGCTCCATAAATATAAATTTAACTTGCAGTTAAAACAAAAATCTAATGTAGTTAAAGAATAAAATGATAAAATATAGTTGTGACAAAAAAAATTAAACTTATTTTTATTTCTGTGTGTTTGTTATCAAACTCTCTGCTTTATCCAAAAGTGCAAAAAGAAAGAGAGTACAATAAAAAATATAATCTTAGTGAAACACTCTGGCAGATAAAACTTTCTACAACTGAAGTGTCAGAGATAAATAAAAAAATAGAAACTGAACCTGTTGTAAGAGGTATTCATCTTACAAGCTGGGTTGCTGGCGACGATAAGCTTCGCAAAAAGATGATTGAGAACATAAGTAATTCTGTTATAAATACAGTAGTCGTTGCGGTAAAAGAGAAGAATGGTGAGGTCTATATTCCCGGGATTGATAATACAATAAAATATAAAACATACAAGCCTGCAATATTAAATCCTAAGAAAATGATAGCTGATTTTAATAAGTTAAAGCTTTATAAAGTGGCAAGAATAGTCTGTTTCCACGATGATATCCTTCCAAAACACAATCCTGAACTCGCTGTGAGGCGACCTGATGGAAGTGTCTGGAAAACGAGGAATGGTGATATGTGGGTGGATCCTTATAATAAAAAGGTATGGGATTATATAATGTCAATAGCTGAGAAAGCTGCAGAGTATGGGTTTGATGAGATACAGTTTGATTATGTGAGATATCCTACTGAGGGGGACACATCGCTTTGCAGGTATTCAGCGGTTCATAACAGAGAAAATGCTGAAAAAAATCTTGTAAATTTTTTTAAATACGCAAGGAGCAGACTGTCAAAATACAATGTTAAGATCTCAGCAGATGTCTTTGGTCTTACAACATCCTCTGATATGGGAATAGGCCAGAACTTGAGAATGATAAGCGAGAGTGTGGATTATGTCTATCCTATGATGTATCCATCACATTATTACAGTGGTGAATACAATTTAGCTGATCCTGATTCAGAGCCTTACAAGGTTTTAAACAGAGGCTTAAAGCAGGCCATGAACATGACAGGTTTTAATTATTATAAGATAAGACCATATCTTCAGGATTTTACTTTAAAAAAGAGGTATACATCTTTTGATGTAAGAGCACAGATAATAGCAGTTAAAAATAATTATTTGAAGAGCTGGATTTTGTGGAACCCAAAGTGTATTTATTCTTGGGATACGCTTACACCTCAGATGTTTTGTGCTTTTGTAGAACCAGAAAAATGCTATAAGAAATGACTATTGTAAGTATATTGGTTGGTATGGGCCATACAGGACTCGCCTACAAATAACCCCGTGGAATAAAATCCTTTAGATTTTAATTTGCAAAGCAAATTATTCCACTGGGTTTCGCAGGCCGCTCCTCACAAAACTGTATGCTCAAGTTTTGCTGCGGACTTTCGAGTCCTGACGTTCCGATTTACATCGGAACTCAGCACCAGCAATGGGCCATACAGGACTCGAACCTGTAACCTTACGCTTAAGAGGCGTCTGCTCTACCATTGAGCTAATGGCCCTTTCCTGAGATCTAATAATATTATTCTACAAAATTTTTAATTGATTTGGTTCTTTTTTTAAAACATTACATCTATATTTTTTTATACTCAAAATTTTGTAGAATAATATCTTAGTAAGCAAGCTGAAGTCAGTTGGCAAAAAATGAAACAAAGGATGATGGTTATTTCAGATTTATTTCTGGCTTCTTAGACCTGCTAAATGTTTAATTGGAGGATATAATGAAAGAAGGTTCTTATAAAAAAATAAAGGAAGAGGGTTGCTGTTTAACATATGATGTTAATATAGCTGACGAGGATTTTTCAATGATTCAGGGTGTGGCTGTGGAAAGAGTCAGAGCTGAGGTGGAATACCCCGGCTTTAGAAAGGGAAAGGTACCTCTTGACATAATCAACAAGCATTTTTCTGACGCAATAAGGAGTGAGATAAGAGATATAGCAGTAAGAAATCTGCTTGATTTGCTTTTTGAAAAGGAAAATATATTTCCTGTAGTTTCTCCTTCAGTTTATGATATAAGCATTGATGCTGAAAAGAAATCAATATCTTTTAAGATATATATAGAACAAAATCCTAAGTTTGATCCCAAAGAATATACCGATTTTGAGGTGAAAAGAACACTTAAAAAAATAACAGATGCTGATATAGATAATCATATAAACAGCATAAGAGAATACAACGCCTATCTTAAGTCAGTGGAGAATGAACCTGTTTCGAAAAAGCATTATATAATTGCTGATTATGAGGTCTATGAAAACGGAAACAAGGCTAACGAGTTTAAAAATCAGCTTATAGATATGTCATCCCCTGACAATATAATGGGTCTTGATAATGCTGTTATAGGAGCAAATAAGGGTGATGTCAGAGAGTTTGAAAATGAATTTGACGGGAAAAAGATGAGGTTTGTTATAAAGATAAATGATATAAAGGAAAAAGTAGTTCCTGAGTTAGATGATAACTTCATAAAACAGTTGGGTGCAAAGGATATAGCTGATTTAAGAGAGCAGGTAAAAAAGATCCTTGAGGCTGAAGAAAATGAAAGATCTGAAAAAGAACTTATTGAAAATATAGAAAATCATCTCATATCTAAAAATGAATTTCCACTTCCTCCGACGCTTGTAAGGCAGGAGATGGAGGAGCTTTTTGAAGTCATTAAAAAGAGAGCAAATGTTCCTGATAGTGAAAAAGTTCAGCTCAAGGATTATGAGGATAAGGTAAAACCAGTTGCGGAGAGAAATCTCAAGATAACATATATACTTCATCAGATAGCTAAAAAAGAGAATATAAAAGCAACTGAGGATGATCTGTATGGTGAGCTTGATAAGGTTGTAAAGAGTTTGAAAACTGAGGATGAGATAAAGCGAGCAAGGGAGCTGTTTGAACAGAGAAAAGATTATATAATGGCTTCTATGACTGAGAATAAAACTATTGACTTTATCAAGTCCAAAATAAAGATAGTAGCAGGTGACAAGTAACCAGAAGACAGAGCCAGCATGGCGAAGCCGCTTCGGCGCAGGCAGGAACAGATGACAGAAGTCGGAGAACAGACAAATATGGAATTTCCTTAAATTCTGTCTTCTGACTTCTGTCTTCTGATTTCCGACTTCTGTCATCTGTCTTCTGTTTTCCGACTTCTGTTTTAAAGGAGGAGTTATGATAATACCAACGATTATAGAGACATGGAAGGGCCAAGGTGCAATGGTTGGTTATGATATTTTTTCAAGGCTTTTAAGGGATAGAATAATTTTTGTTGGAGATCCTGAGGGGGCGATATCAACAGGAAGTGCAAACAATCTTATAGCACAGTTATTATATCTTGAGGCAGAGAATTCCGATCAGGATATAAATCTTTATATCAATTCCCCCGGTGGTATGGTTACGGCGGGGCTTGCTGTTTATGACACAATGCAATTTATAAAGGCACCTATTACAACAATATGTATGGGTATGGCCATGTCATTTGGGGCATTGCTCCTAGCAGCAGGTACGAAAGGAAAAAGGTTTGCTCTCCCAAACTCAAGGATAATGATTCACCAACCTCTTATATTTGGAGGTGGCATATCAGGACAGGCGACTGATATAGATATTGAGAACAAGGAGATGCAGGAAACAAAGGCAAGACTCATAAAAATACTTGCAAGACATACTGGTAAATCTGAGGAGAGAGTAAAACAGGACACAGAAAGAAATTTTTATATGTCTGCACAGGAAGCTGTTGAGTATGGAATAATTGATGGCATCTTAGATTTTAAAAAGAATATTTGATTTGAGAGGTTTTAATATGAGCGAAGAAATTAAAAAAGAATATCCTACTGTGTTACCATTGATAGCTGTGAGGGATATTGTAGTTTTTCCTGATTCACACTTTCCACTTGCAGTTAGCAGAGTTAAGTCTGTCAATGCTGTTGAGTTGTCCATAAAGGACTATTCAAATTATATTGTTGCTGTAACGCAAAAAAAACCTAATATTGAGGATCCTCAAATTGATGATATTTACAGTATGGGTGTTCTGTGCGAGGTAAATCAACACTTGAAACTTCCTGATGGAACTATGAGGATAATTCTGAGCGGTATAAAAAGGGTGATGATAAAGGGATTTGATGACAAATTTAAAAATGATTGTATAGTTGCTGATGTAGAGTATCCTGAGGAAGAATCAGCTGAAAATAACTCTGAGATGACTGCTCTCACAAGGCATCTTGTTGGAATATTTGATGATTATGTGAGGCTTACAACAAAGATGAGTATAAACACCTCAGTGCTTCTTGAACAGGCTGATAACCCGTCAAAACTGAGTGATAACATTGCATCAAATGTTATCATAAGTCTCTCTGAAAAACAGGAGATTCTTGAAACTTTGAATGTTAAGGAAAGGATTGAGAAGCTTGTAAAATATATCAACAGAGAGGTTGAAATAATAAATCTGGAGCAGAAGATTCAGAACAGGGTTAAGTCTCAAATAGAGAAGTCTCAAAAGGAATATTACCTGAGTGAGCAGATGAAGGCAATACAGAAGGAGCTTCATCAAAAGGATGATTTTGCAAAGGAGATAGAGGAGTGGAGAAAAAGGGTTAAGGCTGCCAAAATGCCAAAGGCAGCAGAGGATGCTGCTGAGAAGGAGATTAACAGGCTTGAAAAGATGATGCCATTTTCCCCTGAGTCAACTGTTTCAAGAACATATTTAGACTGGATGGTTTCCATACCATGGTCTATTGAAACGGATGATGTGCTTGATCTTAAAAAGGCTAAGGAGATTCTTGACAGAGATCACTTTGGATTAAAAAAGCCGAAGGAAAGGGTTCTTGAGTTTTTAGCAGTTGCAAAACTTACTGAAAAGCTCAAGGGGCCGATCCTCTGTTTTGTTGGACCTCCGGGAGTTGGAAAGACATCAATAGCAAGATCTATAGCTGAGGCTATGGGAAGAAACTTTGTAAGAATGAGTCTCGGTGGTGTAAGGGATGAGGCTGAGATAAGAGGTCACAGAAGAACATACATAGGATCAATGCCGGGAAGGATCATTCAGAGTCTTAAAAAGGCTAAGAGCAAGAATCCTGTTTTTTTAATGGACGAGATAGATAAGATGGGTATGGACTGGAGAGGTGATCCTGCAGCTGCGCTTCTTGAAGTGCTTGATCCTGAACAGAACAGCGAGTTTATGGACCATTACATAGATGTGCCGTTTGATATATCAAAGGTTATGTTTATAACAACTGCAAATACGCTTGATGGAATACCGGTGAGTCTAAGAGACAGATTAGAGATCATCGAGTTTTCTGGTTATACTCATAATGAAAAATTACAGATAGCAAAACAGTATCTTATCCCGAGACAGTTTAAGGAGCATGGAATAAATGAGAAGAGGATGAAGGATATAGATATAGATGATGAGGCTATAATAAATATAATAAGAGGATATACAAGCGAAGCTGGAGTTAGAAATCTTGAGAGAGAGATAGCATCTCTTTCAAGAAAAATTGCTGTTAAGATTGTAGAAGGAACTAAAAGGATAAGTATAAAAAAGGACAATCTTGTTCAGTTTCTTGATATACCGAGGTATGTGGATCAAAAGATTGATGATAATTCAGTTGGAGTGGCCACAGGGCTTGCATGGACAGAGCATGGAGGAGAGGTTCTCTGGATAGAATCCACAACAATGCCAGGTAAGGGAAATGTCGTTGTAACAGGAAGGTTAGGTGAGGTAATGAAGGAGTCTGTTCAGTTGGCTTTCTCATATGTTAAGAGTATTCTGAGGCCTAATGTGAAATATATAACATCAAATGATTTTCACATTCACATCCCAGAGGGGGCAGTTCCAAAGGATGGGCCTTCTGCCGGTATTACAATAGCCACATCCATATACAGCCTTATGACCAATAAACCTGTAAAGCAAAAGATATCTATGACTGGTGAACTAACCCTTACAGGAAAGGTTCTTCCTATAGGTGGACTCAAAGAAAAGGTTATAGCATCTCATAGGGAGAAAATAATGACAGTTTTATATCCGCGTGGGAATGAAAAGGATATGAGTGAAATACCTGATGATATAAAAAAGGATATGAAGCTGGTCCCTGTGTCAGATATGAAGGAAGTCATAGCCAATGCTATAGAGGATAGGGTAAGGGTTGATAAAAAGAAAAGGATGATAGCAAAATAAATGCTGAGTAAAAAGTAAATTTGAGATATATAATAGCCATGATCAAAGCGATATCGGCATTATGGCTGTTGTGGATTTAGTTTATCTGGACTGTTTGATGGAGGTTATAGTGGTTCAAAGATTATTCAAGGGGATGTCTGCCTTTTTGTTATCAATTCTGTTGGTTAATAATATTTTTGCTTACGAGGATTCGCTTACCGTTCAGGAAACTGATGGAAAGCTTGAAGGGGCAAGGCTTGATGAACTGACTGAAAAATATTTAGCTACTATTTCAATGTATGACCCTGAAAGGGCAACCGAGATGGGAATGCATGATAACGACAATCTACTGACTGACAGAGAATATAATACTCAGGCAAAGGAACTTGAATCTTTAAAACTTCTTTACAGAGCTGTGAATAATATGCCGAGAGAGGTTTTAGATTATGAAAAGCAGACTGATTATGATCTGGTCAGTTCAATTATTGAGAAGGATATATATGAGATTGAGAATTTGAATGTTTTTTCAACACAGCCTCAGTATTATTTAAAACCATTTGATCTGATATATTTTATGATGTCCAAGGATTATGAAAATTACAATGTAAGAGCACAGAATGCTATCAAAAGATTTTCACAGGTTCCGTCGGTGCTGTATCAGGCTGAGAGAAATATAACAAGGCCACCAAAAATCTGGACAGAATATACCATTAAAAGGATAAATCTTCTTATTGATAATTTTGGTGATTATTATCCATTGTTTAGAAATTATATAGGCCTTGATGCTACCACAAGAGCAAACTTTGAGAAGTCAATGTCAGATTTAAAAAATGCTCTTATAAGATACAGGGATTATCTTAAAAGGGATGTGTTGAAAAAATCTGATGGGAAGGCATACACTGGGCTTTATACATACGGCTTCTATCTTGAAAGGTGGCATAAAATAGATTACAATCCGAGAAAGGCTTTAAGAATTGCTAAAAAAAACTTTGAAAAAAATTATAAACTTCTTAAAGAAAATGCTATAAAACTTAATCCCGATGAGTATTCAAAGAATGGAGTCAAGGGTGTGTATGATAAGATAACAGGTGATTACCCTGAGTATGATAATGTTATTAAATATATTTCTGATCAGATTGAAAATGCAAAAAATCATTTTGATGAGTACAAGGTTGTAAAGTTTCCAACCCAGAGACTTTTAATAAATTCTTCTCCGATGTTTTTTTTAACAGTATATCCAACAATTTTTTATTACCCATCATTTCCGCTTGATAAAAACAGGGCTTCGGAGCTATATATATTTTTGCCACAGGAGAAGGATATAGGGGATAGCAAGAAATTTTTGAGTCAGCTTTATTCCCAGCCAAAGATTGAGTTTTTTGTTTCGGGCCTTGTTATACCTGGATCTCATTTAAGGGAAGATTATCTAAATAGTGTCAGTAAAATAAGAAGGATAGCAGACCAGAGTGCTATAAAGCTTGGATGGATGATGTATAGCGAGGATATATCAGAAGAGATGGGATATTATTCAAGTGTATACACTCCTTTCCTTTTAAGCTATGTAAGGGCTTTAAGGAGTCTTAGGGCATATGTTGATGTGGGCTATCATATAGAAGAGCTTGATTATGATGAGAGTGTAAAGCTTTTTAAGGATAACTTTCAAATGGATGATACTATGGCAAAGGATGAGGTCCTTAATATATCATTGAATCCAACATATTATTATGCCGGTATGTATGGCTATACGAGCATACTTGAGCTTAGGGAAAAATATGTTGGTGAAGAAAATAAATTTTTTGATATGAGAGAGTTTCATTCAGATCTTTTGAGCAGAGGCAATATCCCTATAGAAAATCTTAAAAAAGAGCTTAAAGAGATAAGGAAGGAAAGGCTCAAGGAAAAAATATTAGAAGAAGATGAAGAGTGACAATATTGTTTTTTTTAGCAATGTTTCTAAGAAATATAGAATACCTGGATTTATTAAGCACAGGTATATCACAGCAGTTGATGGGCTTTCTTTTGAGGTAAAAAAAGGGGAGTTCGTTGGGCTTCTCGGTCTTAATGCTGCTGGTAAAACAACAACAATGAAGCTTATCAGCGGGATCGTAAAGCCTGACTCAGGGGTTGTTGAGGTTTTTGGTAGTTTGACATCGGTTGGCAATGTGGAGTATAAAAAAAGAATAGGATATCTCTGTGAACTGCCTTATTTCTATCCATATCTTACAGCAAGGAAAACATTAGAGTTTTACTATTCTATATCATCGGATGTTACAAAGAGTGATGATATTAATTCTGTACTTTCTGAAGTAGGATTATTAGAACGCGCCGATGATAAAATAAAGGGTTTTTCTAAGGGGATGATGCAAAGGCTTGCCATAGCTTGCTCAATAATTCATAATCCTGATCTCCTTATCCTTGATGAACCTGCAAGCGGGCTCGACCCACTATCAATAAATGATATAAGAAATCTTTTGCTTAAACTCAATGAAAATGGCAAAACCATATTTCTTTCTTCCCACAGCATATCGGATGTGGAAAAAATTTGTAAACGTGTTATTATTATGTATGCAGGTAAGATAATAAAGGAAATGGAAAGGAAGGACTGGGAAAACTCTGATTTAGAAAAAATTTTTATAGAAACGGTTTCTTATGAACTTGAAAAACATAAAAAACATAGCCATTAATTCTACAGCTGAGTATCTTTACTCTAAGTTTTCTTATCTTCTTGGAGCAATAGTTATTCTGCTCATTTATATCTCAATACTTGTTGGGATAATGGCTGTTCAGGAGGAAAGGAAGGTTCTGCTGGATTTTTTTGTATCAATTACTCAGATATCACTGTTGCTTTTTGCTGTGTTCTCATCATCGCTTTCTATATCAAATGACATAGAGACAAAAAGAATATATATGATACTGAGTCGCCCTGTGAGAAAGTCTGAGTATATGCTTGGTAAAATCTCTGGTGTTTATATCTCATCATTTCTTCTTCTGCTGCTGATAAATATTGTATGCGTTGTTGTTCTTTTTGCCAAGGGATACTCTGTAAGTTCTGATTATCTTTTATCTCTTCTAAACGTTTATATAAAGATAGTTGTAATATCAAGCATATCAGTGCTTTTCACATCACTTACGACATCAGCGTTTACATCGGTTGCTATAACAACTATGATATGGTTTATATCACATTTCATCACCGAACTTAACTATGCCTTGAACAGGGTTTCAGGTATAGAAGAGGTGTTTAAATATATTATCTATGTATTTCCTAATTTTAGTTCTTCGCTGTCTGCTGATGGGATGAATTTTGTTCTGCATACATTTTTGTATCTGGTTGCTGTTATAGTGTTTACTGTTCTTTCCTTTGAAAGAAAGGAGTTTTAGTGAATAGTTTTAAACTCTTGTTGGCTGCTATACTGTCTCTTGTCCTGTCCTCATCCTTTTCAAATTCTTTTAATGATTATCCAACCCTTATATCGCTTGGAAAACTTGTAAAAGATCCTGTTGAAAATGTGATCTCTATAAGCTCTGGTTTTAGGGATATATACTCTGATATCAATTATATAAGGTTGTTGGAATATTATGGCACTCCTGAGGAAGGCAGCGAGAATGTTGAATACGGCGATGGTAAGTATCCTGCTTTTTATCCTATGTCACTTGATATCGTTATAGAAAATCCATATTATACCAATGCTGTTATGACATCTGCTGGAGTGCTTGGATTTAATTTAGACGAGGTATATAAGGCTATTTCTATTCTGAAATTTGCTTTAATATATGATAGAAATAATTATAAGTATATTACGCTGCTATCAGCACTTATGATAAAACAGAGCAGAAAAAAAATATATGATGATAAGCTTTTGAGTGATCTTTACAATATTTCTTTTGAAGAAAACACTCCTGTTGTTATAAGACAGGCGAGTGCATTTTTGCACAAGGAAGCAAAAAAGTATGATAGGGCGTTAAAGCTCTATGAGCTTATTATTAAAACTTCAAAAGAAAAAAGTTATACAGATAATGCTGAAAGACAGATAAAGTTAATAAGGGAGAGATATGAAGTTAATTAAATTTCTAAATTCTAATGAAAGCTCAATGGAATCATACAATGCACTTAATTCTGCATCGCTGCTTAAAGCTATGGGGCACAGCGTTTATATAATGTCAGCTAAAAGCCATTATCTGAATGATTTTTGCAACAAAAATAAGATAACCTTCGTAGATATGGACTTTTCTATAAAATTAGGGTTTTTAAAACTTCCTGAGGTTGATATCATAGAGATTTACGGTTATAATCTTCATAACTATTTGCTGCTAAAAAAATTAATATCAATGAACACACCTGTGATCTTAAATATATATTCATTTCCTGATAATAAATTTATTGAATTCATAAGGGATAATATAAATAATTTTTCAAAAATAATTGTTCCCTTTGAGAGCATAAAGGATGAGCTTGTCTTTAATGATATTGATGATGACAAAATATTTGTTAATAATCCTTTGCTTCTTCTATCAAGATGGGAGAGTGCAAAACAGATAAAGCCTGCAATATTTTTAAAAAGGCCATACAGGGTTATTACTGTTTACCGTAAACAAAATCTGGATAATATAAAGTTTTTTCTTTCAGTTGCAAAAAAGATTTTGAGCTTGAATCAGAACATAAATTTTTCCATTATTGGTTTAAAAAACGATGCTCTTAGGGAATATGCAAGGGAGTTAGGTATAAGCCATAAGGTAGATATGCTTGGATGGAGGGAGGATATCCCTGAGATTATGGCAATGTCTCATATATATGTAAGAACTGATAAAAGTCCTGATGTTTCAAGGTCTCTTATAGAAGCTATGGCCTCAAGCGTTGTCTGCGTAGTACCTCAGATAAAGGGTATTTCTGATGTCATAATCTCTGATTACAACGGAGTTATTGTAGAACCTGAAAATGAAAAGTCATACGTTAAATCAATAATATCACTGATAAACGAACCTATAAGAATGCAGAATCTTTCAAATATGGCATATAACTATGCCAAGGCTAATTTTTCATCAAATATTGTTGTTCGTGTGGAAGAGATACTCTGTAAGGATGTCATTATGGAAAACAGTATTATTTAAGCCACTGTCATGGATTTAATCTCTTGACATAACAAGTGTCCTAATTACTATATGTCAATAGGACATGTGGAGTTGAAAACTGGGGACTTAAGGCTTTACAATATAATAACTATACATAAGATGTATAAATTACAGGAGGTAAGGATGATAAAGATAGGTATATTATCTCTATTTCTGTGTGCTAATAGTGGTTTTGCAGAAATAGACTTTGATAGTGGAAAGGGAATAAATATAAAAGAAGTTACTGCCAGTGTTGAGACACCTGCCGTTTCTTCACCAAAGGCCATAGAGTCAAAGGATGCCACAAAGGAGTGGACGGTTATGGTTTTTGTTAATGGAAAAAACAACCTTGAAAGCTATGCATTAAAGGATGTCAATGAGATGGAGATGGTTGGCTCAAGCGACAGGGTCAATATAATTGCCGAGGTTGGAAGGATAAATGGATACAGCTCTGCCGATGGAGACTGGAAGGGCTGTAAGAGATTTTATGTCACAAAGGACAATGATACAAACAAGATCAATTCTAATGCTGTTTTAACAACCTCTAAGTGTGATATGGGAAGCTGGGAATACATGGTGGATTTCGTCAACTGGACAAAGAAGAACTATCCATCTAAAAAGTATGTTCTTATAATATGGAATCATGGTTCTGGCTGGGACAAGGGTGGTGATATCACAGCTATAACTGAAAAAGGAATATCATATGATGATGAGACAGGTAACAACATCAACACACCTCAGATGAGAATGGCACTTGAGAAAGTTGGTGGGGTTAACATACTTGGTATGGATGCATGTCTTATGCAGATGGCAGAGGTTGCATATGAGATAAAAGACTATAGTGATTATGTTGTTGCTTCTGAGGAGACAGAGCCGGGTGATGGATACACATACAACACGTGGCTTGATCCACTTGTTAAGGAACCAACTATGGATGCAAAAAAACTTTCTGTAGCTATGGTTAACTCATATGGTGACCATTATCAATCAGTCAATCAGGGTGGTACTCAATCATCAATAAGCTCTAAGTCACTGGCACAGTTTACATCATTAACAAACAGCTTTATTGATGCTCTTATTAAAGGTAATGATCTACCAAATGCTAAGAGTGCAAGGGATAGAGCTCAGAAGTTTTATTATTCAACCAACAAGGACATATATCACTTTGTTAAACTTGTTGTTGATTCTACACAGGTGAGTGATGTGAAGGTGAAAGGTCAGGCATTGCTTGATTTTATGAAAACCAATCTAATTGCTCACAACAGAGCAGTCGGATCTGGGTATTCAAATGCATATGGTATTGCAGGATATTTGCCAACATCCTATACAACAAGCTATGATAGTTTGTCATGGGCTAAGGATTCTAAGTGGGATGATCTTATAAAGTGGATAAACGGAAAATAACGCTGTAGAAGTGTTTTATAAAAAGGCGGATACACTAAAAGTATCCGCCTTTTTTTATTTTGAAAATTTATAGGCAAAAATTTTATTTAAAAAAATTTGTTTAATTTTTTTTAAATATTTTATTCGCAGTGGTTTGATCCATAACTTTTAAAAACTTTTTTAATTGAAATTTAAATAAATCAAGTGTATAATAATATAGTGATATAATAATGCCATTGGTATGCTATAGTAAAGATTTTATTATGGATAACGAAAGAATATTTATTTTTTTTAAAAAAATTCCTTTGTTCTGTATCGTTTTCTTTGCTGTGTATTCCAACAAACTTTATTCAACAGATTTTAGCTATGGTGGAAACTTTTTAAAGATTCCAGTCCCAGCTCTTACAAGTGGACTTTCAGAAGCCTATACATCTATGATAAGTGCAGATTCAATACTTTACAATCCAGCAGGTATAGGATTATTAACATATTCATCTGTTTCAACAACATATAACAGATATATAGAAGGAATAAATCAGGGGTATATATCAGGTGTCATCAATACTCCTTATGGAAACTTTGGTGTTGTCTATTCAGCACTCAAGAGTGGTGATATAGTATCATATGATGAAAATGAAAATATTACAGGTAAGACAAGCACTTCTCATTCTTTTTATGGTATAGCATATGCCAAGGGATTTCCATACTTTGATTATGCAAAAGATAGAATAGATCCAATGCTTATAACACCGAGTTGGACAAGGATGAAGCCAGTTAGAGTTTACATACCCAAGGTTTACAGATTTTCATTTGGCTTCCTTGTTAAAAGGATTGAGGAAAAGCTTGATACAGAGAGTTCTTCATCGCTTCTTTTTGATGGTGGGGCATTGTTGATACTTCCAGGTCATTTTCAGCTCGGGGCTTCTGCTCAAAACATTGGTGGTTCACAAAAGTTTTATCAAGAAAAAAATGATATACCGAGGGTTTACAGGTTTGGTGTTTCAAAGGATGTTGCAACTGAAAACAACGTTATGAATTTTATCTTTTCGCTTGATTATGTCAATGATCAATCTGAGGGAAGTTATATTAATTTTGGTCTTGAGGATGATATAGCAAAAACATTTCAAGTGAGGTTTGGTTATACAACAAGGGAGAGTGAGATGTCAAGTATGACTGCTGGTATAGGAATGAACTTTGATAAACTTTTGAGCAAGGATAGCTTCCTGAAGGGGTTAAGGATGGATTATGCTTTTATGAGCTATGGAATTTTTGGAGCGACTCACAGAATAGGTTTTCAGATGGTCTGGTAGGATAACAGATTTTAGATGAAGTAAAACAGAATATAAGTATAATAAATTTTTTAGTATAATCTAACTTGGAGGCATAAATGAAAAAAATATTTTTTTTGATGGTTATAGGCTTTTTTATAAATAATCTAAACTCTCAGGTTATTTCAACAACCGCTGTTCAGTCAAAATCAGATGAGATTATAAAAATGAGCAATGAAAGAGATCTTTTAAAAGCTCAGTATGATGCAATGATTCAAAAAGAAAAAAATAAACTTATTGATATAGAATCGCTGTATAACTCAACATCGTTGGAGAACAGATTGTTTGTAGAGAAAATAAACAAAGAGCTTTCAGATATATCTGCTCAGCTTCAGAAGATTTCCATAGAAAATAAGCTTGCTGATGAAAAGCAGAAGAAAGGACTTTCAGAGCTTTCGCTTCAACTTGCAAGGCTTAAGATGTTGAATGATATAGAGACAGAAAAGCAAAAACAGGAAAAATTTGCGATGGAGAATGAAAAAGCAAAAATGGACTTTGAAATTAAAAAGCTTGGTTATCAAACTGAAAAAGCCAAGTATGAGGTATTCTTGAAACAATCCGAGGCAGATAAGTTAAAAGCTGAGATTGATATAAGAAATAATAGGGATGAGATAAACAAACAGATAAACAAGGATATAAAATACTCAACAGATGTGTTTAAAAATGGTGTATTGACTGTTTCAGATAGAAGAATACCGTTGAATGGTGTAATAACGATGAGTACAGCTGATTATATAGTCAACAGGATAAACTATTTTAATAATATAAGCACAGCTCCAATATTTATTGTGATAGACAGATCCCCAGGTGGTTCTGTTATGGCAGGATACAAGATATTAAAGGCAATGGATGCAAGTGCAAGTCCTGTTTATGTCGTAGTAAAATCTTTTGCAGCATCAATGGCAGCAACAATAACAACCCTTGCAAAGAAATCTTTTGTATATCCAAACGCAATAATACTTCATCATCAGATGTCAACAATGACATTTGGAAATATGACACAGTTAAAGGAACAGTTAGAGATTTCAAAAAAATGGGAAAAAAGACTCATGGGGCCGATTGCTAAAAAAATTGGTATGGATATGGAAGAGTTCAGAAAGAAGATGTATGAGAACAACTCCGATGGAGACTGGGAGGAGTTTGGTGACTCTGCAGTTAATCTTAAATGGGCAGATAGTGTTGCAGATAATATTGTAGAGGAGGGGATAGTAAAGGATCCTGATTATTTTACTGATAAAAGATTTGTTACATACTCTGAAGAAAAGATTGATGAAAAGGGCAAAAAATATGTAGAGCTGCCAAGGCTTGATCCTTTTGACTTCTACTTCCTGTATAATCCTGATAGCTATTATAAATATAATTATTGATGATTCTACGTTCCCGAACCGTTACACGGTTCGGGAACGTAATAGGTCTATAGTCCTATAAAAAAGGGGGTATTATTTCCTTGAAAAAATAGTTGTTTGGATAGAAAATATAGTTATGTGTTATTTTTTTGAATGGAGAAATCTTATATGAAAAAAATATTTATTTCTTTATTGCTTGTTGTCTCATTATCAAATCTTTATTCGTCAAGTATTGATAACGATAAAAAGGATATAAGTCTTAACGTTTTAATGGATGAGGTTAAACAAAATATTGATAAATCTCTGATTCCTGATCCTCAAAAAGATTTTGAGAGATCAAAGGCTCTTGATAGCGACCCGAGATACTTTTTAAGAATTTCAGCCTCTGATAAATATGATAGGACAAAACTCCTTGAACTTGGATTTGATATAATAAATATTTCAAAAAATTATGTGGAAGGTTTTATTCACAGAGATTTATTGCCTAATATCTCTGAAAAAGATTTTACTATACTTGATAAAAAAACCATATCAGAATGGGCTACAATAAATAAGGATTTTCCTTCATCTGATGCTGTATATCACAATTATAAAGAGACATATGATGTATTAAAAAGCATTGCTGATAAAAATCCAGATGTGGTTTCACTTTACTCAATTGGTAAAACTGTTGAGAATAGAGATATATGGTGCCTGAGAATAAATTCAACTGCTAAGGGTGATGCCCAGAGCAAAAAACCTGGTATTCTTCTTGTTGGTAATCATCATGCGAGGGAACATCTTTCCAATGAGATGGTTCTTTTATTTGCTGTTTATCTTCTTGAAAATAGAAATGATGAAGTCATAAAAAAATATATTGATAGCCTTGATATATATATTATACCGATGTTAAACCCTGATGGTTCTGAGTATGATATTGCCACTGGAAGCTACAGGTATTGGAGAAAAAATACAAATAAATATGGTGGGAGTTCTCCTGTTGGAGCAGATCTGAACAGAAATTATGATTTTGATTGGTGCGAGTATGGTTCATCATCATCACAGAATGCTGATACATATTGTGGAAAGTCTGCATTTTCTGAGCCTGAAACGAAATCGCTCAGAGATTTTTCTAAAAACCATAAAAATATAAAAACTGCTTTAAGTTATCATTCTTATTCTTCACTTGTCCTTTATCCGTGGGGAGGAAGGGATGAGGATGTTAGTGATGTCAATGATAAAAATGCTTTTATAAAGCATGCAAATGCTATGGGAAAGATTTTAAACTATGAGGCAGAGAAATCAAGCGAACTTTATCTGGCATCTGGTGATATGTGTGATTGGATATATGACCAGCTTAAAGTCCTTGCTTTTACAATAGAGTTAGAAGGTAGAGGATTTTATCCGGGATCTGCTATGATAGATAAAGCATTTGATACAAACAAAAAAGCAGCCTTGTATCTTATGAGTGTTACATCAAATCCATACTAGTCCATACTTCCAGCGTAGAAAAACGGTTTTTACCCTTGACAGTCGGTTAATTCCGACTGTAGCTGTTCTGGCTACAACGACAACGGGATCTTGAGTAATTCAAAAACCCGTTTCTGCAAAGGCGTAGGTTTGGTCAGCATAA
>JAAYVG010000010.1 GCA_012517285.1 Elusimicrobiota bacterium
CCGAGATATAAAGGTTCTAAATATTTTATATAAAATCAATAGTTAACTCATTAACCTATGCGGTTACTTCGGGGTTTTAAATAACACTTGGGGGATTAATGTGATTCAAAAACTGTTTCACCTATTGCATCCACAAGGGATGGGTCATCTATGAAAGGATTGCGATTGCCCTGAAATTTTTCTATAAGATTGTTACGGCGTTTCTCGTTAGCATCTGGAGGATCTTGGCGGTTCCATTTCATAAACATGGAAACATTGTCGGTCCAGAATTCTTTATAATTCATTCCACCCTGTCGTATGTTCTGGTCGCTGTATCTCACTATGAAATAGAAAATAGCACGTGCAACGTTTCCTTTAACCGAGTTTCCCGGTTCAAAACAATTTTTGCCAAGCTTTGAGCCTGAGGATGTTTTATACAACGGAGTTTCCAAAACCTCGCAGAACTTTAAGTTTGCTCTACGGCCATTGGGCACTGAAAGCGTTGACATAAGCTGGTGTATATCTGCTACCATGGGTAGTTGCGAGTTGAAAAAGCTCTGCGGCCAGATATGCTCAGCGTTTATGAAATCACCTAAGATGCCGTCGTCATTAGTGTCGCCCTGCTCTTTGTATGAATTACCATCGCCTCCTGAACCATTGATACAGACATCTGAATAAGCTGTTATTATTCCAGACTGTCCATTACAGCCGGTGTTGTCTGCAGTGGCATACATATATGATTTTGATGTTTGATAGGAGGAAATAACGCGTACTTTTGGTTCGGTGGCATTGTGAAGATAATCAAAGAGAGCTTCGCCAGTAAGCGAGTAGGCTTTGGCTTTGTTAGGTTCTGGTATGCTAAAGGTTAAATCTGGAGAAACGAAAGTTTTAAGTGAGTCTAATGCTATGTTCTCTGCATTTGCATGTGATAGGGCAAGAGCGGTTAAAAAGAAAGATAATATTATTTTTGATACTTGCTTCAAAATCATCTCCTTATCTAACTGAATCACTTAACGTTAATAGTTTAATATAAACCTGTTATTCTGGCAACGACTAATGGCCTATAATTTTAAAGGACTTTAGTCCTATGGTCAGAACTATGATTTAAAAAAACTTTTTTCAACAGGGTTAACATGAAGGATTTGATCTTGCAGCGTTTTTTGAATTATAATATTTTATCTTTATCCAATTTTTTACTGATGATATTGCAGAACTGTAAAAAGCTTCTCAAAAATAATGATTTTTTTCGGTAATACCCATTTATAAATTTTTTGATATATCCAATATAAAATCTTTTATCTCATCCCTTGTTTTTCTGTAGTTGTTTAATATCTCATTCTCATCCTTTAAGGTTTTTGAAATAGCTGATGGATCAGTAAAATTTTTATGAATCTTTTTTGTTGTTTTTAACCATAAAGGACAGGACTCTTTTGCGTTATCACATACAGTTATTACCATATCAAAATCCATATTTGATAATTCTGATATACTTTTTGACCTCTGGCCAGATATATCAATCCCCGATTCCTTCATAACTTTTACTGCTAAAGGATCAATTGTTGATGGCTCTGTGCCAGCAGAATAAATAATAGCCTTGGCGCCTATTATTTTTTTTGCCCAGCCCTCAGCCATCTGACTGCGGCAGGAGTTATGAGTGCAGAGAAAAAGTATTTTTAGCAGCATAAAGATTTTTTATCGGTACTTGCTTTAACTCCTGATTCCTTTACCGCCCTTAAAAATGAGTTTGATGAGCAGCAGCTTCCATAAGGATTTTTCTCAGCACAGTTGCACTTGGGTAGTTTGCCTAGAACCTTTTTTGCTATAACTGACCAGCTGGTTGAACCTGTTTCTTTCATCGCCTTTATGGCCTCTTCGTATGTCATTTTGCCACAGTAGCAAGCATATCTTTTTTTTGTTTTTGTTTTAAAATCAAGCGGTGTTTTGATATCATTGAGTTTGTATGCTTTTGTTCCTGTAAAGTATGAGACATCGCAATCAGGGTTTGTGCATAGCCAGTAATGGACATCCTCAACCGGTTTTGATATCTTTTTTATAAGTTTTATAGCGGTTCTTTCAGGAACATTCTCTGAAAGTTTGCCACATAGCGGGCATTTCTTTTTTTTAGTTTTTTTATTATCTGATCCACAGCAACTACAACTGCATTTGTTTGAGTTCATATCATCTCTTTTTTTTTATTACTTTATTAATCACACATTTCCCTATATCAAGCACACAGGGAGCAGAAAGCTTATAGTACATCCAGTTCTTTTTGCGATTAGCTTCAACAAGCCCGGCATTTTTAAGTATCAAAAGATGCTTGGATACAGTGGAGATATCATCACCAATTTCATCGGTTAGCTCACAGACACATTTTTCACCATCTTTTAATGAGTGAAGTATGAAAAGCCTTGTTGGATGAGCAAGTGCCTTCATTATTTCTGCTTCTCTATAATACTTTTGTTCTATTTCTTTTTTCATATGTCAGTTATTCTGATATGATTTTTTTTAGTTCATCCATTCCCGGAAGTCTTCCTGAGATTTTAACCTCATCGTTTATGGCAATTGCTGGAGTCATCATAACACCCATATAAGCTATTTTATTTATGTCATCTATCTTTTCCATCTGATAATCTATTTTTAGCTCCTTTGCAGCAGCTTCAGCCATCTCATAGAGCTTTTTACACTTTGAACATCCCATACCAATTACTTGTATCCTTTTCATAAACTCCTCCTATCTTATTAAAAAATTAAAAAGAAAACCTGTAAACATTATCCCTACACCAACTGTGGAGAAAAATATTATCAAAAGCTTTAATTTCATCACACGACTGAGTATTATAAACTCTGGCAGTGAAAGTCCTGTAACGGCCATCATAAACGAAAGCGTTGTTCCGAGTGAAACTCCCTTTTCTGTTAATGCACTTACAAGTGGTATGACACCCGCAGCATTGGAATAAAGCGGAATTCCAACAAGTGTTGCAAGCGGAACGGCATACCATTTATCCGCACCAGCATACTTTGATAAAAAATCTGCTGGCACATAGCCGTGAATAAATGCACCTATTCCTATACCTATCAAAACATATGGCCAGACTGTTTTGATAATCCCTTTCATGTATTCAAAAGCATATCTGCTTCTCTCAGTTGCTGTTATTTTAACACCAAAAACAGTATTGTTAATCCTTTTTGAGATGTCAAAACCTTTTAGCAAATGCTCCGTATCAAGAGCACCTATTAAAAGCCCTGATGCAACAGCTATTATATATCCGCTTAAAATGTATATTGCTGTAACCTTAAATCCAAACATACCTAAAAGCATTATAACAGCAACCTCATTTATCATAGGTGATGCCACAAGAAAAGAGAATGTTACACCAAGCGGTATCCCACTCTGAAGAAATCCTATAAAAAGTGGTATTGCACTGCATGTGCAAAATGGGGTGATTATTCCAAGTGCAGAGGCCCAGAGATGTGCTGAAAAACGATTTTTTTTGAGTATTATCTCCCTTACCCTTTCTGGGGACAAAAATGTGCGAATGATTGATATTGTGTAAATGATTAAAACAAGCAGTATTAAAATCTTTATGGTATCAAATACGAAAAAATTTACTGCCCCTGATAGCCTACTGCTTTTGTCCATAGCCATAAGATTATAGACAAGCCAGTCTGTAAACATCTGAAGCGGTTTAAACATTTTTGGTCCTCATAAATATTTAACTATTTTACCAAATAGCCAAATACCTGTCAAATATTTTGTGGTAGAGTCGAGTGCGAACCCTTGAAGAGATGCGGGTTCTCGCCCACCCTGCC
>JAAYVG010000011.1 GCA_012517285.1 Elusimicrobiota bacterium
AACTACAATCTGCATATAAAGTGGAGTTAGTAGATAAAGATAAAGATTTTAGGTGGAGCAAGATTGTTACTTTAAAAAACGAACAGAAGACTATTTTAAAGTTATTAAATTGTAGTGTATAAAATCATAGGCAAAGTCAGGTATTTAATGAAAACAGAAGTCAGAAGACAGATGACAGAAGTCAGATAACAGAACTTGCCTGCCGAAGCCGCTTCGGCGCAGGCAGGGACAGAAATCAGAAAAGCAAATTAGTTATTTGGTTGTCTCGTTATATAGTTATTTAGGGATGCAGAGCGACCGATTCAACCTACGCGGTTGAAGAATAAACCGCGTAGGTTACTTTATCTTTTTTAGATCAACTTTATAAGGGTCTAATTTAATAGTTTTGCCATTCTGATAAACTACAAGAGGAACATTATATCTTCGGTGCACAATAACAGCTTCCTTTGCCGCTTCTATTGCAGCTTTAAGAATTCTGTCAGTTTCAGGCAAATATTTGATATTCTTTCCCCCACCTTTCTTATTACTTTTAGTTTTTTTCCTCATATTTTTTCCTCATATTCTGACCACCTTTTCATCCGATTAAATTTTAAATCATCAATAATATTTAGATTGCCATCCCTTCTGACAGCAATTATTTCAGGTATAAAGAATGAATTATCTATTATTTCTATATCATCTAAAATATCCCAGTAAAGATTAAACAGGTTATGAATACTTCTGTAAAATCTTCTTCTTATATCTGTATCATCAACGCTGTGCCCACCATGTTTAACACTTTCTCTCACCCTTTTAACCGCAAAATTAACATCAGGGATATAAAGATAAACAATGTTTATTTTGTAACCATTATTTTTAATTCTTTTAAAAAGTTTAATATATCCCTTACCAGAGAGGGTAGTTTCAAACGAAAAATCTGATTTTTTTGATAATAACTGATTTATTCTTTTGAAAGCAAGTTTCCCTGCTTCAATAAAGACATTTTTATAATTAAGTGGAGAGATTCCCTTTGCCATTAAATCAATGTTTATAAATTCTTTTGATTGTAGATATTTATCAGCATATTTTTCAGCAAAGGTGGTTTTACCCGCACCATTAGCACCCGCAATAACTAACAGTTCCATAATATAATTTTATCATTTTTAATCATCAGGATGAAAACAGATAGATTAGTTATCTGGTTATCTCGTTATTTAATGGAAACAGAAGTCAGAAGACAGACCAATTAGTTGTTTAGTTGTCTGGTTATCTGGTTATTTAGGGATGCAGAGCGACCGATTCAACCTACGCGGTTGAAGAATAAACCGCGTAGGTTGGAACCAGAATTAACTGACGCGGTTGGGGATCATAAACCGCCTCAGTTAAATAAACTGCGTGGGTTGATTTCAGATCCCCCTTTTATTAAAGGAAAAGATGATTTTTAATGCTTATCTCCTATCTTAAAATTTTTCTATATCTTTAACTTTTTTTTAATCTTATCCAAAAAGTTTTCAAAGCGACAGAAAAATATTTCTTTACCATTAATCATCTCAACGCCATCAAATTTTTCAGAGACTACCATTCCGCCAATTGTCTCAGGATAATTTTTGATAAAATCATAAAAAACAGATGGAACCTGTTTTGAATTAATAGAAGATTTTACTTCTACAATAAATGGCAATCTGTCTTTAAGAATTATAAAATCTATTTCCTTGCCCTGTTTATTCCGCCAGAATTTTATCTCCATATTCTGTTTAATCAGAGAAAGTATCTGCAAAAACACAAAAGTTTCTGCAAGAACACCTTTATCATCTCTAAAAGCATAACCCTTGAAATCCTTTAGGATAGCATTCCTTATACCAAGATCATAAAAATAGATTTTCTTCGACTTTTTAAGCTCATTACCGAGCTTTTTTGCATATGAATAGATAGGATAACAGACATAGGTGTTTTCAAGCAAACTGATATGTTTATTAATTGTTGCAGTGCTAAGTCCAACCTCACGAGATAGACTGTTTTCCGAGATAAGAGAGCCCTGATTTTCAGCAAGCAAATATAATAATGAGTTAAATGCTCTGATATTTTCTTCTCTTATCAAAGATTTTATATCCTTCTGTATGTAAGATTCAAGTATTTCACTGAGTAATCTCATTTTAGAACTTGCATCACTGATATGAATCAAACCAGGCAATCCACCATAAACCATATATTCATCAAATGCCTTTTTTTTATTAGAATTTGATTTGAATTTTTGTAAAAATTCATTATATGATAATGGTCTTAATTTAGTCACCCATCGTCTTCCAGCAAGACTTTCCTTAAGGTGTTTATGAATCTCAAGCGATGAAGAGCCTGAAGCATATATCTTAATATTTCTGCCACTATCATAGAGCATCTTGAATATTTTAGATGCATTTTTTATGTAATGAAATTCATCTATAAAAATAACCCTGCCTGCTGATAGTAAAAAGTTATATATGTCTTCATCAGAAGCATTAAAAAGTCTTAAATCCTCTGGTAATTCTAAATTAAAATAAGATGATTTTAGTCGCATAGATATAGCTTCACTGTATAATTTTTTTAATAGAAATGTTTTTCCAACCTGTCTTGCCCCAAGTATAATGGAAACACCTTTTAAACTTATCTCTTTGAAAAGAGAGGGATAAACTTCACGAATAATAACCATATAACTATTTTATACTACTACTATAAAAAAGTCAATATGGTGTAAGTGTCCATAACATATTGGACTTTTTATGATCTATAAAAAACTCATCGTTTATGTAAAACACATACCATATGTTTTTAGTTTTTGGCATATCAACCACATACCGATTCAACCTACGAGGTTGGGGAATTAACCTACGAGGTTGGAAGAGAATGATTTTCAGTGTGTTTAAAAAAAGGAATTGAGGTTTTTATCTTGTTTATGAGATTTATGATGAATGGAACCAGTCTATAAATCAAACCAGTTATAACATTTACAGGAGTTCCAATATATTCACTGAGCCAGTATGGAAATATTAAATAGATAGATATTGTCTTCTTTATCAAACTGATAATTTCTATCAGTTCGGCATAATATGCCAGCATTCCCTATGTTTTCTTTTTTAAAATTTGTAATAAACTTTTTTATATTCTTTGAGTCATTTTTATCAGGATTCTCACTGAATTTTGACTCGAAAATATTTATTTTGTTATTTTTTTCCACAATAAAATCCACTTCTTCACCATCCCTTGTTCTCCAGTACCATATTGTTGGCTTTCTACCTTTAAAGCTGAAATATCTTATCATTTCATTGAAAACAAAGGTTTCCCAGACAGCACCAGCAAGTGGACTTTTTATCAGTTGGGATTTGTTTTCTATTCCAAGCAAGAAGCACATAAGACCTACATCATTAAGGTAAACCTTTGGTGATTTTATAAGTCTTTTACCTAAATTACGATAATATGGTTCTAATAAATAAATTTGTTTGCTTGCTTCTAAAACACTTATCCATTCTTTTGCGGTGCTCACTGCAATACCAACATCCCTTGCTAAATCAGAATATGATAATATCTGAGCACTTCTTATAGCCAGTGCTCTCAAAAACCTTTCAAAGTCTCTCAATTTCCCAACATTTAAAAGATTTCTTATGTCTCTTTCAAGGTATGTTGATAAATAGCTTGAATAAAAGATGTCGGTTGATAAACCTCTATCTGCCCATATCTGAGGATAACCACCCTTTAATATAAAATCTATCTCAGAAATATTTCTGAAGTTTTTAAAGTTTTTTAACTCGTTAAAAGATAATGAGTAGAGGTCAATTATAGCACATCTTCCCGCAAGGCTGTCTCCAATATCTTTCATAAGCAAAAAATTTTGAGAACCAGTGAGTATAAATCTTCCATTGATTCTTTTTTTATCTATTTCAAGTTTTAGATATCTTAAAAATCTGGCGGCATACTGAACTTCATCTATTATGGTATTTCTTTTAAGAGTTGATATAAATTCTAAAGGATTTTTTTCCGCCTGTTCAGCAACTGACGGAAGGTCAAATGTCAGGTAGTCATAATCAGGAAAAAGTTTTTTTAAGAGGGATGTTTTTCCTGCTTGCCTTGGCCCTGTTAAAAACAAAACAGGGTAATGTATTACTGTATCCTGTATCAACTTAGATGATTTTCTGTTTATCCACATACTGAAATTTTACGATATAATCGTAAAATTGTCAAACAAAACATTAGACCAGCAGTGATGAATAATTTCTTATTAAATAAGTGGCACTGAAAAGGTTATCTATATTAGTTGTTTGGTCATCTGGTGGTTTAGTTATTTAATGAAAAACAGAAGTCAGAAGACAGATGACAGAAGTCAGATAACAGAACTTGCCTGCCGAAGCCGCTTCGGCGCAGGCAGGGACAGAAATCAGAAAAGCAAATTACTTATTTGGTTGTCTCGTTATTTAGTTATTTAGGGAGGCACGGCGACCGATTCAACCTACGCGGTTGAAGAATAAACTGCGTAGGTTGGATAAACCGACTGATTTAGGATATGTATCCTAACATGAACAACGGAACTCTTTCGTTTTTCTTTTCAGTTATATTTATATTATCAGAAAGGATCATTTTTTTATGTTTATTAAAGCTTTTAAACTGGCTCCTCCCCTTGCCCTTTCCTCCAACTTCTACAACCATATCATCATTCCCTATCAGATAGTCAGGGGTCTTTTCACCCTTTGATGATTTTAGATAATAAAAATTATATCCAGCCGTTTTTAAACACTGGGCAACAAAATCTTCTCTCAGTGCTCCGACAGAGTTGTTATAATCATTAAAAATCAACCTGTAAGGCAGATACATAAGTATCTTGGGTTCTCTTAAAACATTTGTTCCATACGGAAGGATAGTGTTTAAAACAAATGCTCTGTTAAGGAGATCTACATATTGCTCGGCCTTGTATTTGGTAATTTTAAGATTGTTCGATATGCTTGAAAAACTTATTCCATCAACAGAGGAGATTGAAATAAACCTTATAATTTTTTCAATGATTGCGAGTTCATCCACCCTTAATCCCTTAACAGCAGGGATATCCCTTGAAATTATGGTTTTTAATGTGGTTTTAATTATATCAATTACATTGAGGTTATCAAGTGAAAAAGGGAAACAACCACCTACCATATATTCCTTAAAAAGATATGAATATTTGAGATAGTCGGGGGTGTATTTGCCGTTGTAGATATCTGAGATGCTCAATGGATCAAGCAGAACCCCATCACTGAAATAAATATATTCCCTGAAGCTGAATGGATAGATATTAAAAATTTTAACTCTTCTTGAAAGGTCATATGAGGATTCATAAAGTGATAGTGAGACAGAACTTGTAAAGACAATTTTTACATTTAAAAAATCATAGATGTTTTTAATCTCTTTCTGATAATCATTTAAAAAGTGTATTTCATCAATGAGAAAAAGACTTATTTTATTTTTTTCATTTAGCCCTTTTACAACATCAAAGAGGCTCTCTCCCTCAAAACTATCCATTGATATATAAAATGAATTATTAACCTCAGATGCTAACTGCCTTAAAAGAATTGTTTTACCAACACCCCTTGGCCCTATAAGAGATATAAATCTGTTATCATTTTTTAAACTCTCAGTTATATCATTGTATATCAATCTTTTTCTCTGATAATCTGTAACACTCTTTCTGGCTAAAGAGTCAAGTTTAAAAAGGTTTGATATGTCCATAATAGTTTTCTATTACCAATTATTTATTTATGATTCGCTAAAAAGGGGCACCGAAAAAATCTAACGAAGGAAAATCCTTGTTTTATTGTTCAAATAGACTTCTTCAATGAACCTGTTTATATATAATATTTTTACAAAATATATGTCATTTTGTCAAATGGTTGGACAGATTGGCTGTTTAGTTATCTGGTTATTTAATCATCAAGATGTAATCATCAGGATGGAGACAGATTCATCAGGATGAAAACGGATAAGACACCTGATGAATACAGATTAAGTCAAAATAAAAACAGACAAATTAGTTATTTAATCATCAGGATGAAGACAGATTAAGTCAGAATGTAAACTGATAGTTTAGTTATTTGGGAAGGACAAATTGGTTATTTAGTTGTCTGGTTATCTGGTTATCTGGTTGTCTGGGAAGGCACGGCGACCGATTCAACCTACGCGGTTGAAGAATAAACCGCGTAGGTTGGAACCAGAATTAACTGACGCGGTTGGGGCTCATAAACCGCATCAGTTAAGACCAAATTAACCTGCGAGGTTCAAGAACAAATCAGGTAGGTCAGTAGATGACTATGTTTGGATAATTAAACATTGGGTGATATTGCTGACTTTTTTATGATGAGTGCAGATTTAAATCAGGGATTAGCAAGCGGGCGATGCCTGCCTGCCGAAGCCGTTTCGGCGTAGGCAGGGGAATCTCCTACAAGTAACCCCGTGGAATAAAATCCTTTGGATTTTAATTTGCAAAGCAAATTATTCCACTGGGTCTCGCAGGCCGCTCCTCGTTCCAATATATAGCACAATCGGGATTGCGGACTTTTCCGCCTACGATAAACATATCAGCAAAACGACTGTGGCTATTCGCCACTTTGCTGATATATCTTCGGCGGACAGGCGATTCCCGCGTCCCGATTTCATCGGGACTTAGCACCAGCAAGCGGGCGATGGGAATCGAACCCACGTCTTGACCTTGGCAAGGTCTCGTTCTACCATTGAACTACGCCCGCATAAGGAAATTATAATAATTTTTAAGCTTATCGGTCAAATAAAAAAAAAACAAACCCCTAATACTGAAGGATATTAAATATTTAAAAAAGATATAAAACTGGATATCTGATTATAAATATTTATAGCATCAAGCTTATCAAGCTCGCCCTGAACTCCCCTGTGTATATCAAGCGGAGGACCCCAAACCTTAGGATCTGAATAAGGGCTGTAAACTGTAAATGTAGGCACATCAAAAGAGACTGCCATATGCATCGGTGATGATGATGTTCCTATATGAAGTTTTGAAAGGGATATGAGATATGAAAGTTCTAAAAGAGACAAATCAGATATCACTATATGCTTATCCTTATATTTAGAATATCTTTCTATAGAATCTTTTACATAATCCAATTCCCATAAAGCTGGTGGAAAAATTGTTTTAAAACCTGACTCAACTATCCTGTCGGCTATATATATAAACTTATCAGCTGACATCTGTCTCACAGCACGCGGACTTGTTATATCAAATGTAATAATTTTATCGTTGATATCAACCTTTTTTTTACCCAGTATTTCTCTTATTTTTATTTTATTATTTTCATCAGGATAGATCTCAGGCTTTATATCATCTATCTCTTCCCACTTTATACCAAACGGTTTCAAGTACTGAAACTTCTGTTTGGCATTATATCCATGATACTCATTTTTTACCATATTGTTATAAATCAATGATCTCCACTTTCTGTAAAAAGCTATTCTTTTTTTAGCACCGCTTGCAACAGAATGAAATGCTGATAAACTTGATAACATATAATCTATTGATACATCAATTTTATAGCCTCTGAGCTCTTTGAGCGAAAGTTCTTCTCTTATCAAAACTTTCTCTATATAAGGATTATTTTTTAATATATCAGCAGAGTATTTTTTGACAAGGAAATATATTCTGCTGTCAGGAAAATATTTTTTTATCGCTTTTAGAAGCGGGGTGGTGAGTATGACATCACCTATTCCTTTATAAACTATTATTAAGAAATTCATATCAATCACAAATAAAAGCTACAACCTATACCCAATCATTAAGGCAATATTTTTATATTTAATTCTACTTTTAAATTATGTTTTCTTCTAACTGCTTTTTATGCCAGTTATAAGCTGTTTCAACTATTAAATCTATTCTATCATAAAATGGTTTCCAGCCAAGCACTTCATAAGCTTTCTTTGAGCTTCCGACAAGAACTGCAGGATCTCCTTCTCTTCTTGGACCGTATATTATATTAAGTTTTTTACCGCTTTTGCTTTCCACAACATCAAGAATCTTTTTTACAGAAAATCCATTGCCATTGCCGAGGTTAAAACTGTTGCTCTTTTTTTCACTCATAAGATACTCTAAGGCAAGGACATGAGCAGATGCAAGATCGTTTACATGGATATAATCCCTTACACATGTTCCATCATCAGTTTTATAATCTGTTCCAAAAACTGTTATATTGCTGTTGATTCCAATCGCATTGTATATGGCAAGAGGAATAAGATGGGTCTCAGGATCATGCCATTCGCCTATCTCTGAATCAGGATCAGCACCGGCTGCATTAAAATATCTCAGATTGACATAATTAAGTCCATAGGCTCTATCATAGTCTTCTAAAACCTTCTCAACCATAAACTTTGTTTTACCATATGGATTTACTGGATTTTGAGGATGGGCTTCTGTTATAGGAATTTCCAGCGGAACACCATATGTGGCACAGCTTGATGAAAAAATAAATTTTCTAACCTTGTATTTAACCATAAGATCTAAAAGATTTATAGTATTGATAAGGTTGTTTGTATAATATTTTGAAGGATTTTTAACAGACTCACCAACATATGTGTATGCTGAAAAATGCATAACAGCATCTATATGATTTTCTTTAAAAACACGTTCTATATCATCCCTATTTTTCAGATCCCCCATATAGAACTTTCCCCATTTAACAAATTCTTTGTGACCGTAGATAAGGTTATCAAAAACTATTGTTTCATAACCTTTTTTATTCAAAGCTTTGTTTACATGAGAACCGATATAGCCTGCTCCTCCAACTATTAATATCATAATAACCTCTATCTATTATAAAGCATCTTTATTTTTTTAATACCAGATAATCATACAAATATTCTTCCCATGATTTTATACCAACCGACAGATCCCTTTTTATCTTATTATTGTTCATTGCTGAAAACTCTGGTCTTTTTGCTGGGGAATTAAAATCAGACTGTGATGCCTTTATAAGATCAATATTCAAATTAAGTATTTCATTTATTTTTTTTGCCCAATCATATCTTGATACGAAGCCATCAGGAATGAGATGCCACAAACCTCTCAAATCATTTTTTATAGCCTTCATTGTTACTTCTGCGACCATTTTTACAGGGGTTGGAACTGATACCTCATCAACCGATACCTTTATCATCTTTGATTTTTCTGACCAGCTTTTAAATTTGTATATAAAATTTTGTTTTCCATCACCGTATAGCCAGCTCACACGAAAAATTATAAAATTTTCATAATTTTTTATTAGATTCTTTTCGCCCTCAAGCTTCGTAAATCCATATTTGTTTAATGGTTCAGGCTTATCATCCTCAGTATAAGGGATATGATCTTTTTTCCCACCAAAGACGTAGTCAGTGCTGAAATGAACTATTTTTGTTTTATATCTTTCACAGTATTCAGCCAATTTCCCAACTGATACAGCATTTATTTTATATGCCATTTCAAAATCAGTCTCAGCCCCATCGACATTGTTATAAGCGGCAGTATTTATCAAAATAGATGGTTTTACGAAATCAATACAATCCTTCAGTTCTTTTTCATCAGATATATCAAGCTTTTCCCTTGGATAAGCAAAGAGATCACCATCTATTATTTTTGCAAATTCTTTTGCCAACTGACCATTTGCTCCTGTTATCAAATATTTCATATATCAATCCAAAACAAGGTTTTTAATCTTATTCAAATCTCTCTGATAATCTATCTGATCTTCAACAAAAACCTTATATACATCAGGTGTCATATTAATATATTTTACAAAATCACAAAAACCATGCTCCAATTCAATATATTCTTTATATGATGAATACTTCCAATCCTCAGGTTTTGAAACGAGAAAAGCCGTTACAGGATTTAGATGCTGATATCTTGTCAGATGAACAAGCTGTTCATTACTTTTCACGGCCACAGCCTTAAACCTTGATTCCCACAGCGGGCCTTTTCTTTTATGCCTTTGATTGAAATACAATGAATAACTCTTCTGTACTGAACAGATGTATTTTTCTATACCATTATCTTCATTCTGGAAAAGAGTCATATGATAATGTGTAGGCATTATGCAATATGAAAGAATATCTACTTTAGTTTTTCCAGCAGATATATCAAGCTCATCAGAATTACAGAAAGAGTATCTCTTTTTAAGTCCTGAGAATCTATAATACTTCATTATGCTTAAAAATCTATTATACTCACTATAATCATTAAAAATTTGATATCCTGATATACTTCTATTAAATATATGATAGAAACAACCATTAACAATTTGGACTCTTCTAAATGGCATTTATCCCCCTACGATCCCGAACCGTGTAACGGTTCGGGATCGTTATTTCCTACCATACACATCGTCAAATCTTACTATGTCATCCTCGCCAACATACTCTCCGTTTTGGACTTCTATAAGCTCTAAATCAACCTTCCCGGGGTTAGAAAGCCTGTGTCTCATAGACTTAGCCACATATATGCTCTCATTCTCATGAACTATATGGCTTTCACCTCCTATATCAACTTCCGCTGTTCCCTTTATAACAATCCAGTGCTCACTTCTGTGATAATGCATCTGTTCGCTCAGCTTATGGTTAGGTTTAACAAAAATCCTTTTTATCTTATACCTCGGCCCTTCCTCAAGAACTGTATAGCTGCCCCACGGCCTAAAAACTGTAGTGTGTTCAAGTGCCTCATTACACTTCTGATTCTTGAGTAATTCAACAATATTTTTTACTTTTTCACCACTACCCTTTTTTGCCACAAGTAAAGCATCATCAGTGTTTACGATTATAAGATCTTTCACATCCACAATTGATACAACTTTTTTGCTGTTGCTATATACTATTGAATTGCTGCTGTTAATATTAAAAACATTTCCAAGCTTAACATTGCTGCTTTCATCCTTTTCCATTATTTCGCCAAACGACTCCCAATTGCCTATATCAGACCAGCCAATATCTGATTTGACTACCGCTGCTTTATCTGTTTTTTCCATTATTGAATAATCTATTGATATATTTTCAATCTCTCCAAATCTCTTTATAAGCTCATCATAAGAAAGATTAAAAAATTTAATCATCTCTGGCTTGTATTTTTTGAACTCCTTTATCATAATATCCATCTTAAAAAGAAACATTCCGCTGTTCCACAGATATTTTTCAGAGCTCAAATATTCTCTCGCTCGTTTGATATCGGGCTTTTCTGTAAACTCTTCAACTTTACAGAGGTTATTAAAAAGTTTTTTACCTGTTTTTATATATCCATAGCCGGTATGAGGTGTATCAGGCTTGATACCAAATGTAACGATGCTGCCTTTCTTTGAGGCTTTATCAGCTTCTTTTATGCATTTTATAAATTCTTTTGTATTGGTAATTATATGATCGGATGGTGAGACAAAAAGAGACTCCATCATAAATGATTTTGATCTGTTGGTTATAAACTTAATACCGAGAAGTATTGCTCCTGATGTGTTTCTACCAACAGGCTCAAGGATTATATTATCCTCAATGCTGGTGTTTATATCAATTAGATCATTGATAACATAAAACTTATATTTTTCATTTGTAACTATGTATATGTCCTTTTTATCACATATATTTAAAAACCTTTTATATGTTTTTAAAAGAAGGCTTTCACCATTTATTTTTATAAACTGCTTTGGATAGTTCTGTCTTGAAAGCGGCCAGAGCCTTGTTCCGCTTCCACCTGCAAGTATTAACACCTTCATATCATCTCCTTAATTAGTTGTCAGTGATCAGTGGTCAGTGGACAGTGATCACTATTTTATTTCCTCACCAACTCTCTTTAAGTCTGCTTCCATCATTATTTCTATAAGTTTTTTAAACTTTGTTTCAGGCTTCCAGCCAAGGTTTTTCTTGGCCTTTGATGGATCTCCCAAAAGAAGATCAACCTCCGCAGGTCTGTAATATTTTTTCGAGACTTCAACAAGCACCTTGCCACTTTTTTTATCAATTCCCTTTTCATCAAGTCCCTTCCCTTTCCATGCTATTTTAATTCCAATATAATTGAATGCATATTCTATTAGTTCTCTTATTGTGTGAGTCTCACCTGTTGCAAGGACATAATCATCAGGATTTTTTTGCTGGAGCATAAGCCACATTCCCTCAACATACTCCTTTGCATACCCCCAGTCTCTTTTTGAGTCAAGATTTCCAACTACAAGTTTTTCCTTGAGACCATACTTAATCCTTGCAATATTGTCAGTGGTTTTCCTTGTTATGAATTCAAGACCTCTCAAAGGTGATTCGTGATTAAAAAGTATGCCACAACAGCCAAATATGTTGTATGATTCTCTATAGTTAACAACCATCCAGTGAGCAAAAAGTTTGCTCACTGCATAAGGGCTTCTCGGATAAAATGGGGTTTTCTCATTCTGAGGAATTGATTGAACCTTACCAAACATCTCGCTTGTTGATGCCTGATAAAATTTAGTTTTGGGACTGAAGTATCTTATTGCCTCAAGTATTCTTAAAACTCCAACAGCATCTATATCGGCTGTAAGAAGTGGTTGATCAAACGAGGCCTGAACAAAGCTTTGAGCTGCTAAGTTATAGACCTCATCAGGTTTTATATTTTTTATAACATCTATTATATTGATGTATTCAAGCAAATCCATATATATATGTTCTACTCTGTCCTCTATACCTAACTCTTTCATTCTCCATAGCGATGAATCACCGCTCCTTCTATCAGCTCCATAGACCTTATATCCCTTGTCAATAAGAAACCTTGCTAAATATGCTCCATCCTGGCCTCTTATTCCTGTTATCAGTGCCTTTTTCATCAATCCTCCTCATCTGTTGTTATAATTCTTTTTTATCCACTTCTTATAATCGCCACTTTTTATGCTTTCTATCCAGTCTTTATTGTTCAAATACCATTTTACCGTTTCTTTTATACCATTTGAAAAATCATAACTCTGCTTCCAGCCCAATTCTTTTTTTATCTTATCACAGTTGATCGCATACCTTCTATCATGACCGGGCCTATCCTTAACAAATCTTATCAAATCTTCATACTTCTTATCTTTTAAAAATGGATTATTTTTTGATGGATAAAGGCTTTCAAGCTCACTGCATATAGCTTTAACAATTTTTATGTTTTCCATCTCACATTCACCACCAATGTTATATGTTTCTCCAGCTCTTGCTTTTTTAATCATTAGCCATATAGCGGAACAGTGATCAGTAACATAAAGCCAATCCCTCACATTTTTGCCATCGCCATAAACAGATATGTCCTTTCCCTCAATCGCATTTATTATTGTTAGCGGAATCAATTTTTCAGGAAACTGGTATGGACCATAGTTGTTTGAACAGTTGGATATTGTTGCGTCCAATCCATATGTGTGATGATATGCTCTAACAAGGTGATCGCTTGATGCCTTTGATGCAGAATATGGACTTCGGGGAGAATATGGGGTTGTTTCATAAAAATATCCAGTTTTGCCGAGCGAGCCATAAACCTCATCTGTGCTTATGTGATGAAATCTGAAGTGTTTTTTGCTTTTTGAGTGTTTGACTCCTGCCTCAAGCAGAAAAAAAGTTCCATTTATATTAGTTTTTATAAAATCTTCAGGAAGAAGTATTGACCTATCCACATGGCTTTCAGCAGCAAAGTTGATGATAGCATCAATATCATATTCTTCAAGGGTGCTAAAAACTTTTTTATAATCACATATATCACCCTTAATAAAGAAGTATCTGCTGTTTAAATATCTATCCGATATATCATCAAGATTTTTAATATTTCCAGCATATGTCAGTTTATCATAGTTGACTATTCTTCCCTTAAAATCAGTATTCTCAAAAACATATCTTATAAAATTAGAGCCTATAAAACCTGCACCACCTGTTACCATTATGTTTTTCACATCACCCCCCCAGTTTTAAAAAGTTCTCTATAAAATTTTAATTTTAAATCCTTATCAGATAAAATAGGTTTATCAACTCCCCATGAAATATCTATATCAGGATCATCATATCTTATTCCACAATCATTTTCTTTTGAGTACTCCACATCACATTTATAAACTATCTCAGCTCTATCGCTCAATGTTAGAAAGCCATGAGCAAAACCCTTAGGGATAAAAAGCATCCATCCATTTTCTCGTGTGAGCTCGGCAGAAACCCATTTCAAAAATGTCTTTGAATTTTTTCTTAGGTCAACAGCTACATCAAATATCTTACCGCTTACACACTTAACAAGCTTTGATTGCTCGGCTGGTGGCTTTTGGAAATGGAGCCCCCTTATAACATTTTTAATGGAGCTTGAATGATTGTCCTGAACAAACTCAGATGTTATGCCATATCTTTCAAAATCACTCTTTTTATAGCTCTCCATAAAAAACCCACGATTGTCATTAAAAACCTGTGGTTTTATCAGTATGACATCATCTATACCCATTCTCTCAAAATTAAATGGCATTTTTCTCTCCTGCAACCTTTAAAAGATATGAGCCGTAAGAGTTTTTGCTAAAACTAGTTGCTATTTCAACAAGCTTTTCTCTTGATATAAACCCCTGCCTGTATGCAATCTCCTCAATACAGCCAATTTTTAAACCCTGTCTTTTTTCTATTGTATATATAAACTCACCTGCTTCTATAAGACTCTCATATGTGCCTGTGTCAAGCCATGCAAAGCCTCTTCCCATAAGCTCAACATTCAATCTGTTTTCTGAAAGATATATTTTATTCAAATCAGTTATCTCAAGCTCGCCTCTTTGAGATGGTTTTAGATTCTTTGATATTTTTATTACATCATTGGGATAAAAATAAAGTCCGACAACAGCCCAGTTTGATTTAGGAATCTCGGGCTTCTCCTCTATTGAAACGACACTCTTACTGCTATCAAACTCTACAACACCATATCTTTGTGGATCATTCACATAATAGCCAAATACAGTTGCCATATTGGATATTAAATTTTTTCTCGCACTCGCAAGGATATCGGTCATTCCATGGCCATAAAAAACATTATCCCCAAGCACTAATGCTACATCATCACCGCCAATGAAATCCTCACCTATTATAAATGCCTCTGCAATACCATTTGGAGCGGGCTGTTCTTTATATGATATTGAAAGCCCTAAATGACTGCCATCACCGAGGAGATCTTTAAACCTTACAAGATCCTTTGGTGTTGATATTATAAGTATATCTCTGATATCACTGAGCATAAGCACAGAAAGAGGATAGTATATCATCGGTTTGTCATAAACAGGAAGAAGCTGTTTTGACACAGCATATGTTATAGGATAAAGCCTTGTTCCACTACCACCTGCAAGTATTATTCCTTTCATAAAAAACTCCAGATAAACTTGTCAACTAAAAGTATAAATAATATTCTACAAATTTATTTTTATATTACCATAATAAGTTATCTAATCATCAGGATGTAGACGGATTAAATACACTGATGAAAACAGATTCATCGAGATATAGACAGATTAATTAGTTATTTGGTTGTTTAGGAAGAAGAAGCAAAAGTAACCGCGTAGGTTACTTTGGTTAGTGGCAGTTAATGTGAAAGTCGGGATTAAATACGAAAGAACATAAATATTTAATTGCTTTTTAATTACCTATCATATAAAATATATATAATGGCTTTTTATAAAAAGATTAATATATTGATAGATTTTATTGTTTTGTCTTTTTTTTTATCATTAAAGGCATATTCGGCTGATCTCACTGTTAATCAAACCGTTCATATAACATCAATAACATACCAGTGGAATGCCGTGGGCACAAACAATTACACAACAGTTCTATCCACACACTCAGATTTTTCATATCCTATTATATCAGAAACAATAAGCACTAACTCCACAGACTACCTATCACTTAAAGGAAATACCCAATACTATTTCAAGGTTAAGATCTCCACAAAGGATGACTCCGCATACACATCTGTTTCTACAGTTACGTACACACAAACTCCTTATAACATTGAAGCCACATACAATCAATATCAATCAGAAACAACTGCACAGATAGTTATTAACTTTCCAGATGAAAATGCCCCTGATACAACATATCAGATAGATTATTCTTCCAACGTCTCCTATAACCCTAAAAATAGTAAATCATACACTGGAGTTCCACCCTTTCCCGTGAACGGTCTTTTAACCAACACTACATACTATTTTAAGGTTAAAGCCTTTGATAGAGAGTCAAGGCCCACCAACTTCTCTGAATCATTTTCAACTCAAACGGTGGCAAAGACTCCTGATGACTTTAACACTCAAATATATGAAACGAGCTCAACATTTAACTGGTCGCCTATTAATGGTCCAGAGCAAGAAAACTCATCCTCAGGATATAAACTTTTAGTAACAGAAGATGCGGAGTATAAGATAATAGTATCATCATATAATATTGATAAAGATATAGGTTCACAAACAATAGAAAATCTTACGAGGAATACAAAATATTACTATAAATTTTCTGTTTTAAACTCAATAGGAGTTGAGAGCTTTATACCCGGAAGTTTTTATACGCTCACATCAAAGCCATCAAACTTTAAAATAATAAATTATTCATCAAGCTCTGTCAGAGCAGGATGGAACAGATTCCCTTCATCACCACCATCCGATACAGCACTTCTATTTAGACTTGAGGCATCAACCACAAACAATTTCATAAATATAATATCATCCATAACATATGATATGAGTATTTCTACACTTTCCATAGATACTCTTGATAGTAATACGACCTATTACTTCAGGGTTGGTGCTTTTAATATGGCTGGATATTCAAATTATTCTGATATCTTATCCACATTAACACTAAGCATGCCGATACACGACTCAACGATAGAATACATAAAGACTCCGCGATCAATAACGGCAGTTTTTCCAAACTCACCAAAAAACTTTGAGCCACTTACATCATACGGTTATTCATTTGAGATATCAACAAACAATTTTTTTAGTGTATATCTTTCATCATATACACCCAATGTTGATGATAATTCTCTTACAATATCAGGACTTAGGCCAAACACAACATACTATCTTAGACTTGCCACCTACAACAGGAATATGGTTCCAAATTATTCAGAAATAAGGAAAGAGTTAACACCTCTGCCACAGATATCACCTGATGTCTTTGTAACATATTACTCAAGCGATACTGTATCCATACATTACTCAACAGTGGATGCTGATGGTTATGTTGTAGAGCTCAGTACAACCAACGATTTCAGCAATATTTCCTACTCATCAGCAACGTATTCAAATGATATTTCAACGCTTACTATAACTCCTGTTAATTCTGATACCCTTTATTACATAAGAGAGGGCTCAATTTTTCCTGGTGCAACAATATATAAGAATGCAGAACCATACTATATAAGGACACTTTCTCCTCCTCCAACCGATCTTCAGATTGATAGTGTTAATATTTCAAGCATAACTATGAGATGGACACCTTCAGCATGTAAGGGTTATTCATTAGAGGCATCTACATCCTCACAGTTTACAAATCCAATAACTTCGGTTATAATGGATCCAAATCTATCTGTTATGAGTGTAGGAGGGCTTAAACCGAATACAACATATTATCTGAGGGTTGGAAGCATAAACTCTGCCAATGCTAAAAATTATATAACATCCCCTTCCACACCAACGCTGGCCAATTTCACTATTGAGAAACCTTTGACGAGGCTTACAACATATTCGATGCAAATAAACTGGGACAAGAATTCAAATCCCGATGACACGCTGTATGATATAGAAATCTCATCAACTGGTTTTACTGATGGTATTATCTATTCATCAAAAACATACAACAGTTTTGCATACTTTGACTCACTTAAATCAAACACTACATACTACAAAAGGATTACCTCATTCAACAGAGCAATGAGACCAACAGGACCCATAAGCTTTACACCAGTTGCAACTCTTGCATATAAGCCACATCTTCTAACAGTAAACAATTCTACACGCTCTATAAATGTAATATGGGATGATACAAACAATGCCTTCGGTACACCATATCTGGTTGAGGTCTCATCAACAAACTTTGAATCAATAATTTCATCAAGAACTCTTATGAAATCATCAACATTTTATGATCTCAATGCAAACACACCGTATTTCTTAAGGCTATCAGCTATAAATTTTAGTGGAATACCTTCGGAATATGAAAGTTATATTACCACAACCTGTGTTGAAATTCCATCGATATCAACTCCAACATTTTTGAATGTTTTGCTTGATGGCTTTACAGCCCAGTGGTCAAACAATTATAACTCCACGCATACAATATATAGCGTCGAGGCATCAACAAAAACTGATTTTTCAACAATATTCAGATCTGTTGATACAATGGATACTATACTGGTTTTTCCAGATCTCAACTACAACACTCAGTATTATATAAGAATAAAAGCAAAGGGGTTGATACCTAACAATGAAAGCGATTATTTTTATCTTGGCAGCATATCAACGCTTTACAGAGAGGAGCAGACTATAGATAATAAGAAGGAAGAGATTGTTTCAATACCATATTCATACGGAGCGATACAGGTTATAATACCACCATATGCTTTAGGAAGTGCAACAAAGGTTTTTATAGAACCGGATTTAAATCCACCAGCACCAAAATCGAAAGCTGGCAATTTAAGGCCAACGGGATTTGCAGCCAGAGTTTATATATTTCCAGTGGTTTTATATAACGGTTTTATGGAGGTAAGAATTCCATTTAGCACCATACCATCATCATTTGATATGAATAAACTCATACTTGCAAGGTATGATGAAAGTGCAAAGCTATGGGTTCCGATTGAATCATATCAGGAGAACAATTATATTGTTGGCAAAACTTACCATTTTTCAACATTCCAGATAATGGAGTTTGAGGAATCTCAAAGCGTCGAAGATGTAAAAATATATCCCAATCCATACAAGCCAAACACAAACATGGGTAAGGTAAATTTTTCAAATATGCCGGGCGACACTGATATACACATATATACTGTTATGGGCAAGCTTATTAAAAAATTAAAGGCTAACAAAAGTGGATTTGTTCAATGGGATTCAAAGAACTCTGATGGGAGAGAGGTGGCAAGCGGGGTATATCTTGTAATTTTTAAGGACAAAAATGGTAATAAGGTAATAAAGAAACTGGCCATAGAGAAATAATGAAAAAAATTTTAATGCTATATATTATACTTATTTCAAACAAACCACTCTTTTCAGCTTTTGATAGTTCATCTCATGGAACAACTGCAGCAGAAATACTTGAGCTTAATATAAATCCGAGGTGCGTTGCTATGGGAGAGGCTTGCACATCAAATATATATGATGCATCAACAATAGATATAAATCCAGCAAGCCTTGTCAAGGTAAAGAAGGATTCTTTCTACCTTTCCTACAACAAACTTTTTGAAGATATATCGGTAGGGAATATATCATATGCAAGAAAAATTGGTAAGAATGTTGGTTCATTCGGGGTTGGAGTAAAGTATCTTAACTGGGGTGATATAACAAAAACAGATGACTATGCAAATGATATTGGTGTTATGACACCAAATGAGATGGTGGTTGAGATGGGATTTGCCACATATCTAACAGGTCTTACAAAGGATGAAGAGGACAGGCTTGTTTTTGGAGGCATCGGTAAATTTATAAGGACACAAATAGACTCATCGGCAACAACCCTTTCAGCAGATATAGGTGTTCTATTCCCATATCTCTTTGATAGAAGACTTCTTATGTCCTTTGCTTTTCAAAACATCATAGGAACTATAAAAATGGATAAGGACAACTACAACATAACAAAAATAATAAAATTTGGCAGCAGTGTATTTTTAAACCAGAACATAACCATAAACTCTGATATAATAATGCCAGAAAACTCGTTTCTTTATTTTGCAATTGGGATTGAAGGGAAAATAGACATCAATAAAAGAACCAAGCTTTTTCTAAGAGCGGGTGGAAATACAAGAAACATATCGGATCTAAACGGGTTCAGGAGTGCAAGTTTTGGATTTGGAGTAAGACACTGGGAATATACATTTGATTATTCATTTTCACCATTTGGAGATTTAGGAAACATCAACAGGATATCACTGTCGCTTAATTATTAAAAAACTACTTGTCAGCTTCATCAGGAATAATTCTTTCAATTACAGGGAACTCTGATATCCTCAGACTTGAAATATCATTTAAAAACTGCTTTTTATCCTCTTTGTTCAACTTACCCCAATCCGAAGAAAAACTTTTCATAGAGAGGTCAAAAAGATACCAGTTTATATTTTCTTTCAGATCATCATAGAGCGGGTTGAGTGTTAATTTTATACGATAACTTCCTCTGCTACTATCGCCTTTAACAGCTCCCCCCTCAGCTCCGCTAAAATCTATATTTTTTTTGTTGCTTATGATATATCTGAATGGATATGTTGATATCCCATAATACCTCAATTTAAAATCATTCCTTAGCTCTAAATTTGTAAGACCACTATAAATATTAAATGGAAGTTTATAAATATATTTAAAATCTGTAAAACTGTTAAATCTTATAGAATAGGTAAGATAAGTCTTAGTTCCGCTATTATTTTTATCCATTGTAAGATAAACTTTAGAATCATCAGTGGTGCTACTAGGAGTCTGTGAAAAAAGGGTTAAACTTAGAAATATAAATATAAATTTCATTTCTGAAAAAGTCTGTTTAAAAGCTCCTTTGCCATTTTATTCTGAGGATCATACTTTATAGCATCATTTAACAGATCATTTATATTCTTTTCTATTCTTGCTTTCTTAGAATCTGATATGTTATCGTCTATAAGAACGCTCATCATAGCAGCCTTCAGTGAAAGAACGCTTGAAATAAATTTATCACTGTCAGAAAATGGAAGCTGTGTTATGCTTTCAGTGGAAGATATAACATTATCAAGCTCACCCAGACTATCATAAATAAAGTTCACTAATTTTGTCTTATCCTTTTTCATCAGAGATAGCGATAGCTGATTCTGAAACTCAGTTTCTATAAGATTTTTCTTAGCAGGATAAAAACTATCATCTACTCTCAATGCTGCCTTGTAGTATATAATAGCATTAGAATAATCCTTCTTAGCAAAATATTTGTTGCCCTCAACAGTATATTTAATAAGCTTTGCAAAATCAGGGGTCACTGTGCTTTTATCAAGTATCTGACAGTTTCTGTTTATCGAAGGCATTTTAGCATTTATATCACTCACAGATGATGTGAAATAATAGTAAAGGCCAGGATCTGCATCTTTAAAAAAAAGACGATTATTTAGATCTATGACTTCTTTTATACCTCTGGAATAAGAACAGTATCTGTTAAGGTAGTCCATTGTCTCATCATAGCTGTTATAGAGAGATAGTTCACCATATGATTGAGTCCAATAGAGCAGATTGGTAGAAACAAGAAATGATAGAATTTTAAAATTCTTATTGCTCTGACTTCTTTTATCAAAATCATCCTTCAGAGTGCTAAGATTGTAAAGATCACCCTTTAATGAAAATATATTGATTATATTCAGATATACATCCCAGCTCTGAGGATTTTTCTCCACATACTTTTTATAAAATTTAAGCTCATTCTCATAAGCCTTTATATAACCAGCTTTAAGACTTGCCTGAGTTACATTGTCAACAAGCTCTATTGACTCAGGTATGTTGTTCTTATAATCCAAAGCCTTCATCAAATAATCGTAAAACTTATCTATTTCTCTTTCAGAAACTTCATTGCTATGAGCAATCTTTTTAGCCTTATTAAAATAATACCCCCCTATCTGCTGGTTGACAAGATTGCATGAGGAAAAGCTCAAAGCAACAAAAAAAGAAATTATAACCACTTTTAGTTTCATTAAAACTCCTATGGAACGGATATCAGAAGACAGAAATCAAAGGACATAATAAAATGGATGCTTTATTTATCTGACTTCTGACCTCTGTCATCTGTTATTTTACCACTTAATTATAACCTTTCCAGACTTTCCGCTATCCATAATCTCAAAAGCTTTCTGATAATCATCAACTGAAAACTTATGGGTTATAACAGGCTTTATATCCAATCCACTCTGTATCATAGCAGCCATCTTATACCATGTTTCAAAAACTTCTCTACCGTATATACATTTTATAAAAAATGCTTTGAATATCACACTTCCCCAAGGTATTTTTGTATCATCTGGTAGGAGACCGAGCAAACCTATCCTTGCTCCCATTCTAAGAGCTTTAAGCATATCATTGAACGCAACAGGACTTCCGCTCATCTCATAACCGACATCAAATCCCTCAGTCATCTTTAGTTTCCTCATAACATCATCAAGGCTTTCTTTTCTTGAATCAACAACATTTTTTATACCACACTGTTTTGCAAGATTTATTCTGTAATCATTTATATCAGTTATAACGACATTCCTTGCACCTATATGCTGTGCAACTACTGCTCCCATAATTCCTATAGGACCAGCACCAGTGATAAGAACATCCTCACCAACAAGATCAAATGAAAGAATAGTATGAACTGCATTGCCAAGCGGATCAAGGACTGATGCTTCATCATCTGTAAGCTCATCTGGAACAGGAAAAATATTTTCATGAGGCATGACAAGATATTCTGCAAATGCACCCGGAATGTTCACCCCTATTCCCTTTGTATTTATACATAGATGCCTCTTACCAGCCCTGCAGCTCCTGCAGTAACCACAAGTGACATGGCCTTCACCACTGACCCTCTGGCCTATTTTCAAACCTTTTACATTTTTACCCATTTCAACAATATTGCCAACAAATTCATGACCTATAACCATAGGAACATGGATTGTATCCTGCGCCCACTGATTCCAATCATATATATGTATATCAGTTCCACATATAGCAGTCTGTTTTATTTTAACCTTCACATCATTGTCTCCACAAACAGGTTCAGGAACATCTCCCATCCATATACCTTTTTTTGCTTCCTTTTTAATAAGAGCTTTCATATAGCCTCCAATAAAATAAAAATCAGAAATCAGAGTACAGAAGACGGAAGTCAGAGGTCAGAAATAATGAGTTCTTTTAAAATCTGACATCTGATTTCTGTTTTCTGACTTATGCTTATCATTAGCATTAATAACATTCTATAATTTTTATAAGCAAACTTACAATTATTGATATTAAAGTTTTTATGGAATAAAAGATAAGAATATTTTTTAATAATTTTTTATGATATTATAATTTATTGAAATCACTAAGAAATTCTTTGATGCTTGAATATCTGTTTTCAGGCTTTGGATCAAGAAGTTTTGATATAATATCATCTATCGCAGAAGGCAATCCCACAACAATGCTTGAAATCGGGGTATAAAGCTTTTTTTCTTTCTGATAATGATAATCAGGCCCACTGAAAGGAAGATCGCCGCTCAACATCTCATATATACAGACACCGAGAGAGTACATATCAGATTCCTTAAAGAAAACTCCAATATCCTGTTCAGGAGCCATATATGCAGGACTTCCAACCACCTCAGATGATGAGTATCTCGCTTTTGCTTCTCTCAAAACCTTTGCAAGGCCAAAATCCATAACCTTTATAAATCCTTCTTTTGATACCATAACATTTGAAAGCTTCAAGTCCCTGTGAATAACATTTTTATTATGAGCATAATCAAGAGCTTTTGATATCTCAATAATTATATCCTTCACCTCATAAAAAGGCATTCTCACCTCAGCATCAAGCTTTTTATCAAGGCTTATGCCATCAACGTACTCAAAAACAAGGTATATATCCTTTTTCTCCTCAAAGATAGTATAAATTTCTATTATATTGGGATGATGCAGCATAGCAACGGTTCTTGCCTCATCTATGAATCTTTGTTTCTCCCTCTCATTCATTCTTATGTCCTCATTCATCTTCTTTATTGCAACCTCTCTGTTAAGGGTCTGATCAGTTGCAAGATACACACTTCCCATACCACCCTGACCGATCTTTTTAAGTATCTTATACTTACCGCTTGCAACACCCTCATAGAAGATGTTTGGTGATAGCACACCATTGTTGGATATGCTTGATTTAGTATCAGCAGAATGGGTGCTGAGCCTCGGTGAAAAGACATGAAGCAACGCTATGCCTATAAATATTCCACCCATCACAGTAAGCCCGAGAAGGATTAAAAACTTTTTGACATTGAACGGTTTTGGTGGAGGTTCATCAGTGTTTACTTTGCTAAATATATCCTTGTTTCTATCATAATACCTCATAAAGTTTGGAGCCCTGTATGAATAATTAGCTACAGCATCATGGAATGTTGGGATATAGTTTGGGTTTAATCTGCTTGCTTTTTCTAAATCATTGAGCATCTCATCAAATTTATTCTGTTTTTCATATATCAGAGATCTCAAGAACATAGCATCAGCAAAGTTTGGCTTAATATCTATAGCCTTATTTGTATCATCATAAGCGCTCTGGACATCTCCCTTCTTATAAAGAGCCCAGCCCCTTATATTCAATGCATTAACATTCTGTGGGTCATTTCTCAGCACATATGTAGCATCCTTTATGGCCTCATCATAGTTGCCCATAAGGTTATAAGTATTAGCTCTCTCAAGATATGCATTCATATTATCATGGTTTTTATCAATCGCATAGTTATAATATTTAACCGCTTCCTTGTAATCCTCCATCTGAGACTTGACCAGTGCAACTTTTAAATAGTAATCAGATTTCTTTTCATCAACAGTTATTTCTTTAACGCCGCTTTGCACAACCTCTTTGGAAGAGTTAGATGGATGAATCTCAACATCGGATGTCTCTGTGTCATCATAGCTACCAGCTCTGCCATCAGCAAAGCTATCCTTAAGCGATGAAAGATCAGTTTTGGCGAACTCAGGACTTTTTAAGGCAAATGCTGCAAGGAGTTTTGTAGTCTCATTTGTTGGATCTATCTCGCTTGCCCTTTTTACATCATCAATAGCACCCTTTACATCATTTAATGAATATCTTGATTCCGCTCTCATTGTGTATGCATCATAGTTATTGTTATCGACAGAAATAGCTTTTGTGGTATATTTTTCAGCTTCCTCATAGTTCGATTCATCAAGAAATAACCTTGCTATACCATTCTGAACAGAGGGCTCAGTTGAATATTCAACACTTAGCTCATCAGCTTCTTTAACCGCCGTATCAGGGCTCGTTTTAATGCTTCTTCCAAATCCAACAAGCCTGCTTACAGGGTTTTGAAAATTAAGAGTTGCAGTGGATATCTCCACTCTTCTTGAATCTGGCGGCAGCATCTTCATCCTTCTGTTATAATCTTTTACAAAATATGCAAGCATATCATTAGCTTTATCACGAAAATTGATCAGGTTATCCGGGCTTATAGGAAAAGAATTTTTAACCATTACTCCAAAAACTTCTTCAAACTTAGATGACTGTTTGATATCAAGATTGAATATAAGATATGAAATCTTATCATAATTCCTTTTTATAAAATCCATCTGTTCTTCAGGGGTTTTTGATGCCATAATCGTTATAAAGGCATCAGCTGCTCTTTCAGGTTCCTTTTTAATAATTCTGTAGCTTTGTAGGATTTTCTCAGGATTATTAATTTTATGTTCATCCTGATAATGAGAATCAAAAAAGGCATGGATATCATCAGTCCCCTTTTTTCTGTCATACGATATATTTTTGGAATATAAAAACCCGCTTGATAAATTAAATAAAAATAGAATAAACAATAAGGCTTTTGCCATATATAATTATATGTTATATGCTTTGTTAAATGGTGTCAAGAGACAAAGGGCCTACCAGAGGCTTAGGAAACAATATTATGGATTTGTGTATAGAATTATAATCTGATCTCACCCTCAAATACAATTCTGTTGGGTCCGGTTAAAACGGCATTCTTATCATTCAGCTCAATCATAAAAATCTCTTTATTTTTAGAAAATATTCTTGCCCTTCTTATGCCATAAAGCTTATTCAATGCCCAGAAGGATGATGTGATTCCGCTCGAACATGAAAGAGTCTCATCCTCAACACCCCTTTCATAAGTTCTTATAAAAACCTCAGCACAATCACCATCAATCTTTTTTAACTCAATAAAATCTACGTTAGCACCAGAACTCCCGAGTTCCTTTAAATCTCTAAAATATCTTCCAGTATTAACCACATCAATTTTATCTATGTTTTTAGTCTCAATAATAAGATGAGGGACACCGACCTTAACAAAAGAAATCTTTTTAAAATCAAACTTATTTTTCAAATTAAAATTTGTTTTAATAAAGCTGGGGAATGGCATACCAACATATATGCTCTTGTTTTTTACATATATCTTAAGCTTTCCTGATTCAGTATTTAAAAAAAATTCTTTTTTTTTGACAATGCGATTTTTATAAAGCCAGAAGGCAGCAGACCTTGTTCCGTTCCCACAGAATGCAAAACTTCCATCACTGTTTAAATAATCAAGATAAAACTCATCACCCTTTTTGTTCAGGACAAGCAATCCATCAGCACCAATACCGTAGTGTCTGTCACAAACTTTCATTGCAAGATTTTTTAAATTTTTTCTGCTGTTTGAAATATTATAAAAAAGAACAAAATCATTTCCTGCAGCTGTAAGTTTATAAAACTTCAACCTCATAAATTATATTTTAAAATTGGGCATTATCTTTTTTATATCACTATCAGCCTTTTCTATTGACTCAACCTCAATATTTTTTGATCTAAGCTCCTGCTTCAATCTCTCATTTATTTTTATCACCTCTGATAGCTTATCAATCATTTTATTAAAAGAATTCTGCAAATCAACAAGATAATCGCCCTTTCTGAGATAAACCCTGTGAGTAAGATCTCCTTCTGAGATCTTATCGCAGCTCTTCTCAAATTTATAAACAGGTCCTGCAATTCTGTGAGATATCACCGCTGATGCTATTATAATTATAAGCATATAAATAACGAGCTTTAAGAACATCAGAGGCATATCAGAGAAGACCTCATCAAGAAGAGGAATTATTGCAGGATGATTTTCAACAACCTTGTACACATCCCATATGAAATCAAGTGCCACCAGCAAAAAAGCTATAAGAGCTGTAAAAGATATTATAAACATATATCTGTACTGCAAGCTTTTTTTAATAATTATAGTCTTTCTCTGAAAACGTGGTTTAGTTTCTTCCACAAATCCTCCTTCTCAAAAACCCAAATCAGCAATATAACTTCATAGCGGACTTTAATTACAAGAACAGATATTAAAAAAGTATATCCATAAGATCAAACCAGTTTTTATCAACCACCTTAAGTTCGCCCGTTGCATCCCTCAATGGAACAGCTTTTATTTCGTTGCCAACAAGAGCAGACATCTTTCCAAAATCACCATCCCTCACAAGCTCTGCTGCCTTTATACCAACCCTTGTTGCAAGTATTCTATCAAAAAGTGTAGGTTCTCCACCTCTTTGCATATGTCCTATTACAGCATGTCTTGTTTCTATCCCTGTATTTTTTTCTATAAACCTTGCAATTTTTTCTCCCATTCCCCTCTCTTTGAGTATTATATGACCAAACTGATCAACCTCTTCAGTATTTATGGCATCCTTTTCTTCCTGCATAACCTCGACAGCCTCACTCACTACCACAAGTGCAAACCTCTTTCGCTGATAGGCTTTTTTTATCTTATCAAGCATATCATTTGAATCTATCTTTTTCTCTGGCAGGCAAACATAATCTGCTGCTGATGATATGGCTGTAAAAAGAGCAACCCAGCCGGCATGTCTCCCCATAACCTCAAGAACCATAACTCGTCTGTGACTCCTTCCCGTATCGATAAGTGATTTTGCAGCATCCATTGCCCTTGTCACAGCGGTATCAAAACCAAAAGTATAATCTGTAGCACTTAGATCGTTATCCATTGTCTTTGGCACGCCAACGACATTCAGTTTATATTCATCATAAAGTTTTGTAGCAACACCAAGCGTATCCTCACCACCCATAGCAACAAGAGCATATAGATCCATAGCCTTAAAGTTATCAATAACACTCCTAACACCATTCTCCTTTTTGTATGGATTTGTCCTTGATGTCCCGAGGATGGTTCCACCCTGAGATATTATGTATTCAACCCTTTCTCTGTCAATAGGCATAGTATTTCCCTCTATCATACCCTTCCAACCATCCATAATACCAATACACTTATAACCAAATTTTTCTGCTGCATAGACAACCCCCCTTATTGCAGGATTTAATCCAGGGCAGTCTCCGCCACCTGTAAGTATTCCTATGTTTTTCATATTACCTCCAACTAAATATTAAATTTAAACAAATTAAAATCTATATCAGACATATTGTTTAAAAACTTCCAAGGTAAAAGGATGTGCTCAGCTGAACTATTCTTTCCATCTTATCCTTTTCACCATTAGGGAATCTTGAATTTCTGCCAATGTTTCTGAGTGCTAAATCAAGCCCGAAGTTTGGTGTTATATCAACTCTGACTCCAAGATTAAACCTTGAGTGATAATCTGAATGAAAAAGATTATCATATTCTAAAATAAGGGTCATCTTGTCTTCAAAATTATAATCAAAACCTATAAATGAGTAGAGATAACCATCATCAAAATCAGGAACATTAAAACCTAAATTGCCCATAAGATTGGGTAAAAGAACCTCTTTGGAACCAACGAGGTAGAGCCCTTTTCCTTTCTGCATAAACTCTTCCCTTTTACTGTCATAATAATATCCCTGACCATCATAGCCAAGAGCCATAGCAGGAAGATAATAGCCACCATCATAGAATCTGAACTTGACCTGAATCTCAGGCCTTATAAACTTTACGGGGCTTTGTGAGCCTATCAATCTATCAACCATAAATGAAGCACCGAGATTCATACGATTTAGCACCCCTACATTCATATAAGCAAGAACACCACCATTGTTATAGAACCTCGTTTTTACTGCAAAATTAGAATAATCAAGAACACCGGCAGTAGGTATATCTATAAGGCTTACGCTTGGAGAAACGATAACCTCATCCCTTGAATGCTTATCCTCAGCATTAACGGCAAATGAAAAAATAAATACGGACAACATAATAACACTCAATTTTTTGTTCATACATAACTCCTTTAACATATTATACAAAAAATACTGCCTATAGAATGACTTAAATTCTTTACTAATTTATGCTTTAGAATTTAATATCAAAAAAATTAGACAATCAATGATATAAAATGGTATAATAGATTTATAGATATTTGTTCTTTGGTAAAGGATACTATAGGTATGGATTGTATTTTTTGTAAGATAATAAATGGAGAAGTCAGATCAAATATAGTTTATGAGGATGATTATGTTGTTGCTTTCAATGATCTAAATCCCATGGCTCCGACACACATACTTATAGTTCCTAAAAAACATATAGCAACAATCCTTGATATCTCAGATGCTGATGCTGATATTATAGGAAAAATTAATTTGGCTGCTAAAAAAATTGCAGAAAAGTTTAAGTTTGAAGATTTTAGGCTTGTTGCCAACTGTGGAAAAGATGCTGGACAGAGCGTCTTTCACATACACTATCATTTTCTTGCAGGTCGAAGGTTTGCATGGCCTCCAGGATGATGAGGAAACTAACTGATTTGTGATTTATATTTCAAAATTGACCACAAAGCGAGGTGATTAACTTGGTATACGTAAGAGTAAGAGACAACGAATCCCCAGAGGATGCTATAAAAAGATTCAAACATGAATGTGAAAAAAATTCTATACTCAGAGAAATAAAAAAAAGAGAATTTTATGTTTCTCCAAGCCTTGATAGAAAATTGAAAAGGCAAGAGTTGAGAAGAAAACTCAGAAAGTTGAATCCTAATAAATAAATCCATTTGATGGATTATCATAAAATAGCACAGGAAGTCAAGGAAAGGCTTGATATCGTTGATATTATAGGCGAATATCTGCCGGGGTTAAGGCAGAGAGGTCGCAGTTATATTGCTTTATGTCCTTTCCACAGCGAAAAAACGCCTTCTTTTACTGTTAGCAGGGAGAAGCAGTTTTTTTATTGCTTTGGATGTAATACTGGTGGGGATATTATAAAATTTGTCAGTCTTTACGAAAATATAACATATATGGAAGCATTAAAAAAACTCGCATCCAAGGCCAACATAGAAATTGATATAGATGTTATAAATAATTCATCAGAGGAAGAAAAGGAAAAAATACTAATACGCCAGATAAATCTTGATGCAAGTATTATCTATCAGAAGTTTTTAAGATCAAACGATGGCAAAACAGCGATGAGGATTCTTAAGGATCGTGGTTTAAAAGATGAGACAATCTCAAAATTTGATATCGGTTATTCACCGGATTCATATGATATGATATACAAACAGCTTTCAAAAAAATATTCTGACAGCCTTTTATCAAGATCTCAGATAATATCATCTACTTCAGGCAACATAATTGATACTTTTAGGAACAGGATAATGATTCCGATAAAATCCATATCAGGAAATGTTATAGCCTTTGGAGGAAGGGCAGTCCTGCGAGAACAGCAGCCAAAGTATTTAAATTCACCTGAAACACCAGTCTTTTCAAAGAGAAGAACACTTTTTGGAATTTCAAATGCCATAGCTGCTATAAGGAAGGAGAGGAAGGCTATAATAGTTGAAGGATATTTTGATACAATTATGATGCATCAGTATATGTTTAACATAACAGTTTCACCTCTTGGAACATCCTTTACATATGAACATGCAAATATCCTTAAAAATTATGTTGATGAAATAATAATAATGTTTGATTCAGATGAAGCAGGGGTAAGAGCAGCAATGAAAGCAGCAGATATAATAACAGATGCAGGCATTTATACAAGGATAGCACTACTTCCACCAAAGATGGATCCTGATGAGTATCTTATTAAAAATGGCACTGATGATATGATTTCATTGATAAACAACTCACCTGATATAATAGAATTTAAAATAAATCTTATTAAAAATAAAAAATATGATCTTTCACCTGATAAAAAGCTTCATATACTTGAATTTCTTTCCCCAACAATTATAAGGCAAAGGAACGAGGTCATACGCTCTGAGTGGGTAAAACGGGTTTCATCAGCATTTGATATATCAGAGTCTGTAATAAACAATTATCTGATAAAGAACTCAAAAGAAATAAAACAGCAGTTGAACATATCAAACCATAGTGATGATTTACTAATAGAGCAAAATTTAATAGATATACTCATAAACAATCCAAAGATTATTTTTTCCTGCAAAGATTTCTCTGCAAAATATCTGAGTTCGGATTTTGCAAAAAAAGTTTATGAGTATATACAGAAAGAGGCTGATAATGAAAGAGTTATAGAATCTCTTGCAGAAGCCCTGCCTGAGTACAAGGAAAGAATAATGAAGATTTTGATAAGCGAAAAAAATACTGATGAGACCTCAACTATTTCAAACTTTAAGAAAACTGTTAATCTTATTAAAAAAAATTATTTAGAAACTGAATGGAAAGAGCTCAAATCAAGGATTAACACACTGAGTCCAGAGGAATTAAAAAGATTTAATGAGCTCGGCATAGAACTGAAAAACACAAGGATATAAATAAGAGTCATTAAATATCAGATATTTTAAGATATTTTTTAATGTTATTTATAACTTATACAGCTGATGATGTGAGCAGAGAGGTTTTGAAAATATAATTGGATAAGACCCTGTTTGTTTTTACTTAATATTTTAACAGGGTAAAAGGAGCTAATATGGCAAATCAGAAACACTTGAGAGATCTTATTGAAATAGGAAAGGAATATGGATATCTAACACTGGATGAGATAAGCAAATCCATGTCTAATACAACTATGAGTCCTGAGGATGTGGATAGCTTTATGTCAACACTTGAAGAGCTCGGCATAGAGGTAAGAGAAAAAGAAAAGACGAAAACTTCTGAAAAAGATTTTATTGGTGATGATTGGTCATCATTTTCAACAGATGTTTCAAACTCAATCAAGATGTATCTTTCTGAGATGGGAAAGACTCCACTTCTCAGCAGGGATGAGGAACTGACACTCGCAAGAAATATAAAAGAAAGAGAGAAGGAGTTAAAGACGCTTGTTCTTCAGTGCCCGCTTACAATGAGAGAAATAAAAAACTGGGAAACTCTTATAGAGCAAGAAGAGATGACAGCCAAAGAGCTTATGCCGAGAGGAAGAAAGACTAACAAAGAGCTCAATCAAATGAAAAAAAAGATGAAGGATGTTGTGAGGTCTATAAGTAAGGATGAGAAAGAAATAAACAAACTGAGTGAAAAACTATCAAAAAAGATAACAAACGAAGAGAGGATTGAACTACAGAATAAAATAGAAGAAAAAAGACTCAGAATAGTTAAAAACATACTTGATCTTAACCTCAATCAGGAGAAGATAAAAAGGCTTATAAACAAGATTAAAAATATGGCAGCAAAGATAAAGGATTTAAGGTTTGAGATTGAGAGATATAGAAAGGTTTATGGCGATATCAATTTGCTGATTCATGACTATGACAAATATCAGAGTGGAAAAATTACAAAAGAAGAGTTTAAGAAGATTCACAAGTTCATGCCTAAAGAGGTTGAAGCTGCGATTGAAAACATAAAGACTATAAAACAGAAGGAAGAGGCAATAACAAAGACTATTCCGCAGGACATAAATGAGTTTTTGGATCTTGATAACAAGATTCTTTTTCTTGAGGAGCAGATCCTGCAAGATAAGCTGAAGCTTATAAAGGCAAATCTAAGGCTTGTTGTCTCAATAGCAAAAAAACATATAAACTCAAACCTTGAGCTTTCCGATTTGATACAGGAGGGAGGACTGGGTTTGATGAAAGCTGTTGAAAAATTTGAATATAAAAGAGGATTCAAGTTTTCCACCTATGCAACATGGTGGATAAGACAATCCATTAACCGAGCAATAGCTGATCAGTCAAGAACCATAAGAATACCTGTTCATATGAAAGAGCTTGTCTCAAAGCTTATGAAGGTGGCAAAAAAATACAGGCAGGAGTATGGAAGAGATCCAGATGTTTTGGAGTATTCTCAGCGATTAAAGATCTCTGTTGATAAGGTTAAGACCGCACTCAAAATAATGCAGGATCCAGTATCGCTTGCTACACCTATAGGAGAGGATGAGGATTCATCGCTTGAAGATTTTATAGAGGATAGATATGCTACCCCTCCATCAAACTCTGTCGTGGATATACTCAGAAAAAGAGAGGTTAACAAGATTCTTGCCACACTCACCGAAAGGGAAGCAAAGATACTGAAATTGAGATTTGGAATAGATACAGGATATCCACGAACACTTGAAGAGGTGGGAAAGATATTCAGAGTTACCAGAGAAAGGGTGAGGCAGATAGAGGCAAAGGCTATAAGAAAGCTTAGACATCCATCAAGAAGCAAGATAATAAAGGATTATCTCAATAATAATTTTTCCATGTAAACTCTGACTTTCCTATAACAACTGTATCATCATCCTTTATTC
>JAAYVG010000012.1 GCA_012517285.1 Elusimicrobiota bacterium
AATCGACTATAATACAGGTATAACACTATCAACAGGGACATATCAGGTAATAGTTCAGCGTGAAATAAACGGCTCGGTAGTTAACTCAACGCCATTAGAATTCAGCATAACATATCCTGATATATATAATATAACCCCATCATCAGGGCCAATAGGCGTGCCGTTTACAATAACCGGCGAGGGTTTTGGCAATTATATAAGCGGGAAGACAAATGTGCTGTTTGGTGATACGACGGCATATTTAACATTGTGGACGGATACACAGATAAAAGGGACAGTGCCCGGAACACTATTACCTGGTGAATACACGATAAAAGTTAAAAGGGCAATAAACGGTGGCGAGCAAACATCATTATTTACTGAATTATTTGAAATAACGGTTCCTGTTATAGAAAGCATAACGCCATCGACACATGCTGTCTTTGGAGAATACACAATAACCGGGCAGAATTTCGGCAATTATGTAATCAATAAAACAAAAGTCCTTGTTAATGACACAACAAGCTATTTAACCCTCTGGACAGATAATCAGATAAAAGGCAAACTGCCGTATTTAACTGCTGGCAGTTATCCATTAACAGTAGAAAGGGATATAAATGACGGAGCAATCAGAAGCAACATTATATACATAAACATAATAGAACCTTATATAAACTCAATTAATCCGACAGGCGGTAATCCTGGGACAGAATTCATAATAGGCGGGACAGGATTTGGCAATTATATAAGCGGGAAGACAAATGTGCTGTTTGGTGATACGACGGCATATTTGACATTATGGAGAGATACACAGATAAAAGGCAAGGTTCCACAAATACCAGATGGGACATATTCAATCAAAGCCGAGAGAACAGGAACAGATAACCAGAAAATTCATTCGAATACCATCGAATACACAATAACTGGAGGTATAGGGACACAAAGCTTTAGAAGTAATATAGGTAGTGAGTTTATTTTAAGGGAGGTATATGTATTTCCAAATCCTGCTAAAAGGAATGATAAACCGACATTTCATATAGAATGTGGGATAGCTAACGAAGTAAACATAAAGATATACACGGTATCAGGCAGGATAGCATATGAACACACAATTAGCGGTCTGCCTCAAATAATAGATGACGGCAATGGCGCAGATTATGCATATGAATGGACGGTAATGGAGAATCTGCCGAGCGGAGTATATTATTACATGGTGGAAGCCGCTAAGGGCGAAAACAAATTAAAATCTAATGGTAAATTTGCGGTACTGCGGTAGCGGAGGGATTATGGTGAAGCGAGCGCTAATAGTATCTTCCATACTTACTCTGATCTCCGGGCTTCAAGCAGAATATAACATAAACACGACGGCAGACTTCTTAAACATAGGCGTTAGCGCTAGATCATTTGGTATGGGCAATGCATCTGTAGCCAATTCAAATGATATAGATGGCATCTGGACAAATCCGGTAAGCATATCCATGTTAGATTCGCCGCAGATAGGAATAATGCACAGCGAATTGTATATTGGAACTGACCATAATTTTATAGGTATGGCTTTTCCATTGAAAGCGATAGGAAGCATAGGACTATCGTTGACAAGAATCAGTTATGGCGATATAGAAGGCAGGGATAAAAGCCGGCAGTCACTCAATAATTACAGCGCGTATGACCAATCCATAAACCTGACATTAACAAGAGCGATAACATCAAAGACAAAGGCAGGCATAAACTTGAAATCAGTAACAAGTCATATATCTGATGAGGAAGCAAAGTCATTAGTTGTGGATTTAGGGATGAGTTATGGATTTGGTAAAAATTTTAAAATAGGAATGACAGCTAGAAATATAGGCAGCGGGCTGAGGTATATAGACAGGAGCGAAAAACTTCCTTTTTCGATAACATTGGGTATGATGTATAATATTATTAGCGGTTTTGAATTAGCGATGGATATAACCAGATTAATATATGACAGAGAAAACATCATAAATATAGGCAGTGAATACAGATTGATGGACGGATTTTATCTGAGAGCAGGATATATGAATAGCGCTTATATGGATGGCAAGATGGGTAGTATTATAACGAGTGGCGTAGGCATTAAGTTTATAGGGATCGAGATAGACTGGGCGATGAGTCCTCAGAGTGAATTAGGCAGGATGCAGAGGTTGTCAATAAAAAAGAAGTTTTAGATAGAGGGCAGTGAAAAAGTCTGTCTGCAATAGAAAAACAAAAGTGAGAAGTGTATTATTTACCATAACGGTATAACGCCAGAAACAGACCGACGCAGTTCGAATATAAAGTATTAGAGAGTTATAGTTATGAATAAAGATAATTTCGTTTATGACGGTAATGGCGAGAGACTTGATATCTATTCTCAATTCTCAAGAGAGTTCATAAAGAAATATATAAACAGTGGCAGCGTGATGGTTAACGGAAAAAAGCCGAGCAATCGCTAATTCTAAAATCCCAAGATAAAATAAATATTATTTTGAATGATAGAGCCGATGATTTAAAATTCAACCTTTCAGATATTAAGATCTATGAAGATAAGGATATTTTTGAAAGCCCGCAAAGCCAATGTAGTGCCCATGAAAAAGCGGCATTTTAAAATTCCCCTATGAAAAAAGTTTTTTTATCTTAAAAAATGCGCAAGTCTGGTGTTTGTTGTATAAAACTTTTTCCTGGCTGTGTCTCAATACATATATCAAAAAAATAAGCTATATCATTCTTTTCTTATACATTATACCTGCGCATAGTGATATGAATATCGTATGAGGGATTATCAGTATCATTGGGGATGAGACAAGTTCAAGATCACCGAGCCTTTTTGACACTATCAAAACTGACCACATAAGAAGTGATGCAATGAGAGCCAGAGATATGGAAATGCTTTTGTTTCTGATCATGGATGTTTGAGCTATTATAAAGGCAGCGAGAACAACTGTAATGTTTAAAAAGATCATTGCTAATTTAAAATATATGTAGTTAAATTCATACACTGGATTGAGGGAAAGCCTCCTGAGTTTTAGTGCTCTAATGAGAAGATCATATATGCTGTATGAGTTCGCATCGTTTAATTTTTCAATGAATATATCATCAGTGCCCGGGAGTGATGACACCTCCAAGGATTCAAAAGTTGATATCTTTATATCATACTCAAGATTCTTATCCTTTATGATAACCCCGTGTTTCACATCCCATATATTCTTATCATCATTCCATGTCATGGAGCTAGCCTTTATTATAAATTTTTTTGACTCATCCTCAATATATACATCACTCATCTGATATTTGTTTTTAACATCAGATGCCATAAAATATACTCCATTAACCTTTATGTATGAGCTTAATATCTCGTTTTTCCTATTCTCGGCTCTTTTGTAAAGAGTGGCCACAAAAGGGTCAATAAAAAATATTGAAAGCAGTATGATCATCAGTGATGAGATGATAAGTGGTGATAAAAATACTGTCCTTCTGTATCCTGAGGCATAGACTGCCCTGTCCTCATTGTTTGCTGATATGCTTGAAAAAAACATTATTGTAGCTATCAGTGTTATAAATGGAAGGACAAGATATATAAAGTATGGCGTTTGAAGGATTGCGGTTTTTAATGATGTTGAAAAATCTATGTTCTTTTTTGCAAGCTGGTTGGCTGTCTCAAAGAGATTTATTATAAAAACAAATATTGATACAACAGTAAACGATGATAGAAAGTAGCTTAAAAATTTTTTGATAATATATTTTGTAAGTATTTTCATTTGTGTTCAAGCTTCCCAAACCATATATAAAAAAAACATAAAGACATTATAATTAGAGGCAAAAAGTTTATGTAAGGAAAAAGACTATGATTCTTTCTTATCATCAGAGAGCATAATATATCTCCAAGATAGTAGAATATTATTATACCAACACTTATGATAAAACTGAAGTATTTGCTTTCCTTTTCATAATAGAAGGCAAAGGCTAATGAAAGAAGTGCCAGTATTAATATGGATAGATCTGTAGTAAAACGAGAGACAAGCTCTTCTCTCATACCAAAGATCTGATCTCTATCACCGATATGTTTTATCTGGTTCAGGATATCATTGGTTCGAAGGTATTTGGGTGGTATAGAGTATGTTTTCTCGTTGACTTCAAATGGAATAAAGGTCATATATTCTTTAAACATACCTGCATTATAAATGCTGTAATTATTTCTATCTATGGCTGATATCCTGCCATCAATAAGATTTATCTTTATTCCCTGCTCCTTTAGAATTTCAAAGTATCCCTTTTGAGCAGATATTTTTACAAAGGATTTTAAACTGTTATTATTATCCATATCTCTATAAAGTATTACATTGCTCATCTCATTATCTGTTATTGAGGATGCATATATTGTAAAAGATGATATGGAGTCAAATGAGTTTGGCTTGATGTTTATGTTTGTTATCCTGTTTGTCATTGTCCTTAATGATTCCCTTGACTTGAGGCTATAAACAGGGGAGATTGAGTTGTTGAGTATTGAAAAAAATATAAAAAGAAAGAATGAGAATATAAAGAAAAGTCTTGATATATCACGGTAGGAAAATCCTCCAACCCTTATGGCTATTATCTCTCCCCTTGCAGATAGCTCTCCAACAGAAAAAAAGATTGAAAATATAAAAGAGAATGGTATGGATGTTTCAAGTATGGATGGTATGAGGTAGAACAACATCCTTGCAAGATAGTAAAGCGATATCCCCTGCATTATTCCCTTTTTGCTTATTGTCTGTATAAATGAGAATATAAAAAAGATACCTGTAAAGGCGAGCAATGAAATAAAAAAAAACCTTATAAAATACCTAAAAAATAATTTTTCTATCTTGAGCAGCATATTTATTTAATAAACTTAATAACTATTATATATAATTTATTTATATATAAGAGGCTCGCTCGGTTAGGATTTTATTAAATTTCCTGATGAAATCTAATAACAGAGAGGAGGTTCGTATCAATTTTATTATTTAATTGCTGAGTTGTGATTACAGTTAATTTATGCCTAAATTGTTGTTTATATGGTTTTTTTTTATATTCAATTCTAATCTCTTTTCATTTGATTTCAATGATTTTTTGAACAGCGTATCTGATTATGATGATCTCAATGCTAAAACAAGTGATTATATAAAGATAGACGATGTTATAAAGAGTGATAACAAAGAAATTAATACTGAAAAAGATTATAATGATTATGATGACTGGGATTATGCACCTGATAAATGGAATAGCTTTGTTAACAGGCTTGAAAATGGTGAGATAAATTTTAATGATAAGGAGAGTGTTTCAGTCTCTACTGTTACACTTTCAACAGCACCGGTTTCACTGCCACCTCAGGTTGAGTTCCTTGATAGCGGAACATCGCTTAATGTTACAGGAAGAAAGGTTATCGGAATCAACTATTCAGGCAAAAAATATATCAATCCTCAAACCAATGTTACAAGAGAGAAGTCAACAAGCCTTTTTGATATAACACAGGAGCTTCAGATAAGGATGCAGGGGAAGGTTGGTGATAAGATAAATGTTAATGTTGATTATGATGACACAAAAAGCGATAAACAGGATATATCAATAACCTATCAGGGCGATCCTCAGGAGGTGGTCCAGAACATATCATTTGGTGATATAGATCTATCTCTTCCTGCCACAGAGTTCGTATCATATAACAAACAGCTTTTTGGAATAAGGGCTGATATAAAAACTGGTGGTTTTAAAAGCACATTCATAGGCTCAAGAACCAAGGGCGAGACCAAGACAAAGCAGTTTATTGGCAACACTCAGTTCCAGTCGACAAATCTTTCAGACACATCATATATAAGGCGAAAATACTATGACATAACATTCGGTGATATAACAAGACTTCCTATTAAGGCTGGCAGTGAAAAGATTTATATAGATCAGCAGACTAATCAGGTTGTTGACAACATAATCATATCATCAATAACTGCTTATGACCTTGTCTCTGGTGCTTCATACTCTGGGAGATTTAAGCTTTTGACCCGTGGTATAGATTATACAATAGATTATAATAAAGGACTTGTTACATTAGCACAGACTCTTAACTCTGTTGATGTTCTGATAGTTGATTATCAGAACTACAGCGGTAGCTGGCTCCATGATGAGGGAACTTTCGGCTACAAACTTTTAAAAACATATAATGACATATATATAACTGGTTCTGGAGAAAAGGGCTGGAACAACGAAGTAAAGACATATTATTATATTGGTCAAACAAACATAGTAAGGGATGATGGCCATGGGAATTTTACTTTAAAGGTTCAGAATCTAAACAAACAGGATATAGGTGCTTCATTAAATCCTCCACAGAAATATCCTGATAATATAGAGGTGGACTTTGAGCAGGGAATAGTTCACCTTTTAAGTCCTTTTGGTTCTGAGGCAGATCCAACTATACCTGATCCTTTAACATATTCTCAAAGCCCTGTTTCAAACAGGATTATTCATATTGAGTACTATTATAAATTAAAGACTTTTATGATTGAATCAGGCATAGTTTTAAACTCTGAAATCATAAAGGTGGATGGGGTCAAGCTTACTAAGAATGTTGATTACTATATAGACTATGACTCAGGTTTTATAACCTTTTATAACACAGATAAGATAGGCCAGACAAGCGTTATAGATATGGTTTATGAGGTTTCACCATTTGGAAACTCATCACAGACACTTGCAGGTGGAAGGGTTTCATACGATATATCAAACAGTGTGAGCCTTGGGGCCACCGCCATATATCAGGGATCAAGTAAGTCAAAGAGTGCTCCAATGATAACAGATCTTGCATCAAGCCTCTTGGTTTATGATGGTGATATGCAGATAAAAAACCTTAATATCTTTGGTATGAGGACATCCCTCTCTGGTGAGATGGCTCAGTCAAAGTTAAATCCAAATATAAACGATTATGCAATCATAGACAATATGGAGGGGGTAAAGCAGGAGGACAGTGCATCAATGGATAAAAATTATTGGTATATAGCATCAAATCCTTCAAACATACCATCTCATACTGATTCTATAAACTGGGATACTGAGGAGATAAACTCAAGGGATATAAATCCAAATTCACCAACTGATTCAAAACAGAGTGTCCTTGTCATAAACTATGATTTCAGTGTATCAACGGAGGTTTCACTTACTTATGTTTTCTCAAAAACAGGGCTTGACTTCACTCAGAAAAACTCATTTGAAATGACGGTTGTAGGCGATAACAATACTGCTGGGCCTGATGTAAACCTTCATTTTGGAGATGTTAATGAAGACTCAGATCAGTCAGGAGGAATGACTCTCGTATGTTCCGGTGGCAATATACTCTATGGTGCACCTAAAACTGAGGATATAAACTGTGATAACATCCTATCCCCTTCAGAGGATAATGGCTGGGAGTATTATTATAACTACTCAGGCAGTGTTTCTACCAGAAGATTCGGTTCCAAGAATGGTATTATAGACACTCAGGACCTTGATGGCAATGGAAGGATGGATGCTCAAAACCCTTGGGTTGGTGGTGATTATGGTTATCTAACAAATACGAAGTTTATTGATATAACAGCTGGTGGCGGCACTTACACAAACAATATAAACTTTTCAAATTGGCATAACCTTGTATATCCTGTTGTTATAGCATCAAGCGATTCATATAAGTGGTCCAATATAAAAGAAGTGAGGATATCACTCAAAAAATCATCACTCACTCCAGTAAGGGGAAGAATAAAAATAGCAAGGATTGCAGCTGTTGGAAATACATGGAATGTCTTTTTATCGACCTATACATCTGAGAATATAAAGGTTCTTGCTGTTAACAACATAGATAATACAGATTACACGCCGATATATAATGTTGGTGGTGAGATATCAGGTATATATGAAGACCTTTATGGTAGTGTCTCGAGCCAGAAGAGTGATACTGGTGATAAAACTATATCAGAACAGTCAATATCAATAAACTTTTCAAGTGTTACCAAGGATTCAAGAAACTATATATACCGAAAATTTTCTAATTCAATAGATATATCTCAGCATAAAAGATTGAGGTTTATGGTTTACAATGGTAAGGACAATGGCTCTCTAAGATTTTATTTAAAGTTAGGTGATGAAAACAATTATTATAAGGTCTCAGTTCCACTTGACAACACAACGATTGGCTGGAGGGTATATAACATAGATCAAAACGATGAGAACAATGATGGGGTTGCTGAGACATGGTCAGCAGGCTTTCCTGTTAAGATATCTACCTCAGGAACAGTGTCACTCCAACAGATACCACAGATAATAGCCGGTGTGGAGGTAAGCGACAACGACACCAATTCTTATAGTGGGATGATCTACCTCAATGAGATACATCTTTCAAATCCTATAACAAGAACAGGAAGTGCAAGGAAGGTTTCTGGTGATTTTGAGATACCTGGATTTATGACATTTGGTGGGAAGCACAGATATGTTGACAGGGCATTTATGACCCCGGTAAGTGCTGTAACAAATCAGGACAATGAACAGAACACTGGATATCTGAATCTTTTAAAACCAGCATTTTTCCCAACAAGTTATACATATTCAAGACAGAACACAAACACACCAAATGTATATCTAACTGGGAATAACAATCTTGTCAATATGCTTCAGAACGGTAAAGTAAAAAAACAGGATATAACTGCTCAGGGATTGCTTAGCCTGTGGATATTTCCAAAGACCAATCTCAACTATACAAACAATAACGTTAAATATGATCTTATAAACAGAGAGGATAACAAAAACACATACACAGCCTCCACAAACTATCAGCCTCCTTTGAATCTTTTTATCATTCCAAAGAACATAAATTTTTCATACACCTACATAGATAACAAGGTGGAATATCTTCCGCCTTACATATCTACTTCCGACTACTATGATACCTATGAAAAGACATACAGTTATTCCACAAGATTTGATCTGGAGCCGGTAAGTTTCTGGAAGATAACACCATCCTATTCGTTGAGCAAGGTTAATGAAACAAGAATTAATCTTTATGATACATCAAATCCTTTTGGATATCCAAAATCAATGCAGCAGAGTGCTGGCTTTGATTCAAGCTTGAAGCTCTTTAAATGGTTCAATCCGTCGTTTAATTATTCAGTGACAACCAATGAAAACAACAATCTTAGCATAACAACAGTGACATTGGCACAACAGAGCACAACATATAATCCCGGTGATATAAAAACAGTGAACAGAAATGCTCAGGGCTCTGTTAATCTTTCAATAAATATAAATGATCTTTTGCCTAAATCAAAGCTTTTGAGATCTATGATAATAACATCAAACTATCAGCTTCAGGATGGAGATGTATGGCAGAATGTCGAAAAGGATTATAATTCAAAGAACAAACTCTGGATAAGGACACCATTAAAACCAAAAAATCCTTTTGCTCAAAGGACATCTGCAACAATCAGAGACAGCTATAACTCGACATTGCGATGGCAACCTTTTGAGTCGTTTGTCTTTAACACAAGATGGAAATCACTTTCAACCATACTAATAACAAATAATTATAACTACTCTGTTCAGAAAAACTATACAAACGATGTCTATACTGAAACTGTTAATAAAACCCTACCAGATCTGGTATTTACGGTATCTCAGTTAGAGTATCTAACAGGTTTAAAGAGATGGGCATCGGATATAACAATGAACATAAAATATTCATACAACACAAATGAGGTTATAAAAACGAGTCTTGATAAAACAAACTCTTTTGGCACGGACCTGAGGTTCAATCTGTTGAATTATATCAACACATATATGACTTACAATAATAAGACGACAGAGAAGAGGGATCTAACTATCAACCAGATAACAGGATATACAAAAAATCAAACATTTTCAGTTCAGGGGACATTTGATGTGAAACAATATAGATTTACACCCAAGCTTGATTACTCAAACGATTATGCGGAATCAACATTAAAAACAGTTACATCAAATACAACAATTATAACACCATCAGTCCTCATCAAAACAGATTTTAGACTGCCCAAAAAGTTTAAACTACCATTTTTAAATGAGATGATGCTTGATAACAGAATAATATGGACAAACAGTATAAGCTATTCAATTAAAAAATCACCAGTGTCTGTCAGTGACAATAACAGATTGTTTTCTATTAACTCAACCGCTGATATAGAACCGAGCCAGAATCTAAGAATAAGCTTTAACCTTCTTATTCAGAGATATTGGAGCAAATACCTTAAAGAAGATGATTACCTCTCATATCAGATAGGAACTAATATGATACTTCAGTTCTAAAATGTTAAAATATAATATATGGATTTTTTAATAAAAGCTGTTGATATAGCACTCCATTTGGATAAGTACCTTGAAATAATTATATTGTCATACTCCAGCTGGGTTTATATAATGGTTTTTTTCATTATATTTATGGAAACAGGTTTTGTTGTAACACCATTTTTCCCCGGTGATTCCCTGCTTTTTACATGTGGGGCTTTTGCTGCTATGGGAATGCTTGGTTTCTACAAGACATTTTTTATTATACTTATAGCAGCTGTGTTAGGTGATACAGCAAACTATCATATAGGAAAATTTTTTGGTGATAAGCTCTTTGAAAAATATCCAAGAATTTTTAAAAAGGAGTATATAGAAAAGACTCACAGGTTTTATGAAAAATATGGTGCAAAGACCATAGTTATAGCAAGGTTTGTTCCGATAGTGAGAACCTTTGCCCCTTTCTTGGCCGGGGTTGGCTATATGAGCTATAAAAAATTTATAACATACAATATAACTGGGGCAGTGTTGTGGTGTCTTATAGTCTACCTTGGTGGATATTTTTTTGGTAACATACCGGTTGTTAAAAACAATTTTTCGTTTGTTGTGATATCAATAATAGTTATATCGGTTCTTCCTATGGTGGTGGAGTACTTAAGAAATATGAAGAAAACCAGAGTAGGCCCAATGTCCTATTAAGATAATGGGCGTAAAGACTTGACAGGAAAATATCAATCTGTTAAAACATATGTGGAGGCGATATGAAGAAAGCAATGATAGCTCTGAGTGTGCTGGTGTTCTCAGGATTTAATATTTATTGCCAGACGCCTGAAGAAATAGTAAATGATACTGTAAAAAAATTAAACTCATCCAAGTTTTCATCAGATATGAATAAATCTGCGGAGATAGATCCTAAGTTTTATACATTAAAGGAAAGTGTAAGGGTTGATATAAATGAGCTTCAAGAAACCAATGCTCCTGATTACTCAAAGATTTTTGTTGATCCTAAAAAAGGTCTTGTGGATGATACGCTTGTTGCGGTTGAAAAGATTGTTAATATAGCTGATAAGGTATGGCAGATGGTAAAGGATAACAAGCCTGTTGTGAATATAGATTCAAGATATGCTGTAGCACTGCCGAAGGGTGTAACTGCCGCAAGCGATTTAAGCAATTGGAGCAAGCCAAAGAGTTATTTGATCTCCTTTTATTTTGAGAATTTATACGGTATGGATGTGGTGAATGTGTCTTACAAGGTGACGTATGTTTATGGCGGAAGCTATAATGGAACTGGAAAATATCTTGCAGCCGTGTGGGCTATACCTGTATCTGTTGATGTGATGTGGGGCTTTTCTTTTACCATGTCAGCACTTGTCCCTGATGCAACTGTTGTAAATATTGGAACTGATTCAAAGCCTGTTGCAGCCCTTCAATTAAAGGTATCATGGGCAGCATCAAGTGCGTTAAAAGAAATGGATGGCACTGCTGTCTATTACATTCAGGGAGATGGATACTTTGAAGAATTGGCAAGCCCTTTCAGATCAAGAAAGACCAATATTAGCAGTTTGAACAATATAAGTTTAGATTAAGGAGGAATAGATGAAAAAAACATTATTAACTGTTGCGATGCTTTCAATCTGCGCTGCTGGGGTAATGGCGCAGGGAAGCGGTGATTATTCTATAGATGAGTCAAGCATAAGGATAGAGGTTATAAATGATAATGCTGCTGTAAAGAAGGGTGGAATTCCGTTAAATCCGGTTCCAGCACCCGCTGACCTACCAAAACCACCTGAGGTAACTCCTCCACCTCCACCTTCAAGCCCTTCAATAGGCACTGGTAGTTATGCAGATGGTTTGAATAATGTCAATGCTACGCTTGATACAATAGATAAAATAATCAATCTGGCTCAAAAGGTATGGGATATAATAAAAGAGAATCAGCCTGTGGTTGATATAAGTGTCAACTATGCAAATGCTGTTCCATATGGACTATCGCACTGGACACAGCTTCAGGGATGGTCAAGGCCTGCCACAAAGAAGTATTCATTTTTTGCAAAAAACAAGATGGGAACAGATGTGGTTAAGGTTACATATCAGGTAACATATACATATGGTGGAAACTTGAATGGTAAGGGAAAGTTTTTAACAGGTGTTGCAATAGAACCTATAAATGTTGAAACAGCTTGGGGATACAAGGTAAACCTCAAGGCAGAGGTTCCTGATTCAACAATAGCAAACGTTGGCACAAGCGATGACCCAATTGCTGCTATGCAGGTTCAGCTTAAATGGATCATCCACACTCCTTTACAGGATACCCAGCAGAAAGCTATATACTATGTTCAGGGAGATGGCTTGATACAGGAGATAGGAACTCCTTTTAAGGGAGAGGATGGAGCTAAGAAAGCGATTGATAGAATGAGTTCTGAGAAGTTTTAATCGCTGTCAGCGAATTGTAAAAATTAGCAGGGGCTTTTAATAGCCCCTGCTTTTTTGTTAGTCTTTTGTTATCAAACTCTGGATTAAAAGGCCCTTGACAATTTTTAAATATGTAATAGAATATATTCATATAGTATTGATATTAGAAGAATGTTTTTTGTTATGAAATCAGGAGGAAAGATGATAAAGATAATTTTAGGATTATTTATGCTGCAGTCATCGCTCTTTTCAGCAGAGCTTGATGGGGATCTCTCAAGCTTCAAGAAAAGCTCTGTTAATCTTCCAACTCCAAGTGTTTCTTCAGATGAGAATTACTCATCAAAGGATGTGGAGATATTTATGGAACAACTTTCAAATCTCTTTGGCCACAGAGAGAAAGCGGTTGAAAAAACTTTTACCAAATCAAAGGCACCATCATCTCTTATTTATAAAATAGATTTAAAGCCTGTAAAGGACAAATATCTTTACAACGGATTGACATTTAAAACAACAAAGGGTTCCGTTGTTTATTTGAGCATAACAATGTCTTCAAACTGTCCAGGCAACAAATCAAGCTGTAAGGATAGCGATAAATTTCTTTTATCTTTTATATCAAATGGCAATGCAAGCTTTGTTCCTATAATGGATATAATAAATGTGAGCATATTTATGCATGGTTCAAAGACATTAAAAATAGATGGTGATAGCTATACAGCAAAGGTTTATGGCAATGTGAGCAATATAAATAAAAGCTCTATAGAGGTTACAGGTCCACAGGGTAAGGTTATAAATAAAACGCTTGGTGATGTTATGGGCATGTTTTCAAATTTTGGTGTTAGTATGACACTTTCAAAGAAATATAATGTTATTTATGGTAAAAAGGTAGTATGCAACAGTTCCTGCAGTTTCAGCTCTGATAATATGGCTCTTATGGTTGAGGAACCTTTGACAGCTGACTCATCATACTACGTTATGGAAGAAAACAAGTTAGGAAGCTTTACATACGAAAGTATAGGGAATCAGTATGTCTTTTCATTAAACGATGGAATATTTACTGTAAAAAAATAATATTGTTTCTTTGCTATATTTAGGTGGCATCGAAAAAGCCTAACGGTAAAGGTTTAGGACAATGTAACTGCAGGTTAAGGTTAAGATTAAGTCTAAGATTAAGATTGAGGTTAAGAAGAAAACGACAAATCCCCACAAACCAACCACGGTTACAGTTTTTTTGTTCTTCCTAAACAACGAGATAACGAGATGACTAAATAACTAATTTGCTTTTCTGCTTTCTGTTTTCTGTCATCTGACTTCTGACATCTGTTTCCATTAAACAACCAAATAACTAAATTTCCTTTATCAAGATTTTGCGTAATTATGTTATAACATATCTTTGTTTTAAATAGATAAAATAAGTAAAATATTTATTATGCATAAAAATCTGAGTGAAATATTAATTACAAAGGAACAGATTGATAAAAGGGTTAAAGAGCTTGCTGCTGAGATATCTTTGGACTATCAAGGCAAGGATATTGTTTTTATCGGTGTGCTAAAGGGCTGCTTCTTGTTTCTTTCAGATCTCGTAAAAAATGTCAGACTAAACACCAATATAGATTTTATGATGATATCTTCATATGAGGGCAAACAGTCAACTGGTATTGTGAGGATACTTCTTGATCTAAAAAATTCTATAGATGGTAGAGATGTGATTGTGGTTGAGGATATAGTTGACACAGGTCTTACTATAAATTATCTCTTAAAGGCACTTAAAACGAGAAAGCCTAAATCTATTGAGGTTTGTTCTCTATTAAACAAACCAACATGTAGAAAGGTTAATGTTAACATTAAATACAGAGGTTTTGATATACCCGATAAATTTGTTGTCGGTTATGGACTTGACTACAATGAGTATTACAGAAATCTTCCCTATGTGGGAGTCCTAAAAGATGAGGTGATATGAAGAAGAAAAATGGATTGAAACAGGTAATTCTATGGTTGTTGGTTTTCATTTTTATAGCAGGTATATATAACAGTCTTAGTGTTATGAACACAGAAAAGGATATACCTTACTCCTATTTTAAAGCAAAGCTAAAAAATAAGGAGGTTAAAAAGGTCTCTATAGCTCCTGATATGATAAGGGGTGAGATGATAGAGAACAACAAGACGGTCAGGTTTAAAACCATACCCCTTAGTGATCCTGATCTGATAAAGGATATGGAGCAAGCCTCCGTTGATAATTTTTCAGGTGTTCCAGACAGAAGCTGGGTAACGACACTGCTTTTTAACATTGGCTGGATTCTCATCTTTATACTTGCATGGTGGTTTATATTTTACAGACAGGCAAATATGGCAGGCAAACAGGCTATGAGTTTTGCAAAATCGAAGGCAAGGCAGATTGATAACAAGAAGAAAAAGATTACTTTTAAAGACGTTGCAGGCTGCGAAGAGGCTAAGGAAGAACTGATTGATATAGTTGATTATCTTAAAAATCCTGATAAGTATAAAACCCTCGGTGGGACACTGCCAAAGGGGGTGTTGCTCTACGGTGCACCTGGCACAGGCAAAACACTTCTTGCAAAGGCCGTTGCAGGTGAAGCCGGGGTGGAGTTCTTTAGCTCGAGTGGATCTGAATTTGTTGAGATGTTTGTTGGTGTTGGTGCGGCAAGGGTAAGGGATCTCTTTGAAAGAGCGAAAAAAAGTGCCCCTGCCATAATATTTGTTGATGAGCTTGATGCTGTTGGAAGACACAGATTTTCTGGTATTGGTGGTGGGCATGATGAGAGAGAACAAACATTAAATCAGCTCCTTATAGAGTTAGATGGCTTTGAAACGAAGGAGGGCATAATATTAATAGCGGCAACAAACAGACCTGATGTTCTTGATCCTGCGCTGTTGAGGCCTGGAAGATTTGATAGAAGGGTTAATGTTCCTGTTCCAGATATAAAGGGAAGGCTTGAAATATTGAAGGTCCATTCATCAAAGATAAAGATGGATGAGAGTGTTGACCTTAATATAATAGCTCAGAGAACCCCAGGCTTTGTTGGAGCTGACCTTGCAAATGTTGTCAATGAGGCAGCAATAATAGCAGCTAAAAATAACAAGGAAAAGACAGAGTTTATAGATTTTGAGGAAGCAATAGAGAAAACTATAGCCGGTCCTCAGAGAAAGAGCAGGGTTATATCAGAAAAGGAAAAAAGAATTGTTGCATATCATGAGGCAGGCCATGCGCTTGTAGCTAAACTGCTTAAGGACGTTGATCCTGTTCATAAAATATCAATAATTCCAAGGGGCCCCGCTCTCGGTTATACATTGCAGCTTCCCTTAGAGGATAAGTATCTTACTTCTAAATCTGAGATAATATCAAAGCTTTCAATATTTCTTGCTGGAAGGGCAAGTGAGGAGGTGGTCTTTGGTGAGATAACAACAGGTGCTGGTGATGATCTTTCAAAGGCTACAAACTATGCCCAGAAGATGGTTATGGAGTTCGGAATGAGTGAAAAGATAGGTCCTGTATCTTTAAAAAAGGATGATAATGAAGTCTTTCTTGGCAGGGATATAGTAAAACAGCACACATATTCAGATGAAACTGCAAAGAGCATAGACGATGAGATAAAAAGAATAATCAACGATTGCTATTACAAAGCTAAAAACATACTTATTGAGAACAAACAGATCTTGGATAAAGTTGTTGCTGTTTTAATGGATAAGGAGACAATAAGTGGGGAAGAGCTTGATCTGATAATAAATAATGCAAATAGTTAAGTAAGGGGGATGATGGTAAGGACAGCAGCCTTTTATTTCAAAGAAGCAATAGATATATTTATTGTATATTATATAATATACAGGCTTATTCTTATTCTTAAAGGGACAAAGGCTCTTCATATACTTGGTGGTGTGTTCCTTTTAGCATTTATAACCTTTCTTTCAAAGCTTGCAGGGCTTGATGCAACATTCTGGCTACTCCAGCAGTTCTGGCTGGCAGGAATATTTTTGCTCATAGTTGTTTTTCAGCCCGAGATAAGAAACACTCTTGCAAATTTAGGGACAAATCCTCTCGGAAGAATAATTGTTCCTTCAGAGTTTAGATTCATATCAGAGGTAATGGATGCTGTAAGAGTTGCAATGACTGAGAAGATGGGGATGCTAATTGTTCTTGAACAGGATATGGGGTTGAGAGAATATATAGAGAGTGGTGTGGTCTTAAATGCTGAGGTATCAAAGGAGCTTCTTCTCACAGTTTTTCATCACAACACACCATTGCACGATGGTGCTGTGATCATATCAGGGAGCAGACTCATCGCAGCAGCATGCCAGCTACCGCTTACTGAAAGACAGGATATGTCAAAGATACTCGGTATGAGACATCGTTCTGCTGTCGGTATAACAGAGATAACAGATTCTATTGCCATAGTTGTTTCTGAGGAAACAGGAAACCTTTCAGTGGCAAGGAATGGAAGTCTTATGATGAAGGCAAACTGTGATGATATTGAAAAGGAGTTGATAAGCCTCTATAAATCAAAGGCACAGAAAACTGTGTTCAGGAAAACAAACAGGGTATGAAAAAGATTTTTACTGACAACTGGCAGATAAAGCTTATTTCAATAGCAATAGCTCTTATAATATGGTATCTTTCAAAAAAATGATATGAAGTATTTTTTGATATTTCTCACAATTATAACAATGTGGCTCGTGGCCATAAATTCACCTTATTTTTTTATAAATAAAAAATATTCTTGTGAAAATTTTATAATCCATTATTCTAATGAAAGGGACCTTAAAAATTTATGTTCTGCTCTTTCTTATGTGGCTGAAAAAACAGGTATGATTGATAGGGATGATAAGCTTGATATATATCTCACCAACTCTAAGAGAGTCTATTATGTTCTTTCTTATTTTGGCAGAAAAAATTTTTATGTTAACTTTATAAACAACTACATACTTCTTTCTCCTGTTGATTTCAACAATCCCAATTTTTTGAATAACGGCGATTTGAATTTTAATGAGGAAATAGCAAAGGCTATTATTTCATTAAAGCTGCTCAAAACTCATCAGAAGCTTGATTACCTTGGGATAAGCAGGTGGAAGATTGATGGCTATGCAAAATACAGACTCTCTGAAATTCAGGAGTTCAGTGAGCGTGATATATGCGAGAAAAGATCAGGTGATAAATATATTGGTTATGAGAATATGATTGTAACAAGATATATATTTGATGATAAGAGATACAGCAAATCTGATTTTTTTGACAGCAATATATCCTATGATTTTTATCTTGATGAGGTTAAGAGTAAATACTGTAGATGAGGAGGATTGTATGAATAAAAAACAGATAGAAAACTATGCAGATGTTTTGATATGGGGACTTAAAACCGCTCATAAAAAACTTAAGAAGTATGACTCTGTGCTTGTGAGATGTGACCTCAATGGCCTTGCGCTTGGAGAGGTGGTTTATAGGAAATTGATTCAGCAAAGATATAATGTCATATTCAGAATGATGTCCACGCCGACTATGGAAAGAGATTTCTATATGTTCAGTGATTTGAATCAAAGAAAATTTGTTCAATCAGGAGAAAAGGAATTTTATGAGAGTCTTAATGGCAATATTTATATAAATGCTCCAGAATCACTCACTCATTTAAAAGACATAGATCCAAAAAAGCAGACTGAGGTTGCAGTGGCCAGAAAGTTTTTAAGAGAGATAACAAACAGAAGGGAGTCATCCGGTGTTTATGGATGGACACTCTGCACATATCCAACAGAGGAGTTAGCAAAACAGGCCAAGCTTTCTTTTAAGGATTATGAAAATCAGATAATAAAAGCCTGTTTTTTAAACGATGCATCACCTGTTAAGAGATGGAGTGAGGTTTTTAAAAGTATTGAAAAAATAAAGAGATGGCTTAATTCATTAAAAATAGATGAGATTTATATAACCTCAAAGAATATGGATCTTACGGTGAAATTGGGTGAGAAGAGAAAATTCATGGGGGGTAGCGGTCATAATATCCCTTCATTTGAAATATTTACATCACCTGATTGTCGCTATACAAAGGGTATATACTTTGCTAACCTTCCAACATATAGGGGTGGTAATTATATAGAAAATATAAGACTTGAATTTAAAGATGGTAAGGCTGTTAAAATAATTGCAGGGAAGGGAATGGATTACCTTGTAAAAACTATGAACACTGATGATGGAGCAAAAAGAATCGGTGAGTTCTCACTTACAGATGTAAGGTTTTCAAGGATTGATAGATTTATGGCTGATATACTCTTTGATGAAAATTACGGTGGTAGGTATGGAAACTGTCATATAGCGATAGGTTCGTCATATGATGATACCTATGATGGAGAGCCATCAAAACTTACAGCAGATATAAGAAAAAATTTGGGGTTTAATGATTCTGCCATACACTGGGACCTGATAAACTCAGAGGACAAGATTGTTAAGGCAAAACTTCTCAATGGAAAATTAGTAACAATTTATGAGAATGGGATGTTTAAATATTGATTGCTTCTCTCATAGATTAATGTTTCAAAAAATGTAAAATGTTATTAGATGAGTTTTTATAAGCTGTAATCCTTAAATATTATGAGTCAAAACAATTAAAATATTTAAGACAGATAAAAACTTAATATTTGTTTTATGGAGGTTTTATGAAAAAAATTATAAGAATATTTGCTTTTGGAGGCAATGAGGTGTCACCAGTTGGTCTGAAGGATAAGAATGGTAAGCAGGTAAACCCTGATATCCCTATGCAGTGGCAGAGAACTGCTGAAACTGTTAAGAATGTTGCAAATATATTTGAAAGACATCCTGAGGATTATTATGTTTTAACACATGGCAATGGGCCTCAGGTTGGCAATGTTCTTTTGAGATCAGAGTATGCAAGGAATTTTTTATTTCCTCTACCACTTGATGTTTGTGTTTCTGATACTCAGGGCTCTATGGCTTATATGATAGCTCAGGTCAACAATGAGCTAAATATAAGAGGAATAGATAATATTGTTGCTGGCTTGGTCACTCAGGTTGTTGTAAAACAGGATGATCCTGATTTTAAAAATCCATCCAAATACATCGGTCCATCATACACGAGAGAAGAGGCTGAGGAGAGAATGATAAAGGAAGGATGGATAATGAAGTGTTATAAAAAGGATAGCAGTGGTGCTGAGATATGGAGAAGGGTTGTTCCATCACCAAAGCCAATAGATATTGTTGAGATAGATGCTATTGAAGCAATGATTGAAAAGAGAATAATACCGATAACCGTTGGTGGTGGTGGAATACCTGTAAAAGAGGTACAGCCTGAGATAATAGATGGCTTTGAAGTTTATAAGTGCAACTATGGAGTTGAATACAAAAGGGCATACAAAAGCGGTGAAAAGCCATTGAAGATGTATACAGGTGTTGAGGCTGTAATAGACAAGGACCTTGCAAGTGCACTTTTAGGAAATATGCTTTACAACAGAGCAAAGTCAAGGGGAGAAGATGTAGAGGTTACTCTAACAATTTTTACTGGTGAGGATGGAATAAAGATAAACTATCAAAAACCTGACCAGAAGGATATAAGAGTTATAAAAGTGGGAGAGTTAGAAAAACTATATAATGATATGCCTTCTGAGTTTCCAGCTGGAAGTATGGGACCAAAGGTTAAGGCTGTTATAGAATTTATGAAGAATGGTGGTTCGAAGGCTTATATATCAAAGACTGAGTTATTTGAGGAAACACTGCTCGGTAAAGCCGGCACCACTGTTATACCTAATTAAAAAATGGTATTGGTTTTTAAGTGGAGTAAATTTATATGAAAAAGATTAAAACATTGAAATGTATAAGCTGTGGAAAGGAACATTCACTTGATGAGGTTAAATATGTTTGCAGTGCATGTGGTGGTAATCTTGAAGTTATATACGATTACAATCTCATAAAAAAAAGGTTCACTCAGGATGAGTTAAAAGAAAATTCTTACCTTGATATGTGGCGTTACGCTGATATACTTCCTGTTGATGATCTGAAGGATGTATCTCCGCTAAGGATAGGATATACTCCGCTTTATAGAAATAAGAGGTTAGCTGATGAGATAGGTGTGGGAGAAATATATATAAAGGATGATACAACCAATCCAAGCTCATCATTTAAGGACAGGGCAAGTGCCGTTGTTGTAAAAAGATTATTAGAAACATATGATGATGACAAAAGAATTATAGCAACTGCTTCAACAGGCAATGCTGCATCATCGCTTTCATGTATATCTGCCTCACTCGGGATAAAAAATATTATATTTGTTCCTGAAACTGCTCCGATTCCAAAGATCACTCAGCTTCTTGTCTTTGGTGCTAATGTGATAATGGTAAAGGGTAGTTATGATGATGCCTTTGACCTCTGTGTCAAAGCTTGTGATGAGTTTGGCTGGTATAACAGAAATACAGGATACAACCCATTTACGAGGGAGGGGAAAAAGACTGCAGCTTTTGAGATCTGTGAACAGTTAGAATGGGAAGTTCCTGATAAGGTTTTTGTTCCTGTTGGTGATGGAAATATCATAAGTGGTATCTGGAAGGGATTTTTAGAGTTTAAAAAAATAGGTTTTATAGACAAGCTACCAAAACTTGTTGCTGTTCAGTCAGAAAATTCCAATGCAGTTTACAATGCATTTATAAAAAACACAACGACTATTGAGCCTGTAAGCGGCGAGACAATATGTGATAGCATCTCTGTGAAAATTCCAAGAGATGGACTTGCAGCTTTAATAGCTTTAAAGGAATCAGGTGGCTTTGCTGTTAATGTCAGTGATAAAGAGGTTCTTGTAGCAGTGAAGGAGTTTGCATCAAAAACGGGTGTTTTTGCTGAACCATCGGCAGCAGCAGTTTATGCAGGATTAAAAAAAGCTGTGAATGAAGATAAGGTTGATAGAGGAGATAGTGTCCTTCTTCTTATAACAGGAAGTGGGCTTAAGGATATAGATTCTGCAAGGAAAGCAATATCAAAGGCATATAGGATAGAGCCTGATATGAATGAGCTCAAAAAAATAATCTCTTCAATATTAAACAGGGGGCACTGAAAAAGTCTAACGGTGGAGATTTTATAAATGAAAAACTGCATAAAAGATTTAAAAACTTATATCAAAACTGCAAGTTTTTTTCTATCTAATATTAAAAAAGCGTGTAGTTTTTACCACCTTTTTGGTTACCCCGATTTATCGGGGCTTGTTACCCCATCAACCGACCGCGGTTACAGAACCAAACCACGTCGGTTTATTCGGCTAATTTATATCACAAATAGACTTCTTCAGTGCCCCCTAAAATAATGCTTAAATCAGATATACAGTATGTAAAGGGAGTTGGTCCTAAAAGGGCTCTGATACTTGGAAAAATTGATATACATAGTATATATGATCTTCTGTTTTATTTCCCGAGGGGATATGAGGATAGAAGGACTCAGACTGAAAAAAATGAATTTGAGTTTATTGAGACTGATATCCTTTCTGGCAGTGTCGTTGATTATTTTGAAATTTACACATCCAGCTCGCTTAGAATATTTAAGATTATAGTATCATCCTCTGGCAGAGAGTTTGAATGCCTTATATTTAGGAAGGCAAGTCGCAAATATGATGTCTTTGAACCTCTGAAGAAAAAGATAAAAAAGGGTGATGAAATATTTCTTGTTGGCAGTGTGGAAAATGATTTTTTTAAACCAAAGTTTAATGTTGAAGAAATATACTTTAAAAGCGACGATGAATTAAAGATAAACTTTAACAGAATAGTTCCGGTCTATCTGCTTACCTCAAATATTGATAACAAAACATTTAGAAAGATAGTTTTTTCTGCTTTAAATGATAATGTGGATTATATCAATGAGATATTTCCATATGATTTAACAATAAAAAGGAATTTACTGCCAAGAAAGATTGCTGTAGAACAAATACATTTCCCAAAAGATGTCTCAATGCTTTTGAGAGCAAGACACAGGTTCATATATGAAGAGCTTTTGCTTATGGCATTAGCTTGGAATTTTAAAAAAAGGGAAACCAAAAGGATCAAAAAAAATCATTCATATACAGTTAACAGAAATCTTTTAACCCCCTTTAAAAAAAATATGGGCTTTGAGTTCACAGGATCACAAAAAAAGGCTATCAATGAGATATTCAGGGATATGCAGAGTTCTCATCCTATGACAAGGCTTTTGGCGGGTGATGTTGGGAGTGGAAAAACCGTTGTTGCGATAAGTGCATGTCTTTTAGCTGTTGAAAATTCTCATCAGTGCTGTTTCATGGCTCCAACTGAAATACTTGCAGAGCAGCATTACATAACATTTAAAAAATTTCTTTCAAACCTTGATATCAGATATGAGCTTTTAACATCATCTACCCCTAAATCAAAGAAGAGGGATATAGAAAAGAGACTTGAAAACGGAGATATAGATATTCTAATAGGAACACACTCAGTCATAGGAGATAATATCAAATTTAAGGATCTAACTCTGATTGTTGTTGATGAGCAGCATAGATTTGGTGTCAGACAGCGAGCGACGCTCAGACAGAAGGGTGAAAACATTGATATGCTTGTTATGACAGCCACTCCAATACCGAGAACACTTTTTCTTGCTCTTTATGGTGATTTAGAACTTTCAACGCTATCTGATATGCCTCGTGATAGAAAACCAGTAAAAACGTTTCATCTTCTTGAAGAGGATGCTTTTAAAAAAACTAAGGAATATCTTAAAAAGGGGGTTCAGGCTTATATAGTCTTTCCTCTTATAGATGAGTCTGATAAGGTTGAGGTTAAATCACTCCTTGTTGAGGTTGAAAGAATAAAGAAAGAGTTTTATGATTACAGAGTAGGTATAATTTATGGGAGAATGAAATCATCTGACAAGCAGAAAGTGATGCAAGATTTTCTTGACAAAAAAATTGATATACTCTGTGCAACTCAGGTTATAGAGGTTGGCATAGATGTGGCAAATGCCTGTGTTATGATAATAGAAAGCGCTGAGAGATTTGGTATAGCAAGTCTTCATCAGCTAAGAGGAAGGGTTGGAAGGGGGGCAAGAGAATCATTCTGTTTTCTTGTAAGCAATGTAAAGAGCGGTGATGCATATGAAAGGATAAAGGCTATATGTGAGACAACAAATGGCTTTGAACTTGCTCAAAAGGATGCATATCTCAGGGGTGTTGGAGAGGTTTTGGGTGTTAGACAGCATGGTGATATGGAGCTTAAAATAGCATCTGTAGCGAGGGATAAAGAGATATTTGAACAGGCTATGGTGGACGCAGAGGAAGTTACAAAGGATGATCCCTTACTCTCAAAGAAGGAGCATCAATCTCTTAGAAATGTGCTTAATGAAATCTATGGGAAGAGCTTGAAACTTATAGATCTAAACTGATATGATATAGCTAAATAATTTTTATGAGATATAATTATTTAATATAATTTAAATTGGAGTAAATTATGAAAATTGTAAAGGATGGTTTTCTGGTTTTGATGATAAGCATAGTTGGGCTTTTGCTTTCAATTTATGCATTGAGATTTTCTAAGCTGTATATTATACTTGCTTTTATCTTTTTTGTCTTTTTTCTTTTCTCACTTTATTTTTTCAGAGACCCGAAAAGAGATTATAGCTTTGCTGATTATGAGATAGCATCACCGGCTGATGGAACAGTGCTTTCAATCAAAAAAGAGTCATCTGATGATGTGGTCGTGATGAGAATTTTTCTTTCAATATTTAATGTTCATCTACAGAGGTCCCCTATATCAGGTACTGTGAAAAATACAAAATTTACATATGGTAAGTTCCATGTCGCTTATAAGCCTGAGGCAAAGGACAACCAGAGAAATATTATAGAGATAGATGGAGGCAATGGTCGGTGGGCTAATGTTGAGCAGATCACTGGTGCAATAGCGAGACGAATTGCATGCTATGTTAAACCTTCGGATAATGTCAAAACTGGTCAGAAGATAGGAATGATATACTTTGGCTCTCAGGTTGCATTGTATCTTCCAAAGGACGTAGAGATAAAGGTCAAGATTGGTGATAAGGTTGAGGCTGGAAAAACTGTTGTGGCTCTATGGAAGAAGAAATAAAAAAAATTGATTCAATAAAAAACAAGACAAAAAACGCAATCCCATCCATATTCACACTCTCAAATATGGCCTGTGGCCTTATGTCAATACTTAGTGTTTCCAACAATCAGTATATAACAGCATGTTACTTTATAATAGGTTCATATATAATGGATATACTTGATGGAAGGGTTGCAAGATTTATAGGTGCCGAGACTGATATCGGAGTTGAGCTGGATTCTTTTTCTGATTGGATTTCTTTTGGAATAGCTCCTGCATATATGATGTATGAGTTTGCACTTAAAGCATATGGTATTGTTGCTTATCCTGTTGTTTTGATATATGTGATATGTGGTGCTTTGAGACTTGCAAGGTTTAATCTTAAATCGCTTTCAGGTCAGAGCTCAAAAACATTTTTTCAGGGTTTGCCAATACCTGCTGCTGCTGGAATACTTATATTTTTTGTGCTTTCATATTCAATAATAGAGGGTGATACATCATCCAAAGCAATAAGCCTTCTTTCAGCTCAGATGCCGTTTCTCTATTCAATAATTCCTTTCATAATAATAGGTATATCATTGCTTATGGTTTCCACAGTCCCTTATGTTGCTATGAAGTCTAATACGATGTTTAGAGTCAGATCTCCGCTTGGAATAATCATATCAGTGTCTCTTATATTCCTTATATTTTTCTATCCTCAGAATGCTCTTTTTGTTTTTTTTCTGTTATATGCTATATCTGGTATAGTATATTTTTTTTATAGGCTTTTTTCGTCAAAAAATTCAAGTTTTTAAAACAATTATGTTAAAATATTATAATGGAAAATAAAAAATTTTATCTATCAAACAATAAAAAAATAGCTGGTGTGTGTGCTGGCATTTCAGAGTATTTTAATATTGATGTAGTTTTTGTAAGAGTTTTATTCATTGCTGGAGTTGTTTCAGGAGTTCTTTCCTCGCTTTTTATTTTAACTTATATAGCCTTTTGGATTGTAGCTCCAAGAAAAGAGAATGTTTGATTAAAAGATTTTGTGTGGGGGAAATTGGGTTTGATTCCCGTGCTGCCCCGCAACGGTAAAGCTCCTTTAAGGAGATGAGCCCGGACTATCACACAAAAAAATATCCTTCGTGGGAGGGTTGTGCGTTTATATACAGTGCCTTTCCGTGAAGCATTGGATAACCTCGCGGGAGGCACTTGTGGAAAAGATATTCTTGTTGTTAGTGTTTTGTTTACTCTTTGTATCCTCTCTAAAATCTGGAGATACAGAGATATTTTTATCACTTAAAAGAGATAGCACATCCTACCAGTTGCCATATTCTTACGGCAGTTCTGTTGAACATTACAAAGTTAAGGAAGATAAAATTACTGATTCATTAAAACTATCACCATCAGTTTTTGTGAAAGAAAATTCAGAGGATTATGGAGTTTCGCTTATTTCAATAAGGGGTTTTACATCAAATCAAACTTCTGTTGTTTATGATGGTTTCAAGTTTCCAAAGGATCTTACTCAAACATATGATCTTTCCATACTTCCACCTGCATCGTCATCTGAGGTATATCTTTTAAAAGGTGGGTGGTCATCGGTTTATGGCTCTGACTCTGAGGGAGGTGTGGTTGCAATAAAAACTCAGGATTTAAAACCAAACACTCAAACCGCTGTATTAAATGTAGAAAGGGGAAGCTATAACTCCGATAGATACTATATAAAATCAGGATTTTCAAAGGATAAATTTTTCATAATAACTGAGGCTGAAAATTATTCTTCAAATGGTTTTCAAGAAAATTCTTCCGCAAACAAAAATTCTCTTATTATGAAATTGGGTTATGATTTTGATGATTATGGGAAGCTTACTCTAAGCGGTTTTGGAGTGAAGCTTAAAACCGATCTGCCATCAGGTACACCTGTTGATGTATCCCAATTCAACGGTAAGAGAGAAAAAAAAGCAAACACCCCTTATGACTGGCAGGATAATGAAAATATTTTTTTGAGTTTTAAACATCAGTTAGAGATAGATGACACAAAATTAACAATTTCATACGCAAGAAACAATATAACTAAAAATGCATATCAGTGGTCAGCTCTTACAAATATAAAGACATACTCAGATGATTTTATGCTCAATATGAGCTTTAATCAGCTCAATCTTGGTTTTGAGCTGGATAAAAACTATTTAAGATCAGATGATTATGGGAATCACTCCATAGAAAACTATGGATATTTTATAAACTCAAATAAGAATATCGGAAGTGACTTAAAAGTTTACTGGTATTTAAGATATGATAATAACAAAAATTATTCTGATGTTTTAAGTCACAGGTTTGCGACTGAATATTTCCTTACAGAGGACATAAGCCTCTCATATGCTGTTTCAAAATCATGGAGGAGTCCATCATTTGCTGATATATACGGTAGTCAGATCTACTGGATTCCACCAAATCCTTATATAAAGCCTGAAAAATCGCTTGGGAATGAACTCTCAATGAAGCTATCTCTGAACAATTTTGAACTGACAGTTTCAGGCTATTATTACGATATAACTGATAAGATCAGCTATGATCCACTTACATATAGGGCTGTGAATTTAGCTGAAGGATATAATAAGGGTATTGAGGGCCTATCATCATATAATATAGATCTATTCAAATTTTCAATCGGTGGGAATATTATGAGGGTTATGGGCAGGGAAAGCGGCGGATATAAAACTCTTCCATACATACCCGAGTATAAGTTTGTTTTTATAACACAGTATCAGAATATAAAACTTTTTGATATAGTATTTAAAACAGAAAGATATGGCAAATATTTTACTATGCCAGAAAAAAAAGGGAAAGAAGTTCCTTCATATACCATTTCATCAATAAGTATTACAAGAAAGATATCTGATTTAAAGATATTTTTATCAGTTGATAATATATTTAATGAAAGGTATGCTACAAATGCCGATAGCTTTAATGGATACTTCCCAGGAAAACCAAGAAACATCAATGCTGGGGCAAGCATAAACTTCTGATTTAATATTCAAAAATTTTGTCTGAAATTATAAAGTTGTTATAATATAATTATACTGCCGACGTAGCTCAGTGGTAGAGCAATCGCCTTGTAAGCGATAGGTCATCGGTTCAAATCCGATCGTCGGCTTTTTTTATTTTTAGTGATTGTGGCAGCCGCATCCATGACAGCATCCCCCAGATCCACAATCATCATCAACTGCTGAATTGTTCTTTCTTAACCCAACTATTTCATCTGAAACCTTTATAACCTTTTTAAGCTTTTTATCATATATGTACTTTCCTGTTTTAACCTCTTTTTTTTCTTCCTTATTTATCATAAAACCTCATACTGATTCTTTTATATTTATTAAACTAATATATTTTATAATTTTTATCAATATTATTATATTAGGAGGCACTAAAAAAGTTGTTTGGTTATTTAATGGAAACAGATGTCAGAAGTCAGATGACAGAAAACAGAAAGCAGAACTTAAAGGAACTCCTTATTTATCTGATATCTGATTTCTGACTTCTGACCCCTGTTTTGATGGGGATTTGTCGTTTTCTTCTTAACCTCAATCTTAATCTTAGACTTAATCTTAACCTTAACCTTAACCTGCAGTTACATTGTCCTAAACCTTCACCGTTAGACTTTTTCAGTACCCTGTAATATCTGTCAAAAGGATTATGGATATTTTAAATCTCCTCAAGAAATTATTTTGTTCCATCTTCAGAGATGATCAAAGAGATTTCAGAAAAAAATTTTTCAAGTGAATCATCTCTGAGAATAAAAATGCTAAACTTGTTTTGAAAGACTTTGAGTATTACAGAATGATGATAGAGTTTGATGATGAACTTTTAAAATTAACAGAGCCAATATAAAATGAGAGAATTTATAACACCATTTGGAATATAACCAGTAGCATCAATTTTGAAAAGAAGCTTGAAAAAGCTTGGAAAAATATTAAAAAAATGATATTTATATTAATAGCTAATTAAGGAGGTAATATGGCAGATTTTAGTTTTGATATCGTTTCAAAGGTTGATATGACTCTCGTGGATGAGTCTGTCTCTATAGCTTTGAAAGAGATAACCAATAGATATGATTTCAAGGATACGAATTCGGAAATAAGCATTGATAAAAAAGAAAATAAAATTTTTCTTACATCAAGCGATGAGTACAGAGTTAAAACACTTTATGATATACTGCTGACGAGGATGAGCAAGAGAGGATTACCGCTTAAAAATTTTACAGTTGAAAAAATTGAGAATGCTCTTGGCTCAAGAGCAAGGATGGTTGTTAAGATTCAGCAGGGGATACCATCAGAAAAGGCAAAGGAGATCACAAAGCTGATAAAGGATTTAAAGCTTAAAGTCAATGCTCAAATACAGGGAGATTCTATAAGAATTTCTTCCAGATCAAAGGATGAGCTTCAATCTCTAATTGCTACTCTTAAGTCAAAGGATTTTGGGATAACACTGTCCTTTACAAATTACAGATAGAGTTCTCTAAATTTTTATTTTTTATTTTTAAAATTTATTTTTTTTCATAGGGGAAAAATATACTTGACAATGTTTTAGAAATTATGCTAAAATAATTTTATTGTTAAAGTTCTCTACTCAAAAGAAGTAAAAAAAGTTTTTCAAAAAAAATGTAATATTAAAAAAAAAGACTTGACAAAGTCTTTAGAAAAATAATAAAATAAATTTATAGTTGTAAGAACCTGTTGTAAAAAGACAGGAAGTTTTTGTTCTCTTAAATTTTAGTGTATGAGCAGGCACCCTTCAATCCTGAGTGATCAGGAAAAAGAATGGGTGTATGTCAACCTTGAATTACAAGTTAAGTTAAAGTAACCGAAGTAAATTATACGGTGTTTATTATATAGAGTCTCATTTCAAATTCTCCAGATTTTTTATGGAGAGTTTGATCCTGGCTCAGAGTAAACGCTGGCGGCGTACCTAACACATGCAAGTCGAACGGTCTATCATGTCGTATCGGTAGATAGTGGCAAACGGGTGAGTAACACGTAAGTAATCTTCCCTTAAGAGGGGGATAACCTGGCGAAAGTCGGGCTAATATCCCATATAATCCGCAGAGGGCATCCTCTGTAGATGAAAGGCGCAAGCCACTTAAGGAGGAACTTGCGGCCTATCAGCTAGTTGGTGAGGTAAAGGCTTACCAAGGCTATGACGGGTAGCTGGTCTGAAAGGACGAACAGCCACAGGGGCACTGAGATACGGGCCCCACTCCTACGGGAGGCAGCAGTGGGGAATTTTGGACAATGGGCGAAAGCCTGATCCAGTAACGCCGCGTGGGGGATGAAGGTTTTCGGATTGTAAACCCCTTTTAGAGGGAACGATAATGACGGTACCCTCAGAATAAGCACCGGCTAACTACGTGCCAGCAGCCGCGGTAATACGTAGGGTGCAAGCGTTACTCGGATTTACTAGGCGTAAAGCGCGTGTAGGTGGGGCTTTAAGTCCATTGTAAAATTTCTCCGCCCAACGGAGACATGTCGATGGATACTGAAGTCCTTGAGTGAGGCAAGGGAAACCGGAATTCCCGGTGTAGCAGTGAAATGCGTAGATATCGGGAAGAACGCCGAAGGCGAAAGCGGGTTTCTGGGCCTATACTGACACTGAGACGCGAAAGCTAGGGGAGCAAACAGGATTAGATACCCTGGTAGTCCTAGCCGTAAACTATGTAGACTAGGTATGGGAGGTATCGACCCCTTCCGTGCCGCAGCTAACGCATTAAGTCTACCGCCTGGGGAGTACGGCCGCAAGGTTAAAACTCAAAGGAATTGACGGGGGCCTGCACAAGCGGTGGATCATGTGGTTTAATTCGACGCTACGCGAAGAACCTTACCTGGGCTCGAACGACTGATGTTGTACTCCAGTAGAAATATTGGGGGACCTGATGAGGGACTCAGCCGAGGTGCTGCATGGTTGTCGTCAGCTCGTGTCGTGAGATGTTGGGTTAAGTCCCGCAACGAGCGCAACCCCCGCCCTATGTTGCCAACAGGTTATGCTGGGTACTCTTAGGGGACTGCCGGCGATAAGTCGGAGGAAGGAGAGGATGACGTCAAATCATCATGGCCTTTATGTCCAGGGCTACACACGTGATACAATGGCATAGACAGAAGGAAGCAAAGTGGTAACACAGAGCAAATCCCCAAACTATGCCCCAGTTCAGATTGTGGGCTGCAATTCGCCCACATGAAGTTGGAATCGCTAGTAATCGCACATCAGCATTGGTGCGGTGAATACGTTCCCAGGCCTTGTACACACCGCCCGTCACACCACGAAAGTCAGTTGCAACAGAAGTATAGCGGTCGTCGTTATACCAAGTTGTGGCTGGTGATTGGGGTGAAGTCGTAACAAGGTAGCCGTACGAGAACGTGCGGCTGGATCACCTCCTTAAAATAACTTCAGATCTTTGGATCTGTTGTTATAGGCCGATCCCATTCTTTTTGTGTTTCGGCACAGTTGGAGGGTGGCTGCTCATACATATTAGTGGTCAGTGTCCAGTGGTTAGTGATCAGCAAAACCAAAACAGTGATCAGTGGACAGTGGTCAGAAAAGACAAAAAGCAATAGTGATTAGTGCCCAGTTAAAATAAGGGATTTCCTTAATTGCTGACTACTGATAACTGATCACTGACAACTGTTTTTAAGTCCCACTCTTTGTTCCTTTAAAAGGACAAGAGGGGCTCATAGCTCAGATGGCTAGAGCGTACCCCTGATAAGGGTAAGGTCGGTGGTTCGATTCCACCTGGGCCCATAAGGGGGCAGTAGCTCAGTTGGGAGAGCGCCTGCTTTGCAAGCAGGAGGTCGCCGGTTCGAACCCGGTCTGCTCCAAAGAAAATAAAGATTTTATGTTGTTCTGTTCTCTAATATATTAAGCGTCAATAAGTGTCTTCAAAAGAGATTTTGAAAAATCTCTTTATTTAAGATAATAGTAGATAAGACTTAGTAGAATCGTAGAATAAGGCCAGGCTTTTAAGGGTGTACGGTGAATGCCTTGGCACCAGAAGTCGATGAAGGACGTGGTAAGCTGCGATAAGCTCGGGGGAGGAGTAAACATCCTTTGATCCCGAGATGTCCGAATGGGGAAACCCTTCCTAAGAAATTAGGAAATTTTAAAGTGAAAGCTCGAACGTCAGTTTGAGTCATAGCTTTAAAAAGACAACGCGGGGAACTGAAACATCTTAGTACCCGCAGGAAAAGAAATCAATTGAGATTCCGCCAGTAGTGGCGAGCGAACGCGGAATAGCCTAAATTCTGATAGCTTGCTGTCAGAAGGTTGTAGGGCAGTTTGCGGTTTAGAGCCAGAAGACACCATTTTACTAATTGAATTTCTCTGGAAAGAGAAGCCATAGAAGGTGATAGCCCTGTAAATAAAAGTAAAATGGACTTCCAAACTGTTCCTGAGTACCACGAGTCACGTGAAATCTCGTGGGAATCTGGGGGGCCCATCCTCCAAGGCTAAATACTCTCTGGTGACCGATAGTGAACTAGTACCGCGAGGGAAAGGCGAAAAGAACCCCTGTTAGGGGAGTGAAATAGAACCTGAAACCGTCCATCTACAATCTGTCGAAGCACTATGCCCCGACGCAAGTCGGGGAATGTGCGACGGCGTGCCTGTTGAAGAATGATCCAGCGAGTTACTGGTCCCAGCAAGGTTAACCCCGGTTTGTCGGGGGGAGCCGTAGCGAAAGCGAGTCCTAATTGGGCGAATAGTTGGTATCAGTAGACCCGAATCCAAGTGATCTATTCCTGAGCAGGGTGAACCCCGATTAACAATCGGGGGGAGGCCCGAAGGGTTAAACGTTGAAAAGTTTCTCCATGACTTGGGAATAGGAGTGAAAGGCCAATCGAACTTGGTGATAGCTGGTTCTCCTCGAAATAGCTTTAGGGCTAGCGTTGTGAGTTAAATCACGGGGGTAGAGCACTGAATGATGTAGGCTCTGCGACCCAGGGTCCGAATTCAATCAAACTCCGAATACCGTGATGTATTTCACAGCAGTCAGTTCGTGAGGGATAAGCTTCACGTGCAAAAGGGAAACAGCCCAGATCGCCGATTAAGGTCCCCAAATTTACGCTAAGTGGTAAAGGAAGTGAATTTGCTAAAACAGCTAGGAGGTTGGCTTAGAAGCAGCCACCCTTTAAAGAGTGCGTAACAGCTCACTAGTCTAGCAAATTTGCACCGAAAATGACTCGGGGCTAAAGCGTAATACCGAAATCGCGGATTTCTTGATTTATTTCAAGAAGTGGTAGAGGAGCGTTCTTAATGCTGCGAAGGCGTACCGTAAGGAGCGCTGGAGCGTTAAGAAGTGAGGATGCTGGAATAAGTAGCGATAAACAAGGTGAGAATCCTTGTCGCCAAAAGCCTAAGGTTTCCTGGGCAATGTTCGTCAGCTCAGGGTTAGTCGGTCCTAAGCTGAGGCCGAAAGGCGTAAGTAAAGGACATCCGGTTAATATTCCGGAACTACGATAAATGCGTCATAACTCAAGGGGTGACGCAGTAAGGTAAGCCTACCGGGTAAAGGTTGTCCCGGGGAAAGACTGTAGGGAGATCTTCGAGGTAAATCCCGAGGATCGTTAAACTGAACGTCGAGACTAGTGCGGGTAACCGTGCGAAGTGGCCCAACTACACTGCCAAGAAAAACCTCGTGGGGAGTATTTATCGTAACCGTACCTCAAACCGACACAGGTAGGCGGGTTGAGTATACTAAGGCGCGCGAGATAACCTTCGCTAAGGAACTAGGCAAACTAGCTCCGTAACTTCGGAAGAAGGAGTGCCTGAGTAATGTCGTGGATTTTAAAGTTTACGGCATGAAAAGGTCGCAGTGAAATGGGTTCCGTGACTGTTTAACAAAAACACAGGGCTCTGCTGAAATCACAAGATGATGTATAGGGCCTGATGCCTGCCCGGTGCTGGAAGGTCAAGGTAAGGGGTCATTCCGACTTGTCGGAAGAAGCTCCGAACTTAAGCCCCAGTAAACGGCGGCGGTAACTATAACCGTCCTAAGGTAGCGAAATTCCTTGTCGGGTAAGTTCCGACCTGCACGAATGGCATAACGAAGGAACCGCTGTCTCAGCGAAGGGCTCGGCGAAATTGTGGTGCAAGTGAAGACGCTTGCTACGCGCAGCAAGACGAGAAGACCCCATGGAGCTTCACTGTAGCTTGTTATTGAATTACGGTTTTGAATGCGTAGGATAGGTGGGAGTCGGTGATCCTCAGGTTTTGGCCTGAGGGGAGACGTCGGTGAAATACCACCCTTTTAAAATTGTGATTCTAATTTCATGCCGTATAACCGGCTGAAAGACAGTGGCAGGTGGGCAGTTTGACTGGGGCGGTCGCCTCCTAAAATGTAACGGAGGCGTTCAAAGGTTCCCTCAAGGCGTATAGAAATCGCCTGACGAGTGCAAGGACAGAAGGGAGCTTGACTGCAAGGCTGACAGGCCAAGCAGATACGAAAGTAGGACCTAGTGATCCGGTGGTTCCGAATGGAAGGGCCATCGCTCAACGAATAAAAGCTACCCTGGGGATAACAGGCTAGTCTGATCCAAGAGTCCATATCGACGATCAGGTTCGGCACCTCGATGTCGGCTCATCGCATCCTCCCGCTGAAGCAGGTGGGAAGGGTTGGGCTGTTCGCCCATTAAAGCGGTACGTGAGCTGGGTTCAGTACGTCGTGAGACAGTACGGTCTCTATCTGCTGCGTGCGAAGGGAACTTGAAGGGAGCTGTCCACAGTACGAGAGGACCTGGATGGACAAACCTCCTGTATACCAGTTGTCCTGCCAAGGGCATAAGCTGGGTAGCGGATGTTTGGAAGGGATAAGCGCTGAAAGCATCTAAGTGCGAAACCCACCCTAAGATAAGGTTCCCCATCTGTTAAGGAGTAAGGACCCCCATAGACTATGGGGTTGATAGGGTAGAAGTGTAAGCATAGTAATATGTTGAGCTAACTACTACTAATCGTCCGAGGGTCTGGCCTTATTTTTCGATTCTATGCAAATATTTGTTGATTGCTTAATATAAATTTTAAGACCGGTGGCTATTCCGGAGAGGCAACACCCGTTCCCATTCCGAACACGGAAGTTAAGGGCTCCAGGGCTGATGGTAGTAGCACCCAACTCGGTGCTGCGAGAGTAGGTCGCTGCCGGTCTTGTAGATTTTTAGTAAAATATTGTTTTTTGAGGTAAAATAATGGCTAATCTGACCAAATCAAAAAAAGTTGAAATATCAAAGAAAGTGCAGGAAGATCTGATAAAGAATGATGTTATTTTTATAACCTTTGATGGTTTGAATTTTGGTCAGTTGCAGCAGCTTAGGGATAAGCTTAAAGAGTATAAGTCGTCTTTTAAGATAATGAGAAATTCTGTTCTTTTTTATGCCTCCAAAGATGGTGGGATGATTAAAGATGATAAGAGGCCTGATTTTTTTAAAGGACCGACTGCTGCTATACTTCTTTCTGATCCAGATGAGATTTCAAACGTTTCAAAATTGCTGGTTGACTTTTCAAAATCAAATCCATCCCTTAGAATTAAGGGTGGGTTCATGTCCAAGGATGTTATAACTGCTGATGTCGTTAAACAGATTTCCAGAGTTGGTTCAAAGAAAGACGTTATGGCTAAACTTGCTGGCTCTCTATATGCTTCACTTTCAAACATAAGAAATGTGATAGAGGCACCTATAAGAGATCTGGCCTATGTTGTTGATGCGTTGAAGGATCAGAAAAAGTAATACTCTGGGAAATCCGGTAGTCCCTTTGTGGGTAAACCATCTATCGATGGGCTATTCAAAAAATCCTGGTATCAGGAATAAGGAGATAAAATGGCTGAAAAACTTACAAAAGATCAAATTGTTGATGCAATAGCTAACTTAACTGTAATGGAATTAAGTGAGCTTGTAAAATCTATAGAGGATAAATTTGGAGTGAAAGCTGCACCTGCTGTTGGTGTTGCTGTAGCTCAGGCTCCTGCAGGTGGTGCTCAGTCAGCAGCAGAGGAAAAGACAGAGTTTACTGTTGTCCTTAAAGCAGTTCCAGATGCGACAAAAAAGATATCTGTTATTAAAGTTGTAAGAGAGATAACAGGTCTTGGACTTGCTGAGTCAAAGACATTGGTTGAGAGTGCTCCAAAGGATGTGAAGGCTAATGTTGATAAGAAAACAGCTGATGAGCTTAAGAAAAAGCTTGAGGATGCAGGAGCACAGGTAGAGTTGAAATAAAAAAGTGTACTATATTCTTCAGATATTTTAAAGAATGATATCTTCCTCCGACAGGAGGGAGATATCATCTTTTCTCGGTGTGTCAAGTCTTTTTATTTATTTTCTCTAAAAAGATCGTGTTTTAGAAATAATTATAGTTTATAAACCAGAGGTCAATATGAAAAAATTCAACGAACAGTTTAATTTTTCAAAAATAGGTAATGTTCTTGAGATGCCTGATCTCCTTGATATGCAAAAAAAATCATTTAGGGACTTTTTACAGATTGATGTTGAGCCGGAAAAAAGAGAGATAAAGGGACTTCAAGCATCCTTCGTTGACGTATTCCCTATAGAATCTAACAATGGTCAGGTCGTTCTTGATTTTGTGAAGTATGAGCTTGGAAAACCAACGTATCTTGGGCCTGAGGAAGCTATATTGAGGGATGGAACATATGCGGCACCGCTCAAAGCAACTTTTAAACTGATAACAAAAAATAAAAATGGAGAATTGAAAAAAGCCTTTGAAGAGGATGTCACTCTTTGTGAAATACCTATGATGACTGATAATGCATCTTTTGTTTTTAATGGAGCTGAAAGGGTTATAGTTAGTCAGCTTCACAGATCTCCTGGAATAATATTTGAAGATGATGAAGAAAAGAAACAGTCAACTATGGGAAGACCTCTTTATTATGGAAGGATAATACCATACAGAGGAGCATGGATCGAGTTTGAATTTGATCAGGAAAATGTTTTATGGGCAAGACTGGACAGAAAGAAGAAGGTTCTGGCTACTGTTTTGTTAAGGGCAAGTGGAATAGAAACCAATGCTCAGATGATTGATCTTTTTTATGAGATTGAGGAGATGGATGTTAATGATTCCACAAGGGAGTCTTTGACTGGTAAATATGTTGCAAGCGATATCATTGATACAAAAACTGGTGAGGTTCTCTGGAATCTTGAGGATAAATTCGGCAAAAATTTGACAGGAAAGGATATAGATAATTTTATATCCAAGAACGTAAAAACTATTAAGGTGATAAAGGGTAATCCTGATAAGGACAATCCAACAATAATTCAAACACTTCTTAAGAATCAGCCCAAGAATTCATTTGAAGCCAAGAATGAAATATATAAGAAGATGAGATCTCAAGAGTATGAGCCTCCAAAGGAATATATTGAAAACTTTCTTAATGAAATATTTTATAAGAGCATAAGAAGGTATGACTTCTCAGTTGTTGGAAGATACAAGGCTCTAAGAAAATTAGGACCACTTTATCAGAAGCTTAATGATAAAAATAAGGGATACAAAATACCTGATGAGAAGAATAGACATCTTACTGTTGAAGATCTTATTGTAACTATACAATATCTTTTAAATCTTAACAATGAGATAGAAAAAGAAGAATTCAGGCTTGATGATAAAATAAACAAAAAGATAAAAGAGCTTGCAGAAAAGAACACAAGAGATTATGATAAAGAAAAAAAGATTTTAAACTATAAGTATGAGATAGATGATATAGATCATCTTGGCAATAGAAGAATAAGATCAGTTGGAGAGTTGCTTGAAAATCAGATAAGGCTTGGCTTCGTTCAGATGTCAAGATATATAAAGGACAAGATGGCAAAGAGTGAAGGTTCTTTACATCCTAAAAATCTTATTAACTCTGCTCCGCTTATTGCAATAATAAGGAAATTTTTTGGGACATCACAGCTTTCACAGTTTATGGATCAGATAAATCCTTTAGCTGAGATGACCCATAAGAGAAGGTTGTCAGCATTGGGTCCTGGTGGATTGAACAGAAAGAGAGCTGGATTTGAGGTTAGAGATGTTCATTATACTCATTATGGTAGGGTATGTCCTATAGAAACTCCTGAGGGTGCAAACATAGGTCTTATTGTTTCTCTTTCTGCATATGCTAAGGTTAATGATTACGGATTGATAGAGACTCCATACAGGGTTGTTAACAAAAGAAAGATTACTGATGAGATAAATTATATGGATGCAAATGCTGAGGAAGGGATATTTGTTGGACAGGCAAACACAATGATAGAGAATGGTAGGATAGCTGCGGATCAGGTTTATGGAAGATTGGGAGATGGTTATGTTTATGTCTCATCTGATAAGGTGGAGTATATGGACATATCTCCACTTCAGGTGTTTTCAGTATCAGCTGCATTGATACCATTCCTTGAAAATGATGATGCAAACAGAGCTCTGATGGGTTCAAACATGCAGAGGCAGGCTGTTCCACTTCTTGAAACTGAAGCCCCTCTTGTAGCTACCGGCATGGAACCATATGTTGCAAAGGACTCTATGGCGTGTATATCTGCTAAGAGGAGTGGAAAGGTTATTTATGTGTCATCAAATATGATAGCTGTAAAGCCTGATGAAGGCAATGAGCCTGATATTTATCATCTTACAAAGTTTAGAAGAACAAATCAGGACACATGTATAACTCAGAATCCTATAGTGATAAGTGGTGACAGGATTAAGAAGGGTCAGATAATAGCCGATGGTCATGCGACTTCTGATGGTCAGTTGGCCCTCGGTAAGAATTTGCTTGTTACTTTTATGAGCTGGGAAGGTTATAACTTTGAGGATGCTATATTAGTTTCAGAAAGGTTGATAGAGGATGATGTCTTGACGTCAATATTTATTCAGGAGTATGAGATAGAGTCAAGGGATACAAAATTAGGGCCTGAGGAAATAACAAGGGATATACCGAATGTAAGCTCCGAGATGCTTTCACATTTGGATGAGGATGGAATAGTTGTTCCTTCAACTATGGTAAAACCTGGTGATATACTTGTGGGAAAGGTTTCACCGAGGGGTGAGCAGGCAATGACGCCAGAGGAAAGGTTGTTAAAGGTTATATTTGGCAAGAAGGCTGAAGAGGTTCAGGACACATCATTAAGGGTTCCACCTGGAGTTTATGGAAAGGTTATAGGAACAAGAGTTTTTGTGAGGAGAGAAAAACTTTCAAAACCTGAGGAAAAGAAAAGGATAGATGAACTCAAAGCGGAGATGGAAAAGAACATGGATGTTTTAAGGGAGTTCAGAAAGGAATCCTTGAAGAATGGAGAAAAAGATTCGGATATAGAAAACTTTTATAAATTGATGGAGAAAAAGATAAAGGATAAATACACAAGGGAGATTGATCTTATAAGAAAAAGTGGTGATCTTTCCGTTACGGTTAACAAGGTCGTTAAAGTTTATATTGCTCTTAAGAGAAGGCTTCAGGTTGGTGATAAGCTTTCAGGAAGACACGGCAACAAGGGTGTTGTCTCAAAGATAATGAAGAAAGAGGATATGCCATTCCTTCCTGATGGTACCCCTGTCGATGTCGTACTTTCACCTCTGGGTGTTCCTTCAAGAATGAACATCGGTCAGATACTTGAAACAATGTTAGGCTGGGCAGCTTATAATTTGAAGACTCAGATGATCTGCCCTGTCTTTGATGGACCGAAGGAAAAGGATGTTATAGAACAGATAAGAAAGGCCAAAGAGAAACTCAAGGCAGAGGGTGTCCCTGAGGAATATTTACCTGATGATTACTGTAGAATCACGCTTTATGATGGGAGAACCGGTGAGCCATTTTCGGAGAAGGCTACCATAGGATATATGTATATATTAAAGCTTATACACCTTGTTGAGGATAAGTTCCATGCAAGATCCATTGGACCGTACAGTCTTATAACAAGGCAGCCATTAGGTGGTAAGGCATTGTTTGGTGGCCAGAGATTTGGTGAGATGGAAGTATGGGCTCTTGAAGGTTATGGTGCAAGCTATACGCTTCAGGAGATGCTAACTGTTAAGTCTGATGACTTTACCGGTAGAAACAAGCTCTATGAGAGCATAATCAAGGGAGAGTTCCCTCAGACGCCTGGTGTTCCTGAATCGTTCAAGGTTTTAACAAAGGAATTACAGGGACTTGCACTTGATGTACAACTTGTGAAAGATCCTCAGAGAGAAAAAGAGGAACTGAAGCAGAGAGAAAAAAAGTCAAAAAGGACAAGAGTTAATAAATAATTTAACAAGGAGTTTATATGAAAGATAATGATATAGAAACATTAAAAGCAAGCAACTTCCTTGGTATAAATAAGAAAAAGACAACAAATGATAAGACTATAGATTATGATGACTTTGACTGGTTTAAAATAGGAATAGCAAGTCCACAGAAGATAAAAAACTGGTCATATGGAGAAGTAAAGAAATCTGAAACAATAAATTACAGAACATTAAAGCCTGAAAAAGATGGGCTTCTCTGCCAGAGGATATTTGGGCCTATAAAGGATTATGAGTGTGAATGTGGAAAGTATAGATGGATAAAATACAAGAATGTTATATGTGATAGATGCGGTGTCGAAGTAACAGAGTCAAAGGTAAGAAGGGAGAGGATGGGACATATAGAGTTAGCTGCCCCTGTGGTTCATATATGGTATTTAAGAAAATCTCCATCAAAGATAGGTCTTCTCCTTGATATGAAGCCGTCAGATCTGGAAAAAATAGTTTATTATGCGGCCTATGTCATAATGGAGGATGTCGTTGATCCTGTAACAAATAAAATTGAATTTAAAAAGGGAGATATAATACTTGAGGAACAGCTTAATAACCTCAGAAAAAATTTTCCTAAGGTTAAGGCAGGAATAGGTGCTGGTGCCATAAAGGATCTCCTTTCTGATGTGGATCTTGAAAAAGAAATAAATCTTCTTGTGGAAAATCTTAAAAATGAGAAAAATTTTGAGGAAAAAAACAAGCTTGTTAAAAGACTTCAGGCTCTTGATAGCTTTTATGAAAATCAGGTAAGACCTGAGTGGATGGTGATGACAGTGCTTCCTGTTATTCCACCTGATTTAAGACCGCTTGTTCCACTTGATGGTGGAAGGTTTGCAAGCTCTGATTTAAATGATTTATACAGAAGAATAATAAACAGAAATAACAGATTAAAGCATATAGAGGCATTAAGAGCTCCACAGGTGATGATATTCAATGAGAAGAGACTTTTGCAGGAAGCAGTGGATGCATTGATTGAAAATGGTGCGAGGGGAAAATCAGTAACATCTTCGACAGGAAGACCATTGAAATCATTGTCTGATGTTTTAAAGGGTAAGCAGGGAAGGTTTAGACAGAATCTTTTGGGTAAAAGGGTGGATTATTCAGGAAGATCTGTTATTGTTATAGGTCCTAACCTTAAATTAAATCAGTGCGGAATCCCAAAGGATATGGCTCTTGAACTTTTTAAACCATTTGTGCTTTCAGAGCTTATAAAGAAGAATGACATAACTCTTAAGGTTGCAAGAAAAAAGATTGAAACCCCTGATGATGAGGTTTGGGATATACTTGAAAAGGTTACAAAAAGGCATCTTGTGCTTTTAAACCGAGCACCAACCCTTCACAGAGTCAGCATTCAGGCCTTTGAACCAGTTCTCATAGAAGGTTTAGCCATACAGCTACACCCGCTTGTCTGTGCGGCTTTTAACGCAGATTTTGATGGTGATCAGATGGCCGTTCATGTCCCTCTTTCTCCTAATGCTCAGATAGAGGCAAGGGCTCTGATGATGTCAACCAACAATATCCTATCACCTGCGAGTGGTAAGCCACTGGCTTCCCCGTCTCATGATATGATACTTGGTGCAAACTACCTTACAAAAGTAAAATATGGAGAAAATGGTAGTGGAAAATTCTTTTCTGATTTTGATGATGCTCTTGCAGCTTATGAAAGGAAAATACTTGATATCCATGCACCAATAAAAGTAAAGGGTTTTAATGAGTTTATAGAAAAGGATAATGAAAAGTTTAATATAAAGGATTGTAAAACATGGAAGGATTATACAACCGTTGGAAGAATAATATTTTTCCATGTTCTTCCAAAAGAAATAAACATAAAGGATTACAATAAGCCTGTTGGTAAAAAGGATATAGTAAATCTTATAGACTACTGCTATAAGAGTGATAAGATAGGACCTTATAAAACAATTCAACTGCTTGATAATCTTGTTGAGATGGGATTCCATTACTCAACATTGAGTGGTCTTTCTATATCCATAGCTGATATGAAGATCCCACCTGAAAAGGGGAAGCTTATAAAAGAAGCCGAAGAAGAGGTCAGAAAGATAAACGGGCTTGCTGAGGAAGGAATAATAACAGATGCAGAGAGATACAATCAGGTCATAAACAAATGGACAGAGGTGAGTGAAAAGGTTTCAAACCTTCTCTTTGCTCAGATGGCAAATGATGAAAAATCTGATTATGATCCCGGGAAATCAAGGTTTAACAGTGTTTTTATGATGGCAGACTCTGGTGCAAGAGGCTCAAGGCAGCAGGTAAGACAGCTCTGTGGTATGAGAGGCCTTATGGCAAAACCACAGAAGAGGCTTACTGGTGGTATAGGTGAGATCATAGAAAACCCTATAACATCAAATTTCAGAGAAGGTCTTACTGTGCTTGAGTATTTTATATCCACACATGGTGGAAGAAAGGGTCTCTCTGACACAGCCTTAAAAACTGCTGATGCAGGATATTTGACAAGAAGGCTTGTCGATGTCGCACACAATGTCGTTGTTACAATAGATGATTGTGGGACGTCAAATGGTGTTTATGTTGATGAGATAAAAATAGGTGATGATATCATAGAACCTCTTGAGGATAGGGTCGTTGGAAGAATTGCTCAGGAAGATGTAAAAACTGATGATGGTGAGGTCATAGTTAAAGCTGGTGAGTATATAAACAGTGACAAGGCAAAACAGATAAAAGAAGCAGGGATAGAGAAGGTTTTTGTTAGAAGCGTGTTAACCTGTGAGGCTGAGGATGGAGTCTGTTCTAAATGTTTTGGAATAAACTTAGCGACCAATAAAGAGGTTGCTATAGGTGAGGCTGTTGGCATAATAGCAGCTCAGTCAATAGGTGAACCTGGAACCCAGCTTACCTTGAGAACATTCCATATAGGTGGAACAGCATCAGCTGAGGCTTCAAGGTCAGAGATAAAGGCTGACAGGGATGGAGATCTTGAATTTAAAAATATGGATATAATTGAGGATAGAAATGGCGAAAGGATATGCGTTTCAAGAAGCGCTATTGCTATAATAAAGAGTAACGATAAAAAATCTGAGATAAAAATTCCATATGGTTCGAGGATAGAGATAAATGCAAAGAAGGTAAAAAAGGGTGACGTTATTGGTAGAACAGATCCTCATACAATGCCAATAATCACAAGAAAGTCAGGTAAGGTCAGATATGCTGATATAGATGAGGGAAAGACACTTCATATGGAGAGAAACAAGGTTACAGGTATAATAGAAAAGAGGGTAATTGAACACAGGGGTAAGAATGTAAATCCGAGGATAGAGATATTAGAAAATGGTAAGGTTGTAGATTCTTATCTCCTGCCTGTCAACTGTATTATTGTTGTTGATGATGGAGAGAATTTGGAAAAGGGTGATATAATAGCCAAGATGGAGAAGAGCTCTATAAAAACAAAGGATATAACTGGAGGACTTCCAAGGGTTGCTGAGCTTTTTGAGGTCAGAAAACCTCAAAATCCTGCTATAATAACAAAGATAGAAGGTATTGTTAAACTAAGTCAGAATCAGAAAGGACAGGTTGTTGTTGAAGTAAGGAATGAAGAAACAGGTCAGGTTGAGTCGTATGACATACCTTTTGGTAAGCACCTTATGGTTTATGATGGAGACAGAGTGATTGTTGGAGAGTCACTCACTGATGGAGCTGTTGACATATATGATCTTCTGGATGTCAAAGGTATAGGTGAGGTTCAGTCATATCTTGTAAACGCAATACAAGAAGTTTATAGAAGTCAAGGTGTCAATATCAACGATAAATACATAGAGGTGATAGTGAGACAAATGCTTTCAAATGTAAGGATAACAAGCAGTGGAGCATCTTCTTTTATAGCTGGCGAGGTTGTCTCAAAAGCAATTATAAAAGAGGAGAACAAAAAATTAAAAGAAAAGGGATTGGAAGAAGCATCATATGAGCCTGTGCTGCTTGGAATAAGCAAGGCATCGCTATCAAGTGAGTCCTTTATATCTGCTGCAAGCTTCCAAGAAACTACAAAAATTCTTACTGAATCAGCCGTGCTTAATAAGATGGACTATTTGAAAGGTCTTAAAGAAAATGTTATAATAGGTCGTTTGGTGCCATGTGGAACAGGTCTTGCCACAAGGAATCAAAATTTAAAAAATAATAAGGATAAAAAGGAGGAGTAAGAGTTTATCTCTTAAATTAATATGGCAACAGTAAATCAACTTATAAGATTGGGAAGGTCAAAAAAGATAAGGAAGAGTAAATCACCAGCTCTTGTCAGCTGTCCTCAGAGAAGAGGGGTATGCACAAGGGTTTATACAACAACACCTAAAAAACCTAATTCAGCATTAAGAAAGGTTGCTCGTGTAAAGCTGAGCTCAAAGATGGAGATCACAGCTTACATAGGTGGAGAGGGACATAATCTACAGGAACACTCAATAGTTCTTGTTAGAGGTGGAAGGGTAAAAGATTTGCCTGGTGTTAGATATCATATAATAAGAGGTGCTCTTGATTGTTCTGGCGTGGAAAACAGAAAACAGAGCAGATCTTTGTATGGTGCTAAGAGAGCAAAGCAGGCAAAGAAATAAGGAGTGAAATATGCCAAGAAAAGCTTTAAAACCGAATGAAAGAAGATCGTTACCTTCACCTGATAACAGATATAATTCTATTCTGGTATCAAGGTTTATAAATAAGATCAATTACAAGGGGCAGAAATCAATGGCAGAAAGAACAGTTTATAAGGCCTTTGAGCTTATAAAGGAAAAAACTGGAGAGGATCCTGTTAAAGTTTTTAACCAAGCTATTGAAAATGCAAGGCCGCTTCTCGAGGTTAAGCCGAGAAGAGTTGGTGGTGCAACATATCAGGTTCCTGTGGAAGTCCCAAATATGAGAAGCACATCTGTTGCTATGCGTTGGATTATAGATGCTGCAAAGAACAGAGGCAGCAAGAATTTTTATGAGAGGCTCAGCGAAGAACTTATCTCTGCATACAAGAAAGAGGGTGGTGTTATAAAGAAGAGAGAGGATATGCACAAGATGGCTGAGTCCAACAGAGCTTTTGCCCATTACAGATGGTAATCAAAATTCGTATTTTTAAATCAAGATTGTAAAAGGAGAAAGAAATGGCAGACATTGATCTAAAGAAATTAAGAAATATAGGAATAATAGCGCACATAGATGCTGGTAAAACAACAACAAGTGAAAGAATACTTTTTTATACAGGTAAGATACACAAGATAGGCGAAGTCCATGAGGGAGATACAACGACGGACTGGATGCCTCAGGAAAGGGAGAGAGGTATAACAATAACAGCTGCTGCCATTTCTACTGAGTGGAAGGGATATCCTATAAATATCATAGACACTCCGGGACATGTTGATTTCACAGCTGAGGTTGAGAGAAGTCTAAGAGTCCTTGATGGTGCTGTTGTTGTATTTGATGGTGTTCAGGGTGTTGAGCCTCAGTCAGAGACAGTCTGGAGACAGGCTGATAAATATAGCGTTCCGAGATTCGCTTATGTGAATAAAATGGATAGAACAGGTGCAGATTTCTATATGTCTTATAAATCAATAATTGAAAAGTTGGGTGCAAATGCCTGGCCTATACAGCTTCCTGTTGGAAGAGAGGATAAATTTGTTGGTCTCGTAGATCTTATTGATATGAAAGCCAGAATATGGCAGGGTGATGAGTTAGGTGCACATTTTGATATAGTTGATATTCCTGCTAATCTTGTTGATGAGGCAAAGGAATACAGAGAAAAGCTGCTCGAAAAAATTTGTGATTTTGATGAAAAACTTATGGAGAGATTTTTAAATGGTGATACAAATTTTACTGAGAACGAGATAAAATCTGCTATAAGAAAAGGGACAATTGAGTGTAAATTTTTTCCTGTTTTATGTGGTTCATCATATAAGAACAAGGGTGTTCAGCCAATGCTCGATGCCGTAACAGAGTATCTGCCTTCACCTCTTGATATCCCACCTGTTAAGGGAAAGGATCCTACAACAGGTGAGGAGATAGTAAGGGAGACAAGCAATAAAGCTCCTTTTGCCGCACTTATGTTTAAGATTCAGACTGATCCATTTGTTGGTAAACTTACATTTGTGAGGGTCTATTCAGGTATTTTAAGAACTGGAGACAGTATCTATTTTGTTAAGAAAAGAACACAGGAAAGGATAGGAAGAATGGTAAGAATGTTTGCTGATAAGAGAGAGGAAATAAAAGAGATTCAGGCAGGCGATATTGCCGCTGTGGTCGGTGTAAAGAATGCAAGTGTTGGTGAGACTATCTCTGATCCAAATGCTCCTATAGAGCTTGAGGGAATGAACTTCCCAGAGCCTGTTATATCGATAGCTGTTGAGCCAAAGAGCAAGGAAGAAGAAGAAAAACTTTCTTTAGCTCTTTCAAGGCTTGCTGAAGAGGATCAGACCTTTAGAGTTAGAACTGATGAGGAAACCGATCAGACCGTAATATCAGGCATGGGTGAACTTCACCTTGATATTCTTGTTGATAGACTTAAGAGAGAGTTTAAGGTTAATGTTAATGTTGGCCAGCCTCAGGTTGCATACAGAGAGTCAATAAAGTCAGTTGTTGAGGAAGAAGGAAAGTTTATAAGGCAGTCTGGCGGTAGGGGTCAGTATGGCCATGTATGGCTTAAAATTGAACCTCTTGAGAAGGGCGATGGTTTTGAGTTTGTAAATGGCATAACTCAGGGAAGAATTCCTAAGGAGTACATCCCGGCTGTTGAAAAGGGCTGCAGAGAAGCACTTCCAAGTGGGGTGTTAGCAGGATATCCGCTTGTTGGTATAAAGGTTACTCTTTTTGATGGTTCATACCATGAGGTTGATTCATCAGAGATAGCATTCAAGATAGCGGGTGCTATGGCTTTAAGAAGCGGTTGTAAAAAAGCATCACCATATATACTTGAGCCAATAATGAAGTTTGAGGTTGTAAGCCCTGAAGAAAATGTCGGTGATGTCATCGGAGATCTTAATTCAAGAAGAGCCAAGATATCTGAGATGGGAAATCGTGGTAATGTAAGGTTTGTTAGAGGCACGGTTCCACTCTCCGAGATGTTTGGATATGCGACAGTTGTAAGATCACTATCTCAGGGAAGAGCATCCTTTAACCTTGAGCCTTCACACTATGAAGAGGTCCCAGCAAATATTGCAAGGGCAATTATAGAGAAGAAGTCTGTGCCTTCAACTAAGGCTTGATTTTAAGGTTATTGGTTAACTTAGTTACTGACGATTTCTTTACCATTGGTGCTCTTTTTTCACATATTTTACAGTGGTACGGGGTATTAATTCTATTTTAAAAATACTATAATTTATTGTGTAGCTGGATAATCTTGATTAATTTTGTGGAGGCATTATGAAGCTTGAGATAAAGAAGTTGGATATATCATCGGTGATATTTTCCGGGTTTACAATATCACTCTTGTTCATCTCCTTTTTTGTTGCAGTTATTGCAATATTTATAACCCCAAGCCCGTTATGGATCGGTGAGGCTTTCAAGGCAAAGTTCCTTGGTGCATTTTTTTATACACTTGTGTTTTTTATAATTACACTTGCTTATATAACATTTTTAGTTTTTATATATAATTTTTTTGTTGGAGTGGTAGGGCTTCGTGGACTTAAGGTTGAGATAGATGAGGAAACAGAAGAATAGTTTTTGGAGTTCTTGATGATAAAGACAAACATTCTGTTTGTTGCTGATAATTTTGTAAGATTTTCCCTGATTATAGATATGTTGAAGAGAAACAATTTTTCTGTTTTGACAGCAACCACATCAAGAGAGGTTAACTCCATAATTGCCGAAAGAAAAATAGATATGCTTATTATCTCACAGAATATCGGAGATATGAGCGGACTTGTATTATTAAAGGAAATAAGAAATTCAAATCATAAGGATATACCTGTTGTTGGAGTAGTGGAATCATCAGAACTATTGCTGAATATGATACCAGATGAGATACGCAAAGATCTGATCTTTTCATCTGCTTCCACCCCAAGGAGTAAGAAGAGTTTTTCATCCATAACATATAAATTAGCATTCTTTCAGCTTGGGGCTGATGAGTGTTTGACATGTGATCAGGATCTCCATGAAAGCATTGCAAGGATAAAAGCTGTTATGAGAAGAGTAGGTTCAAGTGAAGCTGATAGTGTAGTGAAAATAAATGAGATTGAACTGAACATGTCCAGCTACACCGTAAGGATTGGGACAAGGGAGATAAAAGTAACTGCAAAAGAGTTTGATCTTCTGTATGTTTTTTTAAGTTCACCAGAAAGGGTGCTTTCAAGGCCATACCTGCTTGAAAGAATATGGGGATTCAATTATTTTGGATCTCCAAGAACTGTTGATGTCCACATAAGGAGATTGAGAGCCAAGATGGGAAGTGCTTCAAAGTATATACATACTGTTCCCTGTGTGGGTTATAAGTTTATTCCTTAGGGTTCACTGAAAAAGTCTATTTGAGCAATAAAGCAATGATTTTCGTTATGAGGCGAGGAAGAATGAGCGAGCCCCGATATATCGGGGTAAGCGAATTCTGACGAAGCCGTAGTAGAAAAGCATTGAGTTTATTGCCAAAAGAAAGACAAAAAAAGTGCAAGGTTTTTGCAACATTACCCCAAAAATCGTGCACTTTTAAAGCAATAATACGCTATAATAGAGACAACTATTCATTTGGAAAATTATCTTTCGTTAGACTTTTTCAGTGAACCCTGCTTAGATGGAGGGCATATGCTTGGAAAGGTTTTGATAGTTGATGATGATATGAATCTGAGAGAGAGTTTGAGTGCATCGCTTGAGCTTGAGGATTTTGAATGCTTTGAGGCAAAGAATGCGAAAGAAGGACTTGATATGGCAAAAAAGATTATGCCAGATGTTGTAATAATGGATATACAGTTGCCAGATTCAATAGGGTTTCAGCTGTGTCAGGAGGTTAGAAAGATATCAAAGAAAATAGTTATAATAATGATGAGTGGAAGATTTCTTTCATCGGATGAAAAGACTCAGGGATTTACGCTTGGAGCTGATGAATATCTCACAAAGCCTTTTGATATACAGGAACTTTCTATAAGAATAAAACAGTTGATTTCAAGAAAATCTAAATGATTTTTAAGGAGAGTATATGAAAAAAATATTTAATATGGCGTTTATGGTTCAGTTTCTTTTCCTTTCCATAAATACTATTGCTGTTGAGCCGGATAAAAGCAAAACTAAAAATATAGTTGTGGATATGTATTTTGAGCCATTTGATGCCAAGGCATGGCAGAATTATTTAAACTTTGATCTGATAAGAAGAAAGAATCGTTCTGTTAAACTAAATCCATATCCAATCATTATGAAGGATAAGAATAATTGGATAAGTTCGCATGGTGAAATAGAGGTTAAAGAGGTAGCAAGGATTGAGGGGATAATAAAGAAATATCCATCAAAGCTCAATGATTATATGATAGCAAGATCTCTTTATATGTCTGTTGAGGGCTGGAAGGATGCTTTATTATATGCTCAGATAAATCCATTGGAGTTTGAAAATTATATTAATCAGAACAAAAATATGCTTTTAAACGAGGCTTATTCAAGGCTTGATAAAAACAAGATTTCAAGCATGTCAGTATTTATAAATGGTTCACCCTATAAAGGTTCCAATGGAATATCTGAGGCAATGGCAACCATCAACTCATTGCTGCCAGCCGGTGAAAGATTTAATCTTTACAGTGATGAGTTTGCAAAGTTTAAGAAGCCTAAATTTATTGTTCTTTCTGATAGCAATACAAAGGACTGGATAAATCCTAATGTGGAGATGATATTTAAGAGATTTTTTACATCTATGGATGTAAGCACTGCTGATATATCAGGTATTGATATAAGTGATAAATCCAAGATAAAGATGTTGCCTGCGTATATGCTTGAAAAGAATGATCTTGTTGATGAGGCTCTCGCTGGTGCTATTGCACAAAATGTGTTTGATGTCATTGATAATTATTACGTATATTATGATCAGAATTCCAGAGCTATTCTTAATGGTAAAAAGAAGGAGCCAAACAAGTTAGAGCTTTTTGTTATGTCTCACTGTCCGTTTGGTGTTATGGCTGAGAATTCTATAATTGATGCTGTGGATAAGGGGCTTATATCAAAGAAAATTCATATAAATATTCATTACATAGGTGATGTGTCAAAGACTTCTGATGGTACTATGAGCTTTCGTTCTCTCCATGGTGATGATGAATGGCAGGAGGATGCAAGACAGTTGCTCATTAAAAAGTTTTATCCAGATAAGTTGTTTGCTTATCTTAAAGAAAGGAACAAGGACTATACATCATCAAATTGGAAAGATGTTGCCTATAAGGTTGGAATAGATACCAAAACCATAGAGGATAACTTTGAAACAGTTGGTAAAAAAATGCTTGAGGATGATTTCAATTACACAAACACATTAAGAATTGCAACATCACCAACGTTTATAGTTGATGGCAATGCTGTTGTTGTTGGGTTGGGACAGCTAAAGGCCTTTGATGATTATAAAAACTTAAATATTTCAAACCAGCCTAACTCCAATGCGGGTTGTGGTCAGTAAAATATTTTAATAATTTGAAATAATTATTTAACAAAAGAGTTTTAAGATATATTTATGAAAAGAAAAAAACGTGGTAAGCTTTTTTATAAACTTCTTTTTATATTCCTTATTGTTTCACTGCTACCGCTTGGAATAGTCAGCTATTATCTTGTAAATCTAACACAGACCACACTGAACAGGTCTATAATAAGAGATCAGGAAGCTCTTTCCCTTGCTTTTGCTGATACTGTTACAAACTATGTCATATCATTTCGAAATATACTTTATGACTCATCAAGGTTAGAGGATTTTTATACAATGAAAACTGATAAGATAAAACCTCTTGTCAGCAATATGATGCAGATACACTCAGCATTTTTAGAGATGTCTGTTCTCAATCCTTTAGGCCAGGAGGTTGTGAGGGTTTCAAGGTTTGGCGAGGATAACAGCCTCAGAGATTTTTTGAACTCATCCGTTTATCAGAAGACTGTTAAGGATGGCGAATTTATAGGCAATTTTGAGAGATACAATGGGACATACCCATCAATAACAATAGCTGTGAGCATAGTAAACCCTAAAAATCCATCATATACGAGTGGTGTGATCATGGCAAAGTTAAGTCTTGCCACATTATCAGGGCTTTTAAAAGCAAGCTTTCCTGATCCACAGCATACAAAGGTTGCTGTAATTGATAACAATGGTTATATCATAGCAAGCTCTGTTCCAGGTGAGGCTGAAAAACCAAAGGCAAAGCTCAATGATGAGGTGCTTAAGATACTTTTGAACAACGATGCCAAGAGTGGCGGTGGTGAGATATCTTATTCCAACGGTCACAAGGTTCTGGGTGCTTTCAGTGAGGTGAGTGAGCTTGGCTGGCTTGTTTATATAGAAAGATCAATAAACATAGCCTATCAGGCATCAAATGAGATGTTATCAAAGACTTGGAAGGTTATGATCTTTGTCACAGTTTTTGTTCTGTTTCTCGGATATGCAGTCTCTGTGGTCATAACCCAGCCTGTTCAGGCACTGAAGGAAGCAGCAATAAAAATTGCTGAGGGGAACTTTGATTTTGAACCTGATCTCATTGTTCCAAATGATGAGATAGGGGATCTTGCTCATACCTTTATGGAGATGAGCGAGGCATTAAAACTCAAGACTTCTGAGATACTTTTGGCAAAAGAACAGCTTGAAAAATTAAATAAAACTCTTGAAAACAGGGTTGATGCAAGAACAAGGGAGTTAAAATCTGCTCAGGAAGAATTGATTAAAAAAGAAAGGCTTGCTGCTATGGGACAGATGGCTTCTGTTGTCAGTCATGAGATAAGAAATCCACTTGCTGTTATGAATAATTCCATATATTTCATAAAGGTCAAACTCGGTAATCAGGTCGATCCAAAGATTATAAAACACATATCCATAATAGAATCTGAGATAAGGCAGGCAAATGGAATAATAGATGAGATATTGAGCTTTGCAAGGACGAGGGAGCTTAGGCCAAAGCTTACAGAGTTAAACTCATATCTTGATGATCTAATTTCAACATATCCTGTGCCTGAGCATATAGAGCTTGTCAAAAAGTTTTACTCATCAAAAATAAATGTTAACATAGATCAGGACGAGATGAATCAGGTTATAAGAAATCTTATAAAGAATGCGATAGAGGTCATGACTGAGAAGGGGCGTATCTGTATAAGAACTGATGTCACTGCTGAAAATATGGCGAGGATAGATGTTGAAGATACTGGTCCTGGAATACCTAAAGATGTCCTTGACAAGCTTTTTACGCCATTCTTCACAACCAAGGCAAGGGGAACAGGTCTTGGGCTTGCTGTTACAAAAAAGGTTATAGAAAGGCACAAGGGAAAAGTTGAGATAATAAGCGAGGTTAACAAAGGGACATGCTTTAGGCTCTATTTACCATTGGCTGATAATAATTTAAATGTAGAGAAGCCTGCTGCTTGATTTTTACAATTTCATTATTTCTTTAAATTTGAGATCAAAGAAGGGAACAGAGGTAGTTTATTTTAAAAAAGTTTTCAAGCTCTTCTGTTATTATCATTGCATTTTTTAGTGTATCTGATGTACAGACTATCCCATGGTTTTTTAACACAATAGCATTAGAGTACTTGGATTTTTTTCCAGCATCAACTGCAAGCTCATAGCTTGATGGTTTGAGATATTTGCATATACCAATTTTCTTTATTACCATATTAAATTCTGCTGTGATATTATAATTTATTTTTTTCTTGCTGAGCGTATAGGCTATGGAATATGGTGGATGAGAGTGAATTATAGCTGATATATCCTTCCTTGTTTTATATATCTCAAGATGCATTTTATACTCAGATGATGGAGTTATGCCATTCAAAGTATTCCCGTTTATATCAATCTCAGATATATCTTTTATTTTTAATTCATCCTTGCTTACTGAGGTAGGTGTTATTAATATGATATTACCACTTTTAACACTAAGGTTGCCACTTGCTCCCGGCATAAAGCCAAGATTCTTAAGCTTTATACATATTTTTATTATTTCTTTTTTTATTCCATCTTTTTTCATATCAATTTTATATTTTCAATTATTTTTTTAGTCCCAAGTGCTCTGTTGAATGTAAAAAAATGTATACCTTCAATATCATTTTTTATTAATTCCTTCACCTGATTGATTGAAAAATCTATGCTGTGTTTAAAAAACTCATCTCTTTTATCACGATATTTTAGAGCTATATCTCTGAGTTTTTCTGGAATGGTTATGCAGGATATTTTCTTACAGATGTTTGAAAGCATATTATAATTTGTTACAGGCATTATTCCACATATTATCGGTATATTTGGATAAGCTTTTTTAACCCTGTCCCTAAACCTAAAAAAAGAACTGTTATCAAAAAATAGCTGTGTTATACCAAACTCTGCTCCGGCTTCAATCTTTTTTTTAATATAATAAATATCTCTTTCAAGAGATCCTCTATGATGTCCTTCCGGATGCATTGCTATGCCTATTGAAAAAAGATTTTTATCAATTCTTTTAATAAGATCTGTGGAGTGAATAAATGACTTTGTAGTCCTTGTGAAATTCCTCTTATCACCTCTTAGAGCAAGTATGTTATCAAGCCCTATCTTCTTTATAGCTCTTAGTGAGTATTCAATCTCTTTCTCTGTATTGTTTACGCATGTGAGATGAATGAGGACATTAAGTTTCAGTTTCTCTTTGAGTATCCTTGATAGAGCTATATGCTTTGTCTTACCGCATATATCTGAGTCTGTTATGGAAACAAAATCGGGTTTAAATTTTTTTAATTCCTTAAGCGTGGAAATAAAAACTGTGAAATCCTCTCTCGTTTTTGGTGGAAAAAATTCAAAGGATAGACTCCTTTTTTTTTTCAATATGTTAGAAATTTTCATTTTGGAAAGCCAGCCCTTGATGGTGGCCAGTATATAAAAAGTGGGCTGCCCTTTATATATTTTTCTTGTACCGGACCCCAGTATCTTGAGTCACAGGATCTATCCCTGTTATCTCCCATAACAAAGTATGATCCCGCAGGTACTGTGATCGGTCCAAAGTTATCCCTCACATAGTCTGAAAAATATTTACCACTTTTTCTCTTTTCCCATAAATCTTGAAAAACATTTCTATCTATCTGAGAATCCATCTTTGGCAGTCTCTTTGCTTCCATATAATTTGCGTATGGTTCCACTCCAATTGGCACATCGTTTATGAAGGGAATACCGTTTCTTATCTCAATCTTTTCACCAGGGAGTCCTATAACCCTTTTAACAAAGTCCTTGCCATATTGGTTACCACCGCATTGAAATTCATCAGGGTTTTCGCTTGGAAACTTAAACACAACGATGTCTCCTCTTTTTATATCCTTTAAATTTAATATCTTTTGGTCTGTAAAAGGAATTCTTATACCGTAAACCATCTTATTAACAAAGAGGTGATCCCCTTCAATCAGTGTATTTCTCATAGAACCGCTTGGGATTTTAAAAGCCTGAAGGAAACAATACATAACTATCGATGCTAAAAGAAATGCTACAAAGAATGTATCACCCCACTCCCTGTCTGTTTTTATATATTTTGGGAGATTTGTTTTAGTATCCCTTTCCTTTTTAGGCAGGAAGAATGGTGTGTTTGGATAAAACCAGCCTATTACTGCAAAAAGCATAGCAAACAGAAACTGTTTTAAGGTTATAAAAGATGCTGTAACAATTTCACCAATGCGATTATCTATTATAACCATAAGAAGAAATCCAACTATGAAGCCTGTCATAGCTAAAAAAATCCTGTGCCATAAAATAGAAAACCTTTCTGATTCAAACTTGTTTTTGTCCTTAAAATATTCAGTCAAAAAAAGGTATATACCTGAGACTATTCCTACAACAAAAAGCTTTTCTTCCATATTTTCCTCTCATTAAGTTTATTATAAAAAAATATCACTACAAAATTATCTTTATAAAATATATGATAGCAAATTAAAAGGCCCCGATAAATCGGGGCCCTTTTTAAAAGTATCAGTTCTTTTTTTTAGATGTTCACTGAAAGAAGTAAATATTTAAAAGTACATTGTATGTTACACTGCCTGATGTGAATGGCTCATCAAGAGGCTTTATTTTGTAGTTTATAAAGTCCTTTTTGTTGTCCTTTAAAAACTTTTTATACTCATCAAGCTTTTGTTTTGCTGATGCATCGTCAGCTGCTAACTTTGATACAAAGCCCAATTCTTTTCCTATATATAGCATTTTAAAGGAAGAGTCTTTTCTTATTATATTAACTGAATTTTCTATAAGTTCATAATCTATATCCTCACCTTTGTTAAGCAATCTGAGCCTTATCTCATTCTCTTGAGCATCTTTTACATCAGTAAGATAGTAGATCATAAATGTTGGTCTGAGCTCTTCAACCTTTACAAGATACTTTCCTATTACCTTCATACCGTTTGATTCCAAGCTTGCAGCTGTTTCATTCATCAATTTTGTGATTTCGGCATCGTCCTTTCCGTTGTAGGTAAGGGCATCACCGATAAATCTTCTTACCCCTTTTTCATCATGGGCAAGATACGTGATCATAATCATTTCACCATCTTTCTTTACCTCAGATATCTTAAAGCCATTATCCTTTAAAAGCTTTGTATACATATCAGTAAACTCTTTATACTCAGTATCAGTTTTTGCATAACCTATGATAATCTTTTTGCTTGTGTTGGCTATAAGATGAGATTTGGTTATGGTAGGTATTTCAGTTTTTGTTGGTTGTATAACCTTTGGCTCAGTTACAGCAGGTGTGTTGATCTCACTCTTCACGTTGTTGAAATCAACAAGACCAAGTTCATTTTCGGCTGCAAAAGCAGTTGACGAAACGAAAACTACAGATAATAACAACTTTTTCATTCTTTCCCTCCAGATAAATTGATTTTTTCTATCCACAAAAATATTTTATCATAAAAACAAAAAAAAGCAAATAGCTTTGGTCCTATTCTCTTGTGGGTCTTTTGTTGTCAGATAAATTCCTTATCACCCCTTTTCCTTGTAGAGTGATCCAGTACTTTTTTTCTCATTCTTACATTGAGCGGGGTCACCTCAACAAACTCATCCTCTTCAATGTATTCTATTGCTTCTTCAAGAGGCATTCGCCTTGGTGGTGTTAAAACAACAGATTCATCAGATGTTGATGACCTCATATTTGTCTGCCTCTTCTCCTTTATAGGATTAACAATGAGATCATTGTCATGATCGTTTTCTCCAACAATCTGGCCCATATAAACATCTTCGCCGGGTCCTACAAACATAATACCATGGTCCTGAAGACCGTTTAAGGCATATGCTGCTGTTTTGCCAGTTTCCTTTGCTATAAAGACTCCCCTTCTGTTTTTTATATCAATATTTTTTAATGGTAAAAATCCATAAAAGCTCTGGTGCATTATACCGTTTCCTCTGGTATAATTTATATAATTACTTTTAAATCCTATCAGTCCTCTTTCAGATATTATGTATTCATATCTTATTATGTTACCTTCTAAAACCTGCATATTCTTCATCTCAGCACCTCGTCTTGCCATATCGCTCATCACAGCACCCTGAAACTCTTGCGGTGCTTCAAGTATTAGATACTCTTGAGGTTCAACCTCAACCCCATTTTCTATGTGAGTTATTATCTTCATCTTTGAGACGCAGAACTCATATCCCTCCCTTCTCATGGTTTCTATAAGTATGGCGAGGTGAAGCTCTCCTCTGCCGGAAACCTTAAATCCGCTCTGTCCCTCAATCTCTTCCACTTTAAGACCGACATTTGTCTGTGCCTCTCTTAAAAGCCTGTCCCTTATCTGTGTTATGTTAACAAGCTTTCCATCCTTTTGGGCAAATGGGCCGTCATTAACATAAAACTCCATAGAAACGGTTGGCTCATCTATCTTTATTCCCTCTAACACACCCGGCTCATCAGCTGATGATATAGTATCTCCAACATCTATCCCCTCTATACCGTAGAGTGCAACTATCTGTTGCGAATAGGCTTCTTCCATCTCTATCTTTTCAAGACCTCTGTATCCCATTATCTTTATAACCTTTCTATCAAGATTTTTTCCAGAAGGGGATAGAACCTTAACCGTCTCATTCCTTTTTACCTTCCCTTGAAATATCCTTCCTATTGCTATCCTTCCCGTATAGCTGTTATAATCAATCATAGTCACAAGCATTCTTAACGGTAGTTCATCAGTGTCATTAGGAGCAGGAATGTTTTCAATTATTGAGTCAAAAAGTGGATCAAGATTCGTTCCATTTTCTATATAATTTTTACTCGCCCAGCCACTCCTTGCTGAACAGTAAACTATCGGAAAATCCAGCTGTTCATCCGTGGCGTTAAGATCTAAAAAAAGTGAAAACACCCTGTCAATTACTTCTTCAGGTTTCCTGTTTTCCTTGTCCATTTTGTTTACAACCACTATTATTTTTAGCTTCTGTTCAAGTGCTTTCTTTAAAACAAATCTTGTCTGAGGCATAGGCCCATCAACCGCATCAACAAGAAGCAATGCCCCATCAACCATCTTCATAACCCTTTCAACCTCACTCCCAAAATCAGCATGTCCTGGTGTGTCAACTATATGTATTATATTATCCTTATATTTTATTGAAGTATTTTTTGATAGTATTGTTATCCCTCTTTCCCTTTCAAGCTCATTTGAGTCAAGCACACACTCTGTCTGTCCGTCATTTTTTATCTCAAAGTATCCCGTCTGTTTTAACATTGAATCAACGAGTGTGGTCTTACCATGATCTACATGTGCTATAATAGCAATGTTTCTTAAATTGTTTTTTTTCATAAATTTCCTCGGGGAATTTCTAAAAAAGAAATCTCACTGTCTTAAAATCATTTTTAACTGAGCTAAAGAATAAACTTCTCTAACAGGGTTTAACTGAACTCACTTATATATAATTTTAGCATTTTTTATGCAGGTTATAAAAAAATTAGTAATAAATTGTTATATAATTTAATTATGGACACAATTCTTATAGAATGCCCTGAGTGCGGGCTTAGGATAGAGGTTGACAGAAAAACAGGAAAGATAGTCAACAAGTTTAAAAAACCTGATATCTCAAATTCGAAGGATCCTCTTTCTGATATGATCAAAAAAACAAAGGAAAATCAGTCAAAGCTTGATGATTACTTTGGTAACGCCAGAAAGGAAATGGAAAAAAAGAAGCTTGATCTTGAAAAACAGTTTGAAGAGAACAAAAAGAAGGCTAAGGATGATCATACAAAGCCGATAAACCCAATGGATCTTGATTGAGTTATAAAGGATTAGGACTTTTGTCCTTGACATTTGGTGTTTTCTACTATATAATACAATTGCTATGAAGAAAAACATACTTGCATTGGTTTTAGTATCATTTAGTTTTAGTGTCGTTTATGCTTTTGATTTTGAAAATGATTTGGAGTTTAATAATGGTTCGTCAGCTTTAAATATTCCTTCACCCAATCGTTTGATAGATAAGTCAGTTTCATCAAAGGTTTCATCATCTTCTGTTACTGATGGCGAGGGGTTTGATTCCTCTTTACCTAAGACCCCTCCACCCGATACTGTTCTTTACAGGGTTATGAGTGATGAAGAGAATGTGAGCAAGGGTGGGATTGCTGATGCAGATGATTTTGATATAGCTTCTATAGATGATATAAAATATTTCGATATAGTAACAAAGGCCGCAGAGGAACAAGGCTTTGACAGAGAGCTTGTGCTTGCAATAATTATGAAAGAATCTCGCTTCAATGCAAGAGCTAAAAGTAGTGTTGGTGCTGTTGGCCTTATGCAGCTTATGCCTGATACTGCAAGGTGGCTCGGGTTAAAAAACACCTCAAAACTCACTGATCCTGAGACCAATGTAAGGTATGGTATAAAGTATATGAGATATCTGTTTTCAGAAATTTCTCCTGATGTGGATTATTCAAATCTTTCAAAAGAAGATGTGAGCAGGCAGGAGATAATAAAATCAATAGCTGCCTATAACTGTGGACCTGGGAATGTTAAAAAATATGATAAACATCCTTACGATGGGATTCCTCCGTTTAAAGAAACCAAGAACTATGTAAAAAAAGTTCCTTTGTATTTTATTCATTTTGAAGATCTTCTCTCATCTAAATAATCTTGTTAGTATGTTTTATGTTTCCTCTAAGACTCTTTAATCGCTTATATATAGATTAGTGTTCACTGAAAAAGCCTAACAGTGGAGGTGGGGGTATAAACGAAAAACTGTATAAAAAGTTTAAAAATTTATATCCAAACTGCAAGGTTTTTGATTATTGTTAATAAATCTAAAAGTGACATACGAGATTACTTCCAGTTTTTCTTCCCAGACAACTAAACAACCAGATAACTAAATTTGTATAATTTTATAATGGAAGACTTTGATAGAATAGAGTATTATACCAGAATAATTGATGAGCTTTCATCAAAAAATGATGATAATGAGGAGCTTTTTTGGGCTTACATTGAAAGGGGAATAGCTTATTTTAATAATGTGGAATATGATCTTGCAGCAAGGGATTTTGAGGCTGCTATAGATATAAATCCTGATGAGGCTGTCAGTTATTATAATCTGGGGATAATAGCAAAGCAGAGAAATAATTTTGATAGGGCTGTGGATTACTTCAAAAAGGTTATAGAGCTTGATGTCAATAACAACAATGCTTATTATGAGCTCGGGCTTGTTATGAATGAGATAAAAAATTATGAGTCTGCTTTGGATTATTTTTCAAAGGCGATCTCATATGGAAGAAAAACTGCTGATGTCTTTTATAACAGGGCAATTTCATTTGTAGCTCTTAACAGGCTGGATGAGGCACTTAAAAGCATTAATGCAGCGATTAAGTTGAAACAGTCAAATCCTCTTTATTATATTGTACGATCAAATATTTATCTTTCCAATCACAATTATTTTAATTCTATAGCTGATTTAACTTCTGCTATAAGGCTCAAACCAGAGTTCCCAAGCTACAGATTTAACAGAGCAATTACATATGCAACAGTTGCATCTTGCATAAAGTTTTCAACTGATTCTTCTAATAGTATTTTGATTGAAAAGGCTCGTGAGATATCAAATGATTTTAAAGGTGAAAACTTTAATCTTTATTATACGCTTGCAGAGTATGATATAAACAAGGCTATAGATAAAGAGGTTAGCCTGTATCGAAATCCTGAGAATATAACTCCATCGTATTATCTTACAAGGGGTGCTATATATCTTTCATGGGGAAAGGAGATAGATGCTGTTTATAATTTTGTTATGGCTAAAAGGTCAATAAAAATGCTTGATAGAGAAATATCGGATGATCTCAGATCAGAGTATTTGCCATCAAAATTTTATCTTATGAAGGCATTGATACACCTCTATCTTGATGACTATGATGAGGCAAAAAAAAATCTTGATGTAATGCTTAACAATGACGCAATGTCTGAAAGGCTTGATTTGCTCTATGCTTGCTACTGGTGGTCAAGGGAAAAGGATTTTGAGAAAACTAATTTCTGGTTTCAGAGAGCATTTAAAAAAGGGTTTGATATTTACAATCTTGTTGATGACCTCTTTGAAGGGCGTTTCCTCAGAAGCTTTTTCTTTGAGTTAGAAAAGCGAAATCTTATAAACTTCTAAACCATTATCCTGTCGATAAATTCTATGTAGTGCATAACCTCTGTATGATATGATGTCTTTGAACCGTATCCTATTTGCATCAGGCAGCTTGTTGCTGATACAAGTGTTATATCTGCTTGAGTTATTGATATGTTTGTCATCTTCCTTGATAGTATTGCAGCTGAAAACTCTGGTTCTGAAAATGCATAGGCACCTGCACCACCGCAGCATAGGTTTGATTCATTCATTTCTATAAGATTTTCTTTTAAAACTGGCTTTAACACATCATCCTCATTAGTTTTTAAGTCTTGATTATTATAAGCCTTGCAGGAATGATGTATGGTTACCTTCTTATCCTTTATATAGTCAAAGTTTATATTTTTTATATGCTCTGGTTTTACAACCTCTATTATATCCCTGACATTTGATGAAAAATCAACAGCTCTTTTATACATATTTTCATCATCCATGAACATTTGCGGATATGTCTTCATAAATGCTATGCAGCTTGAACAGTCTCCGACAATAAATGCATCAGGATTTGCTGCTTTTATTTTTTCATAAAGCTCTATGTTTTTTGTAGCAAGCTTTCTGGCATCATCAAGTGAACCGTAGTTGTATGATATCAGCCCGCAGCATTCATTGTTCATAAACACACCATTGCCATATATTTTTTTGAGGACATTTATGCTTGATCTCCCAACATTAGTAAAAAGATAATCCGTTCCACAGGTGGCAAAGTAAATCCATTTTATATCAGTCTCATCGGTAAGATGCTTTATCTCAGTGTGAAGAAATTTTTTAGGGGTTTTTATAAGTTTTTTATAACCCTTTGATAGCGATGGATATCCTAAAAGATAGAAAAGGCCTAATTTGTCAGCGAGATATGACAGTTTTATCCGGTGAAGAAAAAATAAAAATTTAAGGCATATATCAAAAAGTTTTTTTTCACCCTTTAAATAGATTATTATTTTATATATCAGAGAATTGTTGTGTCCCTGTTCTTCCCTTCTTGCCTCAAGAACTATATCCTCTGTCTGAACCTTTCCGTAGCACACATCTGTGCATGCGCCACAGAGAAGGCAGGTATCAATAGTATATTTTGCAGTGTTGACGTCAGTGTATTTCCCTTCTATTAACATCCTTACTATTTGGTTTCTTCCACGAGGGGAAAGTGTTTCCTTTTTCCCAACCAGATATGTTGGACAGTTCTCAAGACAGTATCCGCATCTCGTACACTGTGAAACTGCATCATATATATCCTTAACTCCATTTTTTGTTATCAGTTCTTTCAGATGTAAATTATGGGTGTATAATTCATTCCTATAGTTTCTCATATTTCATATCTTCCATAAACCTTTTCAGTTAAAAATGCATTGAAAAGATTTTCTCTATCAAAAGCATTCTTTATTCTTATACCAATAGAAGTATAATTTGTTATATTAGCTGGTTTAGTAAATTTATTATCTGGGATCTTTTTTGAAATTTTGAATGTTGCTGATGTTATAAATCCAAGTGTCCCGAGGCTTCCTATCATAAGCTTTGTTATATCATATCCGCTTGTATCCTTTATGTTCTTACCGCCAAGCCTTATAAAACTTCCATCAGATAGTATTAGATCCATAGATAAGATTAGGTCTCTTATCCCAACAAATCGTTTTTCTGCTATCATTCCACCAACTGTGCCATTATCATCTGGAAGTGATATATAAAATTCTTCATTTATTAAAAAATCTTTAAGCTTTTTTATTTCAATTCCTGACTCAACAGTTATCGTTAGATTTTCTCTATCAAAATCAAGAATTTTTTGTATTGGTGCCGATGATAGTATGGAATGATCCGCTGGTAATGTCTTGATGGATGTTTGTTTCCCACATATTAATGATCTGATCTTTTTAGAGTGTCTGGTTTTTATCTCCTCAATCATAGCTTTTACATTGTCTGAAATCTCAAACTCTTTTCTCTTCAATTTTTTCAAATCATTAGTTATAGGTATTTTTTTATAGGGATTTGATATCTCCTTCTTATCAATTGCCTTTTTTATTCTTCTAAAAAGATCTATTGTTTTTTTATCATACTGCCATAGCATAAAAGCTCTCTTCTCTACACCAACACCATGTTCGGCGCTTATTGTACCGCCGCTATAAATATACTCCTTCAAAATATCCTTTGCCACTCGCCTTATCCTGTTTGTTTCCTTGACATCCCTTTCATCAAAGACAATCTGTGGATGAATGTTTCCATCACCTGCGTGAAAAACAAGATTTGCTTTAAGTCTATGGTCATCTATTATTTTCTTTATCTTTTTAACTGTGTTTACAAGCTCTGATCTCGGAACACAGCCATCTTCAACCAATATGTTGTTTGCTATCTTTGCCAATGATGGATATGTCTCCTTCCTAAGTTTCCATAATTTTTCTGATTCTTTTTTGTCATCAGAAAATTTAATATTAAAGGCAGAGTTATTATTAAAGATTTTTAATATCTCATTTTGTTCTTTATCAATTTCTCTTTTGTCATCTGAATCTATCTCTGTTATTAAAACTGCCTGAGTCTCATCTGATATTTCAATATCCTTTGTCTTTGTCAGCTCTATAGCAAGCCTGTCAAGTGCCTCCAAAGATTTTGGAACTATTCCCTGTTTGATTATATCAGCAACGGCCTGCATAGCATCATCAAGCGATTTAAACTCTGAATATATGGTCAAAAAATATTTAGGTATTGGAAGAATTTTTAGATATGCTTTCTTTACTATTCCAAGTGTTCCCTCGCTTGCGATAAAAAGGCTCATAATATCAGGACCATAGTCCTCAATACTATATGTTGCCTCTGTCCCATCAGGAAGTATAACATCTAATTTAACAACATTGTTTGATGTAACACCATATTTCAGACACTGTGGCCCACCAGCATTTTCTCCAATATTTCCACCTATTGTTGAAACCTTCTGACTTGATGGATCTGGTGGATAAAAATATCCAAATTTTTCTAACTCCTCCTGTAGCTTTATGTTAACAACTCCAGGTTCAACAACTGCTATATTGTTTGTTGTGTCTATTTGAATTATTCTGTTAAGAGCACTTAGGTTTATAACAAATCCGCCCTTCTGGTTTGTTGCGCCACCACTTAGGTTTGTTCCAGCCAGCCTCGGTGTAAAAGATACTGAATGGTTGTATAAAATCTTTAAGACTGGCTGGATATCAGAAGCTTTTTTTATGTGTATAACACCACATGGCTTTGCCCTTATCATTGAGGCATCATATGAATACAACGATCTGTTTAAGTCATCAATACTTATATTTTCAACTCCAACAACTTCTCCTATTTCCTGTGTTATACTGAAAAGCTTCTTTTCTTCTTCTTCAAGCATAACTATCCTTTGATCTTTAATTTTGCTGTGAAGTGTGATAGCATATCCGACATCTCAACCACCTCAAGCCCTTTTATTTTATCTTTTTTCTTTGCTATCTCACCAAAGACTTCTATTATGTAATCTATATGGCTCTGGGTATAAACCCTTCTTGGCATAGCGAGCCTTACAAGCTCCATAGGAGCAGGGAGAAAGTTTCCCTTTGCATCACGCTTTCCAAACATAAGCGTTCCAACTTCAACAGTTCTTATACCACCTACAATATAGAGTTCACAGCATAACGCTTGAGCAGGAAAATTTTGAGGCTTTATGTGTGGTAAAAACTTCTTTGCATCAACATAAACTCCATGACCACCAGTCGGGTTCAGTATTGGTATCTTATGCCTTTTAAGGCCTTCTCCTAAGTATTCTGCACTTCTTATCCTGTAATGGAGATATTTCTCATCAAGCACCTCTCTTAGCCCTATTGCCATAGCCTCTAAATCTCTTCCAGCAAGTCCACCATATGTGCTGAATCCCTCTGTGAGTATGAGATACTGCCTGCATTTAGCTGATAATTTCTTATCATTCATTGCTAAAAAGCCGCCTATGTTTACAATAGCATCCTTTTTAGCACTCATCATCGCTCCATCAGCATACTCAAACATCTCTTGTGCTATTTCTTTTACTGGTGTCTTATCATATCCTTTTTCTCTAAGCTTTATAAAGTAAGCGTTTTCAGCAAATCTTGCAGCATCTATAAAAACAGGTATTTTATACTTTGAGCACATCTCATAGACATCTTTTAAGTTTTGCATTGATACAGGCTGCCCGCCCCATGAGTTGTTTGTTACGGTCATAACACACATTACTATATTCTTTTCTCCCTTTTCCTTTATAAATTTTTCCATCTTTTCAACATCAGCGTTTCCTTTAAATGGATGCTGCTTTTCAAACTGTGAGGCTTCTTTTATTGGAAAATCCATTGCAATAGCTCCTGTGGCCTCAACATTTGCTCTTGTTGTATCAAAGTGTGAGTTTGCTATAACATATTTACCTTTACATTCAAGAGCTGTGAACAATATCTTTTCACTTGCTCTTCCTTGATGTGTTGGTATGACCTCATCAAAACCAGTTATATCCTTTACGGTTGTCTCAAAGTTAAAAAAGCTCCTTGCCCCGGCGTAGGATTCGTCTCCCATCATTATACCTGCCCACTGTGTTGCACTCATAGCACCGGTGCCGCTGTCGGTAAGGAAATCTATTAAAACCTTTTCGGCCTTTATGTTAAACATATTGTAATAAGCCTGCTCTATTACCTTTTCTCTTTCCTCCCTTGTGGTAAAGCCTAATGGCTCAACCATCTTTATTTTAAACGGCTCTATTATTGTTTTCCACTTCCATTCATTTTTTTCATTCTTCATCTATCCTCCTTAATTAGTGATCAGTGATTAGTGATCAGTGATCAGCAAAAC
>JAAYVG010000013.1 GCA_012517285.1 Elusimicrobiota bacterium
ACCACCAAACTTAATAACTTTGGCGTTACAACACTTAGATTTCAGATGTAATTTAGTCATACACCTGAAATTTAACATTTTTTGATGTTTTTACCTATGAAGTTTTAAAAATCCACCAACCGAATTAGCGCCCTTATCCCACGATCGTCTTTTTTTTGTCGATTTTTTATTAAACCCAAAATAACCAAAGAATTTGAAAAAAATTATAATTTTAAGTGTTTTCTTAAGAACACATACAGGAAAATAAATCTCTATCTCTGCAAAAAATAAACCAAATTATAAATATGTTCTGCTTGTCTTGATTTTAATTTATTAATTAGGTAAATTATTTTTAAGAGTTGTTTATCTGTAGAAAATAAAATGTTTGAAAAGGAGGAAGAATGATAGATATAGTTAAGAATATTGCAACTACGCCGAGGAGAACAAAGGCTTCAGTTATACGTGAACTTTTAAAGCTCACAAACAAACCAGGAATAATATCATTTGCAGGTGGGCTTCCAGACCCGGAGGTTTTTCCTTACGATTTTATTTCAGATTCTGTTAAAAGAATAATGGATAAAAATGGAAAGATTGCACTTCAGTATGGCCCTACAGAAGGACTTATGGAGCTTAAAGAGGAGTTTCTAAAATTTCTTGAAAAAGAAGAGGGGATAAAGGCAAAGCCAGAAAATCTTTTGATAACCACAGCTTCACAGCAAGCTCTTGATATGGTTGGAAGGCTTTTTATTGATGCATCAGATCCTGTTCTTGTAGAACTTCCAAGCTATATGGGTGCTCTTCAGGTTTTCAAGTCATATGGAGCAGATTTTGTTGGTGTTAAGATGAATGATGTTGATGGTATAGAGATAGATGATCTTGAGGAAAGGCTTAAATGGCTTGTCTCTCAGGATGAACACTATAAATTTCTTTATCTAATCCCTGATTTTCAAAATCCAACAGGGGTAACAATCCCTCAAGAAAAAAGAAAAAAGATAATAGAGATTTCAAACAAATACAATGTTGCCATAATTGAGGATTCTCCTTACAGGCAGGTTAGGTTTGAGAGCAAGGCTCCTGATATGCTTTATAAACTGGATAAGGATACATTAAAGACCGATAACGTTGTTTCACTATTTACCATTTCAAAGACATTTGCACCAGGTCTTAGAGTTGGGATAGTTTTAGCAAATGAGCAGATAATAAGAAAAATGGTTATACTTAAACAATCACTTGACCTCTGTACAGCAAGCCTTAATCAGTTGCTTTTTGCAGATTTCTTGGCAAGTGGAGAGTTTTACAAGCATGTTGAGGTGGTTAAAAAAGTTTATAAGAAGAAAAAGGATGCAATGCTTGATGTGCTTCAAAAATATATGCCTGAGGGTGTTACATGGACAAAGCCTGAGGGTGGACTGTTCTTATGGGTTAAACTCCCTGAGTATATGAGTGCTGATGATATGTTTGAGGATGCAATAAAAGAGAATGTTGCGTATGTTATAGGTTCAGCTTTCCATTGTGATGGAAGTGGGAAGAACACTATGAGACTCAACTTCTCATATGCTACTATGGATGAGATTGAGGAAGGCATAAAGAGACTTGCAACAGCAATAAAGAAAAGAATGACACATAAATAAAGAGAATTAACTAAAAAAGATAGAGTGTAAACAGGCTGAACTTTAAAGTTCAGCCTGTTTTAATTGGAAGTATAATTTATCATCACGGAGGGAGTGGGATTCGAACCCACGTTCCGAATAATCGGAAACAGGTTTTCGAGACCTGCGCCTTAAACCACTCGGCCATCCCTCCATCTTCAAACAGATCAATAAATCTATCTCAATTTATATTTTACATATTTTGTATAATTTCATTATACAGCAAAAAAGTTGTATTTTGATTATAAGGTAAAAGTTTATAATGAATATTAGCAGTTTGAAACAGATTCTATACATTTTATTTTTTTAAATTGCTTGCAGGAGGATTATATGTTCGATAAAATGAAGGATATATGGGAATTAAAAAAGAAAGCAGATGAGATTAAGAAAGAGCTTGAGAAAATTAATTTCACATCAGAGGACAACTATACTTCTGTAACGGTTAAGGGAACACTTGAAATAGAAAATATTACCATAAAGATAGAACCATCTTCTGTAAAAAAAGAAAAGCTTGAGGATTCTATAAAGGATAACATCAACAAGGCTATGAGAAATGCTCAGATGGAGAGTGCAAAAAAAACCTTTGGCCAGATGATGTGAACTTTATAAGACAAAAAATTTGATATGGAAGTTGCTATTTTTAGGCACGGTCATTCACTGTCTGTATCTGAATCAGGAGCAGCAGTTGATTTTGATAGAATACTTTCAGAGAGGGGAATGGATGAGGTTAAAAAATCAGCTATAAATCTTAAGAATGAAGAATTTTTACCTAAGATTATTTTTTCTAGTCCTATAAAGAGGGCAGTAGAAACAGCAAAAATAATAGGAGATATTTTAGATATAAAAGATGTTGTTATCACCGATGTTTTAAAGCCATCCAATGACATAAATAAGATTATTGATCTGATAAAAAGCGAAGATCACAACACAGTAGTTGTAAGCCATATACCGTTTGTTGATGATCTATTATATGGATTATCAGGAACAAGATTTTCATTTACAACTGGTTCATATGTAAGGGTTTCTATCAATGGAGAAAAAGATGTTAAAATCGTTTCTAAATATACCCCTTAAAATATCATTTGTTTTTTTAATCTTTACTTTATCCTCATTTGATCTGAAAATAGGAATTCTTGATAACAAGCATATAAATAGATTTACAGTTTCTCCAATTAACAATACAACTCTGATCATAGGCACGGAAGCTGTCAAATCATCTGCTAAATTCAATATATACAGGGATGATATAAAAATAGATATTGATGGAAGGATTAAATTTGAAAAACAGATAAAAATATTATCGGATGGATTATTTTCATTAAAATTTAATAACTCCGAGCGTTATTATAAAGGGAAGCTCAGCGTTCAGCGTCATGGCAAGAGTTTTTTAATTATAAACTCACTGGATATTGAGGACTATGTAAAGGCTGTAGCATCCGCTGAGACTGAGGGTATGGATAGTATTGAGGCGATAAAAGCCAACGTCATAGCAATAAGGACATATGCTATTGCTGCAATGAACAGGCATATAGATGAAGGATATAATCTTTGTGATCTAACCCACTGTCAGCTCTACATTGGGTTTGAGAAAGTGAATGACAAGATAATCAGAGCAGTTGATGATACGAGAGGAATGATAATAACATATAATAATAAACCAATATGGGCAATGTATCACAGCAACTGTGGGGGAAGAACTGAAACAGCAGCTGATGTATGGGATTATGATACAATGCCTTATCTGAAATCCATTGACGATAGAATTGGTAAAAAGTTTTTTTGTTCTGGTGGATGGGCATACAGATGGAAGACAAGGATATCACTAAAAAAATTTGAGAGTTTTTTAAGGAACAGTATTATATCTAAGAATGAAAAGTTTTTAAAGATTGATAATGTTAATTATACTGAGGGTGGAAGGGTGAAGAATTTTAACATAGTTACAGATAAAAGGAAGATCAACATATCGGGAATAGATTTCTATCATCTTGTAGGCAGATATCTTGGATGGATGGCTATAAAAAGCACTGCTTTCAGTGTTGATATGGATAATAAATATGTAATATTTGATGGCAAGGGCTATGGTCATGGTGTTGGTATGTGTCAGGCAGGGGCAGATGAGATGGGGGAATTAGGATATAATTATAAAGAGATAATAAGGCATTATTATAAAGATGTAAAACTGAAAAAAATCTAATCATCGGGACTAATTAGTTATTTAGTTATCTCGTTGTCTAGTTATTTAATGAAAAACAGATGTCAGAAGTCAGAGCCTGCCTGTCGAAGCCGATTCGGCGTAGGCAGGGACAGAAAACAGAAAAGCAAATTAGTTATCTGGTTATTTAGCAATTTGATATAATTTAACTTATGAATATATTTGATTCAATAATACTTGGATTTGTTCAAGGCGTGGGGGAGTTCTTGCCTATTTCTTCGTCAGCTCATCTTTTTTTAACATCCTACATATTCAATTTTAAATATCAGGGGCTTGCGTTTGATGTTATGCTTCACATAGGAACACTTTTTGCCATTTTTATTTATTTTTACAGGGATATAATAAGCATAATTTCAAATTCAATAAAAGATATCAGAGGTAAGGATGCAACCTTTTTAATAAATATTATAATAGCAACCATCCCTGGTGGAGTATGTGGAGTTTTACTTGAACACACTGCAGAAAACATATTCAGAACACCTATTGTGATCAGTTTGAGCCTCATATTTTTTTCTATAGTTATATATGCTGTTGATAGGAAAGGGAATGGTAACAAAACCGAGTATGAGCTTACATCCAGAGATGCATTAATTGCAGGGCTTTTTCAAGCAATAGCAATAATACCGGGGGCTTCAAGGTCAGGAATGACAATAATAGCACTCCTTATTTTAGGATACAGCAGATACTCTGCAGCAAGGATTTCATTTTTTATGTCAATGCCAATAATATTCGGGGCAGGTCTTATGGAGATGAGAAAGTTTTCTATTGCTTCATTTGATTCATCCTTTATAACAGCATTTGTTTCAAGCTTTGTTTTTGGAATACTTTCAATAAAATTTTTATTATCATATCTTAAGAAAAATAATCTTACTCCATTTGTTATATACAGAATTATTCTGGGCTGTGTTGTGATAGCCAAATATTTTATTCCTTAAATTTAAGTATAATTTTATTATGGAACACAATAAAAGCCTTAATAAACGATTCATCATAAATATAATATTTGCTGTCTTTACACTTCTATTTTTATATGGTTTTGTAAAGCTTATAATCCCTTTCTTATCAGCTTTTTTTCTATCCATCATATTTGCAATAGTTTTTTATCCTGTTTATGAATTCTTTTTAAAAAAGAAAATAAACAACACAATATCCGCATTTCTTGCAATATTTTGTTTTCTTTTTACAATAGTCATACCTTCAATAATATTTGGTTGGCTTCTTATAAACGAGGTCAAAGATATATATCCACAAACCATATCTTATCTCAATCAGAATATGCCAAGGATTAAGGTCAATCTTCCAGAGTTTATTTCGCTATCAAGCTTTGATCTCGATAATATTATTATATCCAATATTGGAACCATTCAACAGGTTATTTTAAAATATGCTGGTAATGTAATAAAAAATATTTTTTTCTTTTTTGTAAATTTTTTTGTTATGATACTTTCTATGTTCTTTTTTTTCAAGGATGGCAAAAACCTTTTGAAATGGCTAATGGATATCATTCCACTGAACAAAAATTATTTAGAAAAAATATCTTTTCAATTTTCTTCAACAACAAATGCAATAATAAGAGGAGTAGTTTTAACAGCTTTTATTCAAGGAATAATAGCTTCTATTGGTTTTTACATTGCAGGTATATCATCACCACTACTCTTAGGATTTTTTGTTATTCTTTCAGCATTCGTTCCATTTATAGGAACAACTCTCGTAACAATACCTGTTGCCGTGTTTGCGTTTTTTAAATCAACTGGAAGTGGTGTATTCCTTCTTGTGTGGGGGGTTCTTATTGTCGGGGTTGTGGACAATCTAATAAGACCCATATTTATAGGAAAGGGGGCAAAGCTACCCTTAGGGCTTGTGTTCCTTGGAATACTTGGTGGGATAAAGGCTTACGGACCAATAGGTATATTTGTAGGGCCAATATTTGTATCTATTATAATAACAATACTTGAAATGTACAAAGAAAACGCTAACACTTTAAACTAAACTACAAAAGAATATATTAAAAACAAAAAAATATTTGATAAATCATAATTGTTAATTAATTAACGTTCTTGTATCTTTTATTTTTTTATCTATGTAAACAAAATCTAAAGCTTATAAGTTTTAAAGATAATATATTAAGATTTTCTAATAACAATTTTTTTTTATAAAATTATAGAATAACAATATAATAGTGTGTGGACAGGTTTGAAAATGTGTTATTATAGTTTTGTTTTTCGGTCTGATGAATGTTGTTGTTTTTTTAGGAGGCAAACGTGAAATATCATATACTGGATAAAAAAAATCTGGATAGTTTTATAAAGAGTCTTGCCAGAAGGATGAAGGTTGTAGGACCTGTAAAGAAATCTGGCAAGAATTATGTATTTAAGGAAGTAAAGACTGCTGATGAGATGTCACTTAAATATATACCGACAATACTTCCGCCCAAAAAGTATCTTATGCCAGAAAGAGAAAAGATTTTGGATCTTAAGTTTGAAAGTGATGGAATAAAGGAAGAGGCTTTTATAGAAAATGAGAAAATAGCTATCTTTGGAGTTCACACCTGTGACCTCAGTGGAATACAGTGTTTGAACATTGTATTCAATGATAAGCCTGTGGATAAAAATTTTCTTATGAGAAAAGAAAATGTTTTTATAGTTGGGCTTGAATGTAATTCCTACTGCGATGAGTATGCAAGCTGTGGACTTGTAAACTCATATATGCCAAATGGTGGCTTTGATCTTTTCTTTACTGATTTAGGTGATAAGTTTATAATAAATGTCAACACTCAGGATGGTGAAGAGCTTGTTGAGTCTCTGAAACTTCCTCCAGCAACACCTAAGGAAATGTCGGAGCTTGATAAGCTGAGAGATGAGAAAAGAAAGATATTTAAGAATGAGATAAATGTTGATCCTCATAAGATTCCGCAGATGTTTGATAAGGTTTATGAATCAAAGCTCTGGGAAGAGGTTGGTAACAAATGTCTCTCCTGCGGTAACTGTACAAATGTTTGCCCAACATGTTACTGCTTTGATGTCGATGAAAAAATATCTCTTGATATGTCATCAAGTGAAAGAATAAGGAGCTGGGACTCCTGCCAGTTTGAGACATTTGCTAAAGTTGCTGGTGGTGAAAACTTTAGGAAGGAAAGAGGATTAAGGCAGAGACACAGAGTTTATAGAAAGTTTAAGTTTCCTCAGGACAAGTATAATAGGTTTTTCTGCACTGGTTGTGGAAGGTGTTCAAGAACATGTATGGCAGGTATAAATCTCAAGGATATACTTGTTAAAGTGGCAGAAGAATCAAAAATTTAAGAGAGGTGATTATGTCTATTAAAACAGAGAACAAATTAGAAGTAAAGGAATCAAACTGGGTGTATAGAAAGGGAAAAATAACAGCCACGAGGATGATGACCAATACAGAAAAATGGTTTGAAATCGAGTTATCAGATGGTGAGTTGGGTCATGAGCCAGGGCAGTTTGTTCAGGTAGAGATATTTGGTGTTGGTGAGGCTCCAATATCAATATGCTCATCACCTACAAAAAAGGGAAGATTTGAGCTTACAGTAAGAAACACAGGGAAGGTTACTGAACAAATCCATAGGCTTTCTCAGGGCAGTGATATTTATATAAGAGGACCATTTGGAAGGCCATTTCCAGTGAAGCAGATGTTTGGCAGTGATATTCTTTTTGTTGCAGGTGGGCTTGGGATAGCACCGCTAAGATCTCTTATAAACTATGTTATGGATAACAGAAGAGATTTTGGAAAGGTTGATATTCTTCTGGGCTGTAAAAATCCTAAGGAGATGCTGTTTAGCGAAGACATTGAAAAATGGTCCAAAAGAATGGATATTAACTTTGCATGCACCGTTGATAGAGGTGATCCTGACTGGAAGGGAAATGTAGGTCTGATAACAACTCTTATTCCCGGTGTAACACTTAACACCGAACAAACATATGCTGTGGTAGTAGGACCACCTGTTATGTATAAGTTTGTTATAGCCGAGCTTTTAAAGAAAAACCTTTCTGAAAAGAGAATAGTTTTATCGCTTGAAAGACATATGAAGTGCGGTATGGGAAAATGCGGACACTGTCAGATTGACAGTCCTAAAAACTATTACTGCTGCAAGGACGGTCCTATATTTATGTATGATGAGGTAAAGGACTCAAAGAAACTGTGAGAGTGAGGATTAACCACTAACAAGGAGTTAATATGGCTAAAGAAACAAATAAACCAAAGATAGCATTTTTTGATTTTGCGTGCTGTGAAGGATGTCAGCTTCAGGTCGCAAATTTAGGGGAAACACTTGTAGATCTCTTAGGTGCTGTTGATCTGGTGGAATTTAGAGAGGTTATGAGTGAAAAGTGGGATAAGGATTATGATGTTGTTTTTATTGAGGGTTCTATAGGTGACCATCATGCTGAGGAAAGATTGAAGAAAATAAGAGAGAGGGCAAAGGTTTTGGTTGCATATGGATCCTGCGCAGCACTCGGTGGAGTAAACGGTATGAAGAATGGATTTAACATTGATGAAATAAGAAAGTATGTATATGGTGACAAGTATAGCTATTTTGACTCCACTCCAACAAAGGCAGTTGATCAGGTTGTAAAAGTAGATTATTATATATACGGATGCCCTGTTTATCTGCCTGAGGTCGTTGAGGTTATAAAGTGCATACTGAGAGGTGTTCAGTATTCAGTTCCTGACAAGCCAGTATGCGCTGAGTGCAAGCTTAACGAAAATGGATGCCTTTACGACAAGGGAGTTGTATGTTTAGGTCCATGGACAAAAGCAGGATGCAACAGCTGGTGTCCTAATAATGGGAATATATGCTATGGATGTAGAGGACTTGTTTCAAACCCTGCCAAAAATGCTGCAAATGATATAATTCAAAAATACAATATTAATGATAAGATAAAGGATTTAGGACAGGATCTTATGAAGAAAAAATTAGAGATGTATAACAAAGCAAAGGAGGTTATAAATGAGCCTAAAAAATAAGGATTTGGATGTTAAGGTTGAGTATGTTACAAGGGTTGAAGGACACGGCAATATTGTCGTCAACATAAAAGATGGCAATATAGAAAAATGTGAGTTTCATGTTGTTGAGACACCCCGTCTTTTTGAAGGCATGCTTAGAGGAAGAAGCATATTTGAGGCACAGCATATAACATCAAGAATATGTGGAATATGCTCCTGCGGCCACTCCCTTGCTTCAATACAAGCAGCTGAGGATGCACTTGGTTTTAACCCGTCAGAACAGACTATAAAACTAAGAAAATTATTGCTTGATTATGAGTTTTTAGACAGTCATCTGCTTCATATATATCTTCTCGCAGCTCCTGATGCATTAGGGGTTCAGTCGTTTGTTCCACTTTTAAAAACCAATGCAGGACTTGTGAAAAAGATACTGGTTATGAAGAAAAAGTTTAACGACGTCTGCGATATACTTGTTGGAAGACATGTTCATCCAATATCAGCAATAGTTGGAGGCTGGACAAAGCTACCAACAGCAGATGATATAAACTCAATGATATCTATACTTGAAAGCGCAAGACAAGATCTTGATGATCTGCTTCAGGTTGCATCAAAGCTTAAATTCCCTGAGTTTTATAGAGAAACAGAGTATGTTGCCCTCGTGAATGATACTGATGAATATCCACTTCTTGAAGGAGATATAGGATCTTCCGATGGAAAGAGATTTGATAAAAAGGATTACAGATTAGCAACAAATGAGTTTGTAGATCCACGATCATCAGCGAAGTTTACAAAGCTTTCAAGGGAGTCTTATATGGTTGGAGCTTTAGCAAGGTTTAATCTGAACCATAAGAAACTTCATCCAAAGGCAAAGAAGGTTGCAAAGGATCTTCATTTAGAGGCACCAAACTATAATCCATTTATGAACACTATTGCTCAGGCAGTTGAGCTTGTTCACTGCTATGAACACGCTATAGATACTCTCAAGGAATTAAAAAAGAATGGAATAAACTATTCAGAGGAGATAGTTGTTGGTATAAACGAAAAAGGCGTTATACCAACGAGAGCTGGCAATGGCGTTGGAGCTGTAGAGGTTCCAAGAGGAATATTATTCCACAACTATGAAATAGATGACAATGGAATTATAAAGAATGCCAACTGCATAATACCAACAAACCAGAACATAAACAACATTGAGTATGATTTTATGAAGTTTCTTCCTGAGATAATAAATGAATCAAGGGATGAGATAAGGCTTAAATTAGAGATGCTCGTCAGGGCATATGACCCTTGCATATCATGCTCAGCACATTACTTAGATGTAAAGTTTGTTGATTGAAACAGTTAGCTGTAATGATATTTTTAATCATCCCGATGCCTCATCGGGATGATTTTATTTTTGTAGAATATTTATATGGATGAAAAGATAAGAACAGAGCTGATGACCCAAACTGGAAAAACTGTCTTTGTTTTTATTGGAAATGATTTAAGAGCTGATGATGGTGCTGGCCCATATATAGCAAAGAACATAAGAAATGACAGCGTAAAGATCATCAATGCAGAGACTGTTTTTGAAAACTATGTTGAGGAAATAATAGAATTAAAACCCGATAAGATTGTTATATTTGACTGCGCATTTTTTGATGGTAAACCTGGTGAGATAAAACTTCTTGATGAGAATAAACTTCTGAACTATAAGATGATATCCACACACAGCTTTCCATTAAATGCCCTCATAAACGTTATCAAAAGTGATCTAAAAAATATTAAGGTGATTATAATTGGAATACAACCAGAGTCGGTTGATTACAAGGAAGGGTTAAGTGAAAACGTTAAAAAAAGTTCTGATGAGATAATAAATTTTATAAACTCACTCTAAATCTATGGAAGATATTAATCACAGACATCACAACCATAACAGTGATATATCAAAGAGAAAAAAAAGATTTATCTTTGTTATAATCTTAAACCTTTTTATATCGGTTGTTGAGATAATATCAGGGGTTATATCAGGAAGTATGGCACTCATATCCGATGCATTTCATAACTTTGAAGATACAGCATCACTTATTGTAAGCTATATTGCATGGCTTTTTTCATTCAAGGAAAGCGATTATGATAAGACATATGGTTATAAAAGATTTGAGGTTATCGCTGCGTTTTCAAATTCTCTTGTTCTTATTATATCCTGCCTTTTTATACTTTTTGAATCAATAAAAAGATTTTTAATACCTGAACAGATCAATTCAAATATTATGATATTTATATCTCTTTTAGCATTTGTTATAAATTTCATATCAGCACTATCGCTTCATATTGAAAAGGAACACAGCCTAAACTGGAGATCAAGCTATCTACATCTGATTGGTGATGCAGGATTTTCATTGGCTGTTTTTGCTGGTGCTATATTTATTAAAAAATTTAATCTTAATTTTATTGATCCACTCTTATCAGTGATTATGAGTCTGTTTATCATATATCAAACATATATGATACTCAAAAGATCATTTAATATACTTATGGAGTCAAGCCCAGAGATAAACTATGATGATGTCAAAAAAGAAATAGAAAATATAAATGGTGTAAAAAATATTCATCATATTCACAGCTGGATGGTAAATGAGGATATGCTATACTTTGAGGCTCATATAGAGGTTGATGATTGTCTTGTTTCGGATACATCAAAACTTCAGAAAGAGATAGAGGATATACTTACCAGCAAATTCAGTATATCACACATAACACTTCAGTTTGAGATAGATAAGTGTAAAAACAAGGGGATAATATCCTGCTGATTTTTTATTATTTTTTTTATTTGAATGTCTGTTAAAATCTCACTTGAAAAACTATAACTTATGTGTTATAATATAGGTATTACTTTTTAATTTATACTGTATTAAAAATTAGCTTTTTTGATAAGCGTTAGAGTTTATGATTGTCTTAGGTTTAGAAGTATGATGTTTGAGGTTTAAATGGTGGTTTTATATGATTAAAAATGATATGCTTCTCCGATATATGAAGAGGGGAGGAGTTATGGTTAAATCAATATTTTCAAGGAAAATGGCTAATATATTTTTATTAACTACAATTTACGTTCTTATAGCTGTTAATATTGTAAACAGTGAAAACCTTCAGATATCAACCTATTATCCTGCGCCATATGGAGGATATGTTAGTATACTCACAACCAACAACACATGGCTTGCAAGGGATGCTGGAAATGTTGGTATAGGAACAGCAAACCCTTCATCAAAACTAACACTTGCTGGAAAGATGGAGTTTTTTCATGCTGGTGGAAATGATAATAACACTGATGTTTATTCAATTGAAAAGATATATGGTGGGTACAACGTAAGTTCTCTCAGGATGACAATCAATGATGATGCTGACGAATCATTTCAGATATGGGGAAACTCTTGTGCCACACCAGCTGGATGTGGTGGACCAGGCGAGCCACTTTTTAACTTTTCTGCCAGTGGATATATGACATGGGGAAACAACTCAGTTATTGGTGGCGATCAGGGTGGAAGTTTGGAACTGGGTGGCAATAATGGGACTCCAGGAGATGGAGTACCCTATATAGATTTTCACTACTCAGGACTGACTCAGGATTACAACGTAAGATTGATAAATGATGTAAATGGAAGGTTATCTCTCTATGGCAACTTTTATGTGAGTGGTCAGATTGATTTTTGCAGGGCAATATACAATGGAAGCGGTGGTTGGAGCGGCACATGCAACTGGAATGAGAGAACTATGGGATTTGTTGCAACAGGCTGGAGCTTTCTACCAACATGCGGTGGCTGGTATATACCAGCTGATCTGATACCACGATGTTCATCTGTTAGTGGATATTATGTGCCAAATGCTGGGTATCTTATATGCTGCAGGACCATCTACTAAAAATGGAGGATATGGATGATAGATTTTATTTTTGATATCAAAGATTACAGCCTTGATGTCATAAAAGAGACATCGTATTTGTTTTCTGATAGCTTCTGGGTATTTGTAGAAAAGAACAATAATAAAATAAAAGTAACTTTTGAACCATTCAATAAAAAGGTAAAGATCAAAGATCTTCAGAAACTTTTTACAAAAAAATTGAAGGAAGAAAAAATAAAGGATGAAATCTTTAATGAGAACATCAAGCTCAGAGAGTATCTCATAAAACAGGCTATGACATACAACCCAGAAGAAAATAACAATGATGGGCTTACAGCGGAAGAGGAAAAAGAATTAGAAAAGCTTATAAAAGAGGTTGAGGATGAGCTAAAAAAGGAATCAGGAGGAAGCAATGACAGTGAGATCAAAAAAACTTGGGAAGAAAAATACGGCGGTAAAACCTCAAAATAAATATAATACTCCTCAGATTAGGTGGAGAAGGATAGGGGCAAAATATATAGTTACTAATGATTTTGGTAGGTATGTTGTAATCGGAGAAAAGGATTTTAATAATCTTTTAGCCAATAAGATTAAATCAGATGATAAGCTTTATCCGCTGCTTGCTTCAAACGGATTTATAAAAAACAATATGGATTTTGGTGATTTATGGTCAAGCTGGCAAAAGCTTAACTCTTATGTATTTCAGGGTCCATCGCTTCACATACTTGTTCTCACACTTAGATGCAATTATAAATGTGTTTATTGCCAGAGTGGTTCTATGAATGAAGATGCAAAGAATATGGATATGAGCTGGGAAACCGCTAAAAAATCTATTGATACAGCATTTGAATCAAATGTTAATAACATCTCAGTAGAATTTCAGGGGGGAGAGCCATTGATGAACTGGGATGTGATGAAAAAATCAGTGAAATACATAAAAGAGTGTGAAAAGAAATCTGGTAAGAAAGCAAACATTGCTCTGGTATCCAACTTTTCTTTGATGGATCAAGAAAAGGCGAAGTTTTTAATGGAAAATGAGGTTTCACTCTGTACATCTCTTGATGGCTTTGAGAAACTTAACAATAAACTTAGGGTATATCCAAATGGTAATTCTTACAAAAAAGCTGCCAGCTGGATAAAATATCTTACGGATAAATACAATTCCCAGCACGGCAACATGTTTAAGATATTCAAACCATCGGCTTTAACAACAATAACAAAAGAAACCCTTCCTTTTTATAAAGAAATAGTGGATGAATATCTTAACCTTAATCTTGAAACTATTTTTTTAAGGCCGCTTTCTCCAATAGGCTTTGCCAGAAAATCATGGAATAAGATAGGATATAACTCAGATGAGTTTTTAAAATTCTATGAGAAAGCCTTTGATTATATAATCTCATTGAATAAAAAGGGAATAATGATAAAGGAAAAGATGGCTGAGATGCTACTAAAAAAAATAATAAAGAACGAAGACCCTGGGTATGTTGATTTAAGATGTCCGTGCGGTGCGGGTATAGGACAATTAGCATATAACTATAATGGTGATATATATACTTGTGATGAGGGGAGGATGATAGGCTGGGAAGGAGAAGAGCTATTTAAAATAGGAAATATTAATGATATGACATATGAGGATATAATAAACTCTGACACAGTTAAGCTGTGCAGTCTGTCATCAAATTTAGAGAGTCAAGTTATGTGCCATAAATGTGTTTACAGGCCATACTGTGGTATATGCCCCGCAATAAACTTTGAAGAAGAAAGATCTACGGTTGGTAATAATATTATATCAGAAAGATGTAAAATTTTTATGGGTATTTTTGATATAATATTTAAGAGAATAGGTAAAAAAGATTGTTATGATGTATTTAATAAATGGCTTAATTATGAAGAAAAGACAAAAGGGGATAAGTGATGAATAAAGCAATAGACAAGGATATTTATGCTCCTGAAGCTCTTGAGATAGCGAAGAGTATAATTGACAGAGATAATAAAATAAATATAATAAGAAAAGGAAACAAAATATTTATTTCAACTGATGATGATATATTGTTTAAGAGGTTTATGAACGAGGCTCTTCATCAGGATCTGAGGCTTAGTTTAACAAGGAAAAATTTTAATATAATAAGACTTATAACAACAAAGGCTATAGCTTCAGCAATCGGAAAGGAGAATAAAGAAAAAAAGCCAACCAAAGTTATCAGAAGAAATAATAAAAGGAGGGATAAAAGATGAAAAAGTATATTATTCTTGTTTTGGTCATATTGATTATAGTTTCAGGAGTCTATTATCTCAGAAGCTCAAAGAAGCCATCATTACCAATCAAACAGAGTGAAACATATATCAATAATGAAAGTCTTACACCAAATCAGTTAGAGCGATCTACCATTTCTTTCCAATCTCAGAATAGAAATACAAATATAAATTATTCAGAAATAGCAAAGAAACAGATGGAAGAAATGATGAAAGCTTCATCCACTTTATCAGACATATCAACAAGCTATAATAATTCTTCATTGCCTCCTCAGTATGCTCAGATGATAAATTGCAATAAAAATGTGGATGATATAATAAGTGATTATGGAAAGATATGGGGTAATATTACGATAGGAAATATCAAGGATAAAAAAACAAAAACTTATACTTTTGCTAAAGAAGAACAGGACAATATTAATCAACTATTATTGAATTATCAGAGCTGTATATCATTTGTAAGAAATGATTCATCAGTATGTAAGAAAATCCCATCATCAAAAGAGTGCAAAAAAATATTTGACAATCAGATAAGCTATTATCTTTTATTAGATTATATAAACGGTAAAAATAATAATATAGACAATTGTATTAATAATATTTCTAATTCTCCAGAAGCAGCACAGTTAATGGGATCACTTACTCTAGAGAAAGCATGCCAGATGATACATGGAGTTAAGGTAAAAAATGTGTGCGATAAAATAAATTCTGTAAACAACCTTGGTAATAATATAAAGTTTTGCTATAAATTATTTTCAAAAGGTGATTCTTGCCAAGAAAATAATGAACAGTGTAACATATCAATTGCTTTTGCTAAATCCAATCCTGATTTATGTCCGAATAATAGTTGTAAAGCGTTTATATCAAAAGATGAAAAGACATGTGACAATATGAAAGCTCAACTATTAATTACATATTGTGACTATTATAACAGTTTAATGAACAGAAAAAAAGTTGATGAAGAAAAGACCAATATGAACGAGAAAATGAAAAAGAAAAACTCTAATGAGGAGAATGATGCGGAGGATAAATGAATGTTAAAAAGAATAAAGCCAGAAAACAACTAAAAACATTTATAACAAGCGAAGAAGGAAAGATTCTTGACAGCGATATTGTAAAGACTGCTATTGCGTTGGGTATAATAGGAGCTGTGAGCAGCAGCATCCCTGATAATTTATCAGCTCAAATTCATTCAAACTTTATGACCTCAAATGCACACTACAACCATATCTCACATGGCTCACATGCTTCCCATGGTTCACATGGCTCTCATGGCTCTCATGGCTCTCACGGCTCTCACGGCTCTCATGGCTCTCATGGCTCTCACTCAAGGGGTGGGTGGTGCTAACAACAACTGATGATTGATGAGATACAAAAGATAAAGATTGCTTTAACATCAAGATGCACGTTGAAATGTGATCATTGCAATATAGATAAGGTTTCAGCATCCTCTATATCTATAGATTATGCATTAAAGACTGTTGATTTTATCCTTTCATCCAAAGGGAAGGACAAAAGGATTGAGATATACGGTGGAGAACCATTTACTGAGTTTGAAAAGCTAAAGATTTTGGTAAAATACATAAGACAAGAATCACAGATAAGAAACAAAACCACATCCATACACGTAGCTTCAAACGGGACAATAGTAAATGATGAAATATTAGACTGGCTTAAAAAAAATGATATTTTTTTGGCAATAAGTTTTTCAGGCAGCAGGAAGAGTCATAATTATAACAGAAAATTTCCAAATGCTAAAGGAAGCTATCAAATGGTTAAAGAAAATATAAAAAAAATATTAAACACAATCGGTAATAAAAGGCTTGTCTGTATATACTGCATACATCCTGAATTTTCATCAAGAATACTTGATGACTTTAAAAAGATTATTAATCTGGGGATAAGGATAGTGGATATAGAGTGTGTCTCAGGATGCATGTGGGGTGAAAATGATTACACAAATCTAATAAGTGGAATTAAAGAAATAAATAAATATATATTAAAATTAGCAGGACAAAAAAAATACATATTTCATGAGGTTTTTACCGAATATTTAAGAACAAAAAATTTATGTTTTCCAAATTGTCCCGGATATATGGATATAGAACTATATCCGGATGGAAACCTCGGTTTTTATCCTTACGCATTTATAAACTATAACAGATATAAAAATAAAATATCTATAGGAACAGCAAGAAAAGGAATAAACAAAAAATATTCAAAATGCAAATATAAATCTAAAAGATGTGATGATTGTGTTAAAAATTATTATACACTACAAGGCTTAGACGATGGGTCAAAGGCATATGAAATAAGAAATAAAATAATAATAAATTTTTTTAAAGAATTGGTCTCCATCTCTTCTAAAAACTGTTTGGCTAATAACTATTTTAAGCAGACAATAAAACTATCAAATTTTTTTTATGACAAATAATATTACAAAGACACAGTTGGATAATCTAAAATTTATAAAAAAGAATAACCCAAATATTTCTGAAGCTGATATATTAAAAAGGATAAAAAATATTGAATGGTCATTAAAACTTTTTCCACAGGTTTGTGAAGTTACAATAAACTATAATTGCAATAATAAATGTATATTCTGTTATTATGATGAAAAAACTTTAAATAAAAGCCCTCAGCCTTCACTCAAAAGCATATATAAGACTCTGTATCTGGCAAGAAAAAATGGAGCAAACCTTGCCAATATTGTAGGAGGTGAGCCAACGCTGAGAAAGGATCTAGGCAAAATAGCAAATTTTGCCAGAAAAATAGGCTATCCCTGCGTTAAGATATCAACAAATGGAAGGCTCTTATCAGATAAAAACCTTGTCAGATCACTTGTAGAAGATGGAATAAATATGTTTAATATATCCATACACTCATCAAATCCTGAGATTCATAATAAAATGGTCGGGATAAAAACTGCTTTCAGTGATGTTATGAAGGCCTGTGAAAATATTATAACAGCAGGTGCAGAGTTAGGATGTGATCACGTAATAAACAAATTGAATTATAAATTATTCCCTAAATTTATTGACTTAACTTATAATAAGTTAGGAATAAACTACTATAATGTAATATACATTCATTACGAGGGAATGGGATACGCAAATTTCAAGGAATTAAGTGTTTTATTAGATAAAACTGTAAAATATATAGAAGAGGGAGTAAATATTATAAAGAAAAGTAATTTTCCAGCTTTTTCAAGAATTCTGGTTAACTTTCCACCATGTTTTTTTCCATCATATATCAGTATATTAGCAGATTGGGAAAGAGAACCCCGCAAAAAAGAATTTTTACTAATTGATGATAAAACTGTTGATTTAAGTCATGTGAAAGATAAAGAAATTGGATATACAAAAAATTGTACTAAATGTCTCCTTTATAAAAAATGTAAGGGCTTTGATAAAAGTTATATTGAAAATATTAGCGACAATTTTAAACCTTTGAAGAAAATATATCCTCAAAGATTGAAAACAATATTTGATTATGAAAAAAATTGATTACAAAAATGTTATATCAAGAATTGATTCATTTAAGTTCATGTGCTATCCACCCCATTATCCAATAATAGATATATGGGGAAACAATAATAACAATGAAAAAATTAAAGAAAAGATTAAAAATTATTTTGAAAAAAAGCAGGAAAGAGAATTAGGAATATATATTAATGTCCCTTTCTGTAAAAGAAAGTGCAGCTTCTGTTTCCTTGATATAATGATATACAATCAGGAAGCAGAAAAGAGATTCTTATATGGAATAAAGAATGAGATTAAGCTATTGAATGAATTAAAAATAAAGAATCATATCTCCAATAGTTTATACTTAGGCGGAGGGACAATAAGTATATTAACTAATAATGGATTAAGAGAACTGTTTGAAACAATAAGAAACGGAATTAATTTTTCAAAAAATTTTCAATTTTCATTAGAGACATCCCCTGAGTTTATAACAGAGAAGAATGCTGAAATATTTTCTAGATACGGTGTTAACCTTGTTATGATGGGAATACAGAGTTTTAATGATGATAAAAATAAAAAATTTAATAGATTTCAAAAAAAAGAAAATATAGAAAAGGCAATCAGAATATTAAAAAACAAAAATATTTATGTAAATCTTGATATAATAACAGGACTTACTGGAACTGATGAAAAGGAATTTATAAAGGAGGTTATTTCTGCTGTGAATTTAACCCCTGACATGATACATCTCAATAAATTTAAACCAATATATGATGAAACAAAAAAAATGGAAATAGAAAAATTACAAAAAAAAGGATTGACGATATTAGCAAAGTCGGGATATAAAATACTTGATGAGGAATCAGGGGTTATTTCTCCGTTTGTAGGAAACACTCAGGGCGATATAAATTTTCAAACTGATGCAAGCATAATATCTATGGGACCCAATTCTATTGCCCATTTATACTCATCAATCAGATACAAGAATTATACTAACTTCAACAATTATCTTTTAAGGACTAAGAATAACACTTTACCGATAGAATCGTTTATAGAAGTAGATGAATATGATGAAGCAGTAAATTATTGTTTAAATAATATTCATAATAATGGTGTTGATCTGAATAAAATAAAAAAATTATTTACATCTAAAACATATAATAAAATTTTAAAAAAACTAAAAAAACTTTATGATAACAATTTTATCAAAAAACAAGATAATATATATAAAACAGATGGTGATTGGTTTGAAGTAACAAAGGGCTTATATAAAAATATTTATTTATCAAAGGAAGCTAAAAAAAATAATTTTTATGAAAAACATAACAACAATAGATGCAATAAAAAAGTATAACTGGCCATATTATAAAACAAAAGTTTGTGAGCTAACCTTAACATACAGATGTAATGCAAAATGTCTTTTCTGTTATACTCCCGAAGAAAACACGTCATTACATACAAAAAATGAAATAGATATCAAAATGGCTGGCAGATATATTCTTGATTCATATAAAAGTGGATCGAGAATCATTCAGATAATAGGTGGTGAACCGACAGTCTATCCTGAACTGGCTGAGATAATAAAAATTGCGAGCAGAATAGGGTATCCTGTTATACAGATAGTTACTAATGGCCAGATGCTAAAAGATTTTAATTATATCAGAATGCTTAAAGATGCTGGTTTAAACACAATTACATTTTCAATACATTCTGATAACAATAAGATTCATGACAAAATTGTTGGTATAAATGGGGCATTTAACAACATAATGATGGCTATATATAACGCAATAAAATTAGATATATATATTACAGTTGGAACTGCAATAAATGCTTTGAATTATAAAAGGATACCACATATCGCTAAATTTATTTATGAAAACTTTGGCATAGAAACATTTCATTTCATTGCATTACATTTTATAGGTAAAGCAGGTAAAAAATCTAAGGAGTTAAAAGTTAGTTATGATGAAACTCTCCCATATTTAAAAGAGGCATTGAATTATTTATCAACTAAAAAAATTCTTCCCATATCACCAATACTGAGCAATTATCAACCTTGTATATTACCCGGCTTTGAACATCTTATAACTGACTGGAAAATTCCATTCAATGATGATGATCTTTATTTACCCGAGACTATATATAAAGAGAAGATGTACACTATGATAACAAATACATTAAGAATGAAGGGGAATAATTGTAAAAAATGCTTATACTATAAAATTTGTGCTGGCTTTGAAAAAAAGTATTTTGAGACTTATGGTGATGAGGAATTTAAACCATTGAAAAGCATATCAAAACCATTTAAGATAGGAGTTTTTTATGAAAGATGAATTAGCGTTTGTATTATACAGTGGTGGTAAGGATTCTCATATTGCACTTTATAATGCTATAAAGGATGGATATGATGTAGTATTATTTCATGCAAATTCATCTGATATGAGTGCAGATATCTTCAGTTCTCCCTATGTTTCTGATATAGTAAAAAAACAGGCAAGTTTAATGGGAATACAATTATACGAATTAAAAATAAAAGGAATGATAGAAGAAGAAAATATTTTTTTAAAAATTATAAAATTACTTAAGTCTAAACATAAAAAAAATATTATATATTATGATTCATTCCAGTACTCAGCATCGATATCAGAAACAGACATAAAAAATATCAGAAAAATATCAGAGATCTTTAAGGCTAATGGGATACGAACCATCCCTTTCAGTAAAATCATAAAAGGGAATACGGTATATGATTCATTTAAAAGCTATTTAAAATCTGGAATCAAAGCAATAATAACAGGGGTTGAAAATGGCATATCCAGTGATTTTCTTGGCAAAGAGCTTGATGATGTATTTATAAAACATTTAAAAGAGCTGATTAAAAAAAATAATGGTATTGGAGGATATAATTATCAAACACTTGTAACATCATCTCCACTATTCAACGGATACAGTTTTAAGATAACACAATCCAAAATATTTTACAATCCGAAAAACAAGTCTGATATGTTAAAAATAATTAAATGGAAATGTTATAAAAATAATGAAAGACAGACTGAGTAATAAAAAAGAAATACTATCGAGATATATAATAAATGATATATATCCTGAAGAACATATAATATCTTTAGGTAGAAAATGTAATTCTAATTGCATATACTGTATAAACAATGCTGGAAAAGATTCCACAGAGATGTTGGATCTAAAAACCGGTAAAAAAATAATTGACTTTATATTTACTATTCCAAAAGATTATTATTATATTGAATTTACTGGCGGTGAACCATTTGAAAACTTTGATGTTTTGTTTAAACTTACTGATTATGCAAAAAATAAGGCCTTTTTACTAAATAAAGATATTCATTTTTCAGTTGTATCAAATCTGATTGATTTAAAACCAGAATATATTAAGTTTATAATAAGAAATAATATAACAATATGCACATCATTGGATGGACCAAAGCACCTACATAATAAAACAAGGAAAAGCCCATACTACAAAGATACATATTCAAATACACTTAAAAATCTAAAAAAAATTATTTACTACTCAAAAAAAGGAGTTATAGAAACACCAAATATAATAACCACTGTCACAAAATACTCCCTTGCTTATCCAAAAGAAATAGTAGATGAATATATAAAACTAAATATTTCAAGAATTCAATTAGGATTTTTAGAACCATTGGGAAGGGCAGAGAATCTCTGGAAGAGTATAGGTTATACATACAAAGATTATCTTGACTTTTATTTTAAGGCTATAAACTATATCATATATTTAAATATTAAAAAGGAAATTCCCGTATATGAAAAAGGATTGCTGTTATTACTAAGATCTGTTTTAACACAAAACAACTCGAGACACAGGGCTATTGATATAGCCAACAGGCTTGCTTATGACTGTAAAGGAAACATCTATCCATCCGATGAGACAAGGATAATAGGTGAAGAAAAAGATTTTACTTTTAAGATTTTAAATGTAGAAAATAATAATTTTAATAGTTTTATACATAATAAAAAAACTATATTATTTTTGATATCAAACTTCCAGGAATTGATAAATCCACTCTGTTCAAAGTGCCCTTATTCTTTTTATTGTAAAATAACGACACATTATTCTTATATATGCTCAGGAAGAATATTTGGAAATATGATAGACAGTGAAAGATGTCAACTATTTAATAAAATATTTGAATTTATATTTAAAAAATTAGAGGATAAAGAGATAAGGAAACTGTTTAATATTTGGATAGAACTCTATCCATAATTTTGCTAAAATGTAATAATAATGAAAATTCAGTTAGGAATTGGAAGTAAAAAAGATTTATTGGAATTTATAAATAAAGGGGTGGATGAGTTTTATATAGGGATTGAAAACATTCCTGGCCACCTTTACGGTTCAAATCATATAGCCAATCTTCGTGAGGTATTAGAAATAATTGATATAGTTCACTCAAATAAAAAAAAGTTGTTTGTTGTGGCAAATGAGGTAAGGGGTGACCTGTTTAACAAAACAATAAAAACAATAGATGAATTAGTCCATAATCAAATTGATGGCATAATAGTAAGAGATATAGCTGTTTTAGAAACATTAAAAAAGAAAAATATTAAAATCTATTTAATACTGAGCAGTCTGGCACTTTGTTTTAATAAGGATTGTTTGAAGTTTTATAAAGGACTTGGAATCAACAGGATAGCTTTACCTGAGCATATAACATATCAAGAAGCAGAACCAATTATAAACAACAAAATCGGTATTGATACAGAGATGTTTCTCACAGCAAGAGAATTTTGCCTTGTTTTAAATGGGTTCTGTTATCTCAAGTCTTTTACTGATAGCTGTATATGCAGGAATGCATTTATATCAGACGATAATAAAATATTTACTCTGCCAAGATTTGCTGTTAGTGAACATTTTAAAAATATATATAATTTTCATAGAAGTGGATGTAAAACAATAAAGATAGGAAGAGGACCAAGGGATTTTTCTAATTTTGCACTCAACGAAACACTTTTTATATCTAAGCTTCTGGAATCAAATCTTAGAGTGGATGAGTTTATAAAAAAGGCAGTTGATATTCATTTAAAATTTACGAGGTTACTTTTAGAATGGCAAAAAAGATTGAAAAAGCAATAATTTTAAATACAAAAAAAATTAGTTATCAAAAAGAAATAAATAGATTTGATATCGTATATATCGGAAGCTTCTTTTGTGAAAACTTAATACCAGATATTACAGAGATTGATAATATATTCCAATCAGGAGTTAGAAGGGTTGCTATTCAAACATCTTTCTTTACTCAGGATAATATTGAAAATTTTAAAAACAAATTAGCAGAGATATTTTATAGTTTTAGTAATATAGAGTTATCAATAAATGATTTAGGACTTCTTGATTTTTTAAACAAAAATTATCCAAAAGTTAAAAAAGGAATAGGCATACCTCTTTCATATGATTTTATGAGAATGAATAGCAAGTCATTAAATAAATTTATGAATAAAAACAATTTAGAAAGAATTGAAACAGATGAAGATTATTTAATAAAAAACTTTAAAGAAAGGGATTTTCTAATATCATATCACTTTCCATTAAAGTTTATTGGTGTGAGCAGATTCTGTCCATTCACAAGAAAGATAGTAGGAAAATGTAGTTATGAATGCATAAATGATATTAAAAAATTAAAAATAAAAGATACCGATAAGGAAATGATATTATGGCAAAACGCTTATTTTGATAAAAAGGAAAAGATCGGTTCTACAGATTTTAATAGATTAGTCATTTTTTCAATATGAAGACTAAAAACTTAAGATATTCTTACAACTTAAACATTTCTTTACTGGTCAATCCGCCTGAAAAAGAGTTTATATTTAGCTATGATATCAATTCTCAAAAAAAGATATACATTCAAGATGATGGATACTCATATTTTTCTGACCTAAACGATAAACAGGAATATGGCTTTTTTCTAAATCAGTCATACCTGATGATAAAGAATAACCCAGAAATAAAAGATAGTAGGGATATATTAAAAATTAGTATAAAAACATCAGAAGAAGAAATCGTTATTAAAAGAATAGAAAAATTAAAGAGCTCAAATATAAATTATGATCTGTGGATAGAATTTGAGAACAATGAATACTACGATTTTGACAGTAAAGAAAATGATAAAAAATTTATAGAAGCACTATTTGCTAATTTAGGAATTAAAAGTATGCTTGATATAAAAATAAAAGATAATAAAATGTTTCTTAAATATTCATCGTTAAAAAAATTTAAATATGAACTTTTTCAAAAAATAATTAATCCAAATTTTATTGCAAATTTTTATCTTACATATATGAGATTTATACTAAAAGAGTTAAAAAACATTAAAGATAAAAACAATGATCGTGAATATATAAGGCAGCTGAATTTTAACTTAGCCATTTACAATTTCATATATACAAGAATAGCTAACTATAAGACAGAAACTATCTTAAAAGAGTTCAATATTGAAAGACAAAATATTTTTCGTATTATAGACAATAATAAGAAACTAAAAGATTTTTTTTTAAACAATGATAAAATTACATTAAGAATAAATGAATATTTAAAACTTTTGACAGAAAAAATCGTTTTAAAGAATAAATCCAATAAGTTTATTAGAAAGGTTATAAGAAATAAAATTGATGTAAATTTTTCTATAAGAGGTGAGTTTTTATTAAACAAGGATATTGAAGGAGTTGTAAAAGTGATTGATAATCCTGATGACCTAAAAAACATAAACAAAGATGAGATACTGGTTATGAGCTATCCTGATATAGATAGCCCTTATATAGTAAAAAAAATAAATGGCATAATAAGCGAAAGTGGTGGGTTTACAAATGAGGCAGCTATGAGCTGTATAAAATTTAAAAAGCTATTCGTTAGCGGGGTAACAGGTTGTAAAAATGTCTTTAGCAATGGAGAGAAAATAAAAACAATTAATGGATTGATATATAAAATATGAAAAGGAAACTTGATATAAAGATTACTTTTAAATGTAATAATCACTGTTCATTCTGTGCTCAAGGAAATAAAAGAACTATTATAAAGCCTGTAAGCAAGGAAGAAATAATAAAAAATCTTAGTGAGGCTAAAAGTAAATATAAAACAGATGAGGTGGTTTTTACAGGCGGGGAACCTACACTTCATAAGGATATAATAGAACTGATAAAGAAAGCAAAAAAATTGGGATATAAAACAATACAGCTCCAAACGAATGGCAGAACTATTTCTTCAACTGATTTTATTAAAAAAATAAGCGATGCTGGAATAACAGAGATAGGCCCTGCACTGCATGGCTCAAAGCCAGAGATACATGATAAACTTACCAATTCTAAGGGAAGTTTTGCTCAAACCGTTAAAGGTATAATTAATGCAAAAAAATTAGGACTTTATGTTTTAACCAACACTGTTATAACATCTCTAAATTATAAGGATTTGGAAAATATTGCAAGGCTATTAATATATTTGAAGGTTGATCAGTTTCAATTAGCATTTGTCCACATAATAGGCACTGCATGGGAAAATAGAAAATGGATAGTCCCTAAAAAATCAGATGCTATGCCATATATAAAAAAGGCACTTGATCTTGGAATAAATAGTGGAACCCCATGCTACACAGAGGCTATACCATATTGCTTGATGAAAGGATATGAAGACTGCGTAGCTGAGAGGATCATTCCTGATGGACCAGTTGTTGATGCTGAAGTGTTTGTGAAAAACTATGGGAAATATAGAAGGGATGAGGGAAAGATTAAAAGAAAAGAATGTGAAAGATGTATATATTTTAAGATATGCGAGGGACCATGGCGAGAGTATCCTAAGATATATGGTTGGGAAGAGTTTAAACCAGTAATAAAACAGAGTGGGGAAAATGGAAGTCATTAATTTCTATATTGAAAAAATTATAAAGAAAAAATATTTTATATCAAATGATAGTGGGAAAAATCTTGTAATTGATGAACTTGAACTAAAAAAAATCATAAATAAAAAAATAGATACTGATGGAAAACTATACAAAAAATTATTAAATAATAACTTTATAATAGTAGATAAGGATATAAAAAATTTTATACTGGATTTTAAGAAATTATCAAAATATAGATTTTCTACAACATCACTTCATATAATAGTTTTGACTTTAAAATGCAATCATTTTTGTAGATATTGTAGAGCAACAGGATTTAACCAAGACGGAACAATGACATTAGCAACAGCAAAAAAGGCAATAGACTTTATATTTGATACACCTAACCATAGTATAACAATAGAATTTCAGGGTGGTGAAGCTCTTTTAAACTGGGACGTTTTAAAGAATTCAATTGATTACATAAAAGAAAAAAATAAGAAATACAAAAAGGATTTACAGGTTGCTGTGGTCACAAATTTAAGTATTATGGACGATGAAAAGCTCAAATTTATGATTAAAAATAACATATCAATATGCACTTCACTTGATGGGCCTGAGTTTATTCACAATAAAAACAGAGTTTATTATAATGGCTCATCATATAAAAAGGTCGTTTATTGGTTAAAAAAGATAAAATTTATTACAGAAAAAATAAATAACAATAGGAAAGATTCTCTTCCATCAGCACTCATGACAACCACGAAACTATCACTAAAATACCCAGAAAAGATAATTGATGAATACAGAAATTTAGGACTTGGTGGAATTTTTTTAAGGCCGTTATCCCCTATAGGATATGCTAAAGGTGTATGGAATGATATAGGATATAATGCAAATGATTTTTTAAATTTTTATGAAAAGGCAATTGATTATATACTTAAAATAAACAAGAAAGAACTGTTTGTTGAAAGAAATGCTGCCATAAAGCTTAAAAAAATACTTTTTCAAGAGGATCCTAATTATTTAGATTTAAGAAGCCCGTGTGGGGCGTCAACAGGACAGTTAGCATATAATTATAATGGTGATATATATACCTGTGATGAGGGAAGGATGATTGCGACATCCGATGATTTTTCATTTAAGGTTGGAAATGTTTATAGTTCAAGATACTTTGATGTTATAACCTCAAAGCCAACAAAAAGCTGTATCATCTCATCATGTCTTGATAATAATATAAACTGTTATAAATGTGCTTTTAAGCCATACTGCGGTATATGTCCAGTCTTTAATTATGAGGTTTCGGGCAAAACCTACTCATCAATTAAAACAAATTACTGGTGTGATATTGAAAAAGGGATATTTAAAATACTTATTAATAAGCTTATGAAAAATGAAAATTATAATATATTTTTAAGGTGGTTTGATGCCTGATATATGTTTATGGAACAAATGTAACAATAGGTGTATAATGTGTACTAATTCTGAGGAGTTTAGCAACTCAAATTCAGTTGGTAGTTATGACCTGAAAACTCAGATAAAAAAATTTGAGATGTTTCTTAATGGTAAGAAAGTTTTTAAAGGTGGTAGTGGTTATAACAGCTATATAAACATCACAGGGGGAGAGCCAACCATACATCCATGTTTTTTTGAGTTGATTGGTTATATAAGAAAACGTGCTCCTGATATGCCTATAACACTACTTACAAATGCAAGAATGTTTTCCAAAATAGCTTTTACCCAAAAATTTATAAAACTTGCGAAATTACCTTTCACTGTGGCAATAAATTTTCCATCTTATAAAAAATCAACCTTTGAAAAAATAACAAATATAAAAGGAAGCTATAAAGAAACATTAAAAGGAATTGACAATCTATTTAAAATATTTAATGGTAGAATAGAGTTTAGAATAGTTATTCATAAATTAAACATATATGAACTAAAAAAAACAGTTGAATTTTTATTGAAAAGATATAAAAATTATTATAATTTTTATATCGTTATAATACATTATGAGATTGAAGGGATGAGTGATATAAACAATAAACTGATTGAACTAAAGATTAAAGATTCTGCTAAATATATTAATAAGAATTTAAAGTATTTAATAAAAAAATCTAATGTAGAAATAAGGTTGTATCATTATCCACTATGTTTATTAAACAAAGATTTAAGAAAACACGCATGGATAACTCTGCCATCATATGATAGAATATATACAAAAAAATGTGAAAGATGTAGTTTAAGAGATAAATGTCTTGGATTAATGAAAAGCTACTATAAGAGATATAATGATTATGAGATCAAACCACTATAATTTAACCATCATATTATCATACATAACCACAATTATATATTTAATATGGTCAATATCTATTGTTAAAGAGGATATGGAAACAGGAAAGATAAAAAACATTAAAATAATGCAAGGAATAAAAATTATAGGGATTATTATTTTTGTTCATATTATTAACACTGTATCCGGAAATTTAGGGTACTCAAAAAGTTATATGAATTTGTCGTTTTATAAATTTTATTTTATTAACATTTTATACTCTTTGATATCATCATACATACTGTGGTATGGTGAGATATGGCCGGCAGGAGATGCAAAATTTTTTATTATAAGTTTATTGTTTATACCATTATGTAAATACGATATATACGGATTTCCATCATATCTTTGGTTGATATCAATGATAAACATATTTATAATAGCTGCAGTTTATTCAATATATAACTATTTGAAAGATAATTTTTCTAATATAAAAAACGAACAGATTGCTTTCAAGGAAATAAAAGACTTTCATACAGATAGGATTAAAAATAAAAATATATTAAATATTAATAATATGTTTAAAATTTTTTCAATATTCTCTATATTTCTTGGAAAACAGTTTTTAAATATGATAATGTTCAGATATATATTTAACATATTTCACCGAACTGATATTTTCTTTTTTATACTTTTTTTTCTCTGGCCAAAGATTTCAAAATTTTTAAACACAAAGATATGGAGATACACGCTTGCTACAATCTATATCATTATAATAATATACAGTCTGTATATGACAGATATATCATCTTATTTTATTAAAAAAATATTTTTAACATCCATTTCAAACACAGTTATGTTCGGTGGAATATTTTTTATAGCTAAAGTAATATTTGAATATATACTTGAGAAACATAATACCTATTATGCTGGAACAGATGAGATAAAAGAGGGGATGATTTTATCATCAAAGGAACTTGAAATAGCTAAAAAAAATGAATTATTCAAGGGAATGTTTGATGATGCCTTTAAGGATGGTTTAACAAAAGAACAGGCTGAGGTTTTAAAAGAGTGGCTAAAAAACCATCCTGATAAAAATGCAAAATTAGAGTTTGTTAAAGCTAAACCATTTGCATTATCAATATTTATAGGTATTATTTTCTGCCTTGTTTTCAGTAAAAATATAATGCTTTATTTAAAGAATCTTATAAAATGAAAAAAATAAAAAAAATAGTTATATTCTTAGGATATAAATGCAATAATAACTGTTTGTTCTGTATAAATGCAGATAAGAGAAGTTATAAAAATAAAAACACAGATGAGGTTATAAAAGAAATATATAAGGCAAAAAAAGAAAATGCTGATATTATAGAATTTATCGGGGGTGAAGCAACAATAAGAGATGATTTTTTAAGAATTATAAAAACAGCAAAAAACATTGGAATAAAAGATATTGTAATTGCTACCAATGGAAGGATGTTCAGTAATTTGGAATTTGCTAAAAAAGCTGTTGATAATGGACTAAGTGCAATAATATTTTCCATTCATGGTCATAACGCAAAAGCACACGACGCTCTTACTCAGTCTTTGGGATCATTTGAACAACTCGTTGAGGGAATAAAAAATTTAAGAAGTTTAGGATTTGATAATATAAACGGCAATACTACTGTTGTAAAGCAAAATTACAGACATATTCCTGATATAGCTAATCTATATGTCAAATATAATGTAAGGAATGTAGAGTATATATTTGTAGATCCATGTTATGGTGGAGCATATAATAATTTTCATAAATTAGTTCCAAAAATTTCATTGGCATCAAAATTTATGAAAAAAGCATTAGACATAGGAAACAAATACGAATATCATCAATGGAAGGTAAGATATGTTCCATTATGTTATTTTAAAGATTATTTAGATCAGATAAGCGAGATAAATGAAAGGATTCTATTTGATACTAAGCACTGGGCACCAGATTTTATAGACAATGACGTAATAAGAGGAAGGACAGTCTATGCGAGAATAAAAACAAAAAGATGTAATGGATGTAAATTGTATGATATATGTGAAGGAATATGGAAGGAATATATAAAATATTACGGCGACAAAGAACTAAAAAAAGTGATATAGAAAAACTTGTTGTATATCCAACTTTTTTCTGCAACCTGAACTGTTCATACTGCTTTTATCATAAAAAAAATAATAAAATGATATCTCTAAAAGATTTCAGAAAAGCTTTTTTAAGATTTATAAGAATTTCTAAAAATCCAGAATTAGTTTTTTTAGGAGGGGAACCAACAACACATAGAAACTTAATTGATATTATGGATGAGGCTAAAAGAATAAATAAAGATATACCTATCACACTTTTTACTAATGGAACACTAATTAATAAAAAATTGGCAGATTATATAATAAATAATAAAATAAATCTTGTGATAAGTCTTGATGGAAATAGATTAGTAAATGATAGCCAAAGAAAATTTTTTAAAAACCCCGATTCAGTTTATGATAGGGTAATTTCAAACCTAAAAAGATATGATTTAATTAAATTAACAACCGTTAACATAGTAGTAACAAAAAAAACTTTAACTACTTTAAATAAGAATATAAACCATTTAAATGCTCTTGGCTTTAATTCAATTGGCTTTAATATTGACTATTCAGACAATTGGCAAACAAAGGATAAGGCGGAGTTAAAAAAACAGATTAATCTTATATTTTTAGACTATTTTAAAAAAATAAAGAATAAAGAAAAGTTATATAGATTTTCAAATATATATGAAATATTTGATTTCATAAAGGATGGAAAAATACCAGAATGTAGAAACCTTATTTTGCTTCCAGATGGAAGGTTTTGTCTCTGTGATAAAATAGCGACAATAGATAAAAAAATTAAGGAAAAATTTATCATAAAAACTGATATAATTGACGAGAGAAATAGGTTTTTTAATGATATAAAAAAAATGGGTTTAGACAATAACCAGCTTTTTTGTAAAATAGGCTTATACCTTTATTTTAGATACTTTAAAAATTTAAAGGATAAGAAATTAGATAAAAACCTTAACAATATATTTGATATACAAAAAATATTAAAGGATGAAACTATAAAATATATAAAAGTACTTATAAAAAATAAAGATTTTTGTGAAATACATAAAATATGAGAACTAATCAATGTTATGAGATATTATTAAACTATACTTGTAATGCAAGGTGTTTATTCTGCTCTCAGGGAGATTTTGATAAGTCTAAAAATGCAAGTTTTGATAGCATAATAAAGGAAATATATAAAGCCAAGAAAAATGGATATCAAAAATTGGGGCTTAGTGGAGGGGAACCAACTGTAAGGAATGACCTGATAGAAATAATAAAAGCAGCAGCTAAAATAGGTTTCAATTTTATAAGAATACAAACGAATGGTATAAAACTAAGCAATTTTGATTATGCCAAAAAATTAAAAGAGGCTGGTCTTAGGTTCTGTAAGTTCTCATTTGTTTCTGATGATCCAAAGATCTATGACAAACTTGTTTCTATAAATGGGGCATATGAAAGATCAATTAAAGCCATAGAGAACATGATAAGGCTTAAGGTTAGAACAGGAAACAATATTTTAATTAATAAATATAATTATAATAAACTTGATAGATTAATAAACTTTTTACTAAACAAGGGCATTTCAAATTTTGTAATAATTTATCCAATATATACAGGCAATATGTATTTAAACAAGAGCTTAGGAGTATCGCTTGAGAAATGTTCTCCACATTTTATAAAGGCTGTAAAATTATTGGAAGATAAAGGACTTGGGGAGGAAATACTCTTTCTAAATGTCCCACCATGTTTTCTTGGTGAATATTATCAAAAGGCTATAGGTCTTGATCCATTTAATACAGTCGTAGCATCTCCAGATGGGGATGTAATAAATTTAGATAAAAACTCTGATTCAAACAAGATAAAGGGCAAGGTATGTAATAAATGTATAATGAATAAAAGGTGTAGAGGGGTGGATAAAAATTATATTGATATATTTGGATGGAAGGGATTTAAATCTATAAAAAAGGAAATAACAAAATACAAGCCAGTAAAAAAAGAATACCTTACTGATAATGAAAAATGTCTTATTGAAATATTAAAGATAGAAAATAATATTCCAATTGAAAAGATAATAAAATTATCTAAAAAGATACCGCTATGTTATGATTGTCAGGATGGTAACAATATAATTAATGCAGCAAACAAACTTGCAAACAAAAATGTGATAAGTATGGAATTTAAAAAAGGTAAATATTATTTCAGTTTATTAAAAGACACGATATGATGAATATACTAATTGGTATAAATAACTTAAAAGAGGCTATGGAATTCAAAAATGATATACAGGAATTTTATTTTGGACTTGGAGAAATATCAAACCACAGAAAATGGTATAAGAATTTAAATTTAAATTCAATCAATGAAGCCAGAGAGATAATAAAATTCGCCAATAGTTTCAATAAAAAAATATATCTTGCTGTCAACGAAATATATGAAGAAAAAGAGTTTAATTCATTACTAAAAATTGTGAAAGATTTGTTAGAAAATGGATTAAGCGGTTTGATAGTGAGAGATATAAGACTTCTTAATATTTTTAAGGGAAAAACTTTTTTGATTCTTTCCACGACAGCCACAACCTTTAATTCTCAATCAGTAAATTTTTACAAACAACTTGGAGCTGAAAGAATAACTCTGCCATGTCATCTAATGCCATCAGAAGCAAAAGAAATTATAACGGCAAATAATAATAAGATTGATTTTGAAATATTCTATTTTCCACATGAATTTTGTAGAAATATAGATGGAATATGTTTATATCATACATTTAGAAGCAACATAACAGCTGGAAACTGTAAATACCCTTTAGTAGCAAAAGAAAAAAGGTTTATTATGCCATTACCTGACATTACATCAAGAGAAAATTTTATTAAAGAATATAAAAAGTTAGGTGTAAAATATTTAAAAATACCGAGGGATGGTGAAATAAAGGAAAAAAAAGAAATAATAAAAAAAATAAAGAATTTAACAAGATAATAAAAAATTATGGAAAAAGCTATAGTGGTAAGCTCATATAAAAACCTATTAGAAGAAATGGATGGATATGATATTATATATCTTGGTGATGAGTTCTGTCCAAATTTTATAACTTTAGATGATTTATTAAAACTTAAAAATATTCGCAAAAAAAAAGTATTTTTAACCCCAATGGTTACTGACAGAGAGATACAAAAAATAATATCAATATTAGATTTTAATAAAAAAAATATTTTATTTGATGAGATTACCATAAATGATATCGGATTGTTGAAGTATATATATGATAACAAAATAGATATAAAGATAAATATTGGAAGAATACTTCTTTTGAGCCTTTCTTCTTCCATAACGTCAAATTATTTTATTAATATGTTTAAAAAATTAAACATATCATCGTTTGAAATAGATTCTGCCGATCATTTAAAATATATAAACAATCTTAAAAATAAGATATCACTTCACACGCCATACAGATATATTACAATGACAAGGTTCTGTCCTTCCGCTAAAAACAGGTGGATAAAAGATTGTAGGAACAGATGCAGTAAAAGATATATGCTATTACAATCCAAGCTTTTTGGTAATATTTTTATAAATGGAAATGCTTATTTTTACAGGGATGAACCATTATTAACGGATACACGTATCACAAGGATCATAGAAAGTAAATAGGATTCACTGAAAAACTTTATTCAAAATATATTTCAAGTATATCTCCTTCTTTTGTTACCGAAAAGTTTGTTATTTTCTTATCAATTAATAGTCCCCTATATTGATCATTCAGCAATTTATCAATATATAATAAATCTACAGGTTTTTTAAACATTATATATGATTTCTCATGCTCTGAGATCTTTTGATGCCCATAAATTCTATTAAGCCTTATTACGGAATTAACTTTTTTCAAACCAATCATATTTATTCCTTTTTTTTCATAATTATAAAAATAATCTATACCATATGATCTTAATGGATATCTGTTGTATATCTTATAATTTAATGCTTTTTTATTATAAAACACATCGACAGCAAACATATCTATATTTTTAAAAAGTTTATTTAATTTTTTTATATCTTTGAATTCTATTATATTAGCTAATTTTTTTATATTTTCTAAGTTCATTTTATCAAAAACAACATAAAATGTTGATTTTAAATAAATCATTTTATGTAGATCCCATTCAAGGCTTATAATTGTTCGAGGATAAAACTCAAAATTATTTCCCAAAAATGATATTATATCTGAAATAATTTTTATATTTTTGATATAAAAATAGTTTGTTTTTTTTAAAATTTCTAAAAATCTCTTTGCATATATATAACCAGCATATTTTCTTTTAATAGGGGTAAGTGCATCTTTAAACATAAAATAATGTATAAATCTGGCATTATTTTCTTTTTTCTTTAATACAATACTGGTCTCATATCTTTCAGATAAGATATAATCTTTTTTTATATCAGTTTTACATAAATCCATAAGATTCAAGCATTTTTGGTTAAAGATATTATTTTTATCGGATAAGGCATGTAAATAATTCTTGATTTGAATTAAGTCCATATAAATATTTTATATAATATTTAAATGAGTTATGTTTACTTATCCTGAAAATAAAAAGATATTGGTATTATCCACACCAGCGACCTTTGTATCAGAAATGGCGTTATGTAATCTGTCTCAAGTTCCTGTAAACATACTCAAGATAATAAGTTTTTTAAAATCAAGAAATAATTACGTCTTATATATAAATCTTCATTACGGAGATTTAGAAACCCAACCTGATATACTATCAAGCAACTGGAAGAAAAAGCCAGCATCAATAGAGGGGAATGCAGAGCTTGATATGAATATAGGAGGGAGATCTCCTGAATGGTTAAAGAACAAACTAAATACTATTGATTTCAAACCTGATTATTTATGGATAAGCTGTTCATTCAGTTTTGACTATGATCTCGTTGAAGAATACTTAACTATTATAAAGGAAAGATTTCCTTATATAAAAGTTGTGCTTGGTGGAGATTTTGTAAGGTCTGCACCATTTTTGGGAAAAAAGCTTAAAGCTGATTATACATTTACTGGTAGAATAGTAGAAGCAGATACGATGAAACCTGATTTTAGTGTAAGTGATTACTGGTCATATGGG
>JAAYVG010000001.1 GCA_012517285.1 Elusimicrobiota bacterium
ATCTGATAAAAATGGATCGGTTATGATTATCGATTACCAAATTTTATTGGACCAGAGATTATCTAAAAAATCATAAACTGGCATTATTTCAACATCATTTATTTTTCTTTCCCTTTCATCAAGAGAAACAATAATTTTTCTATCCAACTTATTATTACTTTATAATTTCACCAGCCCAAAGCATTTCGCAAAAATCTTTCCACGGAAGAACAGTAATATTAGAAGAAATCTTTCTCTTTAATAACTCTCTCGAAACTATAAAACTTTTCTTGCATTTATATTCATCATTGAATAGATGTAATCCATTAATTCTATAATTACCTTTATCAGATGATTTAACCTCAATAGCGACATCGGCATCACCAAGTATAATGTCAACCTCGGCTCCACTTGCTGTTCTCCAGAAAGAAATAGGAAAATCCAATCTTGAATAATGGCTGTATGCCCAGCATTCCTGAAGAATAAAATGTTCAAATGCTCTGCCATATTCCACAGTGCCACAAATGATACTCTTATAATTTAAAAGAGCAGAAACAATTCCTATATCAAAGAAAAAGAATTTTGAGGTTTCAATAATTCTCCTTTTCTTTGTTTTTTTAAATGGTAGCAAATGTCTTCCAACCAATGTATCCTCAAGTATCTGATAATACTCACGAATTGTTTTCACTGAAACACCTGATTCTCTTGCTGCATTTGAATAATTCAAAAGCATTCCGTTGGTAATAGCAGCTGATAATAGAAATTTTGAAAAGGCTGGAAGATTTCTTGTTAAAGCTTCAGCCTGAATCTCTTCTTTTAAATAATCATTTACATAAGCTTTTAAATCCATTAAACAATCTGACGAAAAATAATGTGAAGGCAAGAGTCCTGATAGCAGTGCCCTGTTTAAATCAAAATCCTTTAATTCTGCCGTTACAAGAGGATATAATTCAAAACGCCATGCCCTTCCACCCAATAGATTGGAATTATTCCTGCGTAATTTTCTCGCGCTTGAACCTGAGAGAATAAACTGATACCCTTTATTTTCTATTAACCAGTGAATTTCATTCATTATTGATGGTATTTTCTGAACTTCATCCATAACAATAATTCTTGAGTTCTGTGCCTCTATAATCTCTCTGAGAGATGATGGCCTCTGATTTAATATTAAAAAAGTATCATAATTTAAAAAATCTATCCATAATGCGTCTGGAAATTGCTGTTTTAATAATGTTGTTTTCCCTGTTTTTCTCGGCCCCCATAAAAAGGCCGAGCGATTGGCTGAAAGTTTTATTTGCTGAATACGTTTAACAAAGCTATTATTATTCATAACATATAAATTATATGATAATTTAATCCTTAGGTCAAATTATCACAGATAATTTGTAGTTAAGGTTATAATTATCAGGCAAGTTCTTTTTTGATAATAACAAAAATTTTAATCCAAGATTAGGAACACTGAAAAAGTCTAACGGTGGAAATTTTATAAATAAGAAACGAGACTTATATAAAAAAGCGTGCAGTTTTTACCGCCTTTTGGCTACCCCGATTCATCGGGGCTCGTTACCCCATCAACCGACCGCGGTTACAGAACTAAACCGCGTCGGTTTATGACATTCAGGTATGCTCACTCCTCGCTCCTCGTCTCGCCCGCCTGCCTACGCCGAAGCGGCTTCGGCAGAAGATGAGCCTGAAAAAAATGAGAAGTAAAATAAGGTGGAAAGATATTTGATAAGATATTGAATAAAAGCGTTATAACCTGTCCAACCTACGAAGTCGGACAAAAATTTGTAAATAGAGTTATATATCCAACTTACGACGTTGGAAAAAGGTTTTGCCGTTTCAGTGACTCCTATTTATATCTGCTCTACTATTTCTTTGTTGCCACTGCTTCAATCTCAACATCAGCATTTTTGGGAAGTGCTTTAACCTCAAAAGCTGCTCTTGCAGGTGGATTTGTTTTAAAATACTGTGCATAGACTTCATTCATATTGCTGAACTTTGTTAAATCTGTCATAAATACTGTTGTCTTTACAACATTATCCAGCGAAAGTCCAACTAATTCAAGAATACTGCTTATGTTTTCTATTGCTTGCTTTGTTTGTTCCTCCACTGTTTTTGCCATCTCGCCTGTTCGAGGATTTATTGGTAATTGACCAGACACAAATATAAGATTATCTGTTTCAATCGCCTGAGAATAAGGGCCAACAGCCTTTGGCGCTTTTTCTGTTGATATAACTTTTTTCATAATGCCTCCCATAAATCAGAAGTCAGAGTAAAAATTCCCTTACAATTATCCAAATAGGGTTCACTAAATAACTAATTTCCCTGTTTTCATCCTGATGCTTCTTCTTCCTAAATAACTAATTAGTCCGTTTACATCCTGATGAATCTGTTTACATCTTGATGATTCTGTCTTCATCCCGATTACATCAGTTTTCATCCTGATTTCTATCTGTTTACATCTCGATGATTAAATAACGAGATGACTAAATAACTAATTTGACTCTCCGTGTTTTTCCTTTTGACTTAGTAATTGTTTTTCTTTCTCCAATCTCTTATAAAATTTTCTATGCTTCTGTCATAGCTTTTTTCAGCATCAGCTGAAAAAAAGCATGCTGGCATCTCACCGCTTTCTCTGTGAAAGCTTATGCACTCACAGCATATTCCTTTTCTCGAACATGGTTCATACGTGCAGTTGCATACCGTTTTGTTTTTATCCACTCTGCAATCCATCCTTCCTCCGTCTTATCAATCACTTAATTCATAGATGGTCTTGGGTTAGAGTTTTTGATTGAATTCTCAGTCTTTTTCCTGTAATTTTCTATCATCTCTATATCCTTTTCAAGCTGTTTTTTTGCAAGCTCATCATTTTTTAACTCCGGACCCTGCCATATCTTTCCATCCTCACAAAATCTTTTTTTTTGTGTTGTTGAGCCAAAAAAATTTCTTGATGTGTTTGACGAATCAATGGGTTTCCCCTCTCTGTATGATACTATGTATGTAAAAAGCTTTATAGGGGTGTTGTATGCATCAGAAGAACATTTAAGTGAGGAACAGGCAAAATATTTTACATCATCATTTATTTTAACCTTTTTTAAATTGCATGGCTGATTTAAGAGTATATCCTCAGGACAGTTTGTTGCTTTTACAAGATATAAATATTCACTTTCACTTATCTCATCATATCCATTATCTGCCATATCCTTTCTTATTTTTTCAAGTTTTTTTTTATAATCAGATGTATCACTTTTTTTGACTGGCACTTCCTCGGGATAATACCATGTCTTGTTGCCTTTTTCTGTTGCCTCATAGTATGCTATCATCCCCTCATAGGTTAGCATACCCTTAGAGTCAAATATAGGATTATTATTCTCATCCTTAAGCTTAAAAAGATAGTTTGGCAGAATTTTATTTTCCTGAAAAAGTTTTATCGCCAGCTGTGATATGTATTTTAGATAGATATAAAATCCCTGAGACATAAGCCTTTTTGAGCCATCATCATCCCTCAGTATTATATTGGCATAGCCCTTATATCTTTCCTCAAGAAATCTTATTGCACCCTTTTTCTCTGCTAACTTAATAGAGTAAAAAAGCTTTTTATCATCCTGACTGAGAACAACCTTGCTTTTATCTATAAACATCCTTTCCCTCATATCTTTAAGTATATCATCATCCGACATAGTAGCCAGCTTCAGTGTATTTATCTTTTCTTTAATCTTTTCATCGTTGCTCATTGAGTATGCCTTTTTATAAACTTCTATGGCAGTAAGCTTATCTCCATCCCTTTCAAGCAAACCAGCATATTTTAAAAGCATAGTATGATCATTCATCCCGAGCTTGTAAAGCTTATCATAATATTTTAAAGAATTTTTACTGCTTCCTGATTGGAAATACGAATCAGCCATTATATAATAAAACTTTTCAAGCTTTTCACCTGTAAGTTTTTTTTCATCTATCTTAGAAGAGAGATTGATAACATCCTGATATCTTCCATTTGTATATAAAAGATTAAGGTATGTAAAGTTAAGATCTAAATCATTAGTTTGTCTCATTGAAAGACATTTTTCAAGCGTGTAAAGAGCTTTTTTTTCGTTTTTAGTTTTTTTAAAATCACTCATACATTTATCGTATTCATTTTTCTTTTTTTCAGATATGCTATCTCGGATCTTTGATTCTATATCATCTATTTTTGAAATTACAATTTTTTTCTGTGATATGATGTCAGGATTGCTTGAATCATTTAATATATTAAGCGACCTTCTATAATATTTAAGAGATTTCTCAATATCTTTTTTTTCAAGCAGTTTTGCCAAAAGCATATTTGCTTCAAAGTTTTCTGTGTCCATACTTACAGCAAACTCTGACTCGGTTATTGCCTCATCGCTATGACCCTGCTTGTCATACATCCTTGATATCTCAAGATAAACATCAGCAGAAAATGGGTTTATCTCCTTAGCTTTAAAGCAGGCTGCCCTTGCTCTTTCATAGTTTTTATTCAATGTGTTTATCCTGCACAGACAAAGATATCCAACCCAACTGTTTTCAACAGTAAGCTTTGAACAATTTGATATGATATCACCTGATATTACATCCTGATTTGTTATTGATTTTATACAAGAAACATTTTCAGTATCAGTGTTTTCGGGTTTTACACATCCCGAAACAGATGCAACCACTATCATCAACAGCTTTAAAATCATAGCCCCCTCTAATATAAAACTATTTCATTTTTTTAACGACCCTCGGCAGAGTAACTCCTTCCTGTGACTGATACTTTCCTTTTCTATCCTTATATGATGTCTCGCAGATATCATCAGAACCAAGGAATATAAGCTGAGCTATCCCCTCATTAGAATATATCTTTGCAGGTATAGGAGTTGTGTTTGAAATTTCTATTGTTAAATGTCCTTCCCATTCAGGTTCTAATGGTGTTATATTAACAACAATCCCACACCTTGCATATGTGCTTTTGCCTATACAGAGTCCTATCACATTCCTCGGGATTTTAAAGTATTCTATTGACCTTGCCAGAGCAAAAGAGTTCGGAGGAACAATACAGTAAGGTGCCTTAATATCAACAAATGCTTTTTGCGAAAAGTCCTTAGGATCTATAACGGTATTATAAACATCAGTGAATACCTTGTATTCATCAGCAACCCTTATGTCATAACCATATGACGAAAGTCCATATGAAACCTTAGACTCTGTTATTAAATTTTCAACAAACGGTGATATCATCTTATGCTTTAAAGACATCTCCCTTATCCATTTATCTGATTTAAGCATCGTTCCTCCTGATATCTAAAAGTATGTCTCAGAAAAACTTTTAAGAATTGCCTTAGCTTTTTTATAATTAGATATTTTATGATTTTTTGATATTTTATCAAAACTCAAGCTGCAAAAGATCTCATAGTATATGTTTTTCATAACAGCTGAAATAAATAATTTTCTGCTTTTATTTTTTTTAAAAAGTTCATTAGCCTTTTTATAGTAGCTCTTGGCTATACCCTTTTCAAACTCAAAAAGTTCTTTGAATTTTTTATTGTTGGTATCAATTTTATCAGTTCCTAAAAACTTTAATCTGTGTTCAAGTGGTATATAAACTCTTCCATAAGAGATGTCCTCATCAATATCACGCAATATATTTGTTAGCTGAAGTGCATATCCAGTATATTTTGCTATTTCATCCATATCACTGCCATCATAATCAGATATTAGCAACACCATCACCCCTACAACCGATGCTACACGAAACATATATATTTGAAGCTCATCACTTGTTTTTATATCGACATAGCCAAGATCCATCTCCATACCATTTAAGAGCTCATTAAAACAGTACTCAGGTATACTGTATCTTTTCACAACATCCCTCATAGAAACAAAAAAATCATCATTCAGTGAATCACCTGAATATACACCCTTTATTTTTTCTCTAAGCTCTTTAAGTTTTAATCTTTTCTCATCCTCCGATGCATCCTGATCAACCGCATCATCACTCATTCTTGCAAATTTATATACAACAGAAAGAGCATTTTTTTGCTCCTTGGATAAGAAAAAGAAAGCAGGTGCAAAGCTTGAGCGTGTATATTCATTAAATCTATCTTTTAAAAAATTAATCATCTTAATATTATGTTATAAAATTTCAAAATATTTTTAGCTTGATATGTTATAATATAACAATGAATTATAAACTAACAGGGGGAAGAATGGATAAAATTATAGATATAGGTATGAATGGAAAGAATATTTTTAGCTACGTATTAAAGATTATAATAGCCCTTATTATTGTTATATTGCTTTTTTCATCGTTTGTTGTTATATCTCCGGGAACAGTAGCGGTTAAAACAAGATTTGGTAAGGTGATGGATTCTTATGGGGAAGGATTGCATTTCAAGATTCCTTTTGTTGAAGAGATTATAAAGTTTTCCATACAGATTCAGAGGGCTGATATAAAAACACAGGCATTCTCTAAAGATCTACAAACAATGGAGACTCTTTTAGTCGTGAATCATAGGATTCAGCAGGAAACGGTGGTAAGTATTTATAGAAATCTTGGTGCTTATTATGTTAGGAATGTTGTGGACCCTGTTGTGCAAGAGGTTTTCAAATCAATTGCAGCAAAATATTCTGCAGAAAGAATAATAGCTGAAAGAAATGAACTTGTATCGGAGGTGAATGAGGAGGTTAAGAGAAGGTTAAAAGAAAAAGAGATTATAGTAACAGATATATCTGTGGTGGATTTAGATTTTACTGATGAGTTTTTGAAGGCAGTAGAGGATAAACAGATTGCAGAACAACAGGCAAAGATGTCTGAGAAGTTGGTAGAAAAAGCAAAAAAAGATGCAGAACAACAAATAGCGAAGGCAAGGGCTGAGGCAGAATCACTGCGTATGCAAAAAGAGGCAGTTACCCCTCAACTAATAGAATTACGAAAGGTTGAGGCACAGATAAAGGCAATAGAAAAATGGAACGGTGTTATGCCCCATTATGTTGGTGGGGGAATGCCATTTCTATCGATAGATGGGAAATAAAAGGTGTTCTTTCTACACTTTTTATTGCAATTTATTTGGCATTGAATTTTATATAATTTGATAATGTTAAAAAGATTCTACATATCTATTGTTTTTATCTTTTTATCATTAATCCTCATCTTAATCTTTGGCGGAATCAATTCGCTTGTAAATAGTATTGTATTGTTTCCGCCTCTTATAGCAATAATATTAGCATTAATTACAAGGGATGTTATAATATCGCTTTTTTCAGGTATATGGCTCGGGGCAATAATTTCACTAAAACCAGATAATTTTTATCAGTTTCTTAAAGCATTTATAACCGGGTTTTTTAAAAGCTTAGATACATATATAGTGAACTCAATAAACACAAGCGATCATATCTCTATAATACTTTTTACGCTCTTAATTGGTGGAACAGTTGGGGTTATTTCGTCATCAGGTGGTCTTGAAGGTTTTGTATTAAAAATATCTAAGACAATATCAACAAGAATAAAAACGCAGATATCTACATGGCTTTTGGGGATAGCAATCTTTTTTGATGATTATGCAAACTGTCTTATTGTTGGAAATATGATGAGAAGCCTTTCAGATAAGTATAAGATTTCTAGAGAAAAACTTTCTTTTATAATTGACACTACAGCAGCACCCGTTGCCTCATTATTTTTGGTATCTACATGGATAGGATTTGAACTCAGCCTTATAAAAGATTCACTTAAAAGTTTGGGGATAAGTGTTGATGCATACTCAGTTTTTTTAAACTCTATTCCATATCGTTTCTATACAATAATAATATTATTATTCATCCCAATAACCATATATACGAGAAGGGAATTTGGTTCTATGTATGAAGCAGAAGAAAGGGCTATATTAAAAAATCAGCCGTTGAAACCCGGTTCTCAGGTTTTATATTCTCAGGTTAATGAAAAAAAGATAAAACCAGCTTCGTGGATTTTTGCCATAATTCCTATATTAGTTTTGATAATAACTGTTTTAGCTGGACTCTTTCTCACCGGCAGTAGTAATATTCCTCCATCTCTCGAAAAAAACCTAACCAATATATTAGGAAATGCAAACTCATTTAAAGCATTGCTCTGGGCAGGGTTATTATCCAGTTTAGTCGCTATATTTATGACAGTTTCATTCAAAATCTTATCCTTCAAACAAACTATGGATGCGTGGTTAGATGGCTTAAAATCAATGCTTATGGCAGTAGTGGTATTAAGTTTAGCATGGGCAATTGGCGATATAACAAAGGAGATAAAAACAGCAGATTATGTCATAGAGATTTTAAAGGGTAGGTTATCTTTTTGGATACTGCCATCAATAATATTTCTGGTTTCTTCAATAATCTCATTTGCAACAGGAACATCATGGGGAACTATGGCAATAATATTCCCCGTTGCCCTGCCATTAGCATGTAAAATTGGTGGGATGGAAAATCTAAATTTTATTTATATAATAACAGGAAGTATTTTATCAGGAGCAATCTTTGGCGACCATTGCTCCCCGATATCAGATACAACAATACTCTCATCAATTGGCAGTGCTATGGACCATTTAGATCATGTAAGGACCCAGATTAGTTATGCGTTTTTAGTTGGAGGCTTTAGCCTTATATTTGGATACCTTCCTACGGGTTTAGGAATAAATCCTTATTTACTAAACATCATAACCTTAATATTATTAACAATCTTCTTATATAAATTTGGTAAAAAACTCCCTGTTTAGAACCTCGTAGGTTACCTTGGTCTAATATAAAATTGAAAGATTTTTGTAAATAAAGTAAAATTTAATGAATGGGCTGGTGGCGGAATTGGTAGACGCGACGGACTTAAAATCCGTTGGCCGCTAAACGGCCGTGCGGGTTCGAGTCCCGCCCTGCCCATAATCAAACTAAACAATACATATCAATAAATCTATATAAACTCTAATGCGTTTCCCGAGATATAATTTTGGGCAGGGTGGGCGAGAACCCGCATCTCTTCAAGGGTTCGCACTCGACTCTACCACA
>JAAYVG010000014.1 GCA_012517285.1 Elusimicrobiota bacterium
TATAGCAGATTGTTTCGTATATGTCAAGACCAAAATTCCAATTAGGCACTACATCGGCCTTACGGACTTTTTGGAAACTCTTTCATTGGAGAGAAAAATTATACATACCTCATTTTGTTGAAAAAATGCGGAAGTCGGGAAATATATCTTTTCAGTGGCCCTTAATTTAACTGGTATTGCTATGCCAGTATGTTGACATTAGACTGTGGTTTTAATATCATTTAATTATAGAGCTGAATTAGATAAAATTATGTTATTTTATAAAAAGTGTTGATGTTTCGGTGGGCATGAATCAGCGGATACTGTGAAGTGATTATGTTTTTTGACTTTTGAGTTCTAAATTCTTTTTTCTGTCTATTGTTCAATGCTCACTGTTAGCTGGTTCGGGAGGATTTTATATGTGTCTTTCGGTTCCTGCAAAGATCATAAACATAAAAGAGTTTTCTGCTGTTGTTGATTTTGGTAATATTAAAAGGGATGTTTCTATAATGCTTCTGCCTGAAGCAAAGATTGGTGATTATGTCCTTGTCCATGCTGGGTTTGCAATACAGCTTTTAAAAGAGGACGATGCAAAAAAAACTTTAGATGCTTTTAAAGAGATTTATGAGGCAGAGTAAAAATTATTTTGATTCAACTATATGGGCAGATCCTCTTATTGCAGAAAAAATTGTTGATAGTATAAAAAATAAGTCAGAAAGGATATACAAAAGGGATGGGAAAAGAGTTTCAATGATGGAAGTCTGTGGTACCCACACTATGGCAATAGCAAAAAGTGGGATAAGGGCTCTAATAGGGGATTATGTAAATCTTATATCGGGACCTGGATGCCCGGTGTGTGTAACATCTCAGGGGGATATAGACAGGATAATTGAGTTCTCAAAATTTAAGGATGTTATAATTACAACCTTTGGTGATATGATAAAGGTTAAGGGCTCATCAGGTAAGGATTTGAGTGAGATAAGGGTTAGTGGTGGTGATGTAAGAGTTGTTTACTCGCCACTTGATGCTGTTAAAATTGCAGAAGAAACCCCAGACAAAAACATTGTTTTTGTTGGGGTGGGTTTTGAAACAACTGCTCCTACAGTTGCTGCTGCAGTAAAAACTGCAAAAAAAAATAATGTAAATAATTTTTTTGTTGCACCGCTTTTTAAGCTTGTTCCACCGGCACTTGATTTTTTGCTTTCATCAAAGCTTTGTGAAATAGATGCTTTCATACTCCCCGGTCATGTAAGTGTTATAATAGGTAAAAATGCATACGACTTTATTGAAAAAAAGTATCAAATACCTTCTGTTATATCAGGTTTTGAGCCGCTTGATATATTAAGGACGGTGGATCTCATCCTTGAGGCTGTCTTTGATAGGACAGACTTTATAGGACTTGAATACTCAAGGGCGGTCAGTGATGAGGGCAACAGGGTTGCAATTGATATTCTGGCTGAGGTGTTTGCACCTTCTGATGCATACTGGAGAGCTGTTGGAGTGATCAGGAAATCTGGATATGTATTCTCAAAAGATTATGAAAAGTTTGATGCATTTAAAAAATATGGTATTAAATATGTTGAAAAACCGGAGCCAAAGGGCTGTGCCTGTGGCAGAATACTTTTAGGTATGGCAAAACCATCTGAATGTTCGCTTTTTGGGAAGTTATGCACGCCTGAAAATGCAGTTGGCCCTTGCATGGTTTCATCTGAGGGGGCATGTGCTGCGTGGTATAGATATGGAGTTAAAAAATGAATATAGAAACGCTTAAAGTTTTTAAAGACCTTATAGACACTCAAAGCTTTACAAAGACTGCTCAGATAAATTACATATCACAGTCAGCTGTGAGCCAGCAGATAAAAAATCTTGAGCTCATATTTAAAACAAGGCTGTTTATCAAAAGAAAAAACAGCTTTGAGCTCACAGATGTTGGGAAAATTCTGTATAAAGGCTCAAATGAAATAATTGATATATATGATAAAACAGTATCAAGAATCAAGGATAATTTTGACAAGGAGATAAAGGGTGAAATAAGAATATCATCTATACTGAGTGTTGGAATATATCTTTTAAACAGATATATAAGAGAATTTTTATCAAAGTATCCTCTTTCAAAGATATCGCTTGACTATTATGAGTGGGATGAGGTCGTTAATAAGGTTATGGAGGGAGAAACTGATTTTGGTTTTATATCATGCAAGAACACAAAGGATATAAATCTTACATCACTCCATATAGATGATGAGGAGATGGTTTTTGTTGCACCGCCATCATTTAATGATTTCAAAAAGGAAAGGATAGATATATCAGATATCTCTGGGGCGAAGCTCATATTTTTTGAAAAAAATATTCCTTCAAGAAAGTTTTTGGAAGAAATTCTTCACAAGCGGGATGTGAGGATTAATGTCACTATGGAAATGAACAATATAGAAACAATAAAAGCAGCGATAACATCAAACGCAGGTTTCTCTATACTTCCGTATAATTGTGTAGAGGATGATTACAACAGGAATAAACTAAAAGTTTTTAAGTTTAATACTCCTATATACAGGCCTGTCTATATGGTTTATAACAAGAGAAAAAAGTTTTCAAACTCAGCTGGGCTTTTTATGAATTTCATACTTGAATCAAAAAAGAATAGTAAGGAAGAGGTTTTAAAATGAGTATAAAGAGTAAAAATATTCTGTTGGGACATGGAAGTGGCGGAAAATTAACAAATGACCTTATAAATGATATATTTATAAAGAAGTTGTCAAATAAAATTCTTTCAACGCTTGAAGACTCTGCTGTTATAAAGAATAATAAAACAAGAATTGCAATGACAACAGATTCATATGTTGTTGATCCTATATTTTTTCCGGGTGGCGATATAGGAAGGCTTTGTGTATGTGGGACGGTAAATGATATATCCGTTTCTGGTGCAACTATTTGTGGTATTTCGCTTGCTGTGATAATAGAAGAGGGGCTTGATATCAGTATCCTTGAAAGAATTGTTGAGTCAATAAAAAAGACATCAAAAGAGGCAGGGGTTGGTATTGTTACAGGTGATACAAAGGTTGTGGAGAAGGGGAAGGTTGATAAAATATTTATAAACACTGCCGGCGTTGGATTTTTTGATAAAGATGTAGATTTCTCATATAAAAATGTTAAAAAAGGTGATGTAATAATAATAAATGGCGAGGTTGGTTCACATGGGCTTGCAGTTTTAAACGAAAGAAATAATTTAGGGCTCTGTGGTGATATAAAAAGCGATGCAGCACCATTGAACGGGCTTATATCAAGTATAAGAGAGATAAAGGGGATAAGGTGTATGAAGGATCTGACAAGGGGTGGACTTCTGACAGCGATAAATGAGATTTCAGAGTTTGCAGGAGTTGGTGCCGTGATAGATGAAAAGAATGTTCCTGTTAGCAGGTCGGTGAGTTCTGCTTCTGATGTTTTAGGACTTGATCCATTTTATATAGCAAATGAAGGCAAGATTGTTGTCGTTGTTGATAGGAAAAAAGCTGATGAGGTTTTATCAACTATGCGAAGGCATAAATATGGAAAGAAAGCATCTGTAATTGGAAGCTTTACATCTGATAAAGCTGTTATGATAAGAACATCCATAGGTTCAACGAGGCTTGCCCCTATGGCAAGTGGTGAGCAGCTGCCAAGGATATGCTGAAAATCTTTTCATGATTAGAGTTCACTGAAAAAGCCTAACGAAAGATAATTTTCTAAATGAGTAGTTGTTTGTATTATAGCGTATTATTGCTTTAAAAATGCACGATTTTTGGGGTAACGCTTTTCTACTACGGCTTCGTCAGAATTTGCTTACTTTATTGCTCAAATAGACTTTCTCAGTGAACCCTATCTATAAAATATGATTTTATTATAATCCAATCCTTGTGAATATAAATTGTTATTTTTGCATTTTAAATTTAATGTTATAACAAATAATTAATTTTGTAAAATATTATTATGGCCTGTTCGTCTAGCGGCCCAGGACGCTGCCCTCTCAAGGCAGAGATCACGGGTTCGAATCCCGTACAGGCCGTAAATTTTAATCGCTTGGTTTTGTTAAAAGTAGGTGGTTTTAAAACAGACTAAAATTTATTATATGAGCTAACAGATAGCTGATGACCGTCAGTAGTATCTTAAACTTATTATTAATTGGAGGTAGCTATGAGAATTGCTAAAAGAGTACTGCTTTTTATAGCTGTAAATATTCTTGTCGTATTAACACTATCAATCACATTAAATATCTTAGGCGTTGGCTCTTATTTAACGGCTTATGGCATAGATTATAAAGCTCTTATTTATTTCTGTCTGATATGGGGTATGGGTGGTTCTTTTATTTCACTTGCTATGTCAAAAATGATGGCTAAGTGGTTTATGGGAGTGAAGGTTATAAGTCCTGATACATCTGATTCAACGCTTAGATGGCTTGTCGATACAGTTTATAGGATTTCAAGGGATGCTGGGATGAATAAGATGCCGGAGGTAGGAATTTACATGAGCCGTGAGGTTAATGCTTTTGCCACAGGTGCTACAAAAAATAGAGCACTTGTTGCAGTGTCAGCAGGATTGCTTGAAACTATGGACAGGGATGAGATAGAAGGTGTGCTTGGTCATGAAATATCTCATATAGTGAATGGCGATATGGTTACCATGGCTCTTTTGCAGGGTGTTATAAATGCTATAGTGATGTTTCTTGCAAGGATAATCACCTTTGCCATAACTTCAAGAAGGGATGAAAATACATCTCCATGGGCGAGGATTCTTATAATCAATATTTTTGAAATTATTTTAAGTTTCTTTGGTATGATAGTTTTGGCGTGGTTTTCAAGGATCAGGGAATTCAGTGCTGATGAGGGTGGAGCAAGATTGGCTGGTAAGGATAAAATGATAGCAGCACTGAGAAAGCTTCAAAGAACAGTATCAAGAGCTGAGATGACCAATGCCCAGAGCTTTAAGGCTTTTAAAATATCTTCAAAACCATCCAGCATCATGAATCTGTTTTCCACACATCCGCCACTTGAGAAAAGGATAAGGCATCTTGAAGAGATGTTTTAGTATGGGATATCGTTTAGAGTCTGTTAATAACTCATCGTATGATATTGATAAGTTTATAAGCTTTCAGAAAAAGATTTATACAAACTATCCAAACTGGGTCACACCTATTTATTCTGAAGTAAGGTTTATTCTTGGTGAAAAAAACCCATTCTGGAATCATGCGGAAAAAAAATTGTTTCTTTTGTATGATGAAAAAAACTGTATCTGTGGAAGGATAGCCGGGATAATAGATTACAGTCACAATAGAATTCATTCTGATAAAACAGGTTTTTTTGGTTTTTTTGAATGCATCAATGATGATAAAGCATCATCTATGCTGTTTGATGGTGTTAAAGAATGGCTTAAATCTAATGGTATGGATATGATGAGGGGACCAGTAAATCCAAGTATGAATGATGAATGTGGATTTCTTCTTGAAGGATATGATAAACTTCCATCGCTTATGATGCCTTATACACCGCCTTACTATCTTTGGCTCTGTGATAAATACGGATTTGTAAAGGCAAAAGATCTTTATGCACTGTTAAAAAATCTATCTGATGGAATTCCTGATAGAATAGAGAGAATGGTTAACAATATAAAGAAAAGGACAGGGGTGAAAATAAGAAAGCTTGATATGAAAAATTTTAAAAGAGATATAGATATACTCAAAGATATATACAACTCAGCATGGGAGAAAAACTGGGGATTTGTTCCAATGACAGATGATGAGATGAATCTTTCGGCAAAAAAACTCAAGAGCTTTGTTGATCCTAACATTGTCCTTTTTGCTGAGATAAACGGGGAAAATATTGGTGTGGCTGTAACAATACCTGATATAACCCCTGTGATTAAAAAGATGAATGGAAGATTGGGACCTGTTGAAATGTTAAAGTTTTTATATTACAAAGGAAGGGTAAAGGGTATAAGATCAATGATAGGGGGCGTAAAAAAGGAATATCGTAATACTGGCATAATTGCTGCTCTTTACTACGAAACTGAAAAAAATGCAAGAGAGAGAGGGTATGAGTGGTGTGAGTTGGGATGGAATCTTGAGGATAATGATCTCATAAATAGATTTGATATGGCTATAGGGGGTAGGATATATAAAAAATACAGAATATTTGAGATATCGGTTTAAATTTTAATATTATATTTTTTAACTAATATGACATATTTTTTTAATCATTAATAAAGTAAAATTATATTATGAGCCTAAAACAAGTGCTATCATCTGTTTTGTTTTTTTTAAGTTTGACTGCACTCCATTCGCAGAACAATCCATCATATTATAATCAGGGATCAAATTCTATTTTTATTGAAAAACAGAATGCATTTAAAAAAGATATTGAAGAGAAAATAAAAAATAATGTTCTTGTCCCTCTATTCGGTAATGATGAGGCTTTTGTTTTTGCTGATGTTTTGTTTGATACTAGCACTTCCAGTTTTTTAAACAAAACAGTCGATAATACAATCCCTGAGATTATAAAATTTCAGCTTACAGTTTTATATGATGAAGGCATATCTGAAGAACTTTTAGAAACGGCAAAGGATAGAATCAATGAAATCCTTATACCGTATAAAGTAAGGGAAAATGAACCTCCTGTTATAATTTTTAAACCAGCAAATTTCAATACAGATCCTTTATCACTTAATATCAGCAGAACATCCGTTTATCTTATTCTTTCACTGATATTATTACTACTCCTTGTTTGCATATATCTTTTTATTCGTGCAAGGCTTTTTTTAAAAAATAATAAAGCTCTTAAAGCAAGAGAAGAGAGTCTTACAGGTGAAGTTATTGAGCTTAAGAAGCAGCTTAATGAATTGAGTGAAAAGCATTTCAATGAAAAGATTGAAAAAGAAAAGGAGATTGATAAAGTCAAGCTTGATTATGAAAAAACGCTGAGGAAGAATGAGATGGTTATCTCAGAGTTAAACTTTTCTAAATCACAAATCTCTCAGGGTGTTTTTAGATTAAAGACTATGTTCAGTGATATGGAGAAGGAGCTGTCCTCACTCAAAGAACAGAATAAAAATCTTGAATTTGAAAAAAATAGATTGACCAACGAGGTGGGGATATTAATAGATAAAAACAGAAATCTCATTGATGATAATATAAGCCTTAAAAGAGATAACGAACAGTTAAGGGATGAAATCCTTGATCTGGAAAGAAAAAATATTGAAAAAATAAAGTCGCTTGAAATAGAAAATTCAAACCTTTTGCAGGAGATAAAGTCAAAGGAAATAGAACAAAAGGATATCATTAACAGATATAAGTTTGAGATTGAGAAATTGAATGAAAAATTGTCTGAGATTGAGTCATCAAAAAAAGTGATTGAAAGACAGTATAATAATTTGATTGAAGAAAACAAAGAATTTTTAAAGAATAATGATACTCTTAAATCTGAGAACAAAAAATTGGTATCTGAAATAAATGATCTTATTGATAAAAACAGATCTGTTTTAGCTAAGAACGCCGAGCTTGAACAAAATAATGAACATCTCAAAAGTGAGTTACAAAAAATTCACTCAAGTTATGCCGAGAAAATAAGGTCACTTGAAATAGAGAATTCAAATCTTTTAGAGGAGATAAAGTCAAAGGAAATAGAACAAAAGGATATCATTAACAGATATAAGTTTGAGATTGAGAAATTGAATGAAAAATTGTCTGAGATTGAGTCTTTGAAAAAATCAGTGGAAAAGGAATATAACAATCTTATAATCCAGAATAAGGAAATGATTGAAAAAAACGATCGGCTGTTGGTTGAAAATGAAAAGCTATCATCTGAACTTGAGATGCTTGGTAAGAAGATAGATGATATTGAGTCATCAAAAAAAGTGATTGAAAAGAATTATAATGCTGTGGCTGATGAGAAAAGGGAGCTTATAAATAAGGTTGATAGGTTAACAGCTGAGAACGAAAAGATATCATCTGAAAACAGGGCTCTTGCTGAAAGGATTGAGAGGGTTATTACGGATTTAAGCCAGAAGGATGAGATGATAAATGATATGAAAAATACTTATGCCCAGAGGTTTGAAAAGATGAGTGAGTCTATAAAGAAGGTTGTTGCAACAAAGGTTTTTCTTGAGTCTGATAACAAAAAATTATCAGATGAGAATGAAAAACTTTCCAAAAAAGTTAATATGCTTACACAGGATATTGATAATCTAAATGCCCAGATTGTTAATATGAAAAAAGCCTTTGAAGAGGAGATTGAGAATTATAAGAACATAGTTGATAAAATGGCAACTGATAGCAATGATGGCCTTTTATTGCGATATAACTCAAGGATAAAAGCCATATCAGATGACTATGAGGCAAAGCTTGCTGATATCAAAAACAGAATGGATTTATTAAAAAAGCAGTTTGAAGAGGAGAAAGGAAGTATTATTAAGGGCTACGAGGATAGGATTAACGAGATGGTCTCAAATGATAAGTCTGAATCAATAAAAAAAGAATATGAAGAGCGATTGAAGGAGTATTCTGATAAATTGAAACTCCTTGATGATAAGGATGCAGAAATATCTTTATTGAAACAGCAGATTGAGGATAATAACAAAAAAATAAATGAATTGAATGATTATATAGAATCGCTTAAAAAAGAGGCTATAAATGATATGGATAATAAAAAAAGTGAGCTGATTGATTTAGAACAGAAGAAAAATGAACTTGAAAAGATTCTTTCTGAAAAGGAAGAGATGGAAAACAGGTATAAGGATGAAATTAAAAATCTTAACTTTAAGTATTCTTCCAAACTACAAGAGCTTGCAGATGAATTGAACAGGACAAAGGAAGAAAATGAAAAATTAAAAGAAGATATCGAAAATTCTTCTGGGTCTGAAGATGAGATGAAGGCAGCTGTTAAAAATACTGAAAACGTTGATATATCAAAGTATAAAAAGATTATAGATAAGTATAAAATAGAATATGACAAATTAAAGGATGCATATCTTATTACGAGAGCAAAGCTTGAAGACAATGATAAAAAAATAGTGGAATTAAACGATAATCTTAACAGCCTTAACTCCGATTACAATGAACTACTTGCACAGATTAACAAATATTCTGCATTGGATGAGGAGAAGGATAGGATGATTGAAGAATTAAAAAAAGAGTTGGAGAATTTAAAAAAATAGTTATTTGAAAAATGTTTTTACCTGTTTTTTTAAAAATGAATATAAGTTTATATATAAAATCTTTTTTGCTTGCTCTTATCATATCACTTATAATTGTTCCTATTGTAAGATATTTTTCTATAAGATCAGGACACTACGATATTCCTAATGATATCAAAACTCACAAGGGAAAGGTTCCGCTTTTAGGTGGTATCGGTGTTTTTATTTCCTTTCTTATAACTATGCTTGTTGTAAGGTTTTTCACATCATTTCCAAGCGGTACATTAAGGGAGTTGAGATATATAATTATTGGAGCTTCGCTTATAATATTGATAGGATTGATTGATGATTTAAAAAAACCTCGAGGGATAAGTGCTGAGATCAAGTTTATAATAGAAGTTTTGCTTGCTCTGTTTATGATAACACGTGGCTTTAATATAAGGTTTATAACACCTGAGTATATTGCTGTTATACTTAGCGTCCTGTGGATTGTTGGTGTTACAAATGCCTTTAATATAATAGATATAATGGATGGGCTTTCGTCATCTCAGGTTCTTGTTGCATCTCTTGGTTTCTTTTTGATATCAATGCCATCTGAGGATATATATGTTAATTTGCTTTCCATCACGCTTGCTGGAGCAGTTCTCGGTTTTTTGCCTTATAACCTGAGTTCTAAATACAAGATATTTTTGGGTGATAGTGGAAGCCTTTTCTGTGGATTTATACTATCCATTACAGCGCTTGGAACAAGCTATTCAAAAATGAATCCACTCGGTGTATATGCTCCACTTCTGATACTTTCCATTCCTATATATGATACATTCTATGTTTCATATATGAGAATAAAAAAAGGCATATCGCCATTAAAAGGAACAAAGGATCACTTTGCTTTAAGGCTTGAGATGCTTGGTTATACAAGGAAAAAGATATTATTCATAACATTTATTTTTTCAATCATTCTTTCATCATTGGCATATCTTGTTACAAATGTGTCTGTTTTCTATGGAGTTCTGATATATCTTGTGGCTCTGTTTCTATTCTTTATTGCATCAGCATATATCTCCAGAGTGGATGTTACTGAGGGTCACTAATATAATATCCTACTTTGGAGGTTCAGATTTGGATTGTATGCGAGGCGTGACGAATGAGCATAGCGTTGGTTATATGAATGAGGAGCAACGAAGCAGACGGCCAAATATGAACCTTCCCTTTCCTCCAAAGGAAAGGGACTGGTTGCTTTTTGGCTACGACTGCGTCACTCGTCGCTCATATAGTCCCGCTATATTCGCTCCTCGTTTCTTGTCTCGCTCAAAAATCAACTTAGCCAAAGCGGAGATTATATTAGTGACCCTCAGTAGTTGACATAAATCAATTAAATAAATGCTAAAATATACTTAAAGGTGCTATTATGACACGAGCTGAAGAATTAGAATACAGGCTGAACCTTCTGGTTCAGTTTGGTGCTTTGATAAGCAAGGAAACAAATCTTATAAAGCTTCTTGAGATTATGGCGGTTCAGGTTGAGAAGATACTTTCGGCTCAGAAGTGCTCAATATTTATACTTGATCATCAAACAAATGAACTTTGGTCTGGTGTTGCCAGTGGTATGGATAACACTGAGATAAGAACCCCTGTTGGAAAGGGAATAGCTGGATGGGTTGCTTATACCGGTGACACTCTCAACATAGAGGATGCCTATAAAAGTGATAAGTTCAATCCAGAGATAGACAGAATTACAAAATTCAAAACAAAAAATGTTTTAGCCGTTCCTCTCAAAAATATATCAGGAAAGATAATAGGAGTTTTCGAGGTAATAAATAAAAACAATGGTAATTTTAATGCTGAGGATGAAGGCATACTAAAGCTTATAAGCTCGCTTGCAGCAGGCGCAGTGGAGAATGCTCAGCTTTATGAGAGCCTTTACCAATCACAGCTTGAAACGATATATCGTCTTGCTGTTACAGCAGAGTACAGGGATCAGCATGATACAGCAATCCATATAAGACATATAACAGAATATTCATCACTCATAGCACAAGCACTTGGATTTGATGATAGAAGGATTGAGGACATAAAATACGCAAGCCCTCTCCATGATATAGGAAAGGTTGCTATAAGTGATTCAATACTTTTAAAACCTGCAAGACTTACACCGGATGAGTTTGAAGAGATGAAGAAACATACCCTTTACGGGGCAAAGATATTATCAAATGCAAAGAGTCATCTGCTTCAGGTTGCATGCAGAATTGCTCAGAGCCACCATGAAAAGTTTGATGGAAGCGGTTATCCATACAAGCTTAAATCAGATCAGATTCCTATGGAAGCAAAGATTGTATCTGTTGCTGATGTCTTTGATGCTCTTTGTATGACAAGGGTTTACAAGCCGAGTTGGGAACCTGATAAAGCAAGGGAATATATAATAAGTGAAAGTGGAAAATCCTTTGACCCTCTTGTGGTTGATGCCTTTGATTCTGTCTATGATAAAATACTTGAGATACAAAGGAGTGTCGATCCGAGATCCTCTATAATACCGGGGATAAGAAAAGAGATATACAAGGATGAGTTATAATTTTATTGTGAGGAATAATTATGTCAGAAATAAAATTAACATTTCCAAGTAATCAAAAAGTGAATGTTTCATTCAAAGGTTTTGAAATAAAAACTGATCAACCTCTTTCAGCTGGTGGAGATGGCACTGCTCCATCACCATTTGATTATTTTCTTGCTTCACTTGCAAGCTGTGCAGGCTTTTACGCAATAAATTTTTTTAGAAGCAGAAAACTTAACACTGATGGTTTTGATATGAAGGTTGATTTTGATTGGGATGAAAAGAATCACAGGCTTGGTTTCGTTAACTTTATCATGACTCTCCCGCCTGATTTCCCTGATAAATATATTCCTGCCTTAAAAAATGCGGTGGATCTATGCACCGTTAAGCGAACGATATTAAATCCTCCAGAGTTTAAAACCTTGATCAATAAAAATTAATCTTAAAAATTATGATTGAATATATAGGATATGCAGGTTCAATACTTGTTGCCATCTCACTTCTGATGAGCAATGTTTACAGACTTAGAATAATTAATTTTTTGGGTGCAGTAATATTTGTTGTTTATGGATATGCTATAAGAGCAGATGCTGTATGGATAGTAAATCTCTTTGTTGCCTTTGTGGATATGTACTACATACTGGAATTGAAATCTAGGAAAAATATTTTTAAATTTATAAAGACGGGTTTCAATGATATGGTAAAGGATTTTGTAAACACATACTATGACGATATCATAAAATATTTTCCTGATTTTAAGGGGAGAGAGGATGAGCTTTCTTATTTTTTGATTATGAGGAATTTTGTTATTGTTGGATTGTTTGGCTATAATGAAGAGGATGGAAAACTCAATATATATATTGATTATATAAGAAAGGACTGGAGAGATTTAAAAAATGCAGTGAAGTTCTTTTCATTTATATCATTTAACAATGAGTTTAAGGGTAAAAGATTTTATATCAGAACAAACAATCAAAAGCACATAGATTATATCAAGAAAATTGGATTTATAGAATCTGATAACAATGAATTTTTTTATGATGTAAAGTAATTTCTTTTCAATTTCTTATTTTTCTGTACCAGTCTCGCAACTTATAGAATATTTTTTCTGGCAACAAGTAATAGAGTATCAAAATAAAAGGAACTCTAGAACTTAAAAAAATTTTGGTAGCTAAAAAGTTTCTATCGTTAGCATCACTGATCAATCTTTTTAATCCTATACCTTCTTTTTTTGCATAAACAGATACTGCAATGATGAATAGCTTTGAAAATGCTTTCCTCTTCCAGATATCAAAATCAACTTTTCTATCCGGATAAATTGATGTCGCATAGTTGTAAACAGAGCCTATCATCGTTTTTATATTATCAAGATATGAATCATAACCTTTCCTTGATGTCTCGCTCATACTGTTTACACGCCATAAATAAATGACCTTATCAATAAAACATACATCACCATGCAAAAAAAGTCTCAGATGCGATTCAAGATCATCACTCATAATCCCAAGCCTATAAGAATCAATATCTTGCGCCAATTTCCTGTTATAAAGAACTGCTCCATGGGAGTATATGATATTGGGATATTTAAGTGTAACATCAATACCATTTAAAATATTTTTTTTCGGGATTTTTTTTATCTGAAGGCTATTTTCACTTTTTATATATCCACCAAGAACTGCAACAATATTCTTATTTTTATTTATCTCATCAACTGCTTTTTTTATAAAATCAGTTTCTACAAAATAATCGTCACCATCAAGCATAATAACCCAATCACCTGTGGCTAAATCATATAAAAGCCTTCTATATGTTTGATTCCTCCCTAAATTCTTATCATTTCTGTAAACCCTTACCCTCTCTGATTTTTTTTCAAATTCCTTTGCTATATTATAACTGTTATCAGCTGAGCAATCATCTAAAACAATTATTTCCAAACTGTCATAGTTTATATTCAATGATGAACTTATAGCATCAGATATGTAATCTTCCTGATTATAGACTGGAATCATTATTGAAACTTTTGGCATCCTATCATTTATCATATTTTCCCTTCTTACCAATTAAAAAATCATAAAATCCTTTAATAATCATATTTATTTTTTCTGTTTTTCTGTCTTCAAAAAGAATTATTTTTATTGAGTCAGTGATAAGTATTCTGAGCTGATTTAAAGAATATATAGAAAAACTGAAAAAATAGTTTCTTATCATATAAAATGTATTTCTTGTTATATAATATCTTCTGATTGGCAGATGATTTGTAATAACAATCTTTTTGTTAATCAACTTAATAATTTTATAATTGCCAAGTGTGTGCTCTAAAAATGCATCGCTTATAACCTTTATTTTATATCCATTTTTTTTAGCTCTTAGTGCATATTCAAAGTCAAGCCTATCTATGAAATAATCATTCTTAAAACCACCTATTTTATTTGCTATTTTAATATTTATAATACTTCCTGATGTTATCGGTGTGTTTTTGTCCGTTATTACATGATTATCAAGAATGACCTCTGGTGATATAATTGCAATATTTGATGTATCATTGCTATTAATAAATTCAATCATTCTCTCTATTGAACCTCTTTGAAATCTGCTATCCTGATCCATCGTCAGAAGAAAATCATATCCATCATTCAAAGATAATTCTAAAGCATTGTTTAATGCATAACCAACACCCATATTTTTACCATTATAAACATAAACGATATTATTCCCAATTTTTTTTATATCTTCTATATATTGAGTATTCTCTTCTGAATTATCAATCATATAAAGCTTGTCTAAATAATTAAAATAATTCTTAATATTATCAGTAAAATTTTTTGGGGGGTTGTAAAGAATAACTGCTCCTGCCAATCTTATCATTTTATAATTCCTTTTCAATCTCAATAAACTTTTTTAATATATCAATATCATTACATTCAAATCTATACCATTTCTTGATATAAATATTATTATATTGAATAAAACAACCTTTTAATCAAGATATATATTTTAAGCCACATAAATCGACATATATCAAATTTCTCATTTGCCAGATCTGCCTGTTCTTTGACTTTATTGTATCCATTTAAAAACCTAAAAAAAGATTTTATTGGTGATTTTAGCATGTGTATGTAATAAACAGATGTTTCAGCCTTTTCCACACCAGCGTAATTGGATGTATGCTGTCTGTATTTAACTAATGGTAGATCTATAAAACATATTTTTCCACCTTTTTGCATTGTCTTAACTCCAATCCAAAGATCATGCATAAAAGCATTTTTGGGTATGGGTATTGAAATCTCTCTGGCCTTTTTGTTAATACACATAGTGCATCCAGTAATATTATTCATTAACAAAAGTTCTAAAGGACAAGAAATTTTACTATAAAGTCTGTGATATCTTAACATAGACTCTGAAATAGTATTGAGCTTAGAATCAGCTACTATTAAGTCTGTGTGAACAACTATAGGTTTATTTGGATATGTCGCTTCGATTTCCAACATTTTTTTTATAGAAATTTCAATCTTGTTTCTAAGCCACACATCATCCTGATCCGAGAACATAATATAATCTGCTTTTGATTTCTCCAGTAACAGTGCAAAATTATCACATGGGCCTAAATTTTTATTATTGGTTTCAATTATTGATATCTTTTCAGGGTGAATTAATAAATATTTCTTTAATATATTTACAGTATCATCAGATGAACCATCGTCTCTTACTGTCAGATGCCAGTTATTATATGTCTGGTTTAATATTGAATCCAGCTGCTCGGAGATGTATCTTTCTCCATTGTAGGTAGCCATCAAAATCTCAACTTCCGGATATTCAGTCATGATTTTTTCTGCTCCAGAAGATGTTTTTTTATTAGAAAGATATCATAATTTGTGTATTTTTTTAAAACTTTTTCCCAGCCTGAAATGTTTATTTTACCCGGATTATTCAAAAGTAAATTAGTTTTAATAAATGGCATTTTATGCTTAATGATCGTTTCTTTCCATAAATTCTGAGTGGGGTCAATGTCTTTAAATAAATCTCCAGAAATAAATCCTTTTGTAACACTAAATATATAAAGTGGAGCTTTAAAAATTTTTTTAGGAGCAGAGCGTAGCCTGTTACAGAACACTCCAATCAAAGACTTAAAATTATCTATTCTTTGTTCAGAGGTTCGTTGAATAGTTTTAATAAAAGCTTCAGGTTTAAAATTATTTTTTATAAGATACTGAGTTAAACCAATTTCATATTTTTCAATGACTTCTTCTCTTCTATTAATTATTTCAAGTTTATTCCAGAAATCCCAGAAAACACTGGAAGAAAATATCTTATTTTTAAAAACAAGAAAATAACTTTGCAAATGATAGCTTTTTGCAGTAGATTCTGTTATACCCCAGAAATCAGAGTCTTCTCTGCTCATCCGGTTAAATAATGGTCCTAAATCATACAATGGACCAAAAACACTGTCATTACACAAAATAATTTCATCCAGTGAAATATTAGTTAATTCTTTCAATCCTATTTTATAGCTGTAAAAATCATAGCCAACATTTTCTCTTTCAATAATAATATCTGCCAAATATTTTATTTTCTTATAATCTGAATCCTTCAATTTGGATGTACTTACAAAAACAAGAATATTAACATATTTTTTTAATTCACTGATATAATAAAGCACATAATCACTTACTTTCTCAAGTTTATTGTAATGAGCAAAAACACAACCTCTTTTCATATAATATTTCCCTAATATGTTTTCTTTTTAGTGGCCATTATCAAGTAATCATTTCTGAACGCATGTTTAAAATAAATATTAAGATTAAAATAATTACAGATTTCAGATAGAACTGTCATATCAAAGACATGATGATGTAAACATCTATTTCTAAAATTATCCAAACTCCTTTGTTTGAACTGTTCAAAATTCCCGGCTAATGGATCTAATTTTAAATCATGAAGCAAAAGTATCTCTTCAAGGTGTGTCAGATCATCTTCAAGAATATTATTATTATAATCACTAATTAGATGTGAAAATTCAACAACCTTTCTATTGTGATCAAAGTTTGCTTCTTTTTTAGGAGCAACAATTAAAATTATACCATCACTTTTTAATAAAGCTAACCATCTTTCAATAGCTTTTAAAGGATTGGCAATGTGTTCAATATTATTACATGATAAAATAAAATCATAATAATTCTCAGGCAAACCAGATAATTTAGTAGCATCTGAAATAAACTGATTACCAAGTTTTTTACCATCAACGATATATCCCTCAGTTAAATCAATTTTGTCAGTCCAGATGTTTGTCTCAGAAAAATTTACCCCATCCAATTTTGCAACTATCGGATAAATATGGCAAATTCCTCCTTTAGAAAAGAAACGGCTCGGTCCACCTATTTCTAAACCTGTTTTGTTTTTAAATTTTTTAGGTATGATATAAAGATTGATATAAACACTTAAAAAAATATAATCAAAGGTTTTTATAACACCATTTCTTTTAAATGAAGAAAATAGTTTTTTCATTTTTCCCCTCCATAGTTTATAGTGTTAAATAAATCTAAACTCCTTTTTACTGCCTCATCTATATTATAGTATTTATATTCAGCAAGCCTCCCAATAAAATATATGTTTCTAACCTCTAATTTTTCAGCTTCCTGCCAGTATCGCTGAAATATTTTCTTGTTTTTATCATCAAGCAATGGCCAGCCTAAAATTCCCTTGTCAGATGAGCTTTCTATCCCTATTGTAGTTTTTTTGTGCTTCTGATGTGTTAGTTTTTTAAATTCGGTGATACGGGTATATGGATATTTAAGATCAGGGTAGTTTACTACTGCCGCAGGTTGATATTCTTCTCTGTTGAGTGTTTTAAACTTAATATTTAAACAGCGATAGTTTAATTTGCCATATTTATAATTAAAGAATTCATCTATAGGTCCTGTATAAAAAACTGATTTGAAATCAGATAGATCTTTTAGTTTTTTGTAATCATAGTTTAATTTTATACAAATATTTCTGCTACTAACCATATTTTTAAACATCGCTGTAAACCCTTTTTCTGGTATCCCTTGATATTTATCGCTGAAATATCTGTCGTCTTCAGATATGACCACAGGAACACGAGCCACTACCATTGAGTCAATCTCCTCTGGCTTTTTGTCCCACTGTTTAAGATTGTATTCTAAGAAAACCTTTTTATATACAAAGTCTGATAAAAATGTTAAATCGTTGTCTTTATATTTCTTTAAATCTAATATAGATATTCGTTTAGCATAACCAAATGTTTTAATAAGCTTCTTCTTTAAATGTTCTGCTTTCTCTGGTAACAGTTTGTGTAGTGAAGTTAGGTTAAATGGAATTGGCACAAATTTCTCATCAATATATCCTAAAACTCTATGCTCATAACCAATCCAGTCGGTAAATCCTGATAAATAGTCCCATACATCTTTATATTTAGTATGAAATATATGAGGACCATACTTCTGAATTAAAATCCCGCTTTTATTCTTAAAATCATAGCAGTTTCCGCCTATATGGTTTCTTTTTTCAATAAGCAATACATTATCACCTACTGAAGCAAATCTCTCAGCAAGTGTTAGTCCTGTTATACCTGATCCTATGATTAGAATGTTATTTTTCTTCATACTCTAATTTCCCTTTTAAAATATTTATACCATTCCTATTTAATATAATAAACATGTATATTGTTATAAAAGTTTCAGTTAAAAACCAAGAAATAGCTGTCCCTATCTGTTTAAATAATGGAGTTAAAATTAAAAATAATATTACACTTACAATAGATAATCTACCAATTACTTTTAAAAATTCACTTTTCATATTAAATGCAAGCATTGTTTGAATGCCTAATATATCACTTAATCCTATTATAAACGGTAAAAATGATAATATTTGTAGAACTATTATTGATTGATGATACTGATTCCCCAATATTATATTAACTATCGGTGAAGCAAAAATTAATATGAATAGTGAAAGAATAAAACTTCCAGTTCCTATTATAATAACCAATTTCTTTATAAATTTAATTGCCCTTTCTTTTGACTCAGAAACAAGTTTGCTTATATATGGATAAATTGTTTGTGAAATAGGTGCTAACAATCCCTGAACTGCTTTAACTATCTTTTCTGCTCCAGTATAATATCCTACTATTGTATTGTTTGTAAAGAGTCCTAATATAAATGTGTTACTTGTGGTATAAAGGCTTACTGCTATTGTGGTTAAAAATATATCCCAGCCTTCTTTTAAGTGATGTTTTATATCAGATAATGAGGGAGGATTGAAACTTATATTAAAATCTCTGAATATGAGCCATAAGGATAAAATGCCTGCAATAATATAGCCCAATGTGTTTAGGAGCGGTACATATAGAAAATCTTCCATATGGTGAACAAACACAAATATTGCGACTGTGAATATCAGTTTTGCTGTGATGTTTAATACTGTTATATATTTCATCCTTTCCATACCCTGAAAAAACCATACAGGGAATAATACCTGACCTAAAACCATACCAAATGTAAGGTAGTATATTGGCCAGTCCCTACTAAACTTGCCAAATGAGAATACTATTATGCTCATAAGCATAAATGAGACTATTAAAAGCCCAGCTTTAATCGTCATAACAGAGCTGAAGATCTCTGATAGTTTTTCTTTATTATCACGGTTAATCGATATCTCACGGGTTGCTGAGAGATTGAAGCCATAGTCTGTTAATATCATAAAATATGTTACAAATGCCTGAGCAAATGATACAAGCCCGTATTTCTCAGGCCCTAATACCCTTACCAAGTAAGGCAGTGTTATAAGCGGCAGTAGATAGTTGGCTGCCTGTAAAACCGAGAGGGATATGAAGTTTGAAAAAAGTCTTTTATATTCCTCTTTGTTCTTTATTTTATCAATTATTGGATATATAAAAAACTCATCGTTTATATAAAACACATCCCATATGTTTTTGGTTTTTGGCATATCAACCACATACCGATTCAATCTACGAATAAACCGCGTAGGTTGGAACCAGAATTAACTGACGCGGTTGGGGCTCATGGACCGCCTCACTTAAATAAACCGCATAAGATTACATTAACCGCTTTTATATTTTATAAAATTTTTAACAGTGATTTACGAATGAAAAAAGGATGTGTCAGTCTTGAAGAATCAAGATATAAAAAGTTCATGTTTTAAAATCTGGTTATTCAAAGAATTTTTTCAGTAAAGAAATATTCTCAAAGATTGTTTTCCCTGCTTACGCCGAAGCGGCTTCGGCAGATTTTAAAAATTGGCTAATTTATATTGCAAATAGACTTTTTCATTGACCCCTGTTATCTAAAGTGTCAGGCTTTTTAAAAAGGTTTACTGCTGCATAAGATACAAGTAAGCATAAAAGTATTTCAAACGGAAGTCTGTATCTGTCATAGCTTGCGACAGCAGATGTCAACGTCAATAAGTATAGTATAAATATTGATATAAAAATAGATGATATCCTATCTTTTTTAAAAAGTAAGTATGCTCCATATATTGAGATAAAAAAAATCATAAGGTGTATGATTCTGAATATAAAATTTGGAAGTATCATTAAAATATCCTTAATATATATTTTTTTATCCTGATGGGGATTTTCAATGTTTTCAAACTTTGTCATTATATTATGCTGTTTGTCATAATAATCTGGATAGAAAAAGTTTATCATTTTTATTTCATTATATGTAGGAATTATTATAGCAGTATTACCACTTTCCATAATTTTATTATACATTATTTGATATAATAAAATGAGATGAAATTATTATTATTATGAAAAAAATTTTATTAACTTTTTATATTTTTATTTTTTTATACATGCAATCTTTTGCTATGCCCTTTGACAACTTTAATAAATATTATACCTCAAATGATTTGTTAGAACCATTCGTTAAGGATTTTGGTGGAGTAATTGGTGCATCTGATTCCAACACTGCAAAAAAGCTTTCAGTGTTTGGGCTTGATCTCGGGTTTGATTTAGCCGTCCAGAACAGACCATCCAGCGATAATAAAATTTTGATTAACTCTGATGTGGATGGCTTTGGAGTGCCTCGGGTTCACATGGATTTTGGATTACCTGTGGCCAATCTTGATGTATCTGTCAGAGGTTTTTCATACTCAAATCTTAAAGTTATCGGTGGAGGATTGAAGTATAGTTTATTTAAAACTACAACCCATGTGAATTTAATGCCTGATATATCTCCTATGGCATATTATGATATCATAAGCTATGATTATTTCACAGGCTATCATATCTCTGTAGATGTAGTTGCTTCTTGGAATCTGCCAAATATTAAACCATATATTTCATTCGGTTATGATAATACCAGTCTCAAGGTTAGAAATATTGGATATGGTTTCGATGGCAATAAAGCCTCATCATCAGGTTTAAGGGGTGCAGCAGGAATTAGATTCAGTCCTGTGCCGCTTGTTTATATATATGGTGGATATAATATAATAAATGGAGAGGGTGGCTATAATTTTGGTTTTGGTATGGAGATTTAATTTATAAGGAGGAGATATGGAAACAGAAATAAAGTTAACAAACAAGTCAGAAAAGTATAATGTTATGGAGTCCACATACGGAGCACATAACTACAAGCCGTTACCTGTCGTTATCACATCTGCTAAAGGTGTGTGGGTAAAGGATATAGAGGGAAACAGATATATGGATATGTTGAGTGCATATTCAGCTTTAAATCACGGTCACAGACACCCAAGAATAATGAAGGCACTTGCAGATCAGGCAAAAAAGGTTACACTTACATCAAGAGCTTTCAACAATGATCAGATAGGACCTTTTTTAAAGGAGCTCTGTGAATTCACAGGCTATGATATGGCACTTCCTATGAACTCTGGTGCTGAAGCTGTTGAAACTGCATTAAAAACTGCGAGAAAATGGGGTTATAAGATCAAAGGAGTTCAAGAGGATAAGGCTGAAATAATTTGCTGTACCGATAACTTTCATGGAAGAACTATTACTATAATCACATTTTCCACTGAACCTCAGTATAAGGATGGATTCGGACCATTTACACCCGGCTTTAAGGTTGTGAAATACGGTGATATAAATGATTTGGAAAAGGCTATAAATAAAAATACTGTTGGGTTTCTTGTTGAACCGATACAGGGTGAAGCTGGAATAAGGATTCCACCAGAGGGATATCTTAAAAAGGCATATGAGCTCTGTAAAAAGAATAATGTTCTTTTCATAGCCGATGAGATTCAGACAGGTTTTGGAAGAACAGGTAAAAAGTTCTGCTGCGACTGGGAGGGAATAAAGCCTGATATGATGTGTTTAGGTAAGGCACTCGGTGGCGGTGTTATGCCTGTTTCAGCAGTAGTTTCTTCAAGAAAGATACTTGGAGTATATAACCCTGGTGATCATGGTTCAACATTTGGTGGAAATCCTTTGGCCTGTGCAGTTGCAAGAGAGGCATTGAAGGTTTTAAAGGATGAAAAACTTGTTGAAAAATCACGCGAGATGGGTGATTATTTTATGTCAAAGCTTAAAACGATAAAAGGGCCTCATATAAAGGAGATAAGAGGCAAGGGATTGCTCATTGGTGTGGAGCTTGACACGAAGGCAAGGCCTTACTGTGAGGAGCTTATGAGTCTTGGAGTTCTTGCAAAGGAAACCCATGATATGGTCATAAGGTTTGCCCCACCTCTAAATATTACAAAGAAAGAGATAGACTGGGCTTTTAATAGAATAGCAAAGGTGCTTTCTAAATAAGCTGTGATAAGATAATGATTAAGCCGCTGCTCAAATATATGGATGCAGAAGATTGAACTGATGAATAAAATTAAGGTGTATGGTGAGGTTCTTTTTGCAACCATTGTATGGGGAGCGGCTTATCCTTTTACAAAACATGTTGTGGCTCTGATATCACCGCTTTCTTTAGTATTTGTAAGATGTCTTTTTGCAAGCATACTGATGCTTGTTTTTGTAAGGATTAATTTTAAAAAATATCTAAGGCTTGATTTGATATTAAAGCTTGTGGTGATGTCTGTTATAGGTATTTCAGTGCAACAGTTTTCGCAGTGTTATGCTTTAAAATATACTGCTTCAACCAACGCTGGTTTTATAATAGCGTTGACTCCAATAATTATAGTTTTGATAGAACTCTTCTGGGGTGAAAAGATATCTATTAATAAAATTATAGCCTTTGTATCAGGTCTTCTGGGATGTCTAATTGTTATGTACTCCCTTGGAAGGTTTAGTTTATCACTTCCATCAACTAAGGGTGATTTGGTTTTTCTTACAAGCAGTTTTACATGGGCATTCTATGTTGTGTTGACAAAGAGATGGTTTAAGGGATATCCACAGAATGAGGTAACTGCTATTACTATGATCATGGCCCTTATAACACTAATCCCTTTTGAGTTTAAGTATTCACTTGTATCAGAGATAAAAAATCTGGATATGTTAGGATATATATCGCTTGCATATCTCTGTCTTTTATCTTCATTTTTAGGTTATCTATTCTGGAATGATGCAGTAAATAAACTTGGAGCAGTTAAATCATCATATTTTATATATGATGAGCCTTTTGCCACGATAATAAGTGCATATCTGCTTCTCGGCGAAAAGGTTATGCCTCTTACTTTAGTTGGTGGAATTTTAATACTTATTGGTGTATATTTTGTTTTAAAGGTAGAAAACGGGAAGGCTTTAGAATATGGATAAATATATTGAGATAAAGAAAAGATTTATTGGTAAATTTTTTGAGGATAAGTTTGCCAAAGAATTTACAAGCTATAAAGTGGGCGGGAAAATAGATATTATTGTTTATCCTGAAAGCACTGGTGATCTGATATGGCTTTTTGAGTTTATAAAAAAAACTGGTATTAAGTATTTTATATGTGGCAATTCCACTAATATACTTGTAAGTGATAATGGATTTTGTGGAGTATTTATAAAAACTGAGAGGATTAAAAATATTGAGGTTGATGGGCTTATTATAAGAGCACAGTCAGGTTTTTTATGGGATGATATGATAAGAATAGCTGTTAATAATGGGTTGGATGGGCTTGTTAAAACATCATATATTCCAGGAAGTGTTGGTGGGGCAGTAAGGATGAATGCAGGTGCTTTTGGTGAGGAAACATTTGATTGCCTTGAATCTGTTGATGTCATAGATTTGAACAATCTTGAGTTTAAAACTTTAAAAAAGAAGGATATTGTTTATGGATACAGATATGTTAGGGATATTGAAAATTTTTTTATACTGAGTGGAGAATTTAGATTTAGAAAAAGTGATAAAGAAGAGCTATTAAACCTAAGAAATGAAATAATAAAAAAAAGAATTGAAAAACAGCCACTTGATTATCCATCTGCTGGAAGTGTATTTAAAAGACCATTAAATAATTATGCATCAAAGCTTATAGATGAGTGTGGACTTAAAGGACTCAGTGTTGGTGGGGCGATGGTTTCAAAAAAACATTGTGGATTTATAATAAACTATAATAATGCAACAGCATCAGATATATATAGCCTTATAAAGAAAGTTCGAGAGATAGTCTATAACAAAACTGGGATAGAATTGGAACTAGAACAGGTGCTTGTAGGTGAGTTTTAATAGAAATTATTTTTCTGTTAATAACTCTGATAATGTTTTCATAGAAAACTCAGTTATATTGTAGGTTTCTATTATTGTTTGAAAATCATTCTTGATCATATCAGTATCATATGGGTTTAAAAGATTTATGAAAATGTTCTTCTTTGAATTTTTGGCAAGCGTTGTTAATATCTCTCTTCTTCTTATACTCGTGTAAGGCCATGAGTAGTTGGCTATTATAAGTGTATCATACTGTTTTAAATCATTTGCAGCTTTGTCAAGGTTAATCTTGCTGTCAGAGCTTATCATATTAAATTTTACCATGTATCCCTTTTCTGATAGTCCTTTGTAAAAAACAATGGCCTCATCAGAAAATCTTTGAGGTACAAAAAATATAACATATATTTTTTCATTTTTGTTCAGAGGTATATTATGTCCATCATCCTTTATAAGTTTGTTTGTTTTCTGTGCTATTTTTAATGCTATATCCCTGTATGCCATATCAAAGTTATCACTGTTTATTTCAAATTTTTTTAGATTATATTTCTTTTTTAATTCAATTATTCTTGTATAGGATTGATTTATATCATCAATTAGAATCTCTTTTTTGGATACGGCATCCATTATTTTATTTTTTACCTTTCTATAATCATATTTTCCAACCAAAACCATATCTGCACCATTTTTTAAAGCTATTACAGCGGCATCTTCTACTGTATATTTCGATGTTATTGCCCTCATATCAAGACTATCAGTTATTATAATCCCTTTATATTTAAGCTGTTGTCTTAATATATCTTTCATTATTATTTGTGAAAGACTTGCAGGATATTTATCATCTACGTTTTTGTATATTATATGTGAAAGCATAATCATATCAGACATATCATCTGCTATCAACCTCTTAAATGGATATATGTGTGTATTGTAGAGTTCTATAGGTTCTATGTCAGATACAGGGAGTGTCAGATGAGAGTCAGATGATGTCATACCATGACCGGGAAAGTGTTTTATTGTTGTAATTATTCCTGCTGAATTAAATCCCTTTATCACAAGCCTTCCCATATTATAAACTGTTTCTTTGTTATCTGAAAAAGCCCTTATGTTTATTATTGGATTATCTCTTTGAGTGTTAACATCAACAGTTGGTGAAAAAACTGTGTTTATTCCAGCTTTTTTAAGCTCGAGCCCTAAAAGATAAAAAAGTGTTGAAGTGTTTTCATAATCATTTGCACTGCCTATAGCCATATTTGATGGCAGATTAAAAAGCCCATGAGTTTGATGAAGATATACACTTCCTCCTTCGTAGTCGATTGCTATAAATGGGGGGAGGTACTTTGATGATTTGTAAACCTTTTTAAAAACATCCCTTGTTTTCTTTAATGAATATGTCCCGTATTGAATCTGAATACCGCCTATTCCTTCATCTGTAGCTTTTATGATCTGTTTCTCTTGCTTTATATCATATGCTACAAATATAAGACTGTTTATTTTTTCTTCTAAGCTCTGTGAAAATATATATTGAGAAAAAAAAACAATTATTAAAAATATCTTTATCATATATACTATACATCATGGTCAGAAATCAGAACTTGCCTGCCGAAGCTGCTTCGGCGCAGGCAGGGACAGTAAACAGAAGACAGATGACAGAGCCTGCCTGCCGAAGCCACTTAGGCGCAGGCAGGGATAGAATTTAAGGAAATTCCTTGTTTGTCCGCCTTCTGCTTTCTGATTTCTGCCTTCTGCTTTCTGATTTCTGCCTTCTGTTTTCTGATTTAGTGAACCCTATTTATTCTTCCTATATCCCTTTCTGGTTGCCTGCTTGCTTACTGTTTCGATTATTGCCTTTCCTAAATCCTTTGGACCCTCAGTTTGCTTCGTCTCTATAAACTTTTCCCTTTTAACCCTATTATCATCTATCTCATGTCTTATCTTTTTCCTTTCTTCAAGTCTTTGATTTATATAATTTTTCAGTTCATCTTTTTTCATTTTTTTTAGTTCATCTGGAAGCTGTTCTTTTTTTATCTCATCTATTTTTATATTACCATTTTCTATAGCAGTTATTAAGTCCCATGAGGAATAAGATGCCCCTGCCATAGGTGATGCAGCATAGCTTGCCCTTTCTGCCATAACAGACTTTGATTGCTTAGTAGCTTCTTTATCAAGCATGGCCTTTTCCTCTAATTTTTTTGCTCCATCAGTTCCATAAGGTATATATGTTTGATTTAATTTACTGTTAAGCTCTGCTATTTTATCGTCATAAGGTGTTTCTATGGATGCTATATAGTTTTGATCTATGCTGTTATAATCTCCATCTGCAAGCAATGCTGCGTCCTTCCATTTCTGGGCTATACCCTGCTGAGCAGGACCGCAGAATATTGTGTTTACAAAGATTCCTTTTGATTTAGCAAGGGTTACAGCATCTTCAAATCTCACATCACCTTGGGTAAATGGTTCATTACCGGCAATAAATATTGCCTTATAAACATCATCATTTTTACTCCATTTTAAATCTTTTACAGCATCCTTTATAACAGCTCCGCAGTACTCATCCCCTCCATTTGTTTTGAGTGCAAATAATTCTTTTGAGACGCTGTCCATATCGCTGGTAAAGTCAAGCACCTTTCTTATATAACCATTCTCCTTTGATAAACTATTGTTCCCATACTCATAAAGGGCAACCTCAATCATGTTTCCATTTCCATCTTTTTCATATCTTGATAACTCATTTACTATTGACCATAACTGTCTCTTTGCTTGATCTATTAAACCATCCATTGAATTTGATGTATCAATAAGTATGGCTAATTGCGTGAGTGCTTTTCCTGAGTAGTTTTGAGTTTTTGTGGATACTATAACATTTTCCCAGTCTTTCTCTATATCTGATTTTGCCCCAGCAATTATCTTCCCAGTTTTTACATCTATTATCCTTGAGTTGATCTCCAATCTGTTGTTTTTTAAATCGTTTATGCTCCCTGTGAGTATGTAATTAGCACCGGTCAGCTCTCCTATCTTTAATATATCCTTTTCATCTATTGCACCGCTTTGCTGAAGTTTCATTTCGGATAATACTTTATCAATAAGCTCTCTTTCTATAAGCGTGATTCCATTTCTATTTGAAAATGATGTAGTTATCCTTTCCTGAACTATCTTTGGATCAGTAGATTTTTGGTTTATACTTTTAAAATCTGTAATTGCTAACTTAACATCTGGTTTATCCTTTATTTTATTATATAATTCATCACACATACCATCAATTGACTTTGAATAACAGTTAATGGATAAAAACATCATTAAAAAACCTGCAAAAAATTTCATAAAACCCTCCTATTTTTTTATTATATAATATTTTAATGAATGCCCAGTATAAAATTATATACGAAAACGGTGACTTTATTGTAGTATCAAAAGAAACTGGCATCCCTGTTATAAGGGGGCGTGGTGGATTGAAAGATAAATTGAGTTTATATGATGTTTTGAAAGAAAGATACAAAGAGATTTTTGTTGTCCATAGAATTGATAGAGATACAAGCGGGCTTGTCATATTTGCAAAAAATACTAAAACACATAGAGAACTCTCAATTAAATTTGAAAGAAGAGAGGTAAAAAAGAATTATTTAGCAGTTGTGTGGGGAAAACCTGAGAAAATATTTGAGGTTATTGATAAACCACTTTTTCAGTATGGCTCTGGTAGAGTCGGTGTATCTGATAATGGAAAAAAGTCTGTAACAGAGGTGGAATTTTTAAAAGAGATATCCTCTGACTTTTCACTTGTTGAGGCAAGGCCACTCACAGGCAGGCGTCACCAGATAAGGGTTCATCTTTATTCGTCTGGTCATCCTGTGGTTGGTGATAGGCTTTATGGTGATAAAGTTATGCAGCTAAGATGTCCACGTCTTATGCTTCACTCCTGTTGCATTGAGTTTTATCTATTTGATAATCATTATGTATTTAATGACCGTGAAGATTTTTTGGATTATGTATCAACATCCTTCATAAAATAATTAATGTTTTAAAATTCAGATTAAAAATTGTAGAATAATTCTAATAATATATTGAGTATGATTTTATAAAATTAAAGGGAGGATGATGCTTTCAAAGGTTTTGTCCCTCGGGTTTAAGGGAATAGATGGCTTTGGTGTTACTGTTGAGGTCGATGTTGCAGGTGGATTGCCATCCTTTAATATTGTTGGGCTTCCTGATACTAATATAAAGGAGTCAAGGGATAGGGTTTTAAGTGCGATAAAAAATTCTGGATTTGAACTGCCTTCCAAAAAGATTGTTGTAAACCTTGCTCCTGCCGAAATAAAAAAAACAGGAACTCATTACGATCTCCCAATAGCTGTTGGCATAATCCTTGCCCTTGATGGCAACAGAGTCTGTGGCAACGTTGATATATCTAAGATAGGTTTTGTTGGTGAGTTAGCACTTGATGGAAGCATAAAGCCTGTCATAGGAATACTTCCTATGCTTATATCCATGAAAGAGCAATCACTTTTTGATATGGTCATTATTCCCGAGCAGAATGCGAGAGAGGCTATGTTGAGTGAGGTTAATTTTCTTACAGCAAAAAATCTGAATGATGTTTTTTTATTTCTCAAGGGTGATATGACTCTTTCTTCATCATTAACATCTGTGGATTCTCCAGCTGTTAAAAAGGAATCTGTTGATTTCTCTGATGTTAAGGGTCAGCCATATGCTAAAAGAGCTATGGAGATAGCAGCAGCAGGATTTCATAATATAATAATGATAGGCCCACCAGGTAGTGGTAAGAGTATGCTTGCTAAAAGACTACACACAATAATGCCACCTATGACCAAGTCTGAAATTCTTGAAACCACTAAGATTTATTCTGTAAGTGGGCATAGCCTTAAAGGGCTTGTCACTGAAAGACCATTCAGGGAACCACATCATACAATATCCGATGTGGCATTGATAGGTGGGGGAACAAATCCAAAGCCGGGGGAAATCTCTCTTTCCCACAACGGGGTTCTTTTCCTTGATGAATTTTCTGAGTTTTCAAGGACTGCTATAGAGGCTATGAGAGAACCTCTTGAGACTCATAAGATCACTGTTTCAAGGGTAAAGGATACAATAACATATCCCGCTAATTTTCTTCTTGTGGCAAGTTCAAACCCATGCCCGTGTGGTTATTTTGGTCATCCAGTAAAAAAATGTTCCTGCACACCACTTCAGATAAAGAAATACCGTTCAAAGATATCTGGCCCAATACTTGATAGAATAGACATCCATATAGATGTTCTGCCAGTAAAGTTTTCTGATTGGTCAAAAGATTTTAAATCTGAAAGCTCAGCTGATATATATAAACGTGTTTGCAGGGCAATTTCTATACAGATGGAAAGATTTGATGGTCAGGTAAGGTTTAATTCTATGATGACACCGAAGGAAATAAAAAAATACTGTGCTGTAAATAATGATGTGCTTTCTATGCTTGAAAAAATAATGGACAGGATGGGATACTCTGCAAGAAGTCTTGATAAAATAATGAAGGTTGCAAGGACAATAGCTGATCTCGCTGGCGAAAAGGATATAAAAAAAGAAAATGTAATAGAGGCTATACACTACAGAATACTTGATAAGAGTATTGTATTTGATAGCAGTTATTAGTTAGGGGACACTGAAAAAGCCTAACGGTGGAGATTTTATAAATGAGAAACTGTATAAAAAGTTTAAAAATTTATATCAAAACTGCAAAGTTTTTGATCTCTAATATTAAAAAAGCGTGCAGTTTTTACCACCTTTTGGCTAGACTGAGGGTCACTAAGATAATATCCTACTTTGGAGGTTCAGATTTGGATTGTATGCGAGGCGTGACGAATGAGCATAGCGTTGGCTATATGAATGAGGAGCAACGAAGCAGACGGCCAAATATGAACCTTCCCTTTCCTTTGAAGGAAAGGGACTGGTTGCTTTTTGGCTATGACTGCGTCACTCGTCGCTCATATAGTCCCGCTATATTCGTTCCTCGTTTCTTGTCTCACTTAAAAATCAACTCAGCCAAAGTGAATAGTATCTCAGTGACCCTCAGTAATTGCCGATTTTTTGGCTACCCCGATTTATCGGGGCTCGTCGTTTACAGACCTTATTTAGGTATGCTCACTCCTCGCTCCTCGTCTCGCCCGCCTGCCTACGCCCAAGCGGCTTCGGCATACTTAAAAAATTGGCTAATTTATAGCACAAATAGACTTTTTCAGTGTCCCCTAGTTACAAGGAGAAGAATTTATGTTAAATATTATTCTTTTTTTGTTTTTTAACAGTAATTTTTTAATGGCTGAAAGTTCTACATCAAAATATACTGTTAAAATTGGAGATTGTCTTTACAGGATAGCAGAGAAATATTATAATGATGGTGAAAAGTGGAGATTGATATATAATGCAAACTCTGATATGATAAAAAATCCAGACCTTATATATCCTGATATGACTTTTTCCATCCCTTTTATGGGGGAAAATAAAACTGGTATGGATGCTGTTGTGGATAGTAGCTCTGAATATAATAGAGTTAATACATTATCAGATACAGTTGCGACTGCTGGTGTAATTTCCTCAGAGATAAACAAAAATGATGATGAAAATGATTCTGACTCTACACAAGAGTTGGCTCAAAGGGATGATGATGATTTGAGTGGAGAGCTTCCATTAACACAGGCTCCATTTAATGTGTCAGAGAATAGAATAAAGGTTGAGAAAAATTTTTTTGATGGTAAGATTGTTAGTGGAGCTGATAAAAATTCCGAGTCAAATATTTTTGCCAGAGGAGATACAATAAAAATCTCGCTTAATAAAAAAAGTATTCCGAGTGAAATAAATCTCATAAACATATATATGTTAATCCATAAAAAGAAAAACTATTACATAGCAGAAAAGGTGGCGGAGTGTTCCAATTGCATTATGAGTGGTAATGACCTTGTATGTATAATAACAGACATCAGCCATGCTGTTGAAAAAGGATATCCAATTAAAATATGGAAATAAATGAAAAATTATGTTTGCTGAAGCTTAATGCTGGTTCATTATATGATGATAACACATGGATGATAAATGTTCTCAATTCTCAAAAAAAGGCCTCTGTATTTTTCGAAAATGACCTGAGGAATTTCATAGAAAACGATGATATCCTTGAAAAAAACAAAAAAATTATTGATGATGCAAAAAAATTTGATGCGGAACAAGAGCTGAACAATTGTGAAAAAAATGGTATATGCGTTATAACATATCTTGATGAGGATTATCCTGATTCACTTAGGGATATCCCAAATCCTCCGCTTGCCCTTTATATTAAAGGAAATTTTTGTAAATCTCTTTCAATTTCAATAGTAGGAACAAGACATCCAACAGAGTATGGCTTGAAAAATGCATCGGTTTTTGCATATCAGCTGGCATCTGCGGGCATAGTCATAACAAGTGGTCTTGCAAGGGGTATAGATACTGTGTCCCATAAAAATGCCTTGAAAGCAAAGGGGAAAACTGTGGCTGTCATAGGCTCGGGGCTTGATAGAATATATCCACCAGAAAACAAGGATCTTACCTCAGATATTGTATTGAATGGTGGTAGTGTTTTGAGTGAGTATCCACTTGGCACCTCTCCTTTAAAATTTAATTTTCCAAAAAGAAACAGAATAATATCAGCCCTCTCCTTTGCAACACTCGTTATAGAGGGGGATTATAACTCTGGCTCACTCATAACAGCAAGATATGCAATAGAGCAGGGAAGGGATGTTATGGCGGTGCCGGGAAGAATTGATAGCAGGCTTTCCAACGGACCAAATAAATTAATAAAGGATGGGGCATATCCTATTACAAATGTTATGGATATAATATCGCTGATCCCGTTTAGTGAGATTCAAAGGATGAATATTAAAAATATAGATATTGTTGAAGAAAAAAAACTTGATGTGAGTGATAGAGCAAAAGAAATATACGAGCTTTTGAAGGTCAGAAATGCACTGACTCCTGATGAAATATCCATTATGCTCAAAATTGATATATCAGAACTTTTCAATTATATCTTTGAACTGGAGTCATTAAATGCGGTTGTACTCTTAGCAGGAAAATATAAGATAAATTATTAATTTCATAGTAGATTTCAATTGATATTTCAGTAATTAAAAATTATACCAATATTTACAATCATTAACCAGAATAAAATTTAGTACAAAAAAATCATAAAATAATTTTATTTTACGATTTATATTGATTTAAGCTGAAATATTCTGTCTAATGAGATCAAAATCATTTCTTTGTTAAAGTTAATTAGCACTCTTGACAAGTGATTGCCAATTTATTATAATATAATTAGCAGTTAATATTAGAGACTGCTAAAAATGGTCTTTTTAAGGAGGGTATATGGCAAAAGAGTTAACAACCTTAAATGACAGTGATATAATTCATACTTGGTTTGATGATATTTTTGACAATGAGATGAGCTTGCCTCTTATGAAGATTAAAAATCCAAAAATAGATCTCAAAGAGACAGAAAAGGAAATAATAGTTAATGCTGAAATACCAGGTGTTGACAAAAAGGATATAAAACTTGACCTCAATGAGAACTCTCTTACCATATCATACGAAAAAAAGATGGAAAAGGATGAGAAGAACAAGGGTGGATGGAGAATTATAGAGAGAAGTTATGGAAGCTTTGCGAGAACTATTCCTCTTCCACAGCCTGTGGATGAAAATTCTGCAAAGGCTACATACAAGGATGGTGTGCTGAACATAGTTCTTAAAAAAACAAAGGAAACAAAGAACAATAGAATAACAATTGAATAGTCATGTCTGTGAGGGGAGAATTATTCTCCCCTCATTCTAAATAATTTATAAATAGGGAGGGATTATGAACAAGACTGTTGTTATGGTAGTGGGAATAGTAGCAGTTGTAGTTATTCTTTGTGCTTTTTTATGGGCAAAAAGCAAAACAGAATCTAAAAAAAATGAGATAGTTGATATGCCTTATCTGAGTAATATAGATAAAATTGTTGAGAATGAGATTAAAAAACATAATGAGCTAAGCAAAGAATTCTTTGATAGTATATTTAGCTCTAAATTCTTCTCAAGGGATTATAATCCATTTGAAGAAATAGACAGGTTTGATAAAGAAATAATGAAACTGCTTGATGAAAGAGATAAAAAAATATTTTCTGATTCCTTCAATAAATGGTTTAACGAAAGGATTGATGCAACTGATATGAGTATAAAGAATTATGAGACAGAAAAAGAGTATGTTATGGAGTTAAGCATACCTGATGCTAAGGGAAAAAACATATCAGTAGAGATAAAGAAGGATTATCTTAAAGTTTCAAGCAAAAGCAGTATATCAAAAGAAGAAAAAAAGAGTGGCTCAGAGTTTAAATCTGCATCATACGAGAGCATTGAAAAATACATTAAGCTTCCTGAAAAGCTTTCTGATAAGACTTATACAACAGAAATTAGTGGTGATAAGCTAATCATTAAATTTAAAAAATAATATTATCAATAAACTCCACTGAGGGTATTATGCTATACCAGCATAATACCCTTAATTTTTTTATGTTATATGCTTTCCCCTAAGGACCTACTCAAATAAGGGACAATCGGGATTGACATAGATATAAATGACTGCTATTATATTACAAAGGAAGGCTTATGAGAGAATTAAAGTATATATTTGTTCTGATGCTGATAACCGTTGGATTTAGTTCTTTATTTTCTCAGAATTTTGATCTCAACACTGCTATCAATGGTAATTGTGGAATAGTTAGAAGGGTTTCAGTCTATGGAGATGATAACAGAGAAGAGTACTGCGCCCAGAATATGATAATAAGGGAGTTGGCTGATTCTGTTGCAGCTTTTTTTAGAGATGATGGACACTCTATAGTTAAATCAGGTAATACCTACAGATTGGCCCAGACGACACTCTCTCAGAGTGAGAGGCTTTCTCCTGGTGAAAGATTTTCAGATCAACCAGCATCATCCTTTTGCACTGGCTTCCTTATCAGTGACGATATGATGGTTACAGCTGGTCATTGTGTAAGAGATAATCTCTCTGATGCCTCTGATCATATTGCCTCTGGTTGTAATCAGAACACAAGGCAGGGGGTGTATTGTAAGGATATAAAGATAGTCTTTGGATATAAAAAGAATATTGGTGGAATTGTCCCAGTGAGTATATCAGAGGATAATGTTTATAGTTGTGATAAGGTTGTGGCCCACAGCTTTAATGCTGGTCCTGATTATACTGTAATAAAGCTTGATAGAAAGGTTAAAAATATAAAGCCTTTGGCTGTTGATAGAAAAAACTCAGCTTTAAAAGTTGGGACAGAAGTTTTTGTCATCGGCCATCCATCAGGACTACCCCTAAAAATAGCTGGTAATGCTGAGGTGATAAAATTGAATGAGGATATGCAGGTGAACAGAAATGGGACAAAAATAAATTATCTTAATAAAAACTATTCATTTTTAACAAATCTTGATACATTTCATGGGAACTCTGGCAGCCCTGTGCTGAATGCTAAAACGCTGATGGTTGAGGGCATACTTGTAAGCGGTGATGAGGATTATGTCCATGATCCATCAAGCACTTCTACAAATATTACTGCAAGATACCAAGAACATCCTTCTTCAAACGAATATGGGAGTGGTGTTGGTGAGGTAGCAACAAAGATATCTGTTTTGTCTGTGATTCCTGTTACTCAGAGAGAAAAGGATATGATTGATATGAACAAAAGGGCTGGTGGTGATCTTTACAGGTATTTGCTGAATGAGCTTTTAAACTATAATAATCAAAACAACAACGCTATGCAGAATGGTGTCGTTCCAATCCCGAATTTTACTCCTGACAGTGGGGCTGTTATCCAGCATCCAGTATATCATCCTGATAGTATCCCCATTCCTTCTGCTTCCATAGAGATTTAATTTGACCGGGTGTATTAAAAATTATTATAATTTCCTTATGCGGGCGTAGTTCAATGGTAGAACACGAGCCTTCCAAGCTCGTTACGTGGGTTCGATTCCCATCGCCCGCTTGCTGGTGCTAAGAAATGCCGTCAAGGCATTTCGCGGGAATCGAAAGTCCGCAACAAAACTTGGGCATACAGTTTTGTGAGGAGCGGCCTGCGAGAAATTTTGCGGTGAGCAAAATTTACTTGTAGGAGATTCCCATCGCCCGCTTGCTGGTGCTAAGTCCCGATGAAATCGGGACGCGGAAATCGCCTGTCCGCCGAAGATATATCAGCAAAGTGGCGAATAGCCACAGTCGTTTTGCTGATATGTTTATCGTAGGCGGAAAAGTCCGCCCGCCTGCCTATCGCAGACAAGTCTAAAAATGGATGTATAATAATATTTAATGATTGATAAGCATAACTTTAAAGTTGCCTATATGTAGTTTGGCGGGCAGGCAGTCAAACTTGGGCATACAGTTTTGTGAGGAGCGGCCTGCGAGACCCAGTGGAATAATTTGCTTTGCAAATTAAAATCCAAAGGATTTTATTCCACGGGGTTACTTGTAGGAGATTCCCCTGCCTACGCCGAAACGGCTTCGGCAGGCAGGCATCGCCCGCTTGTATTATTTTGCATATCAGAAGGTTTAAAATCACAATCAATAAAGATTTAATTCAGAAATATTTTAAAATTTAGTGAAATATTTTTTCAATTTTGTATAATATATTTTTATTTTGCCGAGATAGCTCAGTTGGTAGAGCACATCCATGGTAAGGATGGGGTCCCGGGTTCAAGTCCCGGTCTCGGCTTTTGTTTTGATTTTTTTAAATATTTAAGTTTTAAAAAAAGGGATGTTTTAAGGGATTGATGATGAGATTTTTTTATATCTTTGCCCTCCTCGTATTTTTATCACCATGTCTTTATTCTGAAATAAGTATTGTTGATTATAATGGTGATGTTAAGTTCAGAAAAAATACCTTCTCAGAATGGGAATCAGTTAATGAAAAAAATATGGTTATTCCTGATGGTGGTGCTGTAAAAACTGATACTAATTCAAAAGCAAAACTTCTTGTAAATAAATCCACTGTTTGGCTCAAGGAAAACACGGCTTTGGAGATAGAATCAACATCAGAATACTTTACTTCATTAGGACTTGTTTATGGCAAGATTAAAGCAAGTTCTTTTGGGCTTGCTAAAAATTCAAGGTTTCAGATAAGAACAATAACAGCAGTCTTTGGTATAAGAGGGACTGATATAATGATTGTAGGTGATATAAATGGTAAGGTTTTGATAGATGTGCTCTTTGGCGAGGTTGATTTTGAGTATGCTATACCTCCAAAAACTGGTAAAAGAAGCTTTATTATAACTCAGGGGATGTATTTTTCTATTGAAGATTTAGAGAAGCCTTATAAAATGGGATTGATATCAAAGGAATATGAAAATGAAATACTTTCTAACTGGGATCCATCTATATCGTCAGATGATTTATCAAAAAATCTCTACGAAATGGATAACAGGATGAGACGATTGAGATCTTTTGTCTTATATTCTAAAGCATTGAACAATGATCTTAAAAAATTTATATATAAGGAAAGAGAGATAGATTTTGAGGCAGGCAGAACACTTAAGGATATTCATGGAAATACTGTAAGGGTTGATCAGAGGCTTTTAAGGCCTGATGAAAAAAGTCTTGAGCTATTTAATATAGTTAAAAGGAAGAATTATTCTGATTATTCATATTCTTCTTCTTATTCCAGCGGGCTTCCTGGCTTTAAGTACAATGGTGGTGGTGTAACAAACAGACTTGACTCATTTATAATAACATTTAACTTTAATAAGCCACTTCCTGATAACGTAAACAAATGGAGTTCTTATTTCAATGATGATTTCGTTAGGCCTGAGTGGATAACGTTTGTTTCTGCTGATATAACATCTGCTAACAACCTTTTTTTTGCTGCCAAAGCATATAAATATAACGAGCAGAGGGATGAGCTTGTAAACAACACTGAGGTTGTTGGTGTTTTTCCTGAAAGTGATAATGAGGTTGTTCTAACAGGAATAATAGATAAATCATCGCTTAAAGATATAACAGGCTTTAGATTTATAGCTGATAATATATCCTCCCCTGATGGAAGGCTTGTCCTAAAGGATTTAAATGGTAATCCTACATCATCTCAGATTGGAAATTCTATATGGGGGCTTAAAACATCAGCTTCTTCTGATAACTACTGCGATAACAGATTCTGTCAGATGAAGTCTGATCAGTATAAAATTGGTGATAATAACTCATCAGGATACTTCTGGCTTTCTGAAGAGGATTATCTTATATCAAACTCTGGCAGCATTCGTGAAAAGGATGCTCTTCTTGATTCAAATAAAAACATAGGGGAGCTTGTAAAGGATAACAGCTTTGAATCAGTTATTTATGTTAAAAAGGATAGTGGTGGTTTTATCAGCGATGATGACTATTTTGCAGGTCATCATAACATAGACATAATTATAATACCTGATATTCCTTTCTATTTATTTGATAAAACTCTTGATGCATATAACAGGTGGAAGAATTAGATGAAGTTATTCCTTTTCATTTTCTTTATTTTTTCACCCAATACTTTTGCATCATTAGGGGATACAGGAAGTGAGATGGTTGCTCAAATAGTTTCTGATCCAGCAAGATTTTTTTATGAGATAAAGGCTGATTCTGAGGAAAGCCTTCCTGTTAGTTCTGGTAAAACTTATACACTAAGTGTTGAACTATTCCCAACACTTGTTCCATTTACATATGCAAATGCATCTCTCAATTATAATATCTATAAGGAAGGAAAGCTTAGTGCAAATATGCCACAGATAGATCTTATGATTGGTGCTCAGTATATGTTTGGCTCAAAGATTGCAGTGAATTTAACCAATGATATAAATGATGCAAACTTCTGGGGATATGATGCAGGGGTTATGTTTTCAAATTCTTTTAATTCAAGGACAAGAACCTTTTATGGTTACAGGCATTCATTTCTTTCAGCCAAGCTTGATCTCAAGAAGGATAAAAATTATGAGTTATTAGGGGTCAGGATAAACAGTTTTGACAGCTCGTTCAGTGAAAATTCTATTATATTTGGTGTGGAAACATTGAAGGATATCAATAAATACTGGGCGATGCAGATAAACTACGGGTTTAGCAATAATACACTTGCAGCAAGGTTGAGCTGGTATGGAAAATGGTTTGAATTAGGCTTTAATATTTATCCTGAGGGAGTTCTTGTTGTTCATCCCACTTGGAGTTTGAGGCTTGGTTTCTGATATGAAGCTTTTAATATATATATTTCTCTGTTCAATAGACATTCTATCAGCTGGAAGTGTTGATGAGAGAAGGTTTGTTAATTATATAGATATTTCTTTTTTACAGGGTATGAATTTTGAGAAGGGGGCATCGTATTCCGGTGGAAATATGAATTCATCAATAGGATTCCTTTACGATTTTAATGAAAACAAATCATTATCACTTGATTATCTGCTTTCATATTCCGGGCCTTCTATTTCATATGAAAACAGATTTTTTGATGAGAGGATTATAAATCACAGTGCAATGATTGAATACTCAACAAGGCTTTCTAAATATGTCAGGTTAAGGCCGCATATATACTACGGCAAGGAGTACAGAAAGGATAGTGCCATAGGAAATTTTACCGACAACCTTTATAATAATGATTCAAAGGGTTTTGGCCTTTCTATGGATTATTATCCATCAAGAGATAATACATTTACAACATATATGGTATATCGAAAAATAGAATTTCCGAATTATACAGATCTATTGTATGAATTTTTAAATCCCGGAGTTGCAACAGAGATAGGTGGTGGGCTTTATGATAACAACCTTTACAGGTTTGGTGCTAAGCTAATGAGTGGAGAATTTTTTTATTCGATTGATTACACAATGCAGAGATACACAAATCAGAAAATTATAGAAAGTGATGCTTCATACGGAAATGATAAACAGAAGGATGATGAGGTCGAGCTCAGGATTGGTATGCAACACAGGATATCTGATTCATCCATTTATCCAGCTTTTACTTATACTATACATTCATCCAATCAAAATTTTTTAAGATTTAAATCATTTACGGATGTAACTCCTGTGTTTGTGGCTGATGCTTATGATTACAAAGAGCTTGGTTTCGATCTCCCAGTCTATTTTAAATTCATCGGGCTTGATATGAATCTTTCAGCAGGGTTTAAAAACAGGGATTATTCAAAGAGACCTCCGAGGAACTCTGAGAACAACTATATATACGGCAAAAAAGAGAATGACAGACTTTTTTCTTTTTCGCTTACAGCATCAAAAAAAATAAATGATCTGGCATCATTTGTTTTTTATTATTCGATTGTAAACTCATCATCCAATAATAAGTTTGAGTATTATATACCTTTTAATTACACGGGTCAGATGTTTGGAATTGGATATAAAATAAGCTATTGATTTGTTTATTCTAATTTTGATATAATTTATTTGTTGCCTTAATCTTAACGTTTGTTTGTTCTTAATTTTATGGACAAATAAATAGAAGATCTGCTATTTATAAGCAGAAGTGTTTTTTTTGTCCCGTTAAAGAATGCCCTGAACTTTTTTAGGGTATGTTTTTCTGTTTGTTTGAGAAAATAGTTTTTTATAAGGCGATATAATTTATAGCAGTTCTCTAACGGGTTAAACTTTAAAAATGGAGTTTATTATGGAAGAAAATAAAAATGAGAATATAGAAAAGACAGATGGCGTTGAAACTGTTGAAATAGCACCAGCTGATTTTAAATACATAATTGCAAAGAAATTAGGTATGACTCAGATATACACTGAATCGGGAGAGCTCAAAGGTGTAACTGTTCTTGAGGCAGGACCATGCGGGGTTGTTTATACAAGAACAAAGGAAAGGGATGGATACAATGCAGTTTGTATAGGATATCAGGAGAAGAAAAAAAACATAAGCAAACCTCTTGAAGGAATATTTAAGAAAAACAATGTTAAACCTTATGAACATCTTAAGGAGTTTAGGTTTGAAAAAGTTGATGGGATAAAACCAGGTCAGCTTGTAGTTGTTGAGAACAGGTTTAAAGATGGTGATTGGATTGATGTCCAAGGACGGACAATAGGAAAGGGTTTTGCAGGTGCTATGAAAAGGCATGGTTTTCATGGTCAGCCAGCATCACATGGAGCTTCAGACAGAGAAAGAGCTCCAGGCTCTTTGGGTTCAAGGAGATCACTTGGTAGAGTTATGCCAGGTCAGAGAATGGCAGGACATTTAGGTAACGAGATGGCCACTGTTCAGAAGATAAGGGTTTTAAAGACCATTCCGGAAAAGAACATATTGATGGTGTTTGGAAGCGTTCCGGGTAAGAATGGAAGCATAGTATATGTAAAAAATACTGTTAAAGTCGTAAGTGAGCCAAAACAGCTTACATCTGTTAAATCTCAGACAAAGAAAAATGCTGCAAAAGCAGCTCCTAAGAAAAAATAAAGGAGTTTAGAATATGGAAATAAAACTATATGATAAAAATTGTAAGGAAAAAGGCAATCTCGAGTTTGCTAATGATGTTTTAGCTGATAAGGTTGATCCACATTTTTTACATGAAGTTGTAAAGTATTATCTTGCAGCTAAAAGAGCAGGGACATCGTCCACAAAAACAAGAGCTGAGGTCAATGGTGGGGGAAGAAAGCCGTGGAAGCAGAAGCATACAGGAAGGGCAAGGCAGGGTTCTATCCGTTCACCTATATGGAAGGGCGGTGGAGTTGTCTTTGGACCAAGGCCAAGAGATTTTTCAATAGATATTCCTTCAAAGAAACTCAAGTTAGCTTTAAAGCAGGTTATTAAGGACAAGATTGAAAACAATCAAGTGTTTGCGTTTGAAAATATTGATTTTGATAAACCAAAAACTAAAGAGTTTGTTGGAATGATAAAAAATCTTGGTTTAGAGGGTAAAAAAGTTTTGATGGTTTTTGATTCTTATAGCGAGAGTCTTGTTAAATCTATGAGAAATATTGAAAATATCAGATATGTCAGAGCATCAGATGTCAATGCTTATGATCTGATAGTTTCTGATGCTATTATACTGAATCAGAAGGCTGTTGAAATAATAAAAAATAGATTGGCAAGCAATTAGAGGTATGAAGGATTGGAGGAGCGATGAGCGTTAACCCGTACAAGATAATAGAGGAACCTATTTTAACTGAGAAAAGCGTTAATCTTAAAGAGCTTAATAAATATATGTTCAAGGTTAGCGATGATGCTAACAAGATAAGTATAAAGCAGGCTGTGGAACAACTTTTTAAGGTTAAGGTCAGTGATGTAAGGATAGTTAATACAAAGCCTAAGAAAGTAAGGGTCGGTCGTAGCGAAGGTTACAGAAGTGGATGGAAAAAGGCTATTGTAACACTTAAAGAAGGGAAAATAGATTATACGAGTATTAAAAAGTAAGGAGAATTTATGGCCATAAAAACATATAAACCATACACACCTTCAAGAAGATTTATAACAACTCAGGATTTTTCTGATATAACTAAAAAAGAACCTGAAAAAAGTCTTACTGTTGGTTTAAGAAAAACTGGTGCAAGAAACAATACAGGTATGATAATGGTAAGACATATCGGTGGTGGTCACAAAAGAAGATACAGACTGATAGATTTCAGAAGGGATAAGCATAGTGTTCCTGCGGTAGTTTCATCAATAGAGTATGATCCTAACAGGAACTCAAGAATAGCCCTTCTTAAATATAAGGATGGTGAGAAAAGATATATAATAGCTCCTGAAGGACTTAAGATTGGTAGTGAGGTGATAAGCGGTCTAAGGGATATACCAATAAAAACTGGTAATGCTATGCCACTCTATGCCATACCTGATGGGACATCGGTTCATTGTATTGAGCTGAGGCCAGGGCTTGGAGCTCAGTTTGCGAGATCAGCTGGCAGCTTTGCTCAGATAATGGGAAAGGAAGGAAAGTATGTCACTTTAAAGATGCCGAGCGGTGAGCTAAGAAAGGTTCTAAAGGATTGCTTTGCTACAGTAGGAAGGGTTGGAAATTCTGAGTTTAATACCACAACATTTGGAAATGCTGGAAGAAAAAGACATATTGGTATAAAGCCAACGGTTCGTGGTGGTGCTATGAATGCTGTTGACCATCCTCTCGGTGGTGGAAGAGGAAGATCAAAGGGAAACAATGTCCCGAGATCTCCTTGGAATCAGCCATCAAAGGGACTCAAAACAAGAACTAAGAATAAGATTTGGAACTGGATGATAGTCCAGGATAGAAGAAAAGGGAAGATTTAAGGAGGCAAGATGAGTAGATCTTCTAAAAAGGGCGCTTATGTGGAGATAGGGTTGCTTGATAAAGCAAAAAAAGCTTTGGAGAGTGGAGATAAAAAGCCTATTAAGACATGGTCAAGAAGAACGACAATAATTCCTGATTTTGTTGGTCTTACTTTTATGGTTCACAATGGTAGAAAGTTTCTGCCTGTTTACGTCACTGAAAGAATGGTAGGACATAAATTGGGAGAGTTTTCTTTTACCAGAACATTTAAAGGTCATGGTTCTGCTCATAAGGAATCTTCAGAGCTTACTTAAGGAGATATTATGGATGCGATTTGCAAATTAAAATATCAGAGGTATTCGCAGATAAAGGTGAGAAGGCTTGCCAAACTTTTAAAGGGTAAAAGTTTATGGGAAGCAACTCATTTCTTAAATTCTCTTTCCACGCCGACAAAGACACCTGTTTTAAAGGCTGTTAAATCTGCCGGTGCAAACCTCAGCAACAAGCTCGGTAAAAAGGTTGATATAAAGGATATATGGATAAAAGAGGTTAATGTGGATCAGGGACCAATGAAGTTCTTAAGAAGATATAATGCTGGTCCTATGGGAAGAGGGATGCCATATGTTAGAAATGTCTGTCATATAAAGATTACTGTTAGTGATAGCAGAAATTAAAGGAGAAGATATGGGTCATAAAATTCATCCAAATTCGGTAAGATTAGGATACATAAGAAACTGGCAATCAAGGTGGGTAAGTGATTTTAAGGATATGCCAAAGCTAATAGGTGAGGATTTTGAGATAAGAAACATAATAAAAGAAAAGTTTATGCAGGCAGCTGTTAGTTCTGTTTCTATTGAAAGATTGGGCAATTACCTTAAAATTACAATAAATACTGCAAGGCCAGGAATAGTTATCGGAAGGAAGGGTCAGGATATAGAAAATTTAAGAACTCAGCTTGAGAGAATGACTGGTAAGAAGGTTTATATCAATGTTTTTGAGATAAAACTTGTAGAGTTGGATGCCAATCTTGTGGCTCAGTCAGTTGCTTTTCAGCTTGAAAAAAGGGTTTCATATAAGAAGGCATGTAAAAAGGCTATGGATAAAACAATGGCAAGTGGAGCTTTGGGTGTAAAGATAATGGTTTCAGGAAGGCTTGGTGGTGCTGAGATAGCAAGAAGGGAGTGGTACAGAAGAGGAAGAGTTCCAATGCAAACTTTTTCTGCTGATATTGACTACGGATTTGCTGAGGCGAATACTGTTATGGGAAAGATTGGAGTTAAGGTCTGGATATTTAAAAAATTGTTTTTTGCAAAGACTCCAAGAGAGCTTCAGGAAGAATTGAAAAAGATGAGAATGGAAGAGGAAAAGAACAGTATGGTTATTGCTGGCGAAGCTCACAGTGAGGTACCGGCTAAAGGAGATCAAAATGTTGATGCCTAAAAGAGTAAAATATAGAAAATTACAATCATCTCCCAGAATAAAGGGTTATGCTAAGGGCAGTACCGAAATAAACTGGGGAGAGTATGCTATTAAAGCCCTTGAGCCTAAATGGATCACTGCAAGGCAGATAGAGGCTTCAAGAATAACGATAGTAAGATATTTAAAAAAGAAAGGGAAGATGTGGATAAGGATATTCCCTGATAAGTCTATAACAAAGCATCCTGCTGAAACAAGAATGGGAAAGGGAAAGGGAGATCCAGAGCACTGGGTAGCAGTTGTAAAGCCTGGAAGAATTATGTTTGAGATAGAGGGAATTGACGATGCCACAGCCGAAGAAATACATCAGAGGGTTTCTGCAAGGCTTCCTATAAAAACAAAACTTATTAAGAGACAATCGTTTTAAGAGGTTCTTATGAAAAGTAAAGAGAAAGAGTCTATAAAAAATATGGGAGATAATGAGCTCATGGCTTTGGTTGCTGATCTTGAAAAAGAGCTTTTTGAGCTTAGGTTTAACAAAAAAATTTCTCCGCTTGATAATCCACTTAGAATAAGGATTTTGAGAAGGAAATTAGCTTTTATTAAAACTATATTGAGTGAGAGAAAGAATAAGACAGTTAATCTTTCAAAGGAGTAATTATGGATGAAAACAGGAATACAAGAACTGTGCTCGAAGGTGTAGTCGTTTCGGATAAGATGAATAAAACAAGGGTTGTAAAGGTTGTAAGAGTTTTTAAACATCCACTTTATGAAAAGGTAATGAAGGAATCTAAAAAATACTATGCACATGATGAGTCAGAGCAGTCTAAGGCAGGAGATGTTGTTGAAATTATGAGCACGAGACCCCTCTCGAAGCTTAAGAGATGGAGAGTCTTAAAGGTTATAGGAAAAAAATCAAATTAATTGGAGTCTATTATGATACAGTTAAGAACTATGTTAGAGGTTGCTGATAATTCTGGAGCAAAAAAAGTTATGTGCTTTAAGATAAGAGGTGGAAGCCATAGAAAGTTTGCTACGATCGGTGATATAATAATGTGTTCTGTTAAGGAAGCTATTCCTGAAGGAAGCATTAAGAAAGGTGATGTTGTCAGGGCAGTTGTGGTAAGAGTCAGAAAGGAAATAAGAAGGCCTGATGGCTCTTATATAAGATTTGATGACAATGCGGCATGCCTTGTTGATGATAAAGGTGAGCCAAAGGGAACAAGAGTTTTTGGACCTGTGGCAAGAGAGCTCAGAGGAAAGAATTTTTTAAAGATAATATCTCTTGCTCCTGAGGTCATATAAAGAGGTAATTATGTTAGAAATAAAGAAAAAAGATCAGATAATAGTTTTATCAGGAAAGGACAAGGGTAAGAATGGTGAGGTTATAAAGGTTTTAAGAAAGGATGACAAAGTTTCCAAGATTTTGGTTAGAGGAATAAATATGGCATCAAAGCATAAGAAACCTACAAGAAATGACCCTGGTGGAATAGTTAAAAAGGAACTGCCGATAGATGTTTCTAAGGTTATGCTTGTTTGCCCTGGATGTAGTAAGCCTACGAGAATAAAGGTTAATATAACAGAGGGTGGAAAGTTCAGAGTTTGCAAAAAATGTGGGCAGACGATAGTGTAAATTTCAGGAGGATATATTTGATATGACCAACAAAACAGATTATAAACCAAGGCTTAAAAAGCTTTATGAAGAAAATATAGTTACAAGTATGATCAAAGATATGGGAGTTAAATCAAAGATGGCTGTTCCAAAGCTTTCTAAGATAGTCATAAATATGGGTGTCAATGAGGCAAAGGAAGATATAAAACAGCTTGATACTGCAAAGGAAGATTTATCATTGATAACTGGTCAGTCACCGCAGATAAAAAGAGCAAAAAAATCTATATCAAATTTTAAGCTTAGGCAGGGGATGCCTATAGCTCTTAAGGTTACGTTAAGGAATAACAAGATGTATGAGTTTATGGATAGATTTATTTCACTTGCGGCACCGAAGATAAGAGATTTTTCAGGATTTGATCCTGATAAGTTTGATGGTCATGGTTCATATAACATTGGTTTAAAAGATCATTTTATATTTCCAGAAATCAACACAGAAAAATCTCTTAAATCAAGGGGTTTGAGTGTTACAATAGTCACTACAGCAAAGAAAGATGAAGTGGCTAAAAAACTTTTGGATTGTTTTGGATTTCCGTTTAAAGAATCAAAGAAATAAGGAGTTATTATGGCTACATATTCACAGATGGCTAAAGCAAGAAGACAGCCAAAGTTTGCAACAAGATACAGAAATAGATGTCAGATATGCGGAAGACCAAGAGCATATTACAGAGATTTTGGACTTTGCAGAATATGTTTAAGAAAAATGGCCCATGAGGGATTGATCCCGGGTCTTAAAAAGGCAAGCTGGTAAGGAGGATCTTGTGGATACATTATCAAATATACTTGTGAGTATACAGAACGCATCGATGAGGTTTAAAGAAAGGGTTGATGTTCCATATTCAAAGTTTGGGATCAGTGTCATTGATGTTTTGAGAAATGAAGGTTTCATATCAAACTATAAAATTATTGATGATGAAAAAAATAAAAAAAGGGTTGTAAGGATTACGCTTAAATATGCTGATGATAAAACCCCTGTTTTTGGAGGCTTTGAAAGAATATCTAAATCTTCAAAGAGAATATACAGAGGTTATAATGATTTTCCGAGAGTTAAAAATTCGCTTGGAATAAACATAGTTTCTACTTCTAAGGGTGTTATGAGTTCAATCTCTGCTAAGAAGGAGAAGTTAGGTGGTGAAGTAATCTGTAAAGTTTGGTGAGGAGATAAATATGAGCAAAATAGGAAATAAACCTGTTAAGATACCTGATGGAGTTAAGGTTTCAGTTTCTGGAAATACCATAAACTTTGAGGGTAAGAAAGGAAAGCTGAGCCTTGATATTTTTAATGGTATAAAAATTGATATAAAGGATGGCTTTATATACGTAAAAAAAGAGAAACCTGATATAAATGCTCTTCACGGTACTATGAGAGCCAGAATAAACAATGCTATCAACGGTGTTAATGAGGGATTTTCAAAGGTCCTTGAGATATCTGGGGTTGGATTCAGAGCTGAGGATAAGGGAAATATCATATCTTTACAATTAGGTTTTTCACATCCAGTCATCGTTGATAAACCAAAGGGACTTGATATAAAGATAGATCCAAAGCTTCAAAACGTTATAACGATATCAGGCCCTGATAAGGAAGCTGTTGGTAATTTTGCCGATAAAATAAAGAAGTTAAAACTCCCTGAGCCATACAAAGGAAGTGGTATAAAGTATCAGAATGAGAGAATAATAAGAAAATCTGGAAAGGCTCAAGCTACGGCTGGAGCTGGTGGAGCTAAAAAATAATTAGAGGTGTCATATGATAACTAAACATGAAAGATACAATTTAAGAAAGGAAAGAACCAAAAAAAGGTTGTTTGAAAATGGTATAAACAGGCCGAGATTGAGTGTCACAAGAAGCAACAGGTATGTTTATGCCCAAGTGATAGATGATTTAAATGGTAAAACACTTGCTTTTGCTTCTACCATTGAAAAAGAACTCTCCGATAAAATAAAGGTGATGAAAAAATCCTCCAAAAGCATAGATGCGGCAAAACTCCTTGGAGAGGTAATAGCTAAGAGAGCTATGGATAAGGGAGTTAAAGAAGTGATATTTGATAGGGGTGCTGCCATATATCATGGAAGAATAAAGGCAGTTGCTGATGCGGCAAGAAGCAGTGGTCTTAAATTTTAAATCAAGGAGTGACAAGATGATCGTAAAAAATCAAAAAAAGGTAAAAACAGAGAAAGAAGAAAATGAGCTGGTTGAAAAGGATGGTGAGTTCGTTCATGTAAAGGATGAGTCTCTTGAAGAAAAATCTATAGTTATTACAGTTAACAGAGTATCAAAGGTTGTCAAGGGTGGAAAGAGGCTTTCTTTCAATGCTCTTGTTGCTATAGGAAATGGTAACGGAAAGGTTGGTATTGGTATAGGAAAGGCAAAAGAAGTTCAGGATGCAATAGCGAAGGCTATGTCTGTGGCTAAAAAAGAGATGATAACATTTCCTTTGAAAAATGGTACGATCCCTCATGAAGTTGAGGCAAAGTTTTGTTCTGGTTATATATGGATGAAGCCTGCAATAGAAGGAACAGGTCTTATAGCTGGTGGTGCTGCGAGAAGTGTTCTTGAAGTAGCAGGAGTCAGAAATATACTTACCAAGAATTTAGGTTCTACAAACTCATTCAATTCAGCATATGCAACTATGGAAGCCTTAAAAAAGCTTAAAACGCTTGAAGAGATAAAAGAGATAAGAAAATAATTTGGAGGATTTATGGTTCGTGTAAATGATTTAAAGCCAAAAAGTGGTTCAGTTCATAAAAAGAAGAGACTTGGAACAGGACCGGGTTCAGGACACGGTCAGACATCAACAAGAGGCCAGAAGGGTCAGAGCTCAAGAAGTGGTGAGCCAAAGAGAGTAGGATTTGAGGGTGGACAGATGCCAATCCTTAGGAGAATTCCTAAAAAAGGATTTAATAATAAGGTATTTGCTAAAAAATATGAGATAGTAAAGATTTCTACACTTGAAAAGTATTTTAAGGATGGTGATAATGTAAATCCAACTTTATTGAAAGAAAAAGGAATAACCAATAGAATGGATTTTATTAAGATACTTGGAGATGGTGATTTAAAGAAAAAAATTAATGTTTCTGCTCATTCATTTTCAAAATCTGCTAAGGATAAAATAGAAAAAAATGGTGGTAAGGCCGAGATAATAAAGAAAGAGAGTAGGGCAGAAATCACCAAGGAATAGACAACTCAGTAAATAGTGACTGACTACGGGTGGGTATTTAAATGATAAGTTCCTTTTTATTCTGATATCTGACTTCTGTAAACTGATGAGGATATATGCAAACTGAAAATTTAACAAATGTTTTTAAGTCCAAAGATCTTGCTAAGAAAGTGATTTTTGTTCTTCTTGCTATAGCGGCATACAGGCTTGGAGCATCAATTCCTATACCGGGTATAAATCCTGATGCAATAAGAGCACTTTTTAGAGCCAATCAGGGTGGAGTGCTAGGATTTCTTGATATTTTTTCAGGTGGTGCGCTTGGTAAACTTTCAATATTTTCACTCGGCGTGATGCCTTATATCAATTCATCAATCATTATGAGCCTTGTTCAGGGCGCTCATATATTTCCATATATAGAAAGGCTTTCAAAGGAGGGTGAGACAGGCAGAAGAAAGATAACACAGATAACAAGGCTTTTCACGCTATTACTTGCTGTTGTCCAATCTCTTGGACTTACACTTGCTTTGAATCATATGCCTGTTCCAGGTGGGATGCCAATAGTTTATAATGCTGATTTTTCGTTTTATCTTACCTCAGTTTTGAGTATGACAACAGGAACTGTGCTTATAATGTGGATAGGAGAGCAGATAACCGAGAGAGGCATAGGCAATGGTATATCCCTTATAATTTTTACTGGTATAGTTGACAGACTGCCAAAGGCAATAATTGATATGTTGAAGCTTGTTCAGCTTGAAGAAATAGGGATAATCTCAGCTTTGACAATACTTGCTCTTATAATAGTTATAATGGTCTTTGTTGTATGGCTTGAGACTGCACAAAGGAAAATACCTGTCCAGTATGCTCAGAGAATGGTTGGTAGAAAGATGTATGGTGGTGTATCAACATTTTTACCATTAAAGGTTGATCAATCTGGTGTTATAGCTGTTATATTTGCTATATCATTTTTAACACTTCCATACACTATAACCACATTTAATCCTAACTCAGAGTTTGCTCATAAGATTATGACCTATATGAGTCATTCCAGTTTACTGTATCAGTTTGTTTATATGATACTTATAGTATTTTTCTGTTATTTCTATAACTCTGTTGCAATAAATCCGAAGGATTTAGCTGATAATATGAAAAAATGGGGTGGGTTTGTGCCAGGCATAAGGCCTGGAGAGGCTACTGCTAACTATATAGAGGGTGTTTTAAATAAAATAACACTTGGTGGTGCTTTAGCTGTTTCAGCCATTGCAATACTGCCTGATTATTTGAGGGCAAAGTTTAATGTTCCATTTTATTTTGGTGGAACATCACTTTTGATAGTTGTGGGTGTTGCACTTGATACCATAGCACAGCTTGAAGCACATCTCCTTATGAGAAACTATGATGGTCTTTATAAGAACAAGAAGATACAGGGAAGATGGTTTAATGTTGGAAGCAAGTAAAACAGTGATCAGTGGTTAGTGGTCAGTGGTTAGCAAAACCAAAACAGTGGATAGTGGACAGTGAATAGTGGACAGTGGTTAGCAAAAACAGTGATTAGTGCTTGCCGTAGGAAACACGATCCCGAACCGTGACACGGTTCGGGATCGTAAGATAGGAAAGGCAATCCCGATAAGAAGGGAACAAATAGTGATCAGTTAAATAAGGTATTTCCTTATTACTAATCACTGATCACTGACCACTGATCACTTTTTTGGAGGGGCTTTTATGAATATAATTCTTTTAGGATATCCGGGTTCTGGAAAGGGAACACAGGCAAAGCTTCTTGTGTCAAATTTGAATTACAAACATCTTTCTACAGGTGATATGTTCAGGGATGAAATAGCCAAAAAAACTCAGCTTGGTGAAAAGGTTAAGTCTTATATAAATAATGGCAAGCTTGTTCCTGATGACGTAGTTCTTGAGGTCATAGAAAGCAAATTAAAAGATATAGGTGATAATGTACTCTTCGATGGATTCCCGAGAACCATAGAGCAGGCAGAAGGGCTTGAGATACTTATGGATAGGCTTGGCAGACAGATTGAGAAGGTTTTCTTCTTTGATGTTGATGAGAATAACGTGATAAAAAGAATAATAAACAGGAGAAGCTGTCCAAAATGTCAGAGGATATATAATTTAATAACTGATCCTCCTAAGAATGCTGATTTATGCGATGTATGTGGAGTCAAAGTTGTTGAGAGGGATGACGATAAAGAAGAGGTGGTGACAAAAAGGATGCAGGTTTATAAAGATCTTACAGCACCTCTTATATCTTATTACAAAAGTCAGGGAATATTTGTTCAGATTGATGCATCAAAAAGTGTTGAGGATGTTTATAATCAGGTTATAAAACATATCAATTGATGATAGAAATAAAAAATGAAGATCAGATAAGATTGATAGATAAAGCATGCAAAATTGTTGCAGAGACTTTGATCCTTTTAAAAGAATCCACAAAGCCAGGCTTGTCAACTGGTTATATAGACGAAATAGCTTATAAAAATATAATAAAAAACAATTCAAAACCGGGTTTTTTAGGGTTTGAAGGATATCCTAAAACTGCATGCATATCCATAAATGAAGAAGTAATCCATGGAATACCGGATGATAAAAGAATTATAAAAGATGGCGATGTGGTAAGCATAGACTTGGGCGCAATATATGAGGGGTATTATGGGGATGCTGCTATAACCTTTATAGCAGGGAAGCCAAGATCTAAAAAACATATTGAGCTCGTAAAGGTTTGTGAGGATTCACTTTATAAAGGAATTGATCAGGTAAGAAATGGGGTGCGGTTGGGAGATGTTTCATATGCAATAGGAGAGTATGTCTTTGGGCATAATATGGATGTTTTGCGAGAGTTTACAGGGCATGGAATAGGCAGAAATATGCATGAGGATCCCCCCATATTTAATTATGGTGTTAAAAACACAGGACCGATATTAAGAACTGGTATGACAATATCAATAGAGCCTATGATAACATTAGGAAGTGCTGATGTATACATACTTGATAACAACTGGACGGTTGTTACAAGGGATAAAAGTTATGGGGCACACTTTGAGCATACTGTTTGTGTTAGAGATGATGGATGTGAGATACTTACAAAGATATAAATTTATAAGATGAAATTCAGAAAAAGCACATCTTCAAAGGTAAACAAAATATTAAATATTGTTAAAATGAGTTGTTCTGAAAATCAGTTTTCTAAGGAAGAACTCGTTGATGATTTTGGCGCATCTTTAAAAACTCCTTTTGATGAATTCAGTGATATAAGATACAATAACCGATTATATAAAAAAGTATGATAGATAATCTTTTTAATGAGCTTATATCTGCACATGATAAATACAGATTTGAGATAAAACTTGCTCTTGATAGAAATAAATTTGAAAAGGCTCATAAGATAGAGTATTATTTTTTCCTTCCTTCATCACTCAATATTTCCCATTACACATATGATAAGACTAAATTTTATGCATCACTGCAAAGATATATAAGATATCAGACTCCTGATATAACCATAGAGATGCTATTTGAAGGTTCAAACAGTATTTCCCCGTATGTAAGAACCATAGAAGGGCTTGATAAACTTAAAAACAATCCTTTGGATAACTTTCTTTTAGAAAGCATTGTAGATGAAATGAAGCTCATAGGAACAATAATAAAAAATGGTATAAATGAGTCTTATTCATCCATCATATCATCATCCAGTAAAGAAGAATTTGAAGCTTCTTCAAAACATCTTTTGATGATATCCGAGATAGTAGAGGATGGGCTTAATAGACTTAAAAAAAAGATATTTTCATTTAATTTCAACAGAAGAATATTTGAAAGTTTTAAGTATCTTGATGATTATGTTACACTCATCGAGGAGGAAACCCTTTTAAACATATTGAAAAATTTTCAGGTATATGATAAAACAGAGGTTTATGAAAAAATACGTAATAAGGCTGTTGCTGTAAGCAGTTACAGAGATATAGAAAAGTATATAAAGCTTTCATATAATAATCTTGATTATTTTCTCTATTACAGGGGTCTTTTAAAAAAATTTATATCAAGCTGTTTATTTTTAAAAGCAGAACCAACTTTTAATCTTTACACTCATATAGTATCAGGGGTGGCAAGCGGGCTTGCAATGCTGTTTGCTGTGCTTATTACAGTTTATGTTCAGATGAGATATTCATCTACAAGTAAATTTTTTATAATAACAGCGGTTATAATTTATATATTTAAGGACAGAATAAAAGAATTTGTAAAGGTTGTTTTTTCCAAGCATGGCAGTAACTTTATATTTGACAGAAGGATAAAAATAACTGAACCAACACATAATATAAAAATAGGATATATAAAGGAATCATTCTCCATACTATCAGTTGATAGAATAGATGATGAACTAATAAAATTAAGGAACAGGGATAATCTTGATATGATAGATGAGGATGCAAAGAGGGAGATTGTTCTTAAATATAAAACTTTTATAGAACTTTACTATGACAGAATATCAAAGTATCATACGAGAAGAAAGAATCCACTTAACATAATAAGATTTTCAATATTTGATTTTTTGAAGCACACTGATGATGAATCCGTTGATTATAATGTTATGGATAATGGTAGTATAAAATCTATAATGGCAAAAAAAACATATCATATGAATGTTATTATAAAGTATATATCTGATTCGGCTGTGTATGAAAGGTATAGAATAATATTTAATAGAAGTGGTATAATGAAAGTAGATAAAGTTATATAAGGAGTTAAAGTGGCTATAGAAGGAATAGGAATAATAGGAGCTAACAAAAGATCTCTTGTGCTTGCAAATCATCTTGCTATTAATGGATTTCAGATAAGAATATATGATAATTTCAGAGACAGTCTGAACATCCTTTCGGCCAAGCTTAGGTGGAGCTTTAAAAAGGAGAACAGAACAGACCTTCTTTCAAATGTTGAAACAATACAGGATTATTCTAAATTTAAAGGAGCGGATCTCATCATAGAGACATCAGATAAAAGCTTTGAAGAAAGATTTCTTTATTTTTCTAAAATCATTAAAGAGGTCGGTCCTGAGTGTATAATAGCAGTTAACCCCTTTATACCAATAGTATCAAGTCTTCAAAAACTACAGATGCTTCCGGCTGAAAGGGTTGTTGGTCTTGATTTCTCAGAGGTCTTTCCCTGCCAGTTTATGGAGGTATCAAGCACAGATTACACTGATGTTGGAGTTACTCAGAATTTTGTATCGTTTGTAGAAAAATTAGGTGTTAAGTATTCTGTTATAAATGATAGGCCAGGTGGTATGATGGAAAGGCTTACAAGGGTATATATAAATTCAGCATTTGCTGTTCTTTCAAAGGGCAAGGGGACACCTTATGAGATAGACTCTGCTATGAAAGAGCTTACAGGTTCAAAGTATGGTCCATTTGAGTTTCTTGATATAAGGGGTATAGATTATGATTACAACTCTGCTGTTAGAATCTATGAGCTACTGCCCAACAGAGTAGTGATGCAACCTGATGAGATTGAGATGAAGCTCATGCAGTATGGTCATACTGGCAGAAAGGCCAATTTAGGTCTTTACATATATGAGGGTGGAGATATAGTTGGAGAAAATCCTGTTTTACCAGCAATTATAAAATATTTAGGGCTTAAAGAGGTCGATAAAACTGAGATATTTTCAGATATAATGATACCAGTGCTTTCTGAGGCAAAACAGCTTGCCAGTGAGATTATGATAGGAGAACAGGATATAGAAAATGTTACAAAACTGAGCTTTGGCTGGAATTTCGGCATATTTGGGTTCCAGAAAAAAAACCCCGAGCTTTTTGTAGTGAAAGAAAAATCTGAATTTGATAACCTTGATACCTTTTGAATTAAATTTTTATATAATTTATTAATATGACATTAATAGCCAAAGAAGTGTTTCTTACCAAAGGAATAGGCAGGCACAAGGAAAAGCTTGCAAGCTTTGAAGAGGCATTGAGAGATGCTAATATTGCAAGTTTTAATCTTGTTCATGTCTCAAGCATACTGCCTCCAAACTGCAAGCTTGTTTCAAAGCAGAAGGGGCTTGAAAAACTTAAACCCGGACAGATACTTCACTGTGTTATGAGCAGAAACTCAGTCAATGAAAATCACAGGCTGATATCAGCATCCATTGGTACTGCAATACCAAAGGATAGAAATCATTATGGTTATATATCCGAACATCATTCATTTGGTGAAACGGATGAACAAACAGGGGAGTATGCAGAAGACCTTTCCGCTCTTATGCTTTCAACCATACAGGGTATAGAGTTTGCTCAAGATACCACATGGGATCAGAAAGAAGAGATCTGGAAGATGAGCGGAAAGATAGTTAAAACCACTAACATAACTCAGTCTGCAATAGGTATGAGTGAAGTCTGGACAACAGTTGTTGCAGCTGCAGTCTTTGTTTTCTAATCATAAGATGAAAATACAACAAAATAAAAATAATTTTTTAATTGATAATAATGTTTCGCTTGAAAAAGCGAAGTTTGTGATAATTCCAGTTCCATATGAACAAACAACATCCTATGGAAAGGGCACAAAAAATGGGCCATCAGAAATAATCAAGGCATCACCTCAGATAGAACTCTGGGATGAGGAGCTGAAGTGTGATACATATAAAGTAGGGATATTCACCGCTGATGATTTTATATATGTATCAAGTGAAAAAGAATTCTTTTCTAATATAGAAAAATATGTTGACCATATTATTAATTCATATTCAGCATTTCCTGTTTTTATAGGTGGCGAACACAGTATAACTCAGGGACTTATTCCACCTTTTCAAAAAAGGTATAAAAATCTTTCAGTGCTTCATTTTGATGCCCATGCAGATCTGAGAAAGGAGTATGAAGGATCAAAACATAGTCATGCATCCGCACTCTATCCTGCAGCAGTAAGCGGTGCAAAGATTGTTCAGATAGGAATAAGAAGCGTTGCAAGCGATGAAAGATATATGACAGAGCGACCAAATGTTAAAACCCTTCTTATGAATGAAAATCTTGATATTAAAAAATTAAAAAGAAAGGTCATAGATGAGCTGAGTGAGAATGTTTATATGACCATTGATGTTGATGGATTTGACCCATCTGTTATGCCTGCTACAGGAACCCCACAGCCGGGCGGTTTTATGTGGTATGATGCACTTGATGTATTCAGTGAGGTTATATGTAAAAAAAATGTAGTTGGTATTGATGTAGTTGAAACAAGCCCTGTTAAAGGATTTCATATAACTGAGTTCAATGCAGCAAAGCTTATATACAGACTTATTGGATACATATCAAAAAAGAGGAAATATTTTAGTCATTGGTAAATAGGTTTTACTGAAAAAGTCTAACGGTGGAGATTTAGGACAATAAAAAAAGGCTAAGATTAAGATTGATGTTAAGAAGAAAACAAAATAGCGATCAGTGCCTGCCTACGCTGAAGTAGCTTCGGCAGACAGGCCTGACCATTCTTTCCTAAAAAACTAAACAACTATATGACCAGATAACTTTTTCATCTCTCCCTAATTTGCTATTATATTTTTATGAAAAAAACTGCTATATTTCTTATATTTTGTTTATTTTTTTGTTTTAATTCTCTCTATTCCGGGGGATTTAATGTTTATAAACTTAACAAAAGCAAAACTGATAAAACCAACCAGATAATAGTAAAATTTAAAAAAACTAATCTTCAAAATGCTTCTAATATGAGCATAAAATTACAGAGTTTATCAGTTAAAACAGGTTATAAGATGAGCTTTAAAAGGATGATGACTGGTGGGGCTTCGGTGATAAAGCTTGACTCATATAAAACCTATGATGAGATAAATGATATTATAAATGATCTAAAAAAGGATAATGATATAGAATATGCTGAGCCAGATAGAAAGGCTTATATACTTGATACAAATCCCAACGACACTTATTATAATAGCCATCAATGGCATTATAAGGGACCTTCTGATGGAGAGATTGCTGGTTTAAACCTCCCAAAGGCATGGGATATAACAACGGGTGCTTCCTCTACTGTTGTTGCAGTTTTGGACACTGGGATATTAACTCACAGGGATTTATCAGAATCAAGGATTTTGCAGGGTTATGATATGATATCAGATCCCGATGCAGCAGGGGATAATAACGGGAGGGATAATAATCCTACCGATGAGGGTGACTGGTGTGATTCTGAGGACAGCAGCTGGCACGGACTTCATGTTACAGGCACCATATCAGCATATACAGACAATGGAGTTGGTATGGCTGGTGTTGATTGGAATAATAGTATACTTCCTGTAAGGGTGCTGGGTAAGTGTGGTGGATATGATAGCGATATAATTGATGCCATAGAGTGGGCATCTGGTGGGACTGTTAGTGGGGTTCCAGATAATACCAATCCTGCTCGTGTAATAAACATGAGCCTCGGTGGAAGTGGAAGTTGTATTACACCATTACAAAATGCAATAACCAATGCTGTATCAAGAGGGGTTGCTGTTGTTGTGGCTGCCGGAAACGATGGTGGGGGCGTATCAAATCACTGGCCAGCAAATTGTGATGGAGTTCTAACAGTTTCAGCCCTAAACAATGATGGTGGGCTTGCTTGGTACAGTAATTATGGTAGCAATGTCTTTATATCTGCCCCCGGTGGTGGAGGTGGTGATGGAGATTCTTCCGAACCAAAGGATTGGATATGGTCTTTATGGAACAATGGTAAAACTGTAAAAACTGATGATAGTTATGTTGGAAAGGTTGGGACAAGCATGGCAGCACCTCATATAAGCGGGTTGATATCGCTTATGTTGGGTTTAAAACCACAGTTAACTCTTGATGAGATAAAATATGATCTCAGGAAAACCGCAAGGCCTTTTGTAGATTTAAGCTGTAACACATCTATATGTGGTGCAGGTATGGCTGATGCATATGGGGCTATTGATAACCTTGTAGTATCAATAACATCATCCACACCAAACTCGGCAATAAATAATAATACAACTGAACTCTCTATATGGGGAAAGGGTTTTATCCATGGAGCAACAGTAAAATTAACGAGAGAAGGGTATAATGATATAAATTGTCAGAACATAAATGTTATAAACCTAAATAATATATCTTGTGATATGCCACTTACTGGTGCTTTCAGTGGTAAAAGGGATCTCGTATTGATAAATGGTGATGGGAGTACAGCTACGCTGACCGATGGATTTGAGGTGATAAACGATACACTCTCTGTTTCATCGCTTGATCCAACATCGGGTTCTAATAATTCTACTGTTTCAATAAAGGTATATGGAAGTGGATTTTTGAAATCAGCAACATCAAGATTATCAAAAATAGGGTTTAGCGATATATTGTGTGCTACATCGGTTTTAAGCTCAACTGCTGCTGTTTGTTCTGCTGATCTTAATGGCGCATGGGAAGGTAAGAGAGATTTTATTATTGATAATGGAATTTCAAATTTTTCAAAAACAGATGCTTTTACAATAAATTCTTCGGCACTTAATGTTAACAGTATTAATCCTGTTTCTGGTTATAACAATAATTCAAACATTGAAATAAATGTGTATGGCTCAGGTTTTAAAAGTTCAACATCTTTAAAGCTTTCAAAAACATCATTTTCTGATATAACCCCGACTTCCTTTGAGGTTAAGACATCAACCTATATACACTCTTTTTTCAATATATTAAACTCACCAGCTGGTAAAAGGGATTTGTGTGTAAAAAATTCTGATAGTACATATTGTAAACAGGATTTGTTTAATATATTAGATATTCAGGGTTTTCCATATATATACTCAATATCACCGACATCATCTCTTAATAATATAAATCCTTCTGTGTTTATATACGGTGATAATTTTATAAACGGTTTTACGATAAAATTAAAAAGGAGTAATTATTCTGATATAAGCGTAAGTGATTTTGAAATACTTTCATCCACCGCTATAAAGGCAGTGTTTCCTCTAAAAGATCTTCCCTATGGTCAGTTTGATATAGAGATAACAAATCCTAATGGGAACTCTGCTTTATATAAAAGTTTTTCACTTCTCGGAACAGAATCAAATGTAAAAATTTATAACTCAGTATTGAATATGAACAGTGGTGATAATATTGATATAGTTTATAACCTGAACACTCCATCAAAATCAACTGTTAAGGTCTATGATAATATGGGAAGGTTTATAAAAACGATCTATGAAGGGCTCGGTAATAAGGGATTGAATGAGATAAAATGGGATGGAAGAAACAGCAGTGGCTCTAAAGTATCAAATGGTATATATATAATAATGATAGAAACACCTTCGTATAAGGAATATAAAAGGGTTGTTGTTATAAAATGAAACTAAAAATATTATTTTTTGCGATTGATATTATATGCTGTATTAGTTATCTTAGTGCGACAAACTCTAACCTATCCATTTTTTATTACACACCTCAGGCAGATGTCTTTTCAGCTGGGGAACTTGAAACAGTAAGCTTTAATGAATTGGAAAGAGGAGCTTCTAACCCATCGTTTCTTGGCAATTTGAAAAAGCATTCTATCTCTGCTTCAATGTGGAAGGATTACTACGGCAGTGGATACTATGGTTTTGTTTCAGGGACATACAGATTAAACGCAGAAACAGGAGTGAATATATCATATCTTGGATATAACAGTTCAAGCGAGGATGTGTATTATATGGATAATACATCCGAGAGTATTGTTTATGAAAAGGATAGTATGTTTTCAGCCTCAATCGGTAGAAAACTTAGCGATTTTGTTTTTTTAGGTACAAAACTTAAATATATTAAAAGTACGCTTGCAGAAAAATATGATGCCTCGTCTTTTACATTTGATATAGATAGCTTTATTAAATTGAAATATGGTATTGTTTTTTCAGCAGGTGTTAGAAATATTGTTGGAGATCTTAAATATGACAGAGAGAAAGAAAATCTACCACTCTTCTATCATTTTGAAGTTACAAAACTGTTTCAAACAAATTTTATTGATATCAGAACAGGTATTGGTTTAAAAAAAACTGATGATTACGATTCAAGGTCTTTGGGACTTTCTTTAAAATTTTTAAGGTTTCCACTGACAATAAATGGTGGATATATATCAGATGATAATGATGATTCATTTTCTACAGGACTTGGGCTTGTCGTAAATAGTTTGAGTATTGATTATGGCATAAGGTTTGGCAAATTTTTTGACAACTATATGCAGAGGTTTTCTCTCTCATATTTTTTTGATATTGATAATGAAAAGAAGATAGAAAAAAATACAATCAAAAGAGAAAATAGTAATAAGATAAAAGAAAAGAAAAAGGACGATAAAAAAAATCCTCAAAAGACAAATAATATAATAGTTATTTAGGATTCGCTGGGAAACTCTAACGGTTTGAGTTTTAAACAGTAAAACCTCTGTCCAACTTCGTAGGTTGGACAGGTAACTCCATTTACAAATTTTCATCCAACTTCGTAAGTTAGATAGGTTATTCTCACTTTTTTAGGTTCATCTTCTGCCTACGCTGAAGTAGCTTCGGCAGACAGGCCTGCCTACGCTGAAACAGCTTCGGCAGACAGGCCTGCCTACGCCCAAGCGGCTTCGCCATGCTGGTTGTATTGGATAACTTTATCCACATGCCTAAAAAGTCCAATATGTTATGGACCCTTACAAACACTTGACATTACATTTTTTTTTTTTTCTACAATTTAATAAGATATATAGGAGGAGAGAATGAAAGGGATTAATAAAATAAAAATAGTTATTGTAGGATTATTTGTCATGCTTCCAAGTCTCTGTCTTTTTTCAGAGGATGCCTTGTTTGACTTTGATGGAAAAGATTTAAAGGGACAGTCAAATTCTATCTCTTTAGTTAATGAAAAACTGCCTGCTTCTCCAAAACCTTCAAAGAAAGAGAAAAGGTTACCTGATGTTACCCTTAGAATATTAGATGAAAATGGACAACTGAGTGTTCTAAAACCAACCTCAACATATATTGATGAAAATGGAAATAGAACTAATTATTATGAAATTCAACCTAATTGGGCTGCAGAATGGTATGTATGGTGCTCTGGTAATGGTGAGTGGACGGCAAAGAAAACATACAGTTATTGTCATGACAAATATGGAGGTCATTATCATTATTTTCCACCAGCACCTTTACTTAAATATGCAGGGTTTTTTGAAACATCACAATGGCCATCGATAGAAGATTTTCATGAGACTCAAAGCCCAATATATTTTCCAACAATGGAAGGGAATAATAAACGATACTATTATTATATATGGTATCCTGAATTTGCATTAAAGGTTACAGACTGGCTTGAGAGTTATGGGGTCTGTAATGGAATGATTACTAGTGTGATGTCAGTTAAGATTCCCGGGGACCTTGAAGAATTAGGTCCTGGTAATTATTATGTTTTAGTTGGCACAACAACTTCTCACCCATACAATCATTATCTTCAGTCTGATGTAATAGATAAAATGAAAAAAATAGCCGAGGATTTTCATAAGGAGTATCCCAAAAAGGCTTCATTAAAATATAATGATTTTAGTTTACCCTGGGGAGGATTATTTGATATTGGTCCTGAGGGTGGTTGTACATATGATTATGATGGTGATGGTGTGGCTAATGAACCATGCCGATTTTGGTCAAAGCCCCATTCAACACATCGCTATGGTTATAATGCTGATGTTTCATATTGGTTAGCTGACTGGGCATGGATTCCAAATGACCCAGCAATGTACCAAGCATTGGAAAAAATATTCAAAAACAATGGAGCAAGGGTATTGCGTGAAGATAAGAAAAAACATTGGCATTTAGATTTTACACCAAAATCAAGCAAATATTATGAAGAAGAATTAAAATGTTATTAAACATTAAAATAATAATATTTTTTTTAATCTTTCAGCCTTTTTTATTTACTCAAGAGGAGGAAATAATTTATCCGTCTACACCCGAGATTATCAATTCTATAAAAGACAATGAAAATGAAGTTGTTATGGTACCATCTTATCTCAAGACTGTAGAAACATCAAAATTTACATCAAAATTTATAGTAATAAATGAAGAGGATAAAGACAAAAGGCAGATTATGGTTAATTCTTATTCAATTATTGTTTCATCATATATTTATCAACTTGTAAAGGACTATAATCCCAATTTTCAACTCTGGAAGGCTGAAGATCTTATGCCTCGCATATTTTATCGTTATGATTTTAGTTTCGGAGAAAGTCCACAGGCATTATTTATCGATTTTAATGGAGATCTTATTCGTGATGTAATATTATGGGGATATGATGATAAGAATTGGCTTATTTTATCACTTATTTCTAAAAAGACAAGTGACATACCACATGATTTTATATATGAAATAAGCACACGAGCAAAATGGCCTTCTCATAAGAAGGAAGATTTAAAAGAAGGAGTTTGTATTAGTTTAAGTTTAATTAAACCTTCAGACAAAATACAGGGGATTGAGGGAAAAGAAGATGAAGAAGTAGAATTTAAAAATTATGCCTTTGAAACTGGCTGTGAAGATAGTCCTGTTTCCTTAATACATTACTATAAAGATGGTAAATGGCATATATATAATAGAGGTGATTAATATATTTGGTTCTGATTTCAATCTCTAATTATTGATTTTATTATATCTATTCTTAAAAGAAAAGTTTGCGCATTGGATAAAAAATAATACTGACTCACGACTTCCGCATTTTTTCAACAAAATAAGGTATGTATAATTTTTTTTCTCAATGATAGAGTTTGGGTCATTCGTAAATAATGTGGGATTTACCAATGAAAGTAGGATGTTAGTTGTTTAGTTATCTGGTTATCTGGTTATTTAGGAAGAAGGATCATCAGGATGAAGACGGATAAATTGGTTATTTAGTCATTTAGTTATCTAGTTATTTAGGGAACACTGAAATCCAACCGATCTTATATAATTCCCGACTTTCACATTTTTTAAGTTAAAAAAACTTTTCTTATAGAGGATTTTTAAAATAGGGTTCGCTGGAAAACTCTAAGGGTTTGCTAAAACCTCTGTCCAACTTCGTAAGTTGGACAGATAACTCCATTTACAAATTTTCATCCAACTTCGTAGGTTGGAGAGGTTGTAAACGCTTTTATTTAATACCTCATAAATTTCAGGCTCATCTTCTGCCTACGCCGAAGTAGCTTCGGCAGACGGTCCTGCCTGGCTGTCTGCCGAATGGTAGGTATTGGATAATCTGGCCATTGACAAAGGAGATTTTTTTTAATATCTTATTGATATAGGAGGTCGTATGGAATTTGAATATTGTTACGGTCCTGTCGGTTCTTGGCGGCTGGGAGTTTCACTGGGGGTGGATCCTGTTTCAAGACCTGAGAAAATATGCGATTTCAACTGTGTTTACTGCCAGATCGGATCGGTCGTTCCCCTGCCGCCTTCAAGAAAAAATTACATATCTTCGCGATCGCTTTCCGCTGAGCTTGAAAAAATGAAAGCACCCGCGGACTATGTTACTTTTTCAGGTCGAGGTGAGCCGACGATGGCGTCTAACCTGCCGGGGTTGCTATCGGCTGCAAGAAAAAAAAGATCAGAAAAAATGGCAATAATAACAAATTCCTCCCTTCTCGCGGATAAGAAAGTAAGAGATCAGATTTGTTCTTTTGACATGGTGATCGCCAAGCTGGACGCTCCTAAAGAGGAACTCTTCCGTGAAATAAATAGACCTCATCCATCCATTTCTTTTGATGAAATGGTAAAGGGGCTTATTATTTTTTCTGGGATGTACCGACAGGGACGCCTGGCCATTCAGACCATGTTTATCGAAGAAAACAGGAACTGTGTCGAAGAGATGTGTTCTCTTTATGCGAAAATAAATCCAGAAGAAGTTCAGTTAAATACTCCGACAAGACCCTGTGGAAGAAAACCCCTCGATCAGGCAGATATGTCTAAAATAACCTCATGCGTAAAAAACTGTCTTGAGGGGCTGGGTAAGGGCGATATAAAGGTGATAAGCGTTTATGAGGAAAAGCGTCCCCATGTCATTCCTCTAAGCGCTGATTCCACTCTCAAGAGACGGGGAAAAATATGAAAAGAAAGTTGCCCCTAATCATTGCACCGGGACTGATGCTACCATGTTTCTTGCCGTCCGATGGGGTCGCGATTTCATTAAAACCGGCTGCGGCAGTTCAATAAAATTGCCTCAAGCCGCAGGGAAAGGAGGATAAATGCGTTCTTTCAGGGTCAGGGCTTTCGTAAGCCTTTTTCTTTTATTTTGTTCTTTCTCACTTCTTGTCAGTGGACTGGTGCTTTACGTCGCTCCCCACGGCCGCGACGCTTACTGGACCGACTGGCATCTGGCTGGCATGAACAAGGATCAGTGGCTGGCCGTTCATCTTTTCACAGGTTTTTCCTTTATTGTAATATCCTTTTGGCACGCGTTGAAAAATATGCCCCAGCTTCTCATGTATTTTTTTCGAAAAGAAGGCGGGAAGTCCGTTTTCTTCTCCCTCGAGCTGGCGGCCGCCGTGATATTGCTGATTATCCTGTGCGCCGGATCCGTGTTTCGCCCGTTTCCTTTTTCTGCAATATTAGATTTTGGTGGAAAGATGCAGGAAAGCTGGGTCAGGGAAGACGACAGGGCTCCTTTCCCACACGCCGAACTTTTAAATCTGCGTCAGCTGGCCAAAAAATTGGAAGTGGATTTCATGTCAGTGGAAAAAAACGCTTTGGCGGCGGACATAAATATGGATCCCGGAAAAACTCTTAAGGAGAATTCTTTAGCGGCAGGGATGTCTCCTGCCCAATTTTATGAAAAAATTTTCAATTCCAAATTAAAAGAAAAAGGCAAAGCCTCCGGCAATGAGGGTAACGCAAAAGGGGTTGGCCGGAAAACGGTTAATTAGGTTTGCTGGGGAGATAATTCTGGACCTTGACAAAGGAGATTTTTTTTAATATACTATTGATAATGAATATCAATAAGAGGTTTATGTGCGAAAAGTTCAACTGCTGCACAGAGAAGCGACTGAGGGAATGTTTTGGGCATGCTGGTGGCAGGCTTACTGGTCCAAGGCGAGCTATGGTCGATTTTTTTCACATGGAGAAAGGCCATTTTACCGCTGAAGAAGTATTTGAAAAACTTTCTGAGAAATATCCGGGAATAGGTGTAGCCACCGTTTACAGGACTCTGTCTGCAATGGCGGACTTCGGCATACTGAAGAGATTTGATTTCGGTAAAGGGAAAGTCAAGTATGAGCTTTCGGATGGACATGAAGGAGTCAGGCATCATCATCATCTGGTTTGTTCCGCTTGTGGAAAGATATTGGAATACGACGATTTTATGGACGAAGAAAAAGCTTTTTTCAATAAAATAAAAAAAACTCTTTCAACCAGATATAATTTTCTGATAAAAGGGCATTCGCTGCATTTTTACGGTTTCTGCCAGAAGTGCCAAAAAGAATATGAGAAGGCAAAATAACATTGTGGGTGGTATCAGCGTCTGCGTTTTTTATTAAAAGGAGGAGAGTTATGTCTTTCATAAATAAGCAAGCTGCGGAGGCGAGATGAACGGGGGAAGAAACATGGGCTCGGCGGGATTTTGCGTCTGTTATAAATGCGGATACAGGGAAAATCACAGGCAGGGAGAACGGTGCAGGGATAAAATTTGCCCTCACTGCGGTATAGCTTTAGTAAGGGAAGGAGGCTACCATTATAATATCATAATGGAAGCCAAAAAAAAAGGAAAAGAAAAAGGAGGATAGTATGCCATATGGAGATGGAACAGGACCATTAGGTTTCGGACCAGCGACAGGCTGGGGCAGGGGACCGTGCGGAAGAGGACTTGCCAGAAGGGGAATGGCGCAAGGCAGGGGTTGGAGACGTGGTTACGTGTATTATTCAAAGGAAGATGAGATGTCTTCTCTCAAAGAAGAAAAAAAACTCCTCGAAGAAGAATTGAAAGCCATAAATTCTATGCTTGAAGACACGGAGAAAAAATGAAAAAAATAAGGCTTGCCGTCACTTTGACGGATGAAAAGGGAATGGATAGTCAGGTCTCTGAGCATTTTGGCCAATGCGGCTATTTTTTGCTGGTGAACATAGAGAACGGAAAAATAACCTCCTCTAAAGTGGTACCCAATTCCGCCCAGCACGGCGGCGGAGGATGTCAGGCAGTGGCGGAGATACTCAAGCACGGGGTTTCAAATGTCATAGCCGGAGGAATGGGACCTAACGCCATAAATAAATTCGCGGCCGCCAATGTGCCGGTTTTTACTTACTGCGGTAAGGCTTCCGCCGCTATAAAGGAGTTTCTGGAAAGTTCGCTTGGAAGGATAGATCCTTGCGAAGATCACGAGCACGGCGGTTGCGGCCATTGACGCCGGGAGAAAACATGATAATAGCCATTACTTCTTTGGGAGAAACCCCCGACAGCGGTTTCAGCGAAAAATTCGGACGGGCGCCGTATTTTGTAATATACGACACATCATCCTCGTCGTTCATTGCTCTTAAAAATTCAGCTGTAGAGCTGGACAGCGGCGCCGGACCCCAAGCCGTCAGACAACTTTCAGTCCGCGGGGTTAATCTGGTTCTTACCGGTCATTTGGGAGGCAATGCCGCCGCCGCTCTTGAGGCCGCAGGGATAAAGGCTGTTACCGGCTTTTCTTCCTCTAAAACAGTGAATGAAGTTTTGAATGATTTCAGGAATAAGTCAGGATGACCGGAATTTTAGGGGAGATTCTTTCCCTCTCTTCAGCGGGCTTCAGAATTGAGGAAGCGAGAGTCGGTTTTTTTACGACGGCGGTACTCTCCGTTTCGCCCGAAGGCAGAAAATACTGCGGTTTGGCCAGCACCTTAAGGGAAGGCGTCTGTTCAGGTGGAATTAGACCTGAACTTAAACTCAAGGGCGAAGATCCTCTCGTTATAGCCCGCGAACTAATTGGAGGCAGAGGTATAGAAGTTTCCCTGTCTTTCGCCTCCCTTAATTCCTGCATTCCTGGAGCCGGATTTATTGAAATAAACGCCGAGGAAATAATAAAACTGCGGGGAACCGGGAAGAAAACAGCCGTTATAGGCCATTTTCCTTTTACTGATCGTCTGTATTCTTGCGCCGGCCTTCTGAAAGTTTCCGACCTTTCTCCCAAGAGCGAAAAAGACATAAGTCCTGGAGAAATGGAAAAATTTCTACCGCAGGCCGATGTGGTGGCTCTGACCGCCCTTACTCTCATGAACGGCACTTTTGAAAGAATAATTTCTCTCTGTAAACGGGACGCCTTTAAGGTTCTCTTGGGTCCTTCCTCTCCTATGCATCCAGTTCTTCTCAAATATTTGGACTGTGTGTGTGGGACTTTTGTTCATGACCCGGCCGCGCTTTTGACGGATCTGTCAGAGGGAAGAAATTTCAGATTTCTTCGTGGCAAAAAAGCCGTAGCCATCGGGAGGTTTTAATGATAATTTCCGTGGCCAGCGGTAAGGGGGGAACTGGAAAAACGACTGTGGCGGTTAATATTGCCCTGTCTCTTAAAGGATCCGTTATAGTGGATTGCGATGTGGAAGAGCCGAATGCCGCTATTTTTCTTAAGCCGGAAATTTCTTCCGTTGAAGATGTTTCGGCGCTTTTGCCAGAGGTGGACGAAAGTCTTTGCGACCGTTGCGGCCTTTGCGCCGGGATCTGCGAATATAAAGCCATCAATGTTTTTAAGAACATATCCTCGGGGGTTTTCATCCTCCCTCATTTATGTCATAATTGCGGAGCCTGCGTCTGGATTTGTCCACACAAAGCAATAAAGGAAGTTCCAAAAAGGATAGGAATTGTCGAAACTGGATTTTCCGGCGATATTTTTTACGTGGCAGGACGCCTGGACCCAGGAGAAATAAAAACACCCTTTTTAATAAATGAGGTAAAGAAAAAAATTTCCAGGGAAAGACCAACGATAATAGACTCTCCTCCGGGAGCTTCGTGTCCCATGGTCGCGGCTGTGAAAGGTTCGGATTTCTGCCTTATGGTTACCGAACCTACGGAATTTGGAATGAATGATCTTGAGATAGCCGTTGAAGCCGTCAGAAAGATGAATATCCCTTTAGGAGTCGTAATAAACAAATGGGAAGGACAGAAAGATTTTGAAGCGAGACTCACTGGTAAAGGCATAAAAGTTATTGAAAAAATCCCTTTTGACCGCGAAATCGCCGTTTCTTATTCAAAGGGCGCGACAGCGATTTCTCTCCCGGGTTACGCCGATATATTCGGTAGAATTCTTGAAAAAATATTTTTATTTGCCAATGCCGGGCGATCAGACTGAAATATGAAACAACTGGTTATAATAAGCGGAAAAGGCGGAACGGGCAAGACCACCCTCGCGGCCTCTTTTTGCGTTCTTGCATCTGGTTGTGTCATAGCAGATTGTGATGTGGATGCTGCGGATATGCATATACTCCTTCATCCTGAAACTCTGGCTTCTAATGACTTTTATGGGGGTAAGACTGCCGTTATAAACCCGTCCGTTTGCGTCTCATGCGGGAGATGCGTGGAAATCTGTCGGTTTGGAGCTATAAGCAAAAATTTCAAGGTTGACCTTTACTCCTGCGAGGGGTGCGGTTTTTGTGCCATGGTGTGTCCGGTAAAAGCGGTGGAGATGAAAGAAAGATTTTCCGGTAAATGGTTTTTTTCAAAAACTCCGTACGGTCCTTTATTACATGCCAGACTCGAACCTGGCTCGGAAAATTCTGGCAAATTGGTAAGCAAGATAAAAAAAGAAGCCATTGAGACAGCCACCCGGGAAAACAAGGATATTATAATAATCGACGGCCCACCGGGAACGGGGTGCCCGCTCATGGCCTCGCTTTCTGGGGCAGATCTGGCTGTCATAATAACCGAGCCGACACTCTCCGGCATTCACGATATGAAAAGAGTTTTTGAAACTGCTGTTTTGCTTAAAATTTCCTGCGCCGTCATTGTCAATAAATGGGACATAAATGCGGAAAATTCCTGGGAAATAGAAAAATACTGCTTTGACAACGGAATAAAACTTCTCGGCAGAATACCTTTTGACAAAAGTGCGGAAAAAGCGATAGAAGATATGGAGCCTCTGGTTAAGAATACTAATTCTCCCGCCGCTAAGGAAATAGAAAAAATATGGAATAAGATACAGGAAGAGTTTTTTTGCGGAGAAAAAGGAGAAAAAAATGGATAAAGGAAAAAACACGGTGATAATAGAGGAGATAATTGAAAAATATTCCGGAAAAATGGAAACCCCCGAAGTTTTTTCCAGATTTAAAGGCCCCTGCGGTGACGAGATGGAATTTTACCTGAGATTTAAGGACGGCACCATTTCCGGGATAAAATACCATACTTCAGGCTGTGGCTGGACTTCGGCCTGTGGGGCTATTGTTTGCTTTTACGCGGATGGAAGGAATATTGAAGAAGCATTGTTCATTTCTCCCGGTCTGATATCCAAAACCCTAGGAGGATTGCCACCGGATCACGAGCATTGCCCGATTCTGGCATGTTCTTCTTTCTATTCCGCTCTGGGAAAGTGGATGGTCTGCGAGAAAAATGGAAAATGAAAATAGGGGAAAAGCGTTTGCTTTTTCGTATAATAATATAAGTAGGGGAGGATAGATGGATTCATTCGTTGCTAAGAAAATATTTCTGACCAAAGGAGTGGGCAGACATAAGGAAAAACAATGGGAAATGAGCGGGAAGATAGTAAAAACCATGAATATGACCAAATCAGCCATAGGCAAGGAAGGCATCTGGACCACAGTGGTCGCTGCCGCCGTTTTCGCCGAATAATATGAACAGCGACAAGGAACAGGAAAACCATTCCCGACTGCACGCTTCTCATGACACTTGCATCGTCTGCGGAGAAAAGAACCCCTTCGGGCTGAAGGTTTCGTTCAGGTTGACCCAAAAAGGTGGGGTTGAAGCCGAATTTATGCCTAAATTCGCCTATGAAGGCTATAAAGGACTGCTCCAGGGCGGGGTGATTGCATCGCTGATGGACAGCGCTATGACCAACTGCCTCTTTTACCACGGAGTATCCGCTTTTACCGCCGAACTTTCAGTAAAATACAGGAAACCGGTGCACTGCGGCAGGAAAATGCTGGTAACCGCTAAAATAGAGAAATCATGGAATCCGCTTCACTTTCTCAGTTCCTCGATGTTTCAGGAAGGGGAGCTGGTTGCCGAGGCGACAGCGAAATTCATGGAAAGCGATTTGCTTGAAAAAAAATGAATTCATATAATTTCAGAATACCGCGCGAAAAAATCCGCTTTATTTCTCGCCAATCTCTTTTTGACTTCCGCATTTTTTTAGTTAAAAAAAACTTTTCTCATAGGGGAATTTTTTAAGAAACCTCTGTCCAACTTCGTAGGTTGGACAGGTAACTCCATTTACAAATTTTCATCCAACTTCGTAAGTTAGATAGGTTATTCTCACTTTTTTAGGTTCATCTTCTGCCTACGCTGAAACAGCTTCGGCAGACAGGCCTGCCTACGCCCAAGCGGCTTCGCCATGCTGGTTGTATTGGATAACTTTATCCACATGCCTAAAAAGTCCAATATGTTATGGACCCTTACACAAGTTGTTAGTTTTTTTTCATCGCCCCATATTTAACAGATGAAATCCACCTATGTTTTTTTAATATTGTTATTCTCTAATTCTGCAGAATTAGAGAATAACAAAAGTGATATGGTTTATATGATAACTGGTTTGATTGTGTGAATATAAAAAACAATGAGTCGGTCTATGGATTAAGACTTCTTCTCTGTTTTATCCCTCTTCCCAAATAACTAATTTCCCCTTCTTACTAAACAACCAAACAACTAAATAACTAATTTATCTGTCTTAATTTAATCCGTTTACATATTTGATTAAATCATTTTTCATCTTGACGATTCTTCTTCCTAAATAACCAAATAACTAATCTGTCCGTTTACATCTTGATGATTACAAATAACTTTTTTAGTGCACCTATATAAAAAAATATTTCAAAGACACCGTAAAAATTTGCTTTAATTTTTATTATAATAGTATAATAGGTAGTATAAATATATGGGTATGGGATTACAATGGATTACAATTATTTAAAAAGAAAAAAACAGAAAGAGATTAATATTATAAGAACTTCAAATAATGATGAAACACTTGATAGAACATTAGTTAAAAAAGAGGTAAACATGAAAAAGCAAAAAAAACAAATAAAGAAAGGAAAGAAAGTAATAAAAAAGGCAAAAAAGGGAAAAAAGTAAAACATTAAAACTATACTATAGTAGTGTTTCCCAACAGAAAAATATATACTGCAGATATTGCAGTGTGATATTTTTGTAGTTTGGAGTTTTTGACGCTACAAATATTTTGGATTTTGTATAATCTCTATTATTCTTTTATAATATCTTCTCCCTAGATAACGAGATAACTAAATAACTACTATGTATGTCTTCATATTGATGATTCTTCTTCCTAAATAACCAAATAACTAATCTGTCTGTCTTCATCTGACTTTTATCCGTCTACATCTTGACTTAATCTGTTTACATCTCGATGATATAAAAATGGTAAAATAGATTTATGAACACTAAATACACTATCGCTTATGAGTATCATAATTCACTCTATCTCAATATAACAAACAGATGTCCAAACCTCTGTGTGTTCTGCATAAAAAATAAGTGGAATATGGATTACAGAGGATACAATTTAAAACTATTAAAGGAGCCATCTGTTGAGGATATTAAAGTTGATGTAGAAAAAAATTTTTTAAATAAAAAATACGATGAGATAGTTTTCTGTGGTTATGGTGAGCCAACGATGAGATGGGATACTGCAAAAGAATTTATAATGGCCGTAAGATCGGGCAGTGTCAAGTCTGTTCCACCCAAAATAAGAATAAGGATTAATACAAATGGGTTGGGCAACCTTATAAATAAAAGGGATATTACTCTCGAGATGAAAGGGCTTGTTGATGCTCTTCATATAAGCCTTAACACTCGAAGCAGGGAACAGTGGGTTAAATTGATGCAGCCATTTAATGATTACAGGGATAATGGTTTTGATTCCGTGATTGATTTTATAAAAAGAGCAAAGGGGAGTGTAAAGGAGGTTATCGTTACTGCTGTGGAGCTCGAAGAAGTTGATATCAAGGCAGTTGAAAACCTTGCTAATTCACTCGGTGTTGGATTTAGACGAAGACCACTGCTTGATTATGAAGAAGCTTGAGAAACAGGATTTTTTGATATTGATCATTATTATACTCTTTGTTTTTCTTATAATTCCTGTCACGGTATTCAGGGATGTTTTCTCTGGATATTTTACGTTTATAGACACATGGACTGAGAAGCCTATCATATATCTTAAAAAGCAGATTGTATCAAAGACGCCTGAAAAACACTCTGTCAATGATGAAAGGTTGTCTCTGCCTGATTTTAAGTTTGTAAGATTTGAGATTAATATCAAGGCTGATGATGTTTATGTGATAGGTGATTTTAATAAGTGGAAGCATATAAACAATCTTACATTGAAGAAAAACATATGGGAGACAGAGATTCCACTTGTAAGCGGGAGATACAGATATCTTTTTCTTGTGGATGGTAAAGAGATTCTTGATCCTATGAATCCTGAGATAGACTACTATGATGGTAAAAAGGTTTCAGTGGTAGAGGTCAAATAAATGCTTTTAATCAAGTTCGCTATGCTTTTTTTAACATCTCTTTATTCTGCTGATTATAGATCTATTTTATGGATAACCAGCTCAACATCAGATGTAAATGAGATTATAAAATTCAAAGCTGATAATAATCTATCATTTGAGCTTTCACTGCTTTCTGACTCCATGGCTTCTATGCCTGAAGACAGTGCATTTGAATATATTGATGGTTTTTTAAGTTTTTATCCTGTAGAGACTGTATTTTTTCCATCCAAAAGTGGTATTAAAGAATTTCAAAATTATGATGATAGTGGTGATCTGTTCAGAAGTTTTTTTGATTATTACTATACAACATATTTGAAGATGAATGGGAGCAGGGGATTGTTATCAGGTTATGGTGTTGGAAGTTATGATATGATATCTTTTGCAAAGGATCATGGATATAACTGGATCTTTGGTGGCATTTCCTCATCAACCTTTTCTGGTGTTAAAAAAATTAATGACTTTAACACAGTTTTTTTTGATCTTCTGAGGTCAACTGATGCGATATACACATCATCAAACACATTTTTTATAGTAAATGATATGGATAGTAGTAACTCATCGCTTGATATGTTAAAAAACATTTTAGCTGATAAAAGCATAAGCTTTATAAAAGTTTCTGATGCTGTTATGATATCAACACCATCTGTTATGGATTCCACAGATTCATTTCAAGGTTTATTTATACCTTTAAATGAGACAGTAAGCTGTCCTGCCTATTTAAACTATATGAATTATCTTGTACTTCTTACAGAGGATATTTCCAAGAAGGATTATTCCACTGCAGAAGATATATTTGAAAACTATATAAATCTTTTTAATTATTTTAAAGATATCTGTCAGGCTAAAGAATCTTTTGCCGATGATATAAGAGAGATTACAAATAATATTTATATAAATCTTTATCAAGATCCTCCATATTTCATAAACTATGATTTTTTAAATAATTTTAATATAAAAAAATATGTAAGAAATAATACTGATACAGGAGTTTATTTCAATTCTTTATCGTCGCAAACAATAAAAAGTTTTAGTGTTGTTAGTGATACATCTACGGATTCAGTTGTTTTTACAATTGAGTTTTCAACTCAGAATATTTTTGATGAAACACATATATATATAGATATCAACCAGAGAAGAAATGCTGGTAGTGATATCATTATAGGAAGGGATGAGAGGATCGATGGGCTTTACGGCTGGGAGTATGCCTTTGTGATAAAAGACAGTTCTGTAGTATTATACAAAAACTCTTACAGAGACTATTACAAATTCAAGACTTATAGGCTTTCATACAATGGAGATAGGGCTTATTTCAAAGTTAAGGCATCTGATCTAATCGGTAATTTTGTTAACTGGAATTATACAGTTGTTAATTATGATAAAAACCAACTCATTGATGGTATATACGAAACGGCTGATATGAAGTTTTTGTATCCAGTAACCTATTGATTTGGTTTGATTATTTTAATTTTTTTTGCTATTCTAATTCTATGGTTTATTTATTATCATCTATTATAGCCTTTCTTCTCATAATACTCTTTATTGTTCTTAACAGGCTTTACAATCTAAAATTGGCATCTTTGAAAAATAAGAAATCATCATCACCAAATGTTAAGAAGATACTCAGCAAGTTTGATGAGCTTTTGCTGGATATGATTGCTGTCCATGATTCTGGTATCAAGGGTGTTCCTGCAGGAAAAGAGGGTGAGTTTTATAAAATGGCTCTTTTAAGAGCCTGTGATATAGTTGGTTCTGATCGTGGTTCAATAATGATATATAACAATGATGATGGTCTGCTTCACATAATAGCATCACGTGGGATTTCAGATGAGCTTGTGGAGAAGATAAAATTAAAGCCCGGAACAGGAGTTGCAGGAAGGGCTTTTGAAAAGGGTGAGATAATATTTGTTACGAACCCTGAGAAAAATCCTGATTATGATGGTTATATGGGTTATGATGAACAGACAGAACCGTTTGTAGCTGTTCCGCTTAAAATAAAAGATTCAACAGTTGGTGTATTAAATATTCATCTTCCAAAAACAAAGAATAATTTCACAGATCTGGAGTTAAAGTTCTTGAGCATTCTTGCCGGTGAAATATCCATAATGGCAGAGAACATAAATCTTTATCAAAGTATAGAAAAATTCTATTTTGAGCTGGTTCAGACGCTTGCCAAGACTATAGATGCAAAGGATTCTTACACTGGCAGTCATGCTATTACAGCAAGGAACAGAGCTAAAAAGCTTGCCGAGAGAATGAACATTCCTGAGAAGTTTATAAAAAATATTGAGTATGCTGCTATTCTACATGACATAGGAAAGATTGGTATAGATGACAGGATAATAACAAAGCCAGCTAAGCTTACGGATGAGGAATATGCTCAGATAAAAAAGCATCCCGAGATTGCATATGATATACTCTCGCCTATAGAATTTTTATCTATAGTGGCAAAAATAATTTTATATCATCATGAATGGTTCAATGGTAATGGATATCCTGAGGGACTCAAGGCTGAGGAGATTCCACTCGGTTCCAGAATAATAAGCGTAATAGATGCATGGGATGCAATGACATCCGACAGGCCTTATAGAAAAGCTCTTAAAAAAGAGGATGCAATAAATGAATTAAAAAATGGGGCAGGAAAACAATTTGATCCAGATGTTGTTGATGCCTTTTTAAAATTGATTGAGGAAGAAGAGTAGGGTGACACTGAAAAAGTGGTAAAAACTGCATGCTTTTTTTAATATTAGATATCAAAAACCTTGCAGTTTTGATATAAGTTTTTAAATCTTTTATGCAGTTTTTCATTTATAAAATCTCCACCGTTAGGCTTTTTTCAGTGTCCCCTAAGTAGGTGACTGTGCTTTTTATTGTAGGAACACCGATAGGAAATTTTAAGGACATAACTCTAAGAGCTCTTGACACAATAAAAGAGTGTGATGTTGTATTTTGTGAGGATACAAGGGAAACACTGAAGCTTTTAAACCATTATTCAATATCAAAACCACTTTTCAGATACAACGATCATGTAGAGGATAGCATATCAAAGATATTCGATTTTTTAAAATCACAGAAAAAGGTCTGTCTTATATCGGATGGGGGAATGCCAAACATATCTGATCCGGGTGCTGTTATAATAAAAAAGGCAAGGGAAAACAATATTAAAGTTGAGGTGATAGGTGGGGTCAGTGCTGTCATAAATGCAATAAGTGGTAGTGGGCTTGATGGTAGTGGTTTTATATTTCTTGGGTTTCTTCAGAGAACTGAATCAAAGATGATAAAGGAACTAAACAGAGCCTTTATGCAGGGTTTGCCTGTTGTGATCTATGAATCACCTTATAGATTGGTCGATTTTTTAAAAACCGTGTCAAAAAATTTTAATAATATCAGCGTGATCGTGGTAAGGGAAATGACAAAGATCTATGAGGAGTGGATTTCTGGAGATATCAATGATGTCATAGAACAGATAAATAGAAAAGGTTCTTTGAAGGGTGAGATAACAGTAGTTCTGTCAAAATCTAAAGAGAAAGGGATTGATATGGTTGGTAGTATTGGTTTTCTTTGCACAGCAAACACCTGCCGAAGCTTTATGGCACACTATTATGCGGTTAAAAAATCTTCTGAAAAGGGCGTTAAAATATCAATCTCATCTGCAGGAATAATTGCAGGTGATTCTGTATCAGATAATGCTGTAGCAGTTTTAGAAAAAGAGGGTATAAAAAATATTTTTCATACTCCAAATCAAATGGATTGGAACTTTATGGAGAAAAATGATTTGATACTCGTTATGACGAGGAAGCACAGGGAGATAATAAAAAATCTTTTTCCTCAGTATGAAAAAAAAGTTTTTACACTTCTTGGCTATGCGGGGCTTGGTGGAGGAGATGTATATGACCCGTATGGTAAAAACTATTCTGAGTATGAAAGAGTTTTTGAACAGATAAAAAAAGCGATTGATACAATAATTGACAATTTAAGCAAATCAACATAATTTATCTGATTTTTATTCGTTTACATCCTTATGATAAAATTATAAAATGTTATTAGCAGTTGTATAAGAGAGATAATAATCATAGCAGAAGAAAGGAGTTCGGTAAGAGAGATTTTTAAATGACAACCTTTCACTGCACACTGTTATGGAGGTTTTATGTATGAAACAATAAAGCAAATTGACAGAGAAGTTTATGATGCCATGATTGGAGAGCTTACAAGACAGCAGAATAAGTTAGAGCTCATAGCGTCTGAGAACTATACATCAAGAGCTGTTCTTGAAGCACTTGGAAGTGTTTTAACAAACAAGTATGCTGAGGGATATCCGGGGAAGAGATATTATGGTGGATGTGAGTGGGTGGATGTTGTTGAAAGACTTGCAATAAAAAGGGCAAAAGATCTTTTTAAGGCAGAGCATGCAAATGTTCAACCTCACAGTGGGACACAGGCAAATATAACCTCATATATGGCACTCATTAAGCCGGGTGATAAGGTTATGGGATTAAATCTTTCTCATGGTGGTCATCTTTCACACGGTAGTCCTCTTAATTTTTCAGGCAAATATTTTAAGATAATAAGCATCAATGTAAACAAGGACACAGAACTAATAGACTATGATGAGATGGAGAAAACTATAGAAAAGGAAAAGCCAAAGTTAATAATGGCTGGCGCATCAAACTATTCAAGAATATGGGACTGGAAGAGGATAAAGCAGATGGCCGATAACTGGAAGTGCTATTTAGTCTGTGATATCGCTCATTATGCAGGGCTTATTGCTGCAGGTGTTTATCCTTCACCTGTTGAATATGCTGATGTTGTTACGACTACTACACACAAGACGTTGAGAGGTCCAAGAGGTGGTCTTATACTTTCAAAAAAAGTTTATTCAAAATCTGTTGATAAGTCAAACTTCCCTGGCAATCAGGGCGGTCCTCTTATGCATACTATAAGTGCTAAGGCAGTTTGTTTTGGTGAAGCATTGAAGCCTGAGTTCGTTGAGTATCAGAAACAGGTTATATCAAATGCTAAAAAGTTAGCAAAGGAATTGGAATCAAAGGGATACAGAATAGTTTCAGGTGGGACAGATTCTCACCTTTTTTCGCTTGATCTAAGGGCAAAACATATCACAGGTAAGGATGCAGAAGAGGCACTCGATAAAGCAGGAATAACTGTCAACAAGAATACGATCCCTTATGACCCAGAGCCTCCAATGGTAACAAGTGGTGTAAGAATTGGAACACCTGCTGTTACAACAAGAGGTATGAGGGAAAATGAGATGGAAGAGATAGCAACCTATATAGATGAGGCAATAACTCATAAGGATGATGAGTCTTTCCTGAAAGCTTTGAGTGAGAAGGTTAAAGGGCTTACAAAAAGATTCCCAATTTACAACGATTAAAAGCTTTTGGAAATATTTTGGATATTTAAATTATTTGCTTAACAACTATCTAAAATCAATTGTTGAGTTGTCTGTTGTTATGGTAATATTTGTATAGTTAAAAGGAGTATAGTCAATATACAGAAATGCTATTCTTTTTGTGTTTAGTTTAATTTCTGTTTATTATGGTAGAATAATATTATGCCATCAAAAGTATTAATAGTTGACGATGATGCTCATCTCAGAGAGACACTTCATGACCTTCTCGAGATGGAAGGCTATGAGGTTTTTGAGGCTGCAAGTGGGGCTGAGGCTATGAGCCTTGTTGCATCTGATTTTTACCATGTTATCTTGATGGATTTTAATTTAACTGATAAAACAGGCATAGAGGTGATAAAGGATATAAGAAAGCTTAACAAGGACAGTCAGATTCTTATGATGACTGCCCACGCTTCACTTGATACAGCTGTCAGGGCAATACAGGAGTCGGTGTATGACTTCCTTATAAAACCAGTGGATTTTAATTATCTGAGAAATGCTATAAGAAGGGCTGAGGACAAGCTGAGGCTTGAGCAGGAGAATGAAAGATTGTTGAGGGTTTTACAGGAACAGAACAAGGAGCTTGACAGACTCAACAATATGAAATCAAAATTTCTTTCTATGGCAAGCCATGATTTATCAAATGCGCTTATGACATTGGAGATAAGTTTTGAGATGCTTGCATCCTCCATAAAGGATCCTACTGATGATCAGAAAAAAAAGATGGAGTTTATAAATACAAGCATACAACAGATAACAAGGCTTGTTGGAGATCTTGTCGATTGGGCATCAATAGAGCAAGGAAAGTTCAGGCTTGAGAAAAATTATTTTGATATGGACAAGCTTGTGGATTCGTTGATAGTTGGCCCTAAGGCGAGGGCATCACAAAAAAATATAGATGTGAGTGTAGAAGTAATACCTGATGGATTGAAAATGGTTGCGGCTGATAAAAGAAGAATAAGTCAGGTCATATTAAATTTGCTCGAAAATGCCATAAGACATACTCAAAGGGATGGACGAATAGTTGTAAGGGTTGAGAAGATGAAGGATGAGGATGGAGTCTGTGTTAGTGTTATTGACAATGGTGAGGGAATACCTGCAGAAGTCCTTAGCAATCTATTCCAGAGTTTTTATCAGCCGCCAGGTTCAAAGGCAGGGCACGGAAGATTAGGTCTTGGTCTCTCCATATCAAAGGAAATAGTTCAGTCACATGGCGGAAGAATATGGGTGGAGTCAGAGGGACAGGGAAAGGGAGCTTCTTTTAAGTTTGTCTTGCCATTTGCGAAAGAGGGAGAGATTGAAAACAAACAAGAAAGCAATTGATCTGTGATAATTTTATAATCTGTTTCAGGAGGTTTTTATGTCAAAGGTAGTAACGGTTCTTTTAGCTGATGATCAGACACTTTTTAGAGAGGGTTTGAAGGATTTGCTTGAGGATGAAAAGGGTATTAAGGTTGTTGGTGAAGCAAAGACAGGTCCTGAGGCTGTGGAGATGGTCAGAAGGCTCAAGCCTGATGTTGTTCTTATGGATATAAAGATTCCTCTGATGGATGGTATTTCAGCAACAAAGATAATAAGAAGTAAATTTCCTGAGACAAATGTGATAATACTTTCAAGCTATGAAGATGAGGCTCATATAACGGAGGCTGTTTCTGCTGGTGCAAATGGCTATCTTTCAAAGATGCTTCCTGCGAGTGATCTGGTAAATGCACTTAAAACATTTACAAGTGAATCGGTTATGATTCCTCAACCCATAATGAACAAGCTTATAAATGGATTGAGACAAGGGGTATCAAAGGACTCACCTGAGACACTGACTCAGACTGAAATGAAGGTAATGACGCTCTTGGGCAAGGGAAAATCAAACAAAGAAATAGCAAGTGAGCTTAACTGCAGTGTGAAAACAGTTAAGAACCATTTAAACAGTATCTTTAACAAGTTGGGTGTTACAAACAGGACCGAGGCTGTTATCAAAGCAATTGAAAGAGGTCTTATTTCCACAGATAATCAGTAAGGTTATTTTTCTATATTAATATTGAAAATTATGATATTTAGTGCTATATAATAGATATGAGGAATAATTCTGCTTTTATAAAAAGAAAGGCTCAGGCAACTGTGGAATATTTGTTGCTTCTTGCTATGGTTGCTGGTGGGGTTATAATATTTTTTGCGCTTTTTTACAGAAAGATAGTAGGGGTTTTTTTTACAATAGTTGGACTTGTGCTTGGTGCAGGAACACCACAGTAGGATTTATATATGAAAAGAAAAGCTCAGTTATTATTGCCATCTGTTTTAGTAATACCATCGCTTTTGATTTTTATCTATCTTCTTTATGAAACCACAAAGCTTTCGCGCGAGAAAATAAGGACACAGTTTGCTTTGGATTCGGCTGCATTTATACAGATGCAGGATTATACAAACTTTTTAAACAGAACAGCCTATGTCGATGGAGCATTTCCTTACAGAATATTTAAACAGGAATGGGATTGTAAGACGCAAACTGATTATCTTCAAAGAACTGATGACAATGGAAATGCCTGTCCATATTCAATGTTTTATGAAATAGGAGCTTTTCCTGGTTGGAGCGGTGATGTCATAGGTCAGGATCCGAGCGGAAGTGTTTTTGATAACTCTGATAAATGGGAGATAAAGTATAATGACCAGCCAACAGAGCTTGTAGAGAATCCGCGACAGTCAAATCTTAACACAGCAAACCCTGATTTTGGAGAACAGCTGACATTCATAAACCCTAAGCAGGCCCAGAAAATTTATATATTCTGGGATCCTTCCGTTAACTATTATAAATTTTATGCTCAGGTTTATCTCACGCTCGGAACAATAGAAGAATCTCAGTTTGCTGTTTTCCAGAGACTTACGGATAAAATGAATTTTTACAGGAAGTCTTTTTATTTAAATGCTGCCAACCAGAGTTGTCTTGATAACCCGGATAGCTGTGGCAGTGAGTCTCTTGGGGGCTCTGGTATAAGAAAGTGGAACAGAAACAGCGATGTTAAGTTCCATTATATTAAATCAATAAAGTGGTGGGCTAAGTATTATGTTGGAGGGCTTCCTCCTTATGAAATAGCAAAGACTGATCCTCCTATTGAATTTCCTAATCCCGGCATTTTTCAGCTTACTACTGTAGATCCTTCACTACTCAAACAGATTGGTATGGGTTATCAGCTTTATCAGCCGGTAGATGCTGGTAAAAATTATTTCAATGTTGATTTTAACTCAAAGGGATGGAAGGAGTGCTCAGACCAGTCAAAGCCATGTGTGCATTCTGCTATAACCTCTCAGTGCCCAAGTCTTACATCTGGCAATAACTGTCTCTGGCCGAACCCTACCCCTAAGTATCAGACAAGGCTTTATCCTTAATTTGCGAAGGGAGGACAGAAGTGAGAGGTTAGAAGGCAGAATTTAAAAGAATTACTTATTTATCTGTCTTCTGGTAACTCTTAACTGTGCGAGGTAGAGTTTTATGAGAATTGTGTGTGATAAAATAAAAAAAAGGACTTCACAGGCGATGACTGAGGTCGTTCTTTTATTCCCTGTTTTTATTATAATTCTATTTTTCACTGCTAAAATTTTTGCAGTTCTTGTCCTTATACAGAAGATGGAGATAGCAGCATATTATTCTGCGAGAAGATGGCAATTGGAATCACATCTATCAACACAGTATGCAAATGGGTGGGATGAAAGCTTTTTGAAAAAGGATATAAAGGACAAGGTGGCAGAATACATTGGTTTTAATTCTTCATCTGTTAAAAAATTTTTAAATCTTCAGGACAGTGGTCTTGAGTTAGATGTTCAGAGAACTCAGGTATGGAATGTGGTTACAATAAGGGTTCGTACAAACCCTGCCGGTATAGCACTGCTTTGCAAATATCCAAAGCAGGCTGTCTGTGTTGATCAGTTTCAGAATAAGTACTGTGATTCAGGTTATGACTATATATGCACAGGTGGTAAGGCTCTTGAGGTTGTTAAGTATGTTCCAAACAGGGATAGGCCTATTGCGTTTGTTTTGCCCGGTTTGCAGGATTGATACCTTTTATGCTCTGGTACAGAATAAAATTATTCTTAAAAAAAAATTGGATTGTCATAACTGTAATACTGCTTATTGTCGTATCTATAGTCCTTCCTGTATTTTATTTATCAAAGATGGAAGCAAACACCAGAAGATACATAATGGGGATAAATATAGCCTCTATGCCTTGGGCAATTCTTCAAACACTTATATTTGTTGGTTTCTTGTATCTTCTTCAGTATGGCGGTGGGTTTTCAAGGTTTAAAAAAGCTAAAGTAAAATCTGATAATGTCAATGTAAAGTTTTCAGATATAGTTGGTCTTGATGAAGCAAAAAGAGAGGCATGGGAGGTTGTTGAGCTTATAAAAGATAGGAAGAGGGTTAACAAAATAGGTGGCAAGATAATAAAGGGGGTTTTGCTTGTTGGACCTCCGGGATGTGGTAAAACTATGCTTGCAAAGGCCATAGCAACTGAATCAGATGTGCCACTTTTATCGGTTGCTGGTTCAGAGTTTACAGAGATATTTGTTGGTGTTGGTGCGGCAAGGGTGAGAAAACTTTTTTCTGAGGCAAGATATACCGCTCATGCTTATGGAGCTTGTATAATTTTTATAGATGAGTTAGAGGTCATAGGCAGAAGAAGGATACTTTATGATGCATTTGGTGGTGGATCAGAGACCAACTCAACACAGAATCAGCTTCTTGTGGAGATGGATGGTTTAAGCGATGATGATGCAAATGTTATAGTTTTTGGGGCTACAAATGCCTATGAAGGAATACTTGATGAAGCCCTTTTAAGGCCTGGCAGATTTGATAGAAAAATATTTGTTGGAAAACCAAATCTTATAGAAAGGGAAAAGTTGTTTGGATATTATTTAAGCAAGGTCAAATATGATGCATCTGTTGATATAGCAAGGCTTGCGAGAAAGGCTGTTTATAAAACTCCTGCTGAAATAGAAAACATTGTAAAAGAATCTGCTCTTATAGCTGTAAGAAATAACAGAGATGTAATAACATATACTGATATAACTCAGGCTATTGAGAGGATAGAGCTTGGGTTTGCACATAAACTCATCATGACACCGAGGGAAAGGGAGATGACGGCATACCATGAGGCTGGTCATCTGGTTCTGCTTTATCTGACACATCCTGCAAGGGATGTCTTCAAGGTTTCAATACTCAGTCGTGGTTCATCGTTGGGGGTTGTTCACTCAATGCCAAAGGAAGAGTTGTATACTCAGGATAGGGAGTCATTACTGGCAAGCATAAGGGTTTCACTCGGTGGTTATGTGAGTGAAAAAATAAAATACTCAACAACAAGCGATGGAGTGTCATCAGATTTTATAAATGTTACTGAGCTTGCTCATAATATGGTATGGAGACTTGGTATGGGCAACAGCGATTATATAGGAAACTTTACTGTTATACCAGAGTCAGAGCTTTCTGATGAGCTTGCTTCAAGGCTTAATATGGAGGCAATAGCTATTGTTCAGAGTGAATCTAAAAATGCAGAGAAGGTTTTAAAAGATCACTGGGAGATAGTTGAGCATTTCGTAAAACTTCTTCTTGAAAAGGACGAGTTAGAATACGATGATATAGTGGATGTCTTTAAGAAATATGGTATAAACAGATCCCCTCTTATTGAAGAATAAGAAAATTTATCTTTCACTTCTTTATTCCCGATTTCCGCATTTTTTAGTTAAAAAAACTTTTCTCATAGGGGAATTTTGGGAACACCCCTTTTTCATGGGCACTACACATCGGCCTTACGGACTTTTTGGAAATTCTATCATTAAGAAAAAAAAATTACACATACCTCTTTTTATTGAAAAAATGCAGAAATCGGCAAGGGACAGATAAGGAAAATCATGACGACAATGGTTTTCTTAACATTTTTGAATGATTTGGCTGCCAACAGGTATTGTTTGAATGTTTATTAAATTTACACTCATTTTACATTAAATTTAAATGTTCTTTACTTAATTATGCAAAAATATATTTATGAAAAAAACATTTATAATCTTAATAGTTTTCGCAGCTAATTTATATTCTGATGATAAATTTTCTCTTAAAGCACATTCTGCAATAGTAAAAGCAAGCATGAATTACATAAATCCTGAACTAAAAATGGAAGTTAACAAGTATATTGATTTTATACTCACAGGTGCTGGAGAATATAAATCCAATTCCCAATATTCAGAAGATTCCACTAAAGATCTCTTTGATGAGATTTATACATGTAAGCCCATTTCCTCAATAGAACATTTTTATGACCCCTATTATCCAAATTATATTCCTTTCTGGAATAAGTGTAAGCCACCATACATAAAATCAAATGCGATTAATAGGGCAAAATATATATATGATTTTGTGATAAAATATTACTTAAAAAATGAAAAATATAAAGCTTATTATTATCTTGGAAGAGTCTTACATATACTTGCTGATCTATCAGTGCCAGCCCATGCACATTATACGCTTCACCCATTCTGGCCTTTTGATGATAGGTATGAACGTTTTCATAAGGAGTTAATGCTTAAAGGAGAATATTTTAATAATATAGAGATAATTAGCTATGAAAAATTTGAAGATTATTTTATAAATATTGCAAAGGAGACATATAGATATCCAAGCGATTATGAAGATGGTTATAGTGCTGACGGCAAATATTATTATAATAACAGAGGGAAGGTTGATTCTAACGATGGATTTAATTCAACGCTTGATAACGAATCTTGTAATTTAATAAGCGAAAGATTAATTCCATTAAGCATATCATATACAACTGGGTTGTTGGAATTTTTCCATAAAGATGTTATGAGGAGGATTAATGAAAAAAATTAAATTACTTATAATAATATCATTTATATGTTTAGGTTCTCTTTATTCAAAACCTAAAAATATAATTATTATGATCGCTGATGGTATGGGTGTTAATACTATGAGTTTTGGTGATCTTATTTATGATATATCAGAGCTTAAAAAATTTGAAAATTATGGATTTATAAAAACTGCATCAAAGGAATCGAAATATCACATAACAGATTCAGCAGCTGCTGGCACTGCAATGAGCTGTGGCCAAAAAACATATAGAGGTATAATATCTATGGATAATAATGGGAAAAAACTTAAAAGTATTGCTTATTTAGCAAAAGAAAAGAAAAAACTTATTGGCATTATCAGCAATACAAGGATAACCCATGCAACACCTGCCGTTTTTTATGCAAACAATATAAATAGAGATGATGAGCAGGGTATAGCAAAGCAGATTATATCATCAGAATTTGATCTATTTATGGGAGGAGGATATGAATATATATCAGGGATAGAGGATGATATCAAAAAATCAGGATATAATTTGGTAAGGGAAATGGATGAATTAGATAAAATCAAATCTGATAAGATTATTGCTACCTTTTCAAATTCTCATATGAGCTATGAAATAGAAAGGAATAACACTGAACCATCGCTGAGTGAAATGGCTAATTTTGCTCTCAGATTTTTAAACAGGGGCAAAAATGGTTTTTTCATGTCAATTGAATCAGGAAGAATAGATCACTGTGAACATTCAAATGATGCACCATGCCTTGCATATGAAATGAAAGAGTTTAAGAAAACACTTGAGGTTATATTTAATTTTCTATCAAAAAATAAAGATACACTCTTTATACTTCTTGCTGACCATTCTAATGGGGGGCTTTCACTTGGTAGGGATGGAAATCAAATATTAAATTTAGATTTATTAACAAGAGCAAAACAATCGTCTGAAACATTTCTAAATTCCCTCAAAAATAATATTTCATATAAGGAATTCTCAAATATATATTATAATGTCTATGGGGTTAATATAACAGAAGAGGATTATGAAATTATAAAGGGCAACAATAAATTAGTTCTTGACCCATTGAATAAAGTTGCCAATATAAAATGGTCTACTGATGAACATGAAGGTAGTTATGTTCCTCTCTGTTCAACAGGTCCGAGCTCAGAAATTTTTAAGGGTATAATGGATATGGATGAGATAGGTAAAAATTTGTTTAAAATAATTTAAAGAGGTAGCCCCCTACTTTTTAAAAAATAAGGAGATAGAAAAAATGGATAATTCTACAATACAATATATTTGTCATAAGCTTCGTGTGGATGACCAGTCAAAGGTGGAGATAGAAACAAAGAAAAGATTAACATCAACTTCCGCCACCTCACTAAAAAAATACTTGGATAAAAAAGATCAGGTAAAGCATATTAAAAGCACAACTTTTATAGATCAATTTTTGGATACGCCAGAATTTGATTTGTTTTACTCCGGCGCCAGTTTACGCATAAGGTATAAGGGATATGGTTCCAATGTTTATTTGCAGTATAAGGGACATGGTTTTCTGCACAAGGGTATTTTATTTCGTTCAGAGTTTTCATCTGGCAGTATTAAGGAACTTGTCATAGAGGAAAGTCATCATGATATTATTCATTTCGTAGGCATTGATTTAAAGCATATAATGAAGAATTATTTGCCAAAGGAAATGTCTTCTGTTATGATAGACCATATTGGTCCATCCATAATAAATCGTATTAAGACCGCACCTATAATCTGTTTTTATCACAAGGAGAAATATATAATAAAGTTTGGTAATGTTTCATTAGAACCATCACTGGATCATATCAGCGCTTTTCATATTAATAAAGACACTTTTCATTCACTTTCCAACTTTTGGGAATATGAAAATGAAATAAAAAGCAAAGATAAAGATTTAAAGAATAAGATTCTTAATATAAACAAGATTTTGAAATTTGATTCTACTCTTTCAAAAAAGTTTTTAATGCAAACAGAGGTTATGGATAAATATCATCGTGTATTGAGTTGTTTTATGCATATTAAACCTGATTGTTTGGCAACATTTACTGATCCTTTGGAATCTTTGTAAAAGTAAACTATGGTAAAAAGTAATAATTTATCAGGATTGTTTTTTGATCGTGACCTCAGCTGGTTGAAATTTAACGATAGGGTATTGGAGGAAGCTGCTAATTCTGAACTACCTGTGCTTGAACGCTTGCGATTTGCTGCAATAGTAAGTTCTAATTTAAATGAATTTTTTATGGTGCGTGTAGCTGAAGATATAAAATTAGCTTTGAGATATCCTAATAAGCGAGGATCTGATGGACTTACAGCAATGCAAAGAATAGTGCTTATACGAGAAGCGGTGTTACGACAAAAAGGTAGGCAATCAGTAATAATAAATGATATATTTAACTCGTTACGTCGTCACTCCATTATTATTTATTCAGAGTTTAAGTCATTAAAAAATTTACATATGGATAGTGAGATAAGAAGTAAGATATTTCCGCTTCAGATAATGACGAGAAGATTATCAGAACCTCTACCTGAAATAACAAAAGATAAAGTCCATGTATTTGTGAGATTTCCACAAGAGTATGCAATAATAAGCCTAAAAAATAGAGAACAACGTTTATTAAGGATTGATTCATCACCAGACAAATATGTTTTTGCCATGATAGATAAATGGATTTGTGATCATCTGACGGAGATATTTCCCGGAAAAGATATCATTGAAGCATTTCCATTTATGATTATATGTGAGCATAGACTGCGTTATCCTCTTAATGATAACTATTATTTAGAAGAATATTTAGAACGTCAATCAGAGCAGATAAAAAAAACTAAAATTATACGACTTGAAGTAGATGCCCCGCAATACTCTGAAGGAGCAATGTTTCTTGCTTCGCTTTTGGGTTTAAACTCGTTCTCTCTTTATTGCTTTAATATGCCACTAGATATACGCTCATTATTTACTATATATTCTCTCAAAGAATTTAAGAAACTGAAATATCCACCTATTTCACCTGTCCCATTAAATAAAAAGGGTAGTGTTATGAATATTATGGAGAGTCATGATATTTTGCTCCATCATCCATATGACTCTTTTGATATAGTAATAAATTTTATTAAGGAAGCTGCTAAAGATCCTACTGTAACAGAAATATTTCACAGTGTTTATCGTGCAGGTAAGTATTCACCTGTGATTGAGTCGCTTAAAGAGGCTGCTGGCAATGGTAAAAAGGTTACATGCTATGTTGAATTAAAGGCACGCTTTGATGAATTTAATAATCTTCGCTGGATACAAGAATTACGAAAAGCAAATGTAAATGTAATACCACCATTTAATAAATATAAGGTTCATAGTAAGGTAACTCAGGTGGTAAAACAAATTGGTAATAGAAAATTTTTTTATACACATCTTGGAACTGGAAACTATAACGTAGATACTGCCCAACAGTATACTGACCTTGGTTTGCTTACCTGTGATAAAAATCTTGGGATGGAGGTTAACAGATATTTTAACATGATCAGCGGATATAAAACCTTTCCACATTTTCGTTCGCTTATGGTTTCGCCATACAATCTCTATACATCAGTAATTAGATTGATTCATAGAGAGATTTCATTCCATAAACGATATGGTAGAGGCGAAATAAAAGCTAAGATGAATTCGCTTGTTGACACTAATATTATAAATGCGTTATATGAAGCGTCAACCTGTGGTGTCAAGATTAATTTACTTGTAAGAGGTATATGTTGTCTTAAGCCTGGCATAAAAGGAATAAGTGAAAACATTCGTGTGGTAAGTGTAGTGGATCGATTTTTAGAACATTCCCGCATATACTACTTTGGCTCTGGCGGTGAAGGAAAGTTATATCTATCAAGCGCTGACTGGATGCCAAGAAATCTTTATAGCCGCTTTGAAATAGCATTTCCTGTGCTTGATCCATTGCTTAAAAAATATATTAAGGAAGATATTTTAGATAAAGGCCTTTGTGACAATGTTAAAAGTTGGTATCTGCTACCGGATGGCAGATATATAAAAATCAAGCCATCTCATGGAGAGCCTCATATACGTTCACAGGAACATTTCATTGCTATATCTCAACGATTTTATAAAGGCACAGTATTAGAAGATAGGCTCAATCATTAAGTTAGGAGGCACTGAAAAAAGTTGTCTGGTTGTTTAGTTGTCTGGTTATTTAGGAAGAAAAAGAAGATAGTTATCTGGCAGTCCTTCATTTATGAAACTTCCACCGTTAGGCTTTTTCAGTGCCCCCTAAATATATAATCATTTTTTCAGGGATGATAGAGGATATGTTTATGGCAAGAAATAGCAGGGTTATAAACACTCAAAGCAGGGTTGAGAGATGGTGGGTTATATCAAGGATATCTTTCTTACTTTCTAAATCAATTAAAAAGTATCAGGATGTCTTTGATGCTATGGTAGCACGTGGGTTTGATGGAAAAATAGAATTAGTATCTCCTGAAAAACTTTTGAGAAATGATTATCTTTTTTGTTTGTAAGTGTTCTGTTCCTAATTTTTGTGTGAGGTTAAAATTTATGATAAAACTCTCTGATGTCTCTTATTCATATCTTGATAATATAGCGGCACTCTGTGATGTGAACCTTGAAATAAAAAAAGGTGAGCGAGTTCTTATAATAGGCTCAAATGGAAGTGGCAAATCAACTCTTATGAAGATTATTTCAGCTTTGATATATCCTTTGAGTGGAAGATATTTTTATAAGGACAGAGAGCCAAATTTAAAAACACTCAAAAAAAATGATGTGCATTTTTTAGTTCGCTCTGAGATAGCATATCTTTTTGAGGACTCTGATAGTCAGCTTTTTTCTCCGAAAGTTTATGAAGAATTAATCTTTGGGCCAAAGCAGTTAGGGCTTTCTGATAGCGAATGCAAAAAAAGGGTGGAGGCAGTGGTTGATATGATTGATATATCAGATCTTCTTTCAAGGCCATCTTATACGCTTTCTGGCGGTGAAAAAAAAGGTTGCTATATCATCAATACTGACATCAAATCCTGAGGTAATATTATTTGATGAACCGCTGAACAACCTTGACCCTAAGATGCAATCCTTTATGATAGACCTGCTCATAAAACTCAATGAGGCTGGAAAAACTGTCATTGTAACAACCCATAATCCATTTATTATAACAGAGATAGACCCTTCTGTTGTAATAGTTTACCCAGACCACAGGGTAAAAAAGTATGAAAGCTTTAAAGATATATATCCCGACTTCCGCATTTTTTCAACAAAATGAGGCAAGTGTAATTTTTCTCTCCAATGATAGAGTTTCCAAAAAGTCCGTAAGGCCGATGTAGTGCCTAATTGGAATTTGGGTCTTGACATACATAAAATAATCTGCTATAA
>JAAYVG010000015.1 GCA_012517285.1 Elusimicrobiota bacterium
ATCAGAGTCATGTTATAGTCCGAATGTATGCGTTTTGGAAAAACAAAAAACTGGAAATTTGGTATTGGTTTAAAAATTGAGGTAAAAAGTTTTCACCTTAAGAAATGCTTAAAATTGGTCTTGACAAACTAGACTACTTTAAATGTTCCACTGTCAAAGATAGCACTTTTTTTTGATAGCATAAAAGGTAATAAAATAAGTGTACCACCAGAAAAGGAAAACATGCCTGTTAATATTTCTGTTAAGAAGAAAACTATAAGAGAGACTCTTGAGTCTCTTGAACTCAGTGTTTTTAAAGAAGGCTTAAAAAATAAATGAGCTAATTGCAAGTTTATGCAGCTGATATCTTGAAAGGTGTTTAATAACACTCCAAAATATAATAAAATAGTCTTAGATAAGATGTTTTGCTTGTTATAAATATGGATAAATAAGGAGATTTTATGAAAAATAAAGAGATTGTTAAAAAAACTGCCCAGAGATGCAGGGAAAGGAATATTATAATACCAACTTTTAAACAGATGAAAAATCCTGAGCTTGTTCCGGATAAAATAAAAAAGGAGCTTAAAAAAATCGGTTTGTGGGACTTGAACCCAAGAAATCTTTTTAGAATAAACTGGAAGAATGATGTTAAAACTGGGCTTTTTGACGGAGTAAATTATTTTGAACTTCCGAGAGAGCTTACAGGAACAAAGGCAAGAATTGTCGCATTAGTTGGAAAATATTTTCCTACAGGAGCTCACAAGGTTGGAGCGGCTTTTGGTTGTCTTGTCCCGAGACTTGTCAATGGTGAGTTTGATCCAACCACTCAGAAAGCGGTTTGGCCTTCAACAGGCAACTACTGCCGTGGTGGAGCATTTGATTCTGCACTGCTGGCTTGTACATCAATAGCCATACTCCCAGAGGGTATGAGCAGAGAAAGGTTTGAGTGGCTTAAATCGGTTGGATCTGAGATAATTGCAACTCCCGGAACTGAGTCAAATGTTAAAGAGATTTATGATAAATGCTGGGAACTTAAAAAAACGAGGAATGATGTTGTTATATTCAATCAGTTTGATGAGTTTGGAAATTCAATGTGGCATTATCATATAACAGGTTCCGCAATAGAAGAGGTTTTCAATAAGATAAAGGGTAAGAATGATAGATTGTCTGCTTATGTATCATCCACAGGTTCAGGCGGCACTATTGCAGCTGGTGATTATTTAAAGACTAAATTCCCTGTGAAGATAACAGCCTGTGAAGCATTACAGTGTCCAACGCTTTTTTTAAATGGATTTGGTGAGCACAGGATAGAGGGAATCGGAGATAAGCATGTGCCATGGATACATAACGTCAGGAACACTGACACTGTTGCAGCAATTGATGATGAGGCATGTATGAGTCTTATAAGGCTTTTCAATGAGGAAGAGGGTAAGAAATATCTTTTAAGTATCGGGATAAAAGAGGATGTTATAAAAAAGCTCAATCTCATAGGAATATCTGGAGTTTCAAATATATTGGGTTCAATAAAGACTGCTAAGTATTATGAGCTTGATGAGAATGACATAGTTTTCACAATATTTACAGACTCTATGGAGCTTTATCAGTCAAGGCTTGTTGAGCTAAGAGAAAAATTTGGAAGGTATAAGAAAGAGGATGCTGTAAAAGATTTCAACAGATATCTTATGGGTGAGACAATAGATTACACAAAAGAGTTAGGATATTATGACAGGAAGGCGATTCATAATCTTAAATACTTTACATGGGTTGAGCAGCAGGGCAAGAACAGCAATGATTTAAGAAAACTATGGGACCCTGATTTCTGGACAGAGATGTATTCTCATATAGATGAATGGGATAAGGATATTGAAGAGTTTAACAGATTAGTAGGGTTAAAATAATGTCAAGTGAATCATACAAGGTCATAGAGTGCCCACACTGCCATGAGAAGTTTGAGGCAAAGTTCTGGTCAGTTGTAAGAGGTGATATTGATATAACTATAAAGGATCTCATAATAAATGAAGAGTTCAATCTATTGATGTGTCCAAACTGCAATAAAATTTTTTCATATGAAGAAAATTTTATATATATGGACCCGGAGGAAGAGCTTTTTGTTATTGTGATGCCTGAGTATTACAGAAATCAAGAGAATGTTATTGAGAAGTTAAAAAGTGATTATATGTCAATAAAAAATATGCTGTCTGATAAAAAAGAATTGAATATGGAACCTGAATATCTTTTTGGGGCTGATAAGTTAAGAGAAATCCTTCTGGATGATATGAACAGGGAAGAAGAAAGCGAGGTTATATCTTTTATATGTGCTGAAAAAAATTACAGGACAAAAAAAATTAAAAAGAACTTTGCAAGAAAAAACAAACTGCCAGTTGTTCTTCCGTATAAAAATGCGACTGAGAAGGATGATGTTCTCTCGATTTTAGATGAAATATTAAATGAATATCCTAAACTTACAACATTAAAAACACTTGCCAAACTTCTTTCCAAAACTGAATCCGCCAGAATAGAGTTTATAGAAGATGAAGATAAAACCACTTAATGATGAATATCTTATAGAAGATGTTGTAAGACTTAAAAAGGACAAAAAGGCATATCTTGTTGGCGGATGTGTCAGGGATTGGTTTCTGGGTAAAAAATGTTATGACATAGATATAACATTTTCGAAGTATCCTCTTGATATAGCAAAGAAAATATCAGTAAAATACGGGTTTGATATAACAGAGTTCAAAAAATTTCTTACAATAAAGCTTAAAGGAACTGATAAGATAATTGACTTTGCAACGCTTAGAAAGGAAACATATTCAGAACCTGCAAAACTTCCAGATGTGACTCCTGCATCATCAATAGATGATGATCTCATCAGGCGAGATTTCACAACCAATGCCATAGCGATAGATCTTAACAAAAATCTTTACAATGTGATAGATCCTTTTAATGGAATAGATGATATAAAAAATGGTGTTATAAGAGTCCTTCATGACAGAAGTTTTATTGATGATCCAACAAGAATTTTCAGAGCTGCAAGATTTGCATCGAGATTTGGGTGGAAAATAGAGAAACACACACTTGCATTGATAAAAAAGCATCAGCGATATGTAAAATTTTTATCAACGGACAGAATAAGAAATGAGATGATAAAGATTTTAAGTGAGGAAAAATGTTTTAATGCTCTTTCAATGCTTAATGATTTTGATGAGATAAAAAAATTACTCAACTTCAAATTTGATAAAAAAATTGATGAGCTCAAAACACTGAAAGAAAGGCTTATATTCATATCCGCTTTTAACAGGACAACTGAGTTTATAGATAATTTTAATTTTCCAAGGGATATAAAAACTGAGGTAAAACGTTCAGTCATACCGATTATTGAAAGGATGTCTCCACAGAAACCTATTGATGAAAATGCAAAAAGAGTAATAAGGATGATATACCCAAAAATCGGTGATAAAGCACTCAAACCTATTGACTTTTTAAAGATAAGTAAAAGGGTTAAAAAAGAAAATCTTTCCGCAGCAATAATCAGAGAGAGAAAAAAGCCATTTCTAAGGGAAAAGATATAGATTGAAAAGTAAAGAACTTTCTTCTTTATAAGGAAGTTTTGAATATCTAAGTTTTAATGATGTGTTTTGTGATGTTATATAGGAAATTCCTAAATCCTTTCTTAATGTTCCATTGTCGTTGATATAACCTGAGTCAGAGATCTCTGAAACAAATTTTATCCTTCCAGCATCAAATGTCAGTCCAGCGACAGGCCCAAGACCAATTCTAAAATTGTTTGATATCTCTGTTGAATAGTCTAAGCTAATCCTTGCAAGCAGGTATAGAAGCAATTCCATATTTTTAAATTCATTTTCAAATGAAACCCCTCTTGATGTTTCCCCATGAATAACGCCACTATTTTTATCTTTTTTGTTCCTGTCATACTCATAATAACCAAGCTTTATCCCCCATGATGCCTTTTTAAACCAGTTATCAATTGGATTGAGGCTGAGCACATCTGCAAATGTAAACTCCTTAATAAAAAATTTATTCAGTTCAGGTATATATGAAAGCTTTAAATCTCCCATTCTAAGAACAGAATTGTTTATATATCCATCATTATCATCAAGAAGATCACAGAGTGCTGTTCTTATGTTTATATCATAGCCAATTTTTCTATTGTAGAAGGCTATTCCAGCACCTACAAGCATTGAATCTCTTGCTTCAACAGGTGATGAAGGGGTTGAGATTATAACGTTTATAGCTGATGGTTCATAATCAGTTTTGCTCATTTTTATGAGTATTGGATCCATAAGCAAATCCATCTCTTCCCTTGATATCTCGCCAGTGTTTTGTCTGAAACTAAGATAATCAATTGCTGTGTCCATAGCCTTTATCTGTGATGTATTATTCCCGACTTCCGCATTTTTTCAACAAAATGAGGTATGTATAATTTTTCTCTCCAATGAAAGAGTTTCCAAAAAGTCCGTAAGGCCGATGTAGTGCCTAATTGGAATTTTGGTCTTGACATATACGAAACAATCTGCTATA
>JAAYVG010000016.1 GCA_012517285.1 Elusimicrobiota bacterium
ACTTTAAAAAGAATTTTAAATGACGAAGCCTTGGCGTAGATTTCTTCCCACGGCAATTCAATAATGATATTCAATTGCTCCTGATGACTGAATAACTTTTCATTATATGTATATTCTTGGTATATCACTATTTGCAGCAGTTCTTCTTATTGCAAGCGATACAGTGCTTCCGAGCCGAGCCTCTTGAATATCTGTTATATCAAGAAGCGTGTGTGATATCGCTGGCTTTGAAACAAATGGGGCAATTTTACCGTTTATAACACCCCAGTATTTTTGTCCCTCAGTTATCTGATAAACATTTTCCATAGGTGACGTCGCAAGCCCATCAGAATATCCAACAGGTATCGTTGCTATCCTCATATTCCTTGTTGCAACTATCTCACTTGCATAACCAAAGCTTTCACCCTTTTTCACATTTTTTATGGATATTATTTTTGCAAAGAACTTCCATGGTCTTTTAATCCCTAATTTTACAGGGTTATTAGGTCTTTTTAAATAAATTTCTGACGGATATATTCCGTATATGAGATTTCCTATTCTTACCATATCAAAATAAAACTGTGGAAAATCAAGGAAGACAAGACTGTTTGCTGCATGGACAATTACCGATGGATAAATCTTTTTTATCCTATCAGTTTCTTCCTTAAATTTCTCTAACTTTTCCCTTGCCTCAACCATATTTTTGTATGGTGTGTATGCTATATGGGTGGATATGGAAAAAAGATTTATATTCTTTAATTTTTTGACTTCTTTCACAAATGGCTCTATATCTTTTAGTTCAATCCCCCACCGCTTAAGCCCCATATCAACATCAATATTTACATCAACTATCCTTTTTGATTTTTTGTTAAGTAGCTTTAAAAAATTTATATCATCCGCCGTTGGTATCACATTGTTTTTTAATATAATATCCATATCCTCAGTAAGCGATGGAGCAAGAAGCATCACTGGAAGTTTTATACCATTTTTCCTTAAAACATCAGCCTCATAAATATTCATCACACCAAGAAAATCAGCCCTCATATCCTCTGCTATCTCTGATATCTTAATGCAATTATGACCATATCCATCAGATTTAACCACAACCATCAACCTTTCTTTTTTTAAAACTGATTTAATTGATTTTATATTTCCCTCAATTATTTTTTTATCTATTTCAATCCATTTGAGCATAAATCAATTATACAAAAAAAGAAATGCTATAATATTTTAGATTAAATCTGTATCTTTTAACTCAGGGAGGTAGAATGAAATGGGATGATGGATTAAACAAAATATTTGAAATTCAAGAAAATATAAAGGATATACATCCATTTATTGAAAAACTCTTTCCCGTAACTGTTGCAGAAAATAACAAAATTTTTATCTTTGAACCAGAATTAAAAGAAAAGAAATATGTATTTGTTAAAGAAGCAAATGCTCCGTTAGAGATTCCAAGAGGAGCTAGATCAGCATTCCTGCTTGAATGCTATAAAAATAAAGTGTCATGTGTGATAACATCTGAGGCATTTGATAACCCTTTTGGCTATGTGGCAATATTTCATGAGTTTATGCACTGTATGCAGTATGAACTCTGTGAGATAAGAATAAAAAATAATTTAAAAATATTTCAAAAAGCAATCTTAGAAAAGAATTTTAACTGGGAGCTTGATTATCCATTTCTGTATAACAATTTAGAATTTGAAAATGCATACTCATCATTTTTAAAATCAGTTTATGATAAAAACTTTGAGGATATTAGCAAAAACAGAAAATTGTTAAGAAAAATTTTAAATTATGAAGACTTTGAATATATGGTAATTCAGGAATGGAAAGAAGGCTTTGCAAGATTTATAGAAAATAAGATAAGTGAAAGACTCGGTTTTAAGGAAAACAGATACGGATCTGTAAAGCCATTTACAAGAATTTCATTTTATGTCGGGGGAGAGGGCTATATCAAATTTTTAACAGCCATTGAACCTGACCTTGCTGTTGAAATAGAAAAGCTGTTCTATAAAATGATGAGTCAACAATAATGTTATTTATAAAACTTAAATGATTTTTTGGTATATATAATTAAACAATTCAGCAAATATCCACGGCAGAAAAGCAATTATCAGTGTTTTGCTATACTGCGGAATAAAATTGACATAATACTGTATGACTAATGCTAATATGCTTCCGCACAACGCCCCAAAAGTCAATGCTATTTTATTCTTTTTCATATCCAACATTTTAGCAAATTATGTATGCCTATGTTATTCACTTATTTTTTTCGCTTTTTGACATTAAGCTTTTAAGGGGCACTAAAAAGTCGGTGGCTTCAATAATTTTGTGTAATTTAATAAACTTATTTCCATATCTTTTATAAAATTTTAAATTGAAAATATTAGTTTTATAGATTCTCCAAATTTTTTACAATTACAGATCAAACCTTCTAACCATTTACTTCTTTTATCTCTTTTTTAATTTTACGATTAAAAGAATAGAACCATAGTATCAGAATAATACAGAAAGAATAAAAACCGATTTTTTTCATATAAAGCCAGTACCTCGGGCCATTTGCTATCACATTTATGTCATCAGCATTAGCGACATACATCAATTCGCATGATCCTCCCCTTGTATCATTTCTGGTCACACTTGAATTCCATGTCAATATTTTAGATGGATCTGTCTCGTTAGGATTCTTAGATATTTTAGCGTTAACCAACCAACCTTTTACCTTTATCTGATCCCCTGTTTTTACTGACCTTATTTTTCTGAATGCATTAGAATCGCAGGTTGCTATATGAGTATTAGCAGCTGAATAGAGATCAAAGTTATCGCCGTACTTCCAACTAACCTCGTAATGATCCATCATAACTCTTAATTTAACATTCCTGTAGTAACCTTTAGAAGCATTATTCCCCCACAGAAGACCTATATCTGTAAGAGTATCTTTAAACTCGCTCACAAATTTATGTGATGTGCCAAAAACGAAAGCTGTTATGTCGTATCTGAAAAGCGGAGTAAAACTCCAGCACCATCCGCCTCTGCAGCATGATGGGATATTTCTTTCACTCCCATCAAGCGGTTCTTGAACAGGCTCCAGATAAACTTCAGGAACAGTTATACGAGCAAAACTATAATTTTTTGAATTGAAATGGCATCCAATGAGATATAATAATAGCGAAACTATAAGAAAAATCTTAAAATTTATTTTTTCCATATTAAAATTTTAAAGCAGTCTATATTTTATAAAATATTGCTAAAATTACTGATAGAGCACTGAAAAACTATATAAAAAAGTTTAAAATTTATATCAAAACTGCAATGATTTTAATATATGTTAAAAAAAGCGTACAGTTTTTACCACCTTTTGGCTTTAAATTGCCAATTTTTCATTATCCTAAACTTCAACCATTAGACTTTTTCATTGAATTTTAAATAATTGTTCATGGGTTTGTTTTAAAATATAATAAGTTATATTTCCTCTAGCCATAGAAATTTCTATTCTCTCTGGTAATCCTGTCACTAATACTTTCCAAATATTATCTTTTGTCATTACTTCTTTTGAAAAAATAAATAAGAAAAAAAATAATAAGAAAATTATTTTGTTTTTACAATGTGTAACCATTCAGGAATGAACCCCATTTTTCTAAAAAATTTTTGTGACCTTGTGTTAAAAGAGTTTACAAAACATTGAATTTTTATCGTAAAGTTTTCATTTATCCAGCTAAATATATAGTTATGTATTATAAATCTTTCTTCGTCTGATAGTTGAGAATCTATCCAGATCCATGTTATCCAGTCTGCCGGTTCATCAAAGCATCCTTTCCATTGTATCTTTGTTATAAGTGCAGCAGGATTGGAGTTTTTGTATATAACTAAACTTGAAGAATTTGAAAGATAATTTTTTATTACCATTTCTGTTTCCTTCATATAATTTTCACCCAATTCTGTTTTCCATAAGGTATAAAACTTTTTTTGAGTTTTTCTATAGAGTACAGCAAGTTTTTCTTGAGATAATTTTACTGAGGACATAGCATCAGGTAATCTTATCTTATTATATGTTACCTTTTTTATATTGTAAGAATAAACCAAACCTACAAGTCGCTGAGATTTTATTTTTGGTAGTATTTCACTCTCTCCATTTATAGGATTCCTAAAAAGGAACATCTGAACATTAATTCCATCTGGCCAGTTCAGATTATTTATAAAATATTCTGAAATAACAGAAAAGTTATCCATCATATAGACTATTTTCTTTTCAGTTTTTTTTAGTATTTTCATAAATTTCATTTTGTAATCTAACGCTGTGAGTAAAAAGATATTCACATAAGTTACACTCAGATGAATAAGATGGCAAAAGATGAATCAAATTAATTGCGGAATTTATATCCTGAGCAAAATATCCGATGTAGCAATTTCTCCACTATCCAATACATAACTTTAGAGATTATTCAAATCCTTTTCTCCCATTTATTATTTTACTAAATCCTTATACCTATTCAACTTACATAAGTTCTATATGGAAATAAGACTTATAATTGTCCATTATCACCCTCTTAATAGATAAGACTTCCTGTAAAACTTAAGCGAGATGATTGATACTATTAAAAATATAACGGTTATAAGGGGTATAAAAATATAAAAATATTTCAAAGGAAGATTATATCTCATTATTATTTTTACCATATATACCATCAAATAAATAACTGCGAATGACATCAACCCAAACACAACATTTTTTACCCTTATATCCTGATTTATAAACGGTGTGATCATAAGTATTCCTAACAAACTCAATGAAAAACAAAAAACTGGCAATACAAGAAATGTATGATAATAAAAATAGCTGTTTAATGGTATACCTTTTGAAAAGAATATGATAAGCAGTGCTGCTGTGAATATATATGATATTATTGCAACCACAAATGACCTTGATGTTATAAACTTCTTAAAGTTCATCGGTGTTGATAGTATAAACTCGGTCAACCCTTCCTTCGTTTCTATGTATGAAATTTCGTAAAGTCCATTTATATAAAAAAAAGCAACAATGAAGCTTACAAATGGGATAAGAATATCGATAAATATGTCTGTGGACCCTAATTTGTTTATATTTAACTTAAACATATAAAAAACTATTAACATAGTCAGTGTGATTACGTAAACCCCAGCACTTGTTATACTCTTTTTAATATAAAGTTTTATTATCTCTTTCATATCACCTCACTATGTTTTCCCTTTTAGTCTTTTTAAATGACAGAAATAGTATAAGAATTATGTTTAATATGAATATATATATGTAGCTGTGTGAAAGGTAGTATATATCTTTTTCTAATCCGTTCGTTTTTATTGAAAGGAACAACATTATTACTACCGTTATAATAAGGATAATTCTTTGTAAAGATTCTGAAAGTCGTTTATAATTGAAGTATGCATAAAACTCAAAGAATGTAAGAAGTATATAAAAGATGATTGAGTTTATGAACACAAGAATGAGTTTTAAGTCAATAACTGACTGACTGATCTGGGTAATTAAGAATATAAGTATAGGACTAAAAAAAGCCATGCTGAATAGTATAACTGAAAGAGCTTTTGAGGCAATAACTTCATATGTCCTTAATGGTGTTGATATGAGATAGTAAAAAAGTCCATCTTTAAATGATATGCTGAATATGTAATCAATACTTATCACATTGAAGATTATCAGATATATAGGGGACATCATGGATAGGAAGTAAAGCAGTTTTATATATGTTATGTTTTTAAAGCTTGCTACTGACGAAAATGAACAAATCATTATCAGTACAAATATCCATGTAAGTGGCCTTTTTAAAAGCTCTTTAAGCCATAAAGATGTTAGCATTATTATATTATTTCTTTTCATTTCTGCTCACCATATCAAAGTATATCTTTTCAAGGGAATTCTCTTTTTTGTCAATGTTTATTATCTTATAGTTTTCCCTTGAGAAAAACTCAAATATATCGCTTATAGTAAGTTCCTTCTTGCTCATAAATGATAATAAACCTTTATCTGAACTTATGCTTTCTACTTCAAATCCTTTTTTTACCTTTTCTAATATATCAGAACTGATATCTTTATCAAGGCTTATTGTGTAATTGATCCCGCTTGATTTTATCTCATCAAGGGCACCTGATAAAACAACATTCCCTTTCTCAAGTATTATTATGTAGTCGGATATTTTATCCATCTCTTCAAGATCGTGTGAGGTTATAAGAAATGATGTTTTGTTCTTCTCTCTCAGTTCTATTATTATATCTCTCATCTTTATCCTTGCCACAGGATCAAGCCCGCTCATCGGCTCATCCATAAATACTATTTCTGGGTTATGGATTATCGCCCTTATAAATGATATCTTCTGTCTCATGCCTCTTGAAAAAGTCTTTACCTTCGATTTTAATGCATCTTTTATCTCAAGCTTCTCAGCAAAGTAGTTTAATCTTGGTTCAAAATCCTCCTTGTTGACAGAATAAAGTGAGGCAAATATCCTCAGGTTTTCTGCTGCCGAAAGCTCATTATAAAATGCAGGATAATCAAGCATAATTCCAAAGCCTTTCCTCATATCATCAAAATCTTTGCTATCATAATCTATCTCCCTGCCATTGAATTTGATGCTTCCTGATGTCTTTGATAAAAGCCCTAACAGTATCCTTACAGTTGTTGTCTTACCAGCACCATTATGACCTAAATAGGCTAATATCTTTCCCCCTCTGATGTTAAAGCTTATATCGTTAAGGACTTTCTTATCCTTGAATGCTTTGTTCAGTTTTGATACCTCTATTATATTATCCATAACACCTCTTTTATTCTATATTATTATTTTCTATTATCTCTTTTATAAAAATAATATCCAATTAAGATACCAATAGATGGTAAAAGTGCGTGAGCCAAATCACTTATAACTGGAAAGTTTTGTCCATAGTAAGCTTTTATTACTCTGGCAATCGTAACACCTACCAAAAATCCTAAAAGCGGATATATTCTTCTTAATATACTATGCATAATTTTTCCATAACCAAAAGATATATTTTAATACCATATATCCACTATCTTTTTTGTAATATCTTTATTATCTTGTTTTTATTTCTTGATCATCAGCAAAAGTCTGGAATAAGTTTCGCTACCAGTCCATGTCCATCTACCTGAATTAAAATCATATTTCATCAGGTTCACTGGAGCATCATTAACATACACCAGATTATTGTCCACCCAGTAAAAGTCCTTCCAGAGAAAAGTGTATTTAGCCCTTGGTAGTGAATCTATATATTTGGGAACAAGATCCTCAAGCAATGCTGGATATTCCCCTTTTTCATTTTTGTAACTTTCCAGTGCTTTAACTATAACTTTTCCATTGCTATCTGCGAGTTTATTATTGAAGTAAGGAAACCACCATGACACAAGAGCAAGGGCTAAAAATACCCCAAAACAAACAAGGGATTTTTTTAAAAGAGGCTTATCATTGAACTTTATCAGTATAAAAGCAAGCATGGCTAAAGCCATAAACAGGCTTTTAGCCAGAGCCAGCGAATATTCACCAGAAAAAAATAGGTCAACAGCGATTATAGATATTGCTGTTAAACCAATTATAACAATCCATAATATATCCTTCTTTTCATTATCATTCTTCATATCTTCCTCCTATTTACAACAGGTTAAGATCAAGATTAAGATTAAGAACCCAAATCCTGTCTTACTGCCTTTTTATTATTTTACTAAATCGTTATTCCATTCAAGTTACATAAGTTCTATATGGAGATAGACTTATCCAACTATATACTTTTGATCAAAAACTTCTTTCAAAAATATTCAATCGCTCTTTTTTTATTTGAGTCATTAATAAATTATAAAGCATTTAAACTTTTTTATAGATGACCTAATATCCCTTTTTCCTTTGCGTAGTTTTCACATAGCTTGTATATAAATACCCCTATAATAAAATACACTGCTCCATGGATATATAAGTAAATCCACCATTTATAACCTATATAAGTTATTGTCCCTGAGAAATATTTATTGATCACCGTAGAATCAACACCGATAGGAAGCAACGACCACAGACTGAATGGATAACTCGGCAAAATCATCAAGGCAAGTGTTACATACTGCATCACACTTATAAAATTGTTTGCTTTTTTGAATATAAATGTAATACCTGCAAATATAAAGCTTATTCCTAATGTTGTTAGTATCGATGGTATAATAAGTGGAAAAATCATAAGGATATTTGAATAAAGTTTTATTTTATAAATCAGCATAACTATTCCTATACCTGCACTGCTTAAAAGCATCAAAAATATTATGTTTCCTAATGATTCTACCAGCAATAAAAAAGCAGAGCCGTATGGATTTACTATTATCTGTTCAAGCTTCCCAGAATTTTTTGATTCGGTTACTAAATTTGCCAGATTAAAAAAAATATTAAAAACAATCACATATACAAACATACCTATTGCATACTGAGTTTTTTTGATGAGTATCACTTCACTGCTCAGATTATATGTTGCAAATGACTCTACCCCAAAGAACAAAAAGACAAGCAACAGAGATAATTCAATTATTATACTTACTGAGTTTAGCCAGTATCTTTTCATTGACTTAAATGTAAACTCTAACTGTGTATAAACTATTGTAATAACCTTGCTCATTTTACCTCAAAAAACTTTAGATATGCATCCCTGAGTCTCTTAGACCCCATTTTTTCTATAAATTCTTTTGGTGTCCCTATGAACTGTGAATTCCCCTCTTTAAGAACAACTATCCTGTCTGCCACATCTTCAACAAATTCTGCATCATGTGTTGTTATAATGAATATCTTATTCATCGCCTTTGCTTCCCTTTTAAACAGTTTCATTATCTTGTTTGAGATATCAAGATCAAGACCGAGTGTTGGTTCATCAAGAAGAATAAGTTTTACAGGCATTGATAGCATACAACCAATAGCAACCTTCTGCTGATTTCCCTTCGATAGATAATTGACTCGGGTGTTATTGTATTTTTCTAATTCAAGCTCTTTTATGTACATCAAAGCCTTCTCACTGGTTGTCCTTTTATTAATCCCTCTAAGTCCACAGAAATATATCATATTCTCATACGGTGTCAAAAACTTTACAACTCCCTTATTACCTTCAAACAAAACCCCAACCTTTTCTAAATATTTTTTCTTTTCATTTATACTTATACCATCAAGATAAATATTTCCTTTCGTAGGTGTTATAAAATTTCCAATTATCTCCACGCTTGTTGTTTTACCTGCACCGTTTGGTCCTAAAAAACAGACAATCTCTCCATCACTTACATCAAGACTGAGATTATTGATCGCATTAACCCTTTTCTTTTTTGTCTCATATATCTTTGATATGTTTTTTATGCTGAGCATATTTTACTCAATTGAAATCTTATGATAGTATTCCATTGTTTCCTCAATTCCTTTCAAAGTGTAGGGACAATTTTTAATATTGCTATCCCTTGATGACCTGACACATCCTCCCTGACATATTGGAAGCATTATACATCTTCTGCATTCTTCGTTATCATATGGGGAAAAATCTTCAAAGTATATTTTATCAAAATTGTATATTATTTTCCCTTCGGTTATCTTACCTATGCTATATTTTTTGTCCCCTATTTCTATATTACATTTATATATCATTCCATCAGCTCCTATTATGTAATAATTTTTCAAACAAGCTTCACACCAATAATTTTTTTTCACAGGTAAAAAATCAAAATTTAATTTGGTTAAAAGTTCTTTCTTTCGTTTTCCATTATAAAATTTTTTGGTATAAATTAACCTTTTATCTTCGGCATCTTTTTTTAAACATAAGCCGATGTTATTATTAAATTTAGTTGTTTTGTAGTTCATTATTGGTCTGAAATATATAATAAATCTTTCATCATCTTTAAATTCTTTTTTGAATTTATTGATGAATTCTATATACTTTTCATCTTCCCCATCCATAAAATTAACCCTTATGGTTATATTAAATTCCCTGTCTAATTGTTTTATTGATATCAGGTTATTGAAAATTGTCTTGAATGTATCTTTGTCTGTTGGTGTATATCTTAAACTATTATGTGTTTCTCTGTTACCATCAATCGTTACCTGAAAATTTTTGAGTTCATTGTCCAGATATTCAGAAAATCTTTCCTTAGTAAGCAAATATCCATTTGTAGCCATACTGAATGTTTTAGTTTTATCAGTTATTTTTTTATTAAGTTCTTTCAAAAATAAGATATTTAAATTGTGATTTAAAAGTGGTTCTCCACCAAAGAAACTTATTCTTATTTCTTTTAGGTTGTTTTTTCTATCAGTATTACTTATAAATTTTAGTATAAGATTATATATCTCTCTGGACATGTTTATATTCTTTTTATTTATATAACAGTATGGACAGGAAAAATTGCAGCTCTCACTTACAAGCAGCATTAGAGTTAATCTTTTTTCATTAAACTTTTCTTTATAATAATCTTCTTTTATCCTTTCTAATTCATTTATATTTTTATCCACTAAAAATTTATTTTCCATAAAAATCTTTTTTATATCCAAATCGCCAGATATATTTGGATTGTTTAATACTTTTTTTATTTTATTTAAAATCTCATTGCTTATATGAACAAATGCTCCAGAATAAGTATTGTAAATTAATAACCCATCATCTACCTTTTTATATATATTGTATCTTGATGTCTTGTATGTCATATATTTCTCCTATTCACTCTGCCCTCATATTTATATATGAGGGCAGAGTGTTTATTTTCGTTATCCTACACATCCACCATTTAAACATCCTACATTAAAACCACGGTCTTCAGCAATTGCGATTGTCTCACTCGCACTTCTATATACTTGTATCATTTTTCCTCCTGTTGACAGCAGGTTAAGATCAAGATTTAGATTAAGGTTAAGAACCCAAATCCTGTCTTACTGCTGTTTTATTTTTTTTAGAGAACATTTTTCTGTTCACATACATGATGTAGCAATTTTTATGCCAAAACACAAAAAAATAAAAATGCTTAAAATATAATGCTTTTTTGTTTTTAGCGTGGGTTATAACATTTTCAAATGAAAATATTATTTTCATTTGAAAATAATTCGCTTATTTATGCTTATTTTATAATATCTTTTTTTTGACAATAAATATTTTCATTTGAAAATATTTTTATTTTATTTATAAATTTGTATAATTTTGGTATGAGGTTTAATATTTTGGTGGTTGAAGATGATGCTTTAATACAGAAGATCATCGGTAAAAATCTTAAGGGAAATGCTGTTGACTTTGTATCAAATAAAGATGAGGCATTTAAAAAATTAGATAGCAAAAGATATGACATTGCTTTTGTTGACCTGATGCTCGGGGAAAATGATAACTACTCAGGGCTTTGTGTTATAGAAAAAGCTAAATCAAAGGGTATTTATGTTGTTGTGATAAGTGGTAGTGGTAACAGTGAGTTAATAAATAGGGTTTATGATTTGGGAGCAAATGATTATTATTTTAAAGGGAATGAAAACACTGTTATATCTGATGTCTTAAGAAAGTATGAATCTTATGTTGAGATAAATAATGATAAGAAAAAACTATTTTCAAATGATTTTATAACCACAGACCCTAAGACACAGAAAGAGATTTTAAATGCACTTAAATTTGCAAAGGAGACTACTCCCATACTTATATTGGGGGACAGTGGAACAGGCAAGACGACACTTGCAAAACTTATACATAAATATTCTAAAAGAAAGGGAAATTATGTGGATTTGAACTGTGCAGCTTATAACAGTGAGCTTCTTGAAATAGAGCTTTTCGGCCATACAAAGAGTGCTTTTACGGGAGCATCTGAAAAAAGGGCTGGAAAGATAAAGCAGGCTGACAATGGGACGCTATTCCTTGATGAGATAGGGGCTATGAGCATTGATATGCAGCAGAAGCTTTTAAAGGCTGTTGAAGAAAAGTATTTCTATCCTGTTGGCTCTGATAAAAAAGAATATTCCAATTTCAGGATAATATCAGCAACACTTGAAAACATCGAGGAACTCGTAAAATCAAAAAAATTGAGGAAGGATTTCCTTAACAGAATAGATTCTGTAAGAGTGTTTTTGCCTCCGCTATCAAAAAGAAGGGATGATATACTCATTTTAATAGAAAAATTTACTGAGTCAAAAAGGCAGCTCTCATTTTCAGCAAAGGCGATAGATTTTCTTTTAAAATATAGCTGGCCTGGCAATGTTAGAGAACTTAAAAATATGATAGATTTTTTTATCCTAAACTCAAAGGGGAATATAGATGTTGTTGACATAGAAAATTACATTAAATCTAACATGAGAAATGAACAGATGGAAACATCTGATGCGTTTTTAAACATTCCTTCTGGTATGGGACTTGATGATTATTTAGATGATATAGCATACAGAATGATAAAAAAAGAATTTAGCAGAACTAATAAGGTTAATGATGTCCTTAAGAGGTTTAAGATATCAACAAGGAGATTTTATTCACTGATGAAAAAATATGAGGGGAAAGATGGAGAAAAAAGAGATTGAAAAACTGATTCATACAGTCAGATCAAAGTCATCAGCCATAAGAGAGGCTGCTGATATATTTTATGATCTTGATGATAAAGAAAGGGATGAGGTGGTTTTGCTTATGAGGCAATCGGCTCAAAATCTTATGGATGCTATTGAAAAGCTTTCAGAAAAAATCAAAGAATAAGGGATAAGGCAATAGGGAAAAAACTACTTCCTATTTAGGGGGCACTGAAAAAGCCTAACGGTGGAGATTTTATAAATAAGAAACTGTATAAAGAGTTTAAAAATTTATATCCAAAGTGCAAGGTTTTTGATCTTTAATATTAAAAAAGCATACAGTTTTTTCCACCTTTTGTGTATAAATTGTCGCTTTTTGGCTACGACTTCGTCACTCGTCGTTTACAGACCTTATTCAGGTATGCTCACTCCTCGTTCCTCGTCTCGCCCCACGCCTGCCTTCCGAAGCTGCCTTGGCGTAGGCAGGCCTGCCTGCCGAAGCCATTTCGGCGCAGGCAGGCATGAAAAATCGACTAATTTATATCGCAAATAGACTTTTTCAGTGCCCCCTGTTTAAGATATCTTTTCTGTAGGAGTTTACTGTTCTGGTGGAGAGATTTACGCCATATCGATTGAAAAATACCTCCGATAATTTTCTGTCACTTAAATTATGAGTTGATGATAGTATTTCCTTCAATCGTATCCTGTTTATATATTTATTGTTTGTTATAAGATACTTTATGGGTATTTCTATATTTGAAGGAAGAATTATACTTTTTGAATTAACCACCCTGTTTATTGTGCTTGGATGACAGTTTATTTTTTTTGATATCAAAACCTGAGAAACAGGCTTTAATTTTTTCTCATCACCACTTATAATATACTCTGACTGAACCTCTGTAATAAGTTTTAAAAGATTGTACATAACATTTTTTCTGTATTCTATGTTCTCAATCTTATTTATAATTTCGTTCACCTTCTTTTTTTCAGATGTTTTAAGATCTGGCATAAATCTGTTTAAAAGTGTTTTATTTATCACATATCTTTCCTTCCATATATTTTCTGTAATGAAAACAATTTTGATTTTTTTATTTTTAACCTCAATTTTAGCAACCGTTGAATATGTCTTGTGAGCTTTTTTAGTTGGGATGTTATCCTGAGATTCAAAAAGATAATATCTGTTAATAAATTTAAATATATCGCTGACCTCTTTTTCTGATATTCCACATTCTTTTGAAATATCGTTTTCATCAAATTTATCAGATAAGAAATATTTGCTAAATTTTTCAATACCTATCTTTTTAATCTTCGATACAACAGGGTTTGTATCATCCATAAGAGCTGTGTAATCATTTTTAGAATCATCCTTCAGCGAATATTCTTTCAGATAGGAATGGGTGAAAAACTTTGATGATTTGTTTCTTATTATCCCGCTGTTAATCATTATCTTAAAATATCTTGTTTTTTTGATATCATCAATCAAACTGCTGCACTCATCCTCAGTCATCTCAAGAGATGAGGATGTCTCAACGGCATATCGTGATACTGTTTTTGTTTTTATTCCTGCTTTTATAAATCCCATACAATTAATAAATAATTTATTTGAGTTCACTGTAAACAATCGGGGATACCTGAAAACTTATCTGTCTTTCTGTCTTCCGCCTTCTGTTTTCTGTCTTCATTTACCTGTATCCCGTTGTTTTTCGTATGCCATAAGTTTTAATGCCAGTATCCTTTTCTCCATAGGTGGATGGGTTGCAAAGAGATCTGCAATAAAACCTGTTTTTTCCTCTATTAAACTTCCTCTCGGATCAGCTATACACATATTGGCTACACCATCCTTCACCATTTTGGTAGGTTCAACTGCTGATCTTATTTTTTCAAGCGCCGAAATAAGTGCCTTAGGATTTCTTGTAAGTTCAGCAGCTCCTGCATCAGCAAGATACTCCCGTTGTCTTGATATTGCCATAGCAAGAATTCTTGATATTATTGGAGCGAGTATAAGAAGTATTATCCAGATAAAAAATATTATAACACCACCTGAATTTTTACTTTTTGATGATGAACTTTTTGAAGATGATGAATACCCTCTACTCCTTGAACTCCTCCAGATCATATCTGATATCAGAGCGATTGCGTTCATAAGAACAGTCGTTACTGTTAGAAGTCTTATGTCATAAAACCTTATATGGCTCATTTCATGAGCAACTACCGCCTGAAGTTCCTCCCTGTTTAAATTATCAACAAGACCACGTGTAGCAAATATGTATGATTTTTCTGGTGAGAAACCTGTTGCAAATGCGTTTAAATCACTATCGGGGACTATATACGCAGCTGGCTTTGGAATACCTGCTGCTATGCTCATCTCCTCAACGACATCAATGAACTGCTTTTCCTTTATATCATCTGGATTTGGAGGAATTGCTCCTGTGGCTTTAATTATGCTCTTTATACCATTTGAAAATGCGTTGATAACAAGTATCAGTGAAAGTATTAAACAGAATATAGTGCCATACGGAACAAATCGCCTCATTACCTCATCGCCATTTTCATTAATATATGCTGGATACAGATTAAGATAGAAATAATCAAAGCCAAGCCCTATTATTATAAAAAAAAGAACAAACACTATAATAAGTATTACAGTAAGTCTTTTATTCTTTTGCTGCTGCTCGTATATGTTCATATATTTAGGAGGTCAGAAATCAGATAAATATTTAGAAAGACCAGAAGTAATCCCGTAGATTACTTCTGGTCTTGTTCAAGTGCTTTAAAGAACAATTTTTCATTGCCCCAAACTCAAAACAGCCAGACTTTTTAGCGGATACTACTTATTTAGACTCAGATCAACCTGAGGGGTTTCCCTCTCTGCTGAATCCTTTGGAAGCTCAAAGAGATCAGCTGGTTTGAAGCCTAAAATTCCCGCTATAAGATTTGTAGGGAAAAGCTGGATTTGAGTATTAAATTTTGTTGTTATATCATTATAAAATTGCCTTGCAAATGATATCTTGTTTTCAGTGCTTGTAAGCTCTTCCATAAGCTTTTGAACCTCTTGATTTGATTTCAGGTCAGGATATGATTCCTGAAGAGCAAAAAGCCTTCCGAGTGCCTGAGACAAAACATTTTCATTTGCAAACCCTTCTTTTATATTACCGCTGTCAAAAGCACTTATTGCTTTATTCCTTGCACTTATAACCTTCTCAAGCGTCTCCTGTTCAAACTTCATAACTCCTTTCACAGAGTTAACAAGATTTGGGATCAGGTCATGCCTTCTTTTAAGCTGGATATCTATTTGGGTAAATGCATTTTTAGTCTGATTCCTCAAACTCACTAATTTATTAAAAGCAAAGATAACCCATAATATCAGAACCGCAACAATAATAGATAGCACTATCATAAAATAACCTCCTCTTATAATATTTTAAGTATTGAAACAGACAGAAATTATGTTTTGGACAACCTTTCTGCCTTTATCAAAACTTATTACAAAAAATCTATTAATAAACATTTTTTTAAATTTTTACTTAAACCAATTTCTAAAACGCTCTAAAATACTTATTTAATATAACGTCTCCAGCATAAAAGAAGTCCCACCATCTAAGCATTAAAACCAAACCTATTCTTTAGTCCACGCCAAGCACTACCATATAGTTTTAGCCTTCTCTCTCGTAATCGAGATTGCTTTTCGTTGCTATAAGCTTCATAGTAAACTAACTCTATGTTATCATTTCCTTTCTTATGTTCAGCCATCCTTCTTTTTAAATCATTAGTATAGCCAATATAAAGACGGCTTATATTTTTGTTTCTCAAAACATATATATAAAACATAAGCATAGAGGGCGGGATTTGGGTGAATGTCGCAAAGCACGAACCCTGATATTCATCAGGGCAGGCTCTTTTATGCTGTGTTATACGCTGTTGGTCGCCTTTGGTCATTGG